>NZ_JBNTKB010000004.1:0-288283 GCF_051195155.1 Halobaculum sp. P14
TCAGCCTGGACGACACCAGTCACGTTCTGCGCGGTCGTGAACGAACTCTCGTCGGACTCGACCGTCAGGCCGAGGTCGGAGAGAGCGAGGTAGGCCTTCTTGTTGCCGACCGCGATCGTGTAGTTGCCAGTCTGGAAGTCGTCCGTGTCGAGCACGTACACGTGGCTACCAGCGCCGGTGCCACGGTTCCGGTCGACGCCCGGACCATTGATGCTGATCTGTGTGTTGGCAGATCCAGCTTCAATAGCGACGTTAGCGCCAACGTACCCCTCAACCGTCGTGTACGGGGTGGACGTACCGAGCTGGTCGGATTCGACCGTAGTCGGCGCGAACGTCGCGCTAATGGTGGAGCTACTGGGTGCGATGCCCGAGGCGTCCTGCCACGTGCCAGTCAGGCTGACGTTCTTGATGCCCGTGTAGACGGAGCCGGACGTGTTGACGACCAGCCGACCAGTCGAAGCTGCCGGAGGCTGGGCGGGGTCGTTCGGGTCCTTGTAGATATTGCTGGAACTGATGGAGACGACCGAGCCATCTTCCAGGCCAACATTCACGCCACCGTAGCTGCTGATCTGCTCGTTGAACGCGAGCTCGATGATGGCGCTGTTCGTGCTGTTACGGTAGTGCGTCGCCTTCCGGAACGTCGGCGCACCGGGGGACGCACTGGTTTCGGCCGTCACGGTGTCGGAGGTGTCAGCACCAGCGACCGAGAACGGCGTGTTGATGTCGGCGTTGCCGTCCTCTGTGCTGCTACTGCCGTAGGTGCTGTCCTCTTCGATGGCGACGATTGTGTACGTCGTACCGTCAGAGAGGCCAGTCGGGAGCGTGATTTCTCCCTTGACAGCGTTGTCGCTGTCGTCCGTGTCCTCTGCGCCGTTGTCCTGAATGGCGCTGAGGATTTCGTCGGACTGGATGCTGCCGTCGTTGTCCGCGTCGATCGCGAACACGACGTCTTTTCCACTAGTTGAAGTCGTTACACTGACTGAGACCGTCTCCCCAGGCGCGACCGTGCTGGGTGTGACGGAGAGGCTGCTGGCGGTACTCGAGTTACCAGCAGCTGCTGCGCCTGAGAACGCGACGGTCCCAGCGAAGACGCTGAACACCATCAGCGCTGTCAGGAACAGCGCGCGGATTTTGTCGTTATAGTCTGTCATAGTTTGGATCGGATCTGCACTGCATCGGCGACATCACCATTCGCCCACGCCTGCCCCAGACCGCCCGCGGAGCGGACTCGGCGAGGGATACTAGCTGCTGTCACCATGGGTAGGGGTACGGGCTGATGAAACACCGCTCGTTATAAATGTCTTGTGGTGGGTCGCGTGGCGCGTCAACCCTTCACACACCGGAATTCCGGGGATAGGCGGCGAACGGGTCGGGTGGCAGCTAAGTACTTTGTGGAGGCGAACTGCGAGCGCCACACCGTCGCGGAGGGTTTATCTTCCGACCTTCGCTTGACTCGGGCATGTCCGACGTTCGCGGGGAGGTCGACGGCTTCCTCGCAGAGAAATCGGGGGGCGAGCGCGCGCTCGAACAGCTCCTCGAAGCGGATGCGGAGGGTCCGTGGGAGTTCGCGGACGTCGACGTCGACTCCGGTCTGTTCGGCGAACTCGTCGACAGGGGAATCGTCGTGACCGCCGACGACGGCTACCGCCTCGCCGACCGCGACGCCGTGCAAGCCGGGCTCTCCGGCGAGACCGATGACGCCGGAGCCGGTATCGCTGACCGAATCTCGTCGGTGAGCGTCTCCCGGCCCGACGTCGACCGGACCGCCGTCGCCGGCCTCGCGGCCGCACTGCTGTTCTTGCTCGCCGTCCGCGTCCTGCTGCCGTGGAACGCCGTGTTCCGCGGCTCCGACGTCGTTCTCGTCGGAAACGACCCGTGGTTCTACCGGTACTGGACCGAGCGGCTCCTCGAAAGCGACCTGTCCGCGTTCGACGTCGGCGCGCTGACGTCGCTCCCCGACTCCCTCGCAGCGCACGACGTTCTCATCGTGGTGCTCTCCTGGTGGAGCGCCGCGGCGCTCGGCGGAACGGACAGGGCCGCGGGTCTCGTCCTGGCGTGGTATCCGCCCATCGCCGCGCTGTTCTCCGCGCTGTTGGTGTACCGCATCGCCGTCGACGTCTTCGACGACGTCCGCGTCGGCCTGTCGGCGGTGTTTCTGCTGGCCGTCGTCCCGGTTCACGGCTACCGGACGATGCTCGGGTTCGGCGACCACCACGCGCTCGACTACGTGTTCATCGCCGTCGTCGCGCTCTCGCTCGTGGCGCTCGCGACGAACCGTGACGGGTCCGTCTCCAAACTCGGCGTCCTGGGGCTCGGTGTCGGGGTTACGGCGCTGGTGCTGAACTGGCGCGGCGGACCGCTGTTCGTCTTCCCGGTCGCCATCTACACCGAACTGCTGGTGCTTTCGTCGGTCCGTGCCGACACGCGACCGCTCCGAGAGAACGTCGGCCTCCTCGCCGGCCTCGCGGTGGCGACGCTCCTGACGTTCCTCGCGTTCTTCGGTCTCGGCTGGGTCGAGGCGTTCCGGGCGTTCGCCCCCGCGCTCCTGTTGGCGGGCGCCGTGCTCGTCGTCTCCTGTGGGGAAGTGTTCGTCCGGTTCGGACGCTCCGTGTCCGAGGCCGCCGCGGCGAGCGTCGCCGGCGCTCTGGCCGGCGGAGCCCTCGCGTGGCTGTTCGTGCCGGACGTCGCGCGTGCGGTCGAACAGTTCGTCATCTACATGAATCAGACGAGTTCCAGACAGATTGCGGAGACCATGTCGCTGTTCAGCGGCGACCTCGGGACGATTTTCGCGCCGGTGCTGTTCTTCGGGCTGGCGTTCTTCCTCGCGGTTCCGGGGGTGGCGTGGGCGGCCCGCCGGGTGTTCCGCGAGCACCACTCGGCGTTGCTCGCCGTCACGACGCTCACCCTGTACTTCTTCGTCCTCAGCGTCGTCCAGATTCGGTTCTTGGGCCCGCTGTCGCTGTTCGTTTCCGTCTTCGCCGGGCTCGGGTTCGTCGCGCTCGCCGCGCGCGTGGGAATCACGTCACGACCGTCGATGTTCGGAAGCGAGAGCGGTTCGAGGCCGACGGGCGACTCGCCGCAGAGCCGCTCGCTCCGACTGCCGACGGGAGAGGAAGCGAAGTACGTCGTGGTGCTGTTCGTGTTGGTGGCCAGTCTCGGGTTCGTGCAGACGCCGGTCAAGATGAGCCAGCAGACCGTCGACGAGTCCACCTATCGAACCGCGACGGCCATCGATGACTACGCGTCCGAGCGACGCATCGAGTACCCGGAGAACTACGTCCTGAGCCAGTGGTCGGACGTCCGCATCTACAACTACTTCGTGAACGGCCACTCGCGGGACTACTCGTACGCGCGGGACACGTACGAGAAGTTCCTGCTCTCGACGAATCCTGGCGCGTGGTCGTCGACGTTCCGAACCCACCCGGTCGGCTTCGTCGTTACGACCGACGTGGACGGGTCGCCGCCGGACGAGTCGATGTACACGCGGCTACACGGACACCACGGGAGTCGCTTCGACGGCGTCGGCGGCCTGTCGCACTTCCGCCTGATCCACGCGAGCCCCGGTGGAGCGGTGAAGGCGTTCGCCTTCGTCCCCGGCGCGAGAATCGTCGGTGACGCGCCGGCGAACTCGACGGTGACCGCGTCAGCCGAAATCGAAGTCGGGGCGACCTCGTTCACGTACGAGCGCAGGGTTCAGTCGTCCGCGAACAGCCGGTTTTCGGTCGTGGTTCCGTACCCGGGGGAGTACGTCGTGGCCGGAGAGCGGGTGCAGGTCTCCGAACGGGCTGTCCTGGGCGGGGCGAACGTGTCAGTCGGCGGGGCGGGGACAGAGAACGCCGACGTCACCGTCGCGAACGAACGGCGCTCGAACGACGCGGCCGTCGACGCGAAGCGACGGGCTAAACTGGGTCCTGCCGCGACCGGAGTGACATGAGTCGTCGGTTCGACTACCGCGCGCGGACGGTCATCAGCGCGGCCGCGCTCTGTCTCGCCGTGACCGCGACGCGGTTCGGCCTCGCCGGCGCACCGGTCCCGCGGCCGCTGTACGTCTTCGCAGGGTTCGGCGCGGCGGCGACGCTGCTGCTCGCCGCTGTTCTGACTGGGGACCTCACTCGCGGCGACCGGTGGGCGGTGATACTCGTGGCGCTCACCGCTGGCGCTTTCGTCCGTCTGTCCGGATTCATCTCGGTCGTGACGAGCGGGATAGACCACTACCTGTGGATGCGGCGCGTCGAGGCGATCGTCGCGACCGGGAGCATCCCGGGCGGCGACATGTACTCGACCGCCGCGGCGTACTTCGTGTTTCAGGCGCTCGGCCGCGAACTGCTTGCTCTCCAGCCGTTCGGGTCGCGGTTTCTCGTCATCTTCGTCGCGTCCATCACGCCGCTCGTGGTGTTCTGCGTGTCCACGGCGCTGTACGACGACGTGAGAGTGGCGCTCGCGTCGGTGGTCGTCGCGTCGGCACACTTCCTCCTGTTTCGGACGTCGGCGCTGCTCGAACCGGAGTCGCTCGCGATCTTCGTGTTCTGCTCGGTCGTCTTCCTCCTCGGAAAGTACATCCAGGGAGGCGACAGACGGTTTCTCGTCCTGCTGGGGGTCCTCGGCTGTGCCACCGTGTTCATCCACTTCATGTACGCGCTGGTGATAGCCGGGACGGCGGTCGGCGTCGTCACCGTCGTCACGGCGTATCACGAGGTGGAGCGGCCCGACGGATTCCCGAATCTCGCCGCGGCGCTGAAAGCGACCGTGGCGACGTTCGTCGCGGCGGTCGCCGTGATTCTGACGTCGAGAGGCCGCCGACTCGCGGTCGCGATTTTCGGCTCCGGGTTCGACAACAGCACGGACTCCGGCGTCTCCTCCGGATACACCGACAGGAACGCAGGCGGTGGGTCCGGGTCGACCGGCGGTGGGTCGGCAGAGGGCAGCGGGAACCTCCCGAAGTTCCTTCCGGAGAACGACGTGGTCGGGCGAAGCATCGGCGCCGGAAGTTGGGGCGGGCCGGTCGGGATGCTGCTGACGTTCTCCCCGATGGCGGTGCTCGGCGTGTTCGGGGGCCTCGGCGCGGTTCTCTCGGCGCTCCGGCGGCGAAAGGGAGACGTCGTCCTCCTCGCGCTCGCGGTGACGGTCGTCGGCCCGACGGTACTGCTCGTCTCCCTGGACCTCATGTTCAACATCGGGTACCGGCTGTACTACTTTGTCGGCGTCGTCCTCGCCCTGTTCGCGGCGGTTCTGCTGGCCGAGGTCGGGCGGCGAGAGTTCGACCGGAACCGGAGCGTGACGGTCGTGGTGCTGACGCTGTTCCTCTGTTTCAGCGTCGTCGGTCCGATGTCGCCGCTCGGCAACAACGTCGACCCGCGGTTCGGCGGGACTGACTGGCGGTTCACCGAGGCCGAGGTCGAACAGCTCCAGTCGTTCGACAGGGCGCTCACCGGCGACGAGTACGTCACGCACGCCGTCCCGCAGGTCGCTCCGGGGTTGGCGGTGAAAAGCACGGGCCGCGACCTGATACTCACGAGAAGCGGCTGCTGGAACGCGTCGAAAATCGCCGCCGGGGGGTCGCTCTCCGTCTGCCTGCGCGAGAACTCGACTGCCTCCTGAGATGACGGGAGAGGGGTCGGCTCAGGAGACGCTCGCGACGAGCGGACTGCTGATTCTGGGCGGGAACGTGTTCGCGCTCGCACTCGCGTTCGGAACGCGCATCGCCGGGGCGAGACTCCTCGGACCGGATCGGTACGGCGTCTTCGTGTTCGCGCTCAGTGTCGTGAACATCCTCATCCTGTTCGCCGAGTTCGGGCTTCGGGAGGGAATCACGCGGACGCTCCCGAGGATAGACGACGTCGCCGAAGCGTTCTCCAGCGGCTTCCTGTTCGCGCAGCTGGCGGCGGTCGTCGTCACCGCCGCGGCCCTGTCGCTCACCGGCTGGTTCGTCCCGAAGCTCCTGTCTCCCGATGCGACAGAGACGGTGGCGCTGGTCCTGACGACCGTCCCGCTGTACGTCGCGTACTGGCTGACGATAAGCGGAACGAGGGGAATCAACGAACCGCGGGCGGAGGTGATGCTCAAGGCGGTGATGCGAATCTCGACGCTCACGGGGTTGGTCGTCGGGGCGGCCGTGATGCGCTCCGTCTACTGGGCGGCGATGGGGTGGGTCGCCGGAATGACGGTCACGGCAGTCGCATCGGCGTACGTCGCCGTCAGCACCGGCCTGCTCTCCGTCCGAGCGGTGGCGTCGAGGGGCGCCGCCGGACGGCTGAAGTCGCTGGTCGCGTTTTCGCTCCCGCTGCTTCTGGTCACCTCGCTGTGGCGGCTGATGGAGGAACTCGACACCGCGTTCATCGGGGCGTTTCAGGGAAGCGAGGAGGTCGGACTGTACGACCCGAACTTCATCGTCGCTCGGCTACTTCTGGTCGTCATCTGGTCGTTCGAGGCGCCGTTCCTGTCGATATTCTCCTCGCTGCACGACGACGGTGACCGCGAGGGGATGCGGGACACGTTCCTGCTGTCCACGAAGTGGATCACGTACCTGACGCTCCCCGTGTTCCTGACGCTGATGGTGTTCAACGGCGAGATAATCGTCGGCGTGTTCGGCGAGAAGTACGCAGCCAGCGCCCACGTGCTGCCGATAATCTCGCTCGGGTTCTTCTCGCACGTGGTGCTCGGGATGAACCGCGAAGCGCTCATCGGCACCGGCGACACCCGCGCGGTGCTCGTGGGAACGGCGCTCGCCGGAGGCGGCAACGTCGTGTTGAATCTGCTGCTGGTTCCGACGATGGGGATGGTCGGGGCGGCCATCGCGACAGCGACGGCGTACGGGTCGTTCAACGTCCTCGCCTCCGTCGTGCTGTACAGGGAGTACGGGGTCCGACCCGTCTCCCGCAGGACGCTCCTGACGGTCGTCGTCGCCGCAGCCGCGTTCACGGCAGGTGCGAGCGCGTTCAGGTCCGCGGTTCAGCCGTCGCTTCCGCTGGTGGTCGCGTTCGTCGCGCTGGCGACGCCGCTTCACCTCGGCGTTACCGCGGTCCTCGACCCGCCTTCGGAACGCGAACGGCGGTTCATCGCGGAGCGCGTCGAGCGGTTCCGGTAGACGTCCTCGCCTGGCCGAGCGGCGCCGCGACGACGGCGTTACTCCTTGTATCCGATTGCTTCGAGTCGGCGCTCGACTTCGCTGTCGATTTCGTCGCCCAGTTCGGGACTGTGAGTGGTTCCGGCCTGCATCCTGTCGGCCACGAACGACTCGAGTCGGTCACGGAGGTCGGCGGGCGCGTCGGCGGGCGAGACGCCGAGGAGTTCGTCGTCCGAGACGGACCACTCGACGAACACCGGGTCGCTCCCCTGCCGACGCGCCGAGAACCGCCGGACGTCCGAGTCGTCGTCCTCGCCGCGCGCCTCACAGAACACGACGCGGTCCGCGTACTCGGAGGGGTCGGACGCGACGGCCTGAAGCGGGACGCCGGGGTAGCCGTCGACGTCTTCGCCGAGGAACTCCAGCGCAGTCGGAACCACGTCCATGAGCGAAACCGGGACGTCGACGTCGGCGGCCGAGAACCCCGGGCCGCTGACGACGAGCGGGACGTGAGTGAGTTCGTCGTACAGCTCCGCGGGGTGAGAGTACTGGCCGTGCTCGCCGAACTCTTCGCCGTGGTCCGCCGAGAGCAGCAGCAGCGACTCGTCCATGCGGCCGCGTCGCCGGAGGGAGTCGACGAGGTCGTCGACGTGGTGGTCGAAGTAGTGAATTTCGCCGTCGTACAGGTCGAGGAACATCTCGCGCGTCTCGTCGGTGACCTCCTCGGGGTGTTTGGCGGCGCGCCGGTACAGCCGCTGCCCCTCGCGGCCGCCGACGGACCCGGCGAAGAACTCGCTGCGGTGCGGCTCCGGCGGTTCGAACGGGCCGTGCGTGTCCATGTAGTGGACCCACAGGAAGAAGTCCTCGTCGTCGTCGAGAGAGTCCACCCACGAGAGCGCCCGCTCGTTCAGTTCGTCGGCGCGGACGTAGTTGTGGTTCCGCAGGATGTCCCACAGCCGCTGTGCCAGCGCAATCGTCCAGTGGCTCCCGATTCGGAGGTCGTCGAAGAACTCGTCGAACCCGTCGTCGTAGCCGTACGCCTCCGAGATGAACGGGTTCGAGTGGAACGCCGCGGTCGCGTGGTCGTCGAGCTTCTCCGCGAGGCCCTCCGCGTCGAACGCGTAGCGCTCGTCGATGGCTTCGTCGGGGTACCGCCCCGAGAGGATGGAGCCGACGGACTCACGGGTGTGTGAACTGGGGCTGTACGCTCGCATGAACTGGGTGTTCGCGTCAGCGAGCGCGTCGATGTTCGGCGTCGTCTCCCGTTCGTATCCGTGAGAGGAGACGTGGTCCGCGCGGAGCGAGTCCGCAGTGAGGAGGACGATGTTGCTCACGAGTGTCCCACCCATTCGTCCCGACGCTGATTTTCCTTTCGGAGTGTCACGCCGACGCAGAGCCGCAACACCGCCGGTTTCGGGGCATTCGGCTCCGGCGCGTCACCCGGTCCGATGGTACACGTAGACCGTTTCGTCGGCCTCGATTGTCCTGACCAGGGCGTACTCGTCACCGTCGAGTCTGGTTCGTGAGCCCGCCCGCTCAGTCGCCGATGGACTCGTAGATGCCGTCCATCCGTGAGGCGATGGCGTCCCAGCTCTGTGACTCCGCGAACGACCGAGCGTTCGCGCCGAGTTCCGCCCGGCGGTCGTCGTCCGCCAGGAGCGACTGGACGAGCGAAGCGATTTCCTCGTGGCTTCGAGCGTCGGCCAGCAGCCCGGTGACGCCGTCTTCGACCACCTCGTTTCGCCCGAGTTCTCCGCTGGCGACGCTGACCGCGGGGACGCCGCAGGCGTTCGCCTCCAGGACACTGATGGACCAGCCGCCTTCGGGCGCCGCCGGGTAGACGAACAGCGCGGCGGATTTCATCCGCGCGATGACCTCCTCGTCGCTCTCGACGCGCCCCGCGAAGTCGACGGAGTCCGCGACGCCGCGCCGCTCGGCGAGCGACTCCAGGGCGTCGCGCTCCGGGCCGTCGCCGACGACCGTGGCGGTCACGTCGACGTTGCGTGCGCGGAGCCGTTCGACGGCACGGACGAGCGTGTCGACGCCTTTCGCCTCGATGAGTCTGCCGACGAAGATGAGGTCGGTCTGCTCGTCGTGTGGCTCGACACCGTCTATCCAGGTCAGGTCGACGCCGCCGAGCACGCCGGTTTCGACGCGGTCCGGGTTCACGCCCGCGTCCACCAGCGTCTGTTTGTTGCCGTCGGTCCCGGTGAGGTGGTAGTCCGGGAGCCGCATGACGGCCTTCTCGACGTACTTTCCGGCGACGCCTTTGCGTCCGAGGTAGTCGTACCAGTAGTCCCCCCAGATCTCCAGCCACGTGACGACGAGCGACGTCTCCGTGCCGACGCTCGCCAGCTTCGCGGTGAAACACGGGAAGTAGGGGAACTGTTGGCAGTCGACGACGTCGAAATCGGCTCCGAGGAGATGCGGGGCGAGCCGAGCGGCGAACTCCAGCGCCTCCCGGATGGAGCGGCGGCCGTCCGTGTAGAGGTCGTCCCACGGCATGACGCCGTGGAGCGTGACCCCGTCCCGTTCGACGACGCGCGGCCCGTCCCAGCAGTGCAGGCCGTACCAGTGGACGTCGTGTTCGTCGGCGAGCCTGGTCGCGATTTCCCAGACGCGCCGCTCGGCACCGCCGGTGACGTGCGGGTAGACGGCGTCGTAGACGAACGCGATTTTCATGTGAGTGAAAGGTCCTCCCGGTCAGTCGCGGTTCTGAGAGAGCAGATGCCCGAAGAACGACACCGAGAGCGTCTGCATCCCGAGGACGATGAACGTGAACGCCACCACGACCTCGGGCGTCGGCGGCAGCCGTGTGTAGCCACTTTCGACCCAGCGCGCGACGAGGAAGGCGGCTAGCGTGCCCCCGAAGAGGAACGCTGACGCGCCGACGAGCGCGCCTCGTTCCAGCGTGAACCGTTTGAGGACGAACTCGGTGATGAGATCCGCCGGTCTGCGGATGGGCGCGGCCGCCTCCGCCGAGAGGAACCCGAAACTCCCGATTTGGTGGCCGACCAGGACCAGGAGACTCCCGGCGATGAGCGTGTTGACGCCGAGCGGCTGACCGAGAACCACCGCGTTCAGGTAGCCGAAGAGCATGAGCACGCTGCCGGCCGCACCGGACACGATTCCGGGAATCGAAAACAGGAATCCCGGCGCGTTCACCAGCATGAACTTCACGTGCCGCCAGCCGTCACGGAAGCTCTCCAGTTTGGCTTCTCCCTCCCGTTCGTGATACGTAATCGGGGTTTCGACGATGTTCAGCCCCTTCGCGCCGGCGTCCATTATCATCTCGCTGGCGAACTCCATGCCGTCGGTTTTGAGGTCCAGCGTTTCGAGCGCCTCGCGGGACAGCAGCCGGAATCCGCTGTGGGCGTCGCTCACCCCCGCGTCGTAGAAGGCGTTGAGGAACCTCGTCAGCAGCGGGTTTCCGACGTACTGGTGAAGCGGCGGCATCGCACCGGGCCGGATGTTCCCCTCAAGCCTGCTTCCCATCGCGATGTCCGCCTCGCCGGAGGCGACGAGTCTGAACAGTTTCGGAATCTCCTCGAAGTCGTAGGTCGTGTCGGCGTCGCCCATCACGATGTAGTCGCCGCGCGCCCGGTCGAACGCGTAGCGGTACGCGTAGCCGTACCCGGGACGGTCCGGTTCGAGGACGATGGCGCCCATCGAGGCACCGATTTCCGGGGTCCGGTCGCTCGACGCGTCGCTGAGAAGGATTTCTGCGGTGACCTCCAGCTCCGCGATGGCGTTCTTGGCCCGCGTGATACACTCGGCGACCCCCTCTTCCTCGTTCATCGTCGGCATGACGACAGACAGCGTCGGCTGTTCGTCAGCAGTCGACGACACGAGAAGGTCGTCGGCCGGATGCCCCGTCTCCCCTGTCGACCGGTCGGTGTCCCTGGTCGAGTCGTCGACGCCGGAGTCAGGGGCCGGGGTTGTACTGGCCATACCTCTTATCTGTGTTCGCTTCCTGCCAGCGTTAAATTTCTTGGTTTACCGTCTCCGACTGCCAACGATACGCACACCGGTCGATAGCCACGAACGCGAAGCACCGTGAGGTTCCGCGAAGTCGCTCGCTGACCGTCCGCCGAGCCGCCTCGGCCGGTTCCGTTCCGACCCACTTTTCACCGACACCGTATTGAAGCGAATCATGCGCGCCCGCGGCTCGAACACGCCCCGGCAGTTCCCGGTCGACCTCGCGCTGGTCGCCGTGAGCACGCTGCTCACCGCCGTCGTCGTCGCAGTGCAGCCGCTCGGTCAGACGCCGATTCGGCTCGTCCTGGGCGCTGCGTTCCTCACGTTCGTCCCCGGGTACGCGTTCGTCGCCGCGCTGTTCCCCGAATCGGCCGCTGCGCCGCGGCAGTTGTCCGAGCAGTCCCGTTCGGACCCCGAAGCGGCCGGAGCGAGCGCAGAGGGTATCAGCGGCCTGGAACGGGTCGTCCTCTCGTTCGTGGTGAGCGTCGTCGCGGTGCCGCTGGTCGGGATTGCGCTCAGGTTCACGGCGTGGGGCGTCAGACTCCTGCCGTTCGTGCTCGCACTCGGCTCCGGAACGCTGGTCGCGGCGCTGCTCGCGGCACGTCGACGGCGCGCGCTCCCGCCCGAACAGCGGTTCGCCGTTCCGTGGCGTGAGTGGATATCGGCCGGCCGTGCCGGACTCCGCCGGTCGGAGGCGGACGTCGAAACAGCCCTCACCGTCCTCCTCGCGTGCAGCCTCGTGCTGGCAGCGAGCAGCGTCGCGTTCGCGGCGATGGCGCCCCAGTCGAACGGGAACACGAACCTCTACCTCCTCACCGAGAACGCGAGTGGCGCCGCGACGCCGTCCGGATACCCGTCGACGATGACGGTCGGCGAACCGCACTCGTTCGTCGTCGGCGTCGGCAACCACGAACGCGAGCGCACCGCGTACACCGTGGTAGTCGAACTCAACAGGGTCGCGGTGCGAGACGGAGAGCCGGTGGTGACCGAGCAGGAACGGCTTCGCGAACTGAAGCTGACCGTTCCGGCCAACGAGACGCGGTACAGCCCTCATCGGGTGACGCCGACGATGAGCGGTTCCAGGCTCCGGCTCACGTACCTGCTGTACCGCGGCGAACCGCCGGCGAACTCGACGGTCGCGAACGCCTACCGGGAGACCCATTACTGGGTCAACGTCACCGGTTCGTAGACGCCGACACGGCTCCGACCGGCGGGGGTCGGCGTCACCGTCCGCAACTCCTGGAGAGGCCGCGGCGGACGCCGATTCGTGCATCGGCCCTCAGGACGCTTACTCTCCGGGAACGAACACGTCGCTCCGAACGGCTGTTTCGACGCCGTACTCCGCGTCCTCGACCGACCGGGGCGGCTCCGCGTCCCGGTATCGCGAGTCGAGGCTGGCCTGGAGCGCGTCGCGGACGCAGGCGCGTGCGGCGGCGCCGACTCGCGTGGCGCTCCCGGAGTACCGCGACGGCTCGCCGTCGGGGTCGGTGGCGACGACGACGGCGTCGGTCGTCGTCCCCGGGAATCCGGTTTCGTGGAGCAGCGTCGCGGTCTTGGCTTCGGCGGCGACCGCGACGAGGTTTGCGAGCGCGGCGTCGCCGAGCGCCCGGGTCGTGCCGACGACGACGTTGACGGTGCCGGCGTCGGCGTCAGCATCGGAATCGGCATCGGCATCGGCGTCAGCGTCGGCAGCGGAGTCGGCCGGGAGGTCGCCGCCGGCGGGCGTCATCGGGAGCGCGGCGGGGTTGGAGACGCCGGCGGTGACGACCGCTTCGACCGGGCCGCAGCGGGCGCCGCGGGCGTGTCGCTGGTCGACGCCGGTGAGCAGCACCGGCCCGGACGCGGGCGCGGCGTCGAAGTCGGCGGCGGCGAGGCGTTCGTCGACGTACGCCGCGAGGTCGTCGCGGTGCCAGCCGTCCGGGACCGTGACGTTGTACGCCGCGTCGGCGTCGGCGAAGCCGCCGTCCCAGCCGGTCGACAGCCACCGCGTGCCGGGCCGCCGCAGCCGGAGGACGCCGTCGCGCGTCGTCGCCTCAAACGTCGGCGTCGACATCGGCGAGCACCTCCAGAAGCCGGTCGTTGTCGTCTGGCGTCCGGACGGCGACGCGGACGTGCGAGTCGAGGCCGCGGAACGTCGTGGCGTCGCGGACGGCGACGCCGCGGGCGCTGACGGCGGCGGTGAGCGCGTCGACGTCGCGGTCGCCGACGTCGACGAGGAGGAACGGGGCGTCCGACGGCGCCACGTCGAAGCCGTGCCGCTCGGTGAGCGCGGCTCGGAGGCGGCGGCGTTCGGCGGCGACGCGGCGCCGGGTCTCCGCGACGAACTCGGTCTGCCGCATCGCGTGCGCGCCGACCGCGGCGGCCGGGGCGCCGAGGTTCCAGGCGCGCCGCGCGGTCTGCAGGTCTGCGAGTCGGTCGCCGGCGGCGACGAGGAAGCCGGCGCGGAGCCCGGGGAGCCCGAACAGCTTGGTGAGCGACCGCACGACGACGACGCCGTCGGCGCCGGCCAGCGAGTCGAGGTCGGTGAAGCCGAGGAACGCCTCGTCGACGAGCAGTTCGGCGTCGGCGGCGCGGCAGCGCTCCGCGAACTCCCGCAGCGCGTCGGGGGCGGCCGCCTCACCGGTCGGATTGTTGGGCGTGCAGACGACGGCCATCGCGTGCCCGGCGGGGTCGGCGTCGAGGAGTTCGTCGTGCGGGACGAACACGGGCTCGGCGCCCTGCAGCTCGATTTCGCGGGCGTACTCGCCGAAGCTCGGCGCCGGGACCAGCACGGTGTCGCCGGGGCCGACGCGGGTCTCGATGGCGAGCCGGATGCCGGCGAGGCCGCCCGGCGTCGGCACGACGCGGTCGGGGTCGCAGCCGACGTAGTCTGCGGCGGCGGCGCGGAACGCCGGCGCGTCGTCGTTCGGATACCGGGTCGCGTCGTCGAAGGCGGCCTCGTACACCTCGCGGGTCCCTGGCGGCGTCCGCGGATTGACGTTCGCGCTGAAGTCGAGGACGTCCGGGTCGTCGGCGCCGCCGTGCGGGACGCGCGCCGCGTCGCGGACGGCGTCAGGGTCCATCGGCCACCTCCCCGCCGGCCGGCGCGCGTCGGGCCGCGAGCAGCCGTTCGGCGACCGCGGCGTCCGCGCGGCGGTTCACGTTCACGGCGAGCCGCGCGTCGTAGCTCCGGACCGCGGTGTCGCCGTCGGCGGCGACGACGTTGACGCCCGTCGGCACCCACGCCGCAGCTGCGTCGGCGTCGTCGCCCCCGGCGGCGTCTCCGGCGTCCCCGGCGTCCCCGGCGTCGACGCTGTCGGCGCTGTCGACGCTGACCCCGAGTTCGCGCTTCAGCGCCGCCGGGACGCGCACCGTCGTCGAGCCGTCGGCGGCGGCGAGCATCGCGTCGACCGCGTCGCCGGCGAGCAGCGGCAGGTCGGCGGCGACGGTCAGCACCGGCGTCCCCGTCGCGTCGAGCGCCGCCTGCAGGTCGGCGACGTAGCCGTCGCCGGGCGTCCGAATCACGGAGACCGCGTCGTCGTCTGCGAGGCGGTCGCGCGTGTCGGGCGTGTGCGGGGAGACGGCGGCGGAGACGGCGTCGACGCGGTCTGCGGCCGCGAGCGCGTCGCACACGCGGTCGACCATCGGTGCGCCGCCGACCGCGAACAGCGGCTTCTCCGCGTCGGCGTCGAGCCGGGTGCCGCGGCCGCCGCACATCACGAGAGCGTCCACACCATCACCCCCGCGTGCAGCCCCGCGATTCGCCCGGCCTCGTTGACGGCGCCGAACACGTCGCCGCTGACGCCGCCGAGCAGCCGCCTGACCCGCCACAGCACCGCGCCGGCGCCGACGACGGCGCCTGCGAGCGCGCCCGCCGCGGCCGGTGACGGCGCCGAAAGCAGCGCGGCCGGCACCGCCACGGCGACCGCCGGAAGCAGGTCGCTGCGGGCGGCGCGGCCGGTGAACTGCGACCCGAGTCCGTCGTGGGTCGCGGTGCCGACGCAGGCGACGGCGGCCTGCCCGAGTTTCGCGCCGACCTCGGCGGCGACGACGACCGCGGCGGCGACGCGGAGCGGGAGGCCGGCGGCGCCGACGGCGCCGAAGCCGAGCGCGAGCAGCGCGACGCCGACCGCGGCCGCGGCGCCGACGCCGACGGTGGTGTCTTTCAGCGCGGCGTGCCGGTCGGCGGCGTCGCCGTGGACGACCGCCGCGTCGGCGACGTCGGCGACGCCGTCGAGGTGGTTGATGCCGGTGAGCAACAGCACCGAGCCGACGTACGCGGCGGCGCCGACCGTCGCCGGAAGCCCGGCCGCGACGCCCGCAGCCACCGGGACGGCGAGCAGCGCGCCGACGGCGTAGCCCGTCGCCGGGAACGCCCACGGCGACCCGCGGAACGCGGCCCAGCCGGCGTCGTCGTGGCCGACGCGGAGCCGCGTGAGGAAGCCGAGCGCGCCGCGGACCGCGTCGGCGGCGTCGCTCAGGGCCACGCAGCCACCCCCGCGGCGGCGAGCGCGGTCGCCAGCAGCCCCGCGGCGCCGACGACGTGAATCCCGCGTCGCGCCGCCGCCGCGGTCGGCAGCGCCGGCCCGCACGGCAGTTCGTACGCGCCCGGCTTCTCCAGCCGCACGTCGAGCGCGGCGGCGAGCGTCGCCATCGGCCACCCGGAGTTCGGCGACGGCGGCGTCGACGCGTGCGGCCACGCCCGCCGGAGCGCACCGGGGTCCAGCGCCGCCGCGGCGACGAGGGCGGCGCTCAGCCGCGCCGGGAGCCACATCACGGCGTCGTCGAGCCGGGCGCTCGCGGTGCCGACGCGCTTCGACCGGTAGCCGAGCATCGAGTCCAGCGTGTTCACGGCTTTCACCCACGCGGCGGCGCCGGCCGCGACGGGCAGCGAGACGGACGCGCCGACCGCGAACGCGGCGAGCGGGGCGACGAGGCCGTCCGCGAGGTTCTCGGCGGCGCTCTCGACGGCGGCGCTCCGAATCTGGCCGGCGGACAGCCCCGCGGGGTCGCGGCCGGCGAGCGACCGGAGCCGGTCGCGGGCCGCGTCGACGTCGCCTTCGGTCGCCGCGACGACGGCTCGGGCTTCGTCGAGCAGCATCCGGAGGCTCGTCGCGCTGAACAGCGCGAGCGCCGCGACGGCGACCGCGGCCGCGACGTGGGGCCGCCCCGCGGCCGCGACGACGCCGGCGACGGCGACCGCGGCGGCGAGCGGGAGCGCGACCGCGACGGCGACGCCGACGGCCAGCGGCCGGGACCACTCCCGGTCGAACGGCGCGACCGCCGCCCCGAACCAGACGACGGGGTGTGTGCGCGTCGGGAACTCCCCGACGGCGGCGTCGAGCAGCGCCGCCACAGCGACGGCCGCCGCGGCGGGCAGGCTCACGGCTCGCCCTCCGCCCGGAGTTCCCGGGCGACGGCCGGAAGCGACCGTGACTCGTCGAGCAGCACCGCGCGGCCGCCGACCGCCTCGACGCCGCCGTCCGCGTCCGGGTCGTCGCCGACGTGAACCAGTTCCGCGGAGTCGACGTCGAGCGCCGCGGCGACGGCGTCGAACGCCCGCGGGTCCGGCTTCCGCCAGCCGCACCCAACGCTCGTCACGACCGCGTCGAACCGGTCCGTGCCGACGCCGCAGCGGTCGAGGACGCGCTCGGGGAGCCCGGGGACGCTGCAGTTCGACAGCAGGCCGACGGCGCCGCGGTCAGCGGCCGCAGCGAGCGCGTCGCGGGCGCCGTCGCGGACGGTGACGGGCCGGTCGAACGCGTCGCGGACGGCGGCCGCGGCGACCGGTTCGGCGACGTCGACGTCGCGGCTGTCGAGCGCCGCCGCGACGTGCCGGCCGAGCGAGCACTCGGCGCCGGCGGGCACGTCGACGTGCGGCTCGCGGTACGCCGCCGCCCAGTCGTCCGGGACCGGGACGTCGCGGTCGCGGAGCGCGTCGGCGACCGCCGTCGCGGGGTCGGCGGGCCGCGCGACCGCCACGAGCGTCCCGAACAGGTCGAACGAAGTTGCCACTGTGGTTGGATTCCTGCAACTGGACTTGAATCACTCGGTCAGCGCGGTCGCCGGGGCGCGCCACGTACCGCCGCGGCACGACGGGGCGACCCGCCGCGTCGTGTGTTCGTCAGCGGTCGTCGTCCCGGCCGCTGGCCGTCAGCGGTCGCCGTCGCGTCGCGCCCGGTGGAAGACGGTGCTGCCGAGCGTCCAGGTCTGGTAGACCGCGGAGGCGACGACGACGGCGAGAAACAGCGCCGCGACCAACACCGACGGGAGCGCGGCGAACCCCGGAACGCCGACCTCCACGGCGAGCACGGCCAGCAGGCCGAGCAGGCCGACGCCGACGTAGTACTCGCTCCAGGCGATGTCGTACCCGGAGACGACTTCGAGGTGGACGGTGACGTCGTCCGCGCGGTCGCTGAGCCGGATTCCGTCCCCGTCCTGCTCGACGATGCCGAGCCTGACGAGCTTCGGGATGTGCGTCTGCTGGAGGGAGACGTAGACGCTCTGCCGGACGTCGCGCGGCGCCGGCACCTCGTCGGACTCCTGTTCGGCGATGCGTTCGGCGAGGTCGCTCACGGACGCGGTCGCCCGGTCGGTGAGCAGCGAGAGCAGTCTGCGCCGCCGCTCGTTGCGCAACACGTCGTGGATTGCTGTCTCCGGGAGCTCCGGAGTGTCGGTGCTGCCGCGGTAGTGTGACGCACCAGCGATCATTGTGCGGAGAATAGGTCAACCGAGTAATCAATCTGTGTGATTTGCTCACGCAGAATACAGCTAAATTTTCTGCTTCTCGCGCCGACCGCTCCGGAGGCGCTCGATTAAACGGCCCGTTCAGCCGCCCACTCCCCGCATAATCAGCCGTTAAGCGGGCGTTAACTGGCCATTGAATAAGCCGTCGGGGATCTGTGGGTGTGTTGATACCAGATGTCTCCCCTGCACCGGACTCGGCAGCCGACGCGGCCCGCGCCGCCCGACGACGGGCCGCGGACGCGCGAACAGCTCAGACCAGAATCGACGGTCCCGACCAGACCAGTATCGGCGGCGAACAGACCGACATCGCCGGCGGACAAGCGGCCTGCACCGCCGGAGGACCGATGACGCGCTCGGACGCCAGCGCGGTTCGGCGCGCGGTGCTGCTCGCCGCGGTCGTCGCGCTCGCGACGCTCGCCGCCCCCGCCGCCGCGGCCGACCCGACGACCATCTACGTCGACGACGACTGGAGCGGCGCGAGCGGCGGCGACACCGTCGGCGACGGCTACGTCGTCGGGACCAACGCGACCGCGACGATACAGGAAGCGATGAACCTCGCCGACGCGGGCGACACCGTCGTCGTCCGCGACGGCACCTACGACGGCCAGGTGGTCGTCGACGAGGACGTGACGCTGACCGCCGAGTCGCCACACGGCGCGACGATTCGATACGCGCCCGGGAGCGCCACCGGCCAGCCGGCGGTGAAAGTCACGCACGACGGCGCCACCGTCTCCGGATTCACCGTCGAGCGCGTCGCCGCCGCGGGCCGCGGCTCGTCGGCGCCGTTCGCGCAGGGCATCCGGGTCTCCGGCAGCGACGTCCGCATCGAGAACAACGTCGTCGTCGGGTCCGGGTTCACCGACCTCCACAACAAGGGCATCATGGTCCTCGACGACGAGAGCGGCGGGAGCGGCGAAACCGTCGCGAACGTCACCGTCACCGGCAACGACGTCTCCGGGTTCGCCGGGCCGCTCGCCGTCGCGGCGAACTACGGCGGCAGCGTCGACGGCGTCGACGTCTCCGGCAACACGCTCGCCGGCGTGAACTCGAACGGCATCTCCGTCGGCGCAATCTCCGGGACGGTCAGCAACGTCTCGCTCGACGGCTACGGCTACGAAGCCACCACCAGCGCCTACCCGAACACGACGGTCTACTTCGCCACCGAATCCGACGCGCTCTCCTTTGGCGCCACCATGCCGGACGCCGTCGTCACCGACGGACAGGGAACGTACCTGGTCGGCTCCGGGATGTCGATTCAGGACGCCGTGAACGCCTCCGGGGACGGCGACACGGTCAGCGTCGCCGCAGGCACCTACACCGAGCAAGTCGTTATCGAGACGAACGTGAGCATCGTCGGCGCGGGCGAGGAAGCGACGACGATCAAGTCACCGTCTTCCCTCGCCCACTCGTTCACGACGGCTGGCGGCGAAGCCGGGTACGCCGCCCTCGTCGTGGAGAACGCTAACGCTGACGTGCGGAGGCTGACTGTCGACGGCGCAAACAACGGCGACGGAAACGTCGAGTTCCACGGCATCGCGTATGCGAATGCGAGCGGCACAATCGCGAACGTCACCGTGGAGAACGTGATGAACTCTCAGTTCTCGGGCAGCCAGCATGGCACCGCCGTCGCGGTATACAACCTCGACGGTCAACAGCGGACGTTCACGATGAAAGACTCGACGCTCGTCGATTATCAGAAGGGCGGCTTCGTCGCGAGCGGTAGCGGGCTCACCGCGCGCGTCATCGACAACGACGTAACGGGTCAAGGGCCGACGGACGTCACCGCGCAGAACGGCATTCAGATTTCTGGATCTGCAGTTGGTATAATAAAGGAGAACACGGTCAGTGGACACGACTACACACCCGGAAACTGGCTCGCGACGGATATCCTCCTATCCGGTCACAGTACAAACGAGACAACGGTGGTCGCGAACAACACGCTATCGAACAGCATGGGTGCGCTCGCTGTGTCCGGTTCGACCAACGTTGAGGTAACCGGCAACAACTTCTCGAACAACACCTGGCACCTTGCGGACTACACCGGGGGCCTCGACACGACCACCATCTTCGAGAGCAACGACTTCGACACCGCAGCGTACGCCGGAAACGCCACCGGTACGACAGGTGCGTCCATCGTAGGGACGCTCAGTGCCGCGGTCAGCGGTGCCAGTTCCGGCGACACCGTTCACGTCGCGAATGGGTACTACGACCTCGGCGGCGACCGGGTCGACGTGTCGAAAGACGGCATCACCATCGAGGGCGAGTCGAAGTCCGGCGTCGTCGTCGACGGCTCCGGCGCGTCGTGGCCGATATACGTCCACAACCAGAGCGACGTCACCCTGCGGAACCTCACCGTCTACGGCACCGAGCAGTCCGGCTCCGACGACACCATCAAGGCCGCGTTCGTGGACGGCCTCACCATCGAGAACGTCGCCGTCAACGGCTCCGCCGGCAACGAACTCGACTTGAACAACGTCGTGAACGCGACGCTGCGGAACGTCGACGCGGACGGCGAAGGCACCGGCGGCGTCGGCGTCGCGCTCTCGGGGGTCCGGAACGTGACGCTCGACGACGTCGACACGACCGGGAACGGCTGGGGCGGCGTCGGCCTGTACGACGTCTCGACCAGCGTGAAGAACAACTACCCGAGCGGCTGGACGCTCGTCGAGAACACCTCCGAGGTCACCGTCGCGCCGTCGAGCGACCTCAACGAGTCCATCTCGCTGTACTCCGACCAGGCGTTCGGCGGGACGCTCGGCGCGCTGTACGCGCCCGCGTACGACTACGCGGTGCAGAACCCTGACCACCGACCGCGCGGCGACGACTTCGTGTTCTACACCGAAACCGAGTCCGAAGCCGTCTCGCTCGCGCGCGGCCTCGCGAACAACAGCAGCTCGACCGTCCGGACGCTGACACACAGCGCCGGCGACGAGGTCGACCTCGGGTCGACGTACGTCGTCGCGGACGGCCTCTCCATCCAGACGGCAATCGACGCCGCGGACGCCGGCGCCACCGTCCGGGTGGCGAACGGGACGTACGACGAGTCGCTCACCGTCGACGAGCCGCTGTCGCTCGTCGGCGCCGGCGCCGTCGTCGTCAACGGCAGCGGCGACGGCGACGGCATCTCGCTCGCCGCCGACGACGTCGTCATCCGCGGCGTCACGGTCCGGAACTTCAACACCGGCCTCGACGTCGCGAGCACGCAGTCCGTCGACGGCCTGCGCGTCGCCGACAGCCGCTTCGCGAACAACACGTTCGGCGTCTACTTCGCGAAGAAGTACGACACACCCGGCGACTCGACCGTGAGCAACGTCAGCTTCGTCGACGTCACCTTCGCCGACAACGACAAGAAGGGGCTGTACGTCGAGAAGCTCGAAGACGCGGTGTTCGACGGCATCACCGTCGAGGACAGCGGCGTCGACGACACCTACCAGTACAACAACGGCTTCGACATCAACCTCAAGGCCGGCGACTACGAGAACGTCACCGTCCGCGACTCCCGGTTCGTCGGCTCCGGCGAGTTCACGTCCGCCGTCTCCGGCCGGGACTTCTCGGGCGCGCTCGCCATCAAAGCCCGCGACGACGGCGACTACAACGACAGCGACACCCCGGCGGCGACGCTGACCGGCGTCACCGTCGTCGACAACACGTTCGTCGCAGAGGACGACTCCGAGCGCGTCGCGCTCCGGTTCGGCGAACCCGGCGCCGGCAACGCCGGCCCGACCGACGTCACCGTCGCCGGAAACACGTTCACCGGCTACGACGTCCCGGTGTACGACGTCACGACCGGCTCCGGGCTCGACGCGGCCGCGCTCGTCGCCAGCAACAACTTCACGGGCGGCGTCGCCACCGTCTCCGGCGGGTCCAGCGTCTACGGCACGATTCAGGCCGCCGTCGACCACGCCGCCGCCGGCGACACCGTCCGCGTCTCCGCGGGCACCTTCACCGAGAGCGTCGTCGTCGACACGTCCGTGACGCTTGAGGGCGCCGGCGCCGGCCGGACCGTCATCGCGCCGGAGAGCGGCACCGCCGTCAGCATCGAGAACGTCACGAGCGGCGACCGCATCAGGGTCGACGACGTCACGGTCCGCGACCTGACCGTTCGGGCCGCCCCGGGCGAAATCGGGCTGCACACCGTCTCGAACACCGACGACGACTACGAGACCGGGAACGTCACCGTCGAGGACGCCGTCGTCGAGGGCGGCGTCGCCGCGGTCGGCCTGTTCGACACCGAGCGGGCGACGTTCGAGAACGTCACCGTCCGGAACGTGACGAGCGACGTCGGCGCGTTCGAAGTCGGCGGCGTCGGCAGCCTCGTCATCGAGGACAGCCGCGTCGCGAACACGACGACCGGCGTGAAGTTCAACGACTTCACGGGGCTCGGCTACGAGCCGACCGGGTCGCTCACCGTCCGCCGCACGACGTTCACGCACACCGACGTCGCCGTGAACGTCACCGCCGGCATCGACGCCGCCGCGGTGACGTTGCAGTTCAACGACTTCGGGACGACCGGCCAGTCCGGCGGCGACGCGGTCGCCGTCGCGAACAACGGCGCCGGCGAACTGAACGCCACCCTGAACTACTGGGGGAGCGCGAACGGCCCGGCCGCCGACGCGAACCGCTACAACGCCGGCAGCCAGGGCGCAGCAGTCACCGGCGACGTGGCGTTCGCGCCGTGGCTGAACGCATCGCTCACCGGCGCGGGCACCGCGTCGACGGTCAGCCCCGTCACGAACACCGACACCGGCGAGTCGTACGCCTCGATCCAGGCCGCCGTCGACGACGCCGCGTCCGGCGACGTGCTGTTCGTCGCCGCCGGCAGCTACGACGAGTCCGTCGCGGTCGACACCGCGAACCTCACGCTGGTCGGCGCGGACGGCGCGACGATTCACGGCGGCATCGGCTTCACGGGTGCCCACCCGGACGGCGTCACCGTGACAGGGTTCACGTTCACGGACACCGAGAAGGCCATCAACGCGAACAACGCCGGGGACGACCTGACAGTGACGAACAACCGGTTCGTCGACGTCGCGAACCCCGTCATCCACGGCGGCGAATCCGGCGGCCAGGACCACGTCAAGACCGGGTGGACGATCGCCGACAACGAGGTGACGAACGCGTCGACCGGGTTCAGGCTGTGGAACCTCGGTGAACTCACCGTCACCGAAAACGACTTCACGAACGTCTCCGGGTCCGCCGTGTCGCTCATCAGCGTCGACGGAGCGGTCGTCGCGCAGAACACGGTGACGAACTCCACGAAAGCCGGCGTGTTCGTCGAAGGGCCGTTCAGCGCCGTCTTCGACACGGCGACACGGGACGTCGACGTGGTGAACAACACGTTCACGAACGCCGGCGCCGCGAACACGACGTATCCGCAGGCAGCCGTGAAAATCGGCTCGAACCTCGCCGACCGCGACGAAGTGGAGGTTCACCAGAACCGCATCACCGCCTTCCGGACGGACGGGCTGTTCGTGGCCGACTCGGCGAACGCGACCGGCACGGTCAACGCCACGCTGAACTACTGGGGCGCGCCGACCGGACCGGGCGGCGCCGGACCGGGCGACGGCGCGAACGTCACAGCGAACGTGACGGTGTCGCCGTTCTACGTGGACGCCGCGATGACGACGCTGTCGACGGAGCCGCCCGCCGTCAGCAACGCGACGCTGGTCGACGCGACCGACGGCAACGGCGTCGTCGGCGACGGCGACCGACTCACCGTCTCCGCGCGCGTGACCGACGCGAGCGGCGTCGACTCGGTGCGGGTGGACGCCGGACCGTTCGGCGCCGGCACCGTCACGCTCACCGACGGCGACGCGGACGGCGTCTACGAGGCGACGTTCACCGTCGACGCCGCGGCCGCGTCCGTCGACGCGAGCTACGCGCTGTCCGTCGTCGCGACCGACCGCGGCGGCGCGGTCGGCTCGGCGTCGACGAACCCGGTCGACCTGTCGACCGACTCCGAGACGACGACGACGTTCAGCGTCTCGGACGCGACGCCGCTGAACACCGACGTCGTCGACGTGACCGTCACGGTCCGGAACGTCGGGAACCGGTCGGCCGACCGGACCGTGCGGCTGCTCGTCGACGGCGCCGCCGTCGGCGCGAAGTCCGTGACGGTGCCCGCGAACACCTCGCGAACAGTGACGTTCCAGCACCGGTTCGCCGTCGGCGCCCACGCCGTCACGGTGAACGACTCGGTGAACACGCTGGCCGCGAAGACGGTCGTCGCGGACCGCGCGACGAACCCGCAGGCGTCCGTCTCCATCACGTCGCCGGCCGCCGGCGCCACGGTCAGTGACGGGAACGTGACGCTGACGTACGCGCTGCGGAACGCCGACGCCGGCATCGCCGCGGTCAGGTACGCCGTCGACGGCGGCGCCGCCCAGTCCGTCACGGACCTGAACCGGACCGCCGTGAACCTCACCGGGCTGAGCGACGGCAGCCACACCGTCACGGTGCGGCTCGTCGACAACCTCGGCAACGCGATGCCGCCGAAGACGCGGACGTTCACCGTCGACTCGACGCCGCCGACGGTCGACGTGACGCCGAGCCGCACCGACGCGGTCGGCGCGAACCGCGGCGTCGCCGTCGACCTCTCCGTCACCGACGCGAACCCCGGCGACGCGACCTTCGTGGTCCGCGACGCCGGCGGCGACGCGGTGTACGCGGTCGACGTCGGCGACGAACTCGCAGACGGAGCCGCGACCGTCCGCTGGGACGGCACGAACGCGACCGGCGACCCGGTGCCCTCCGGCACCTACACGCTGGCGCTGAACGCCAGCGACGCCGGCGGGCTCACCGCGGAGGCGAACGCGACGGTCGCCGTCGACAACGCGGCGCCGTCCGTCGGCGTCGACTCGGTGTCGCCGCTGCACCTCGGCGGCGGCGGAACGGTGACGGTCGACGTCACCGCCGCCGACGCGGCGACGGGCGGCTCCGGCGTCGACGCGGTCGACGTGACGCTCGTCGCCGAAGACGTGAACTACCGGACGACCAGGGCTGCGACGAACGGCTCCGGGACGTGGACCGCGACGTTCGACGCCGCGAACCTCACGGTCGACGGCAACTACACCGTCCGCGTCACCGCGACCGACGCCGCCGGCAACGACGCGGCGGCCGTCGGCAGCGGCGAACTCGCCGTCGACACCTCCGCGCCGACCGTCAGCGCGGTCGTGAAACCGAAGGACGGCACCACTGGCTACGTGAACGTCACCGTCTCCGAGGACGTCCCGTCCGCGCCGACGCTCGACCTCGACGACCCGGACGGAAACGACGTCACCGTCAACGGATTCAGCGAAGTCGGGTCGACGAACGTCTACTCCGGCACCTTCAGCTTCACCGGCAGCGGCCAGTACGAGCTGAACGCGAGCGCGACCGACGCCGCCGGCAACGCCGGCGAGTCGACCGCGACCGCGAACGTCTCGACGGCGCTCACCGGCCGGCAGTTCACCATCCGCGGCGGCGACGGCACCGTCGTCGTGCTGAACATGAACGCGAGCGTCACCAGCGAGTACGCGGCGTTCACCAGCTCTGACACGCCGCTCGCCGAACTCGGCACGAACGTCGGGTCGACGTTCCTGAACGGCGAACTGAGCCCGGGGCTCACAGCGAACCTCGACAACGCCTCCATCCGCATCCCGACCGCCGGGAACACGCCCGCCGGCGTCGACACGGAGGACGTCGAAATCCGGCGGTACAACGCGACCACCGGGTCGTGGGAGGCCGTCGGCACCACCGAGGTCCGCGTCATCGACGGCACCGAGTACTTCGTCGCGACCGTCGAGCACTTCTCGACGTACGGCCCGGTCGCGCCCGACACGACCGCGCCGAGCATCGACTCGACCGCCGTGTCGCCGACGAGCCCGACGTACAGCACCGCGACCGCGACGGTGACGGTGCAGTACAGCGACAACAAGCAGGTCGACGCCGGCAACGTCACGGTGCGGTTCGACGGCGCCGACGTCACGGGGAGCGCCGCGACGAGCGTCTCCGGGTCGCAGGTGACGTACACCGCGTCCGGCCTCGTCGGCTCCGGCACCCACTGGCTGAACGTCTCCGTGCCCGACACCGCCGGCAACGCCGAAACCGAGAACGTCTCGTTCACGGTGCCGCGCGACACGGACGCGCCGCAGGTCACCGAGTCCATCACGGACTCGCACCCGTACGGAACCACGTCGGTCCCGCTGTCGTTCGGGCTCACCGACAGCCTGAGCGGCGTGAACGTCTCCGCCGTCACGCTGTCCGTCGACGGCGTCGACGTCACCGGGCCGGCGACCGTCACGGCCTCCGGCGTCCAGTACACCGCGACCGGTCTCGGGCCGGGCACGCACACCGCGACGCTGACCGTCGCCGACGCCGCCGGCAACACCGACACCGTCACCGAGTCGTTCGTCGTCGCCGGCGACACCGACACTCCGACGGTCACGTCGACCACCATCTCGCCGACGCCGACGAACGGCGAACTCCCGATGGGGACGACGCAGGCGACCGTCGAGTTCGAGTACACCGACGCCACGAGCAGTATCGACGCCGGCAACGTCACGGTCCGGCTCGACGGAACCGACGTCACCGGCGACGCGGTCGTCACCGCCGACGGCCTGACGTACACCGTCCTCGGGCTCACGAACGGGTCGACGCACACCGTCACGGCGACGGTCGTCGACGCCGAGGGCAACACGGTCACCGAGTCCGTCACCGTCGAAGTCGCCGCCCCCGAGCCGGACACGCCGAGCGCCCCCGGCAACACCGCCGACGATGACGACGACTCGCCGTCGACCGGCCCGTCGACGCCGACGCAGGTCCGCGTCTCCGACGTGCTGCAGGGCGGCGTCGCGACCGTCGACCTCGGCACGAGCGTCTCCCGAGTCGACATCACGTTCGACGACGCCGGCGCGTCCGGCATCGTCACGGTGCAGCAGCTCGACGGCCGGCCCGCGTCCGTCCCGCCGCTGCCCGACGGCGCCCGCGACGTCGCGTTCATCGACGTGACCGTCCCGTCCGGGCTCACCGACTCGAGCGCGACCGTCCGGCTGACCGTCGACCGCGACGCGGTCGGCACGGCCGACCCGAGCGGCCTCGTGGTGTACCACTACCACGACGGCTCCTGGTCGACGCTCGACACTAGCCTCGTCTCCGCGACCGACGAAACGGTCGTGCTGGAGGCCCGGACGCCGGGCTTCTCGCTGTTCGCTGTCGGCTCGACCGCCGAACAGCAGTCGACGCCGACTGACACGCCGACCGACGGCGACTCGCCGACAGACACGCCGACCGACGAACCGACCGAGACGCCCGCGGACACGCCGACCGACGAGCCGGCGACGAGCGAACCGGTGCAGGAGCCGGCCGGCTTCGACCTCGGCGTCGTCGCCGCGGTGCTGCTCCTGCTCGTCATCGTCGGCGCGTTCGTCGCGCTCCGCCGCCGCGAGTAAGCCGCACCGCCGACAGCCGACAACGCCGACGACGACGCCGCTGCGGCTCGGCGTTCTTTTTCTGCGTCCGCAGGGAGGCCCGTCCGTTCGTCCCCGTCAGCCGCCAATGGACCCCGCCGTCAGGCGCCGACGTGCGAGTCGGCCAGCGGCGTGAGGCGGAACGCGACGAACGGGACGATGTAGCCGAAGCAGTAGCCGAGCAGGTGCGTGAACACGTTCAGGACGGTGCCGTCGCCGGGCGAGACGGCCGGGAACGCCGGGAACAACAGCAGCACCGACAGCGCCGCCGCGACCAGCACCACGCCGCCGTAGCCGTCGCCCGTTCCGGCCGGCGCGACGACGGTGTCGGCGATAGCACCGCCAGCCGACCGGAGGACCGCTCGGCCGTACACCGCGACGGCGACGACGCTCGCGACGCCCGCCGCGGCGCTCGCCGTCGACAGCGGCACCGCCCAGAACGACACCACGGCCGTCCCGACGAAGAACAGCGCCGGCGACGCGTCAGCGACAGCGGCGACGGCGGCGCCGCTGACGGGGGCGTCGGTGTCGGTAGTCGCGTACGCGCCTTCGTCGGCGTCTGCGTCCGCGTCGACGTCTCCAGGCGCGCCGTCGACGCAGTCCGCGACCGCCCAGGTGATGGCGTGCGGCAGGAAGCCGAGGAACGCCATGTTGAGCCCGGAGAAGCCGTAGCCGATGCTGTGGCGCGGGAACAGCATGTTCAGCGCGGACAGCGCCCACGGGAACGCGACGAGCACCGCGACGAACGTGACGAAGAACAGGCGGCGGCGGCCGCTCCGGGCGCTCAGCGCGAGCGCGACGGGGACGACGGCGAGGTAGACGAGGAGGTTCGACGCGAGGTGGCCGACCGAGAGGTGGACGAAGTGCGAGGCGTACATCGCCGGCAGCGTCGGCTCCGCGTACGCGAGCGCGTACGACAGCTTCGTCGGTCGCGGCAGCGCGAACACGGCGAGCAGCACCGCCGGAACTCCGGCGACCACCAGGACGTCCGCGGGGCGAACCCGATGGGCGACCGCCGCGACGGCGGCGTCGGCGCCGGAAATCAGGCGCGGGAGCCAGCCAGCGCCCTCGTCGAGTGAGTCGGTCATAGCAGTCGATGGCCGAACGGGCCCACCGCCGAATCCGGGCGGCGCGCCGTTCAGCAGGTGTGGCTGGCCGGACGACGCCGACCGGTATGTACGCTTGGGCCGAACTATTACGCGAGATAATTAGCGGGGGTGCGGCGCGAAACCCGGTCAGCTTCGGCACGAAACCAGGTCAGCAGCGGCGCGGAACGCCGGTCGGCGTCAGACCAGTTCGATTTCGTGGCCGTCCTGGTCTTTGGTGAACGCGTAGCGGAAGTCGCAGGACTCGGGGTCGCGGTAGTCTTCGGATTCGCGCTCCAGGACGGTCGCCCAGTCCTCCTCCAGGTCGTCGACGGAGACGGCGAGGTGGCCCCAGGCGTCGCCCATGTCGTAGCTGCGGCCGTCGTAGTTGTAGGTGAGTTCGACGGCCATCGCCTCCTCGGCGGCGCCCTCGGCTTTCATGAAGTAGTTCGCGAACGTGTCCGCCTCCCAGCGGCCGGTGTGTTCGTACTCGAAGGTGCGGAGCCAGTAGCCGAGCGCCTCGGTGGCGTCCTCGACGCGAATCATGGTGTGGTCGAGGCTCCAGCGGGCGCCGTGGTCGCGCTGCACCAGTTCGATTTCGTGGCCGTCCGGGTCCTTCACGAACGCGTAGTTGCCGCCGCAGGACTCGGGGTCGCGGTAGTCCTCGACGCCGGCGTCCATCAGCTCCTGGTAGGACGCTTCGAGGTCTTCGACGCGCACCGCGATGTGGCCCCACGCGTCGCCCATGTCGTAGCTGCGGTCGTCGTGGTTGTAGGTGAGTTCGAGCGTCGACCCCTCCTCGTGCATGTTCTTCGGGCCGAGGTGGACGTTGGTGAACGTCTCGGCGTCCCACCGGCTCTTCTCCTCGTAACCGAACAGCTCGGTGTAGAACTCCATCGCCTCGTCGAGGTCCTCCACCCGCATCATCACGTGGTCGAGATTGAACGTCATACGCGATGCGTCGGGCGCCGGACCCATATCCCTACCGAACCCGGGCGACGCCGCCGCGACGTCACAGCGCCGGTTCAGAAGCGCTGCGGGCGGCGGTCGGGCGTGAAGTTCGGGTCGACGTCGTCGACGGCCGCCTCGACGGTTTCGGCGGCGAAGCCGGGCGCCTCGTTCAGTTCGTACGTGTCGGCGCGGGTCGCGGTCGCCTGGCGGAGTGCGGCGCCGTACGACCCGGCGGAGAACGGCGCGAGCGCGGCTCCGTACGTCGATTCGAGGTCCGCGAACAGCCGCGCGCGGGCGGTCTTTCGTTCGTCGGCGAGCGTCCGGTCGGCGGCGGAGCGGCCGTCGACGTCGACGAGCCAGTCGTCGTGTTCGCCGTGCCGGACCGCCCAGAGGTGCCGCGCGTGCCGGTACCGGAGCCGAGCGGTGCGGCGGAGGCCGTCGGTCACCCGGTCGTCGAGCGAGGCGTCCGCGCCGGCGACGTCGCTGACGCGGTAGTTCAGGTAGACCACGTCGCGGCAGAGCCGCTGCAGCGGCGTCTTGTCGAGCACGTCGACGCAGACCACGTCGCCGCCGTGGCGCACCCGCATCGTCGGCGCGTCGCCGTCGGTGTCGACGACGCCGGTCCGCGGGCCGACGAGCAGCCGGAAGCCGGCGCGGAGCGCGAACAGGTGCCACCACTCAAGCAGGCCGTCCGCGGCGGCGTCGCCGGTCAGCGGCCAGCCGAACGCGTCGGCGTCGACGGTGCGGGTCGGCGTCGCGTCCGCGGCCGGCGCGAGCGTCTCCGGGTCGCAGTCGTCGGCGGCGTACTCGCGGGTGCGGATGCCGTCGGCGAGCGCCGGAATCACGTCGACGGCGAGCGGAACCGCGAGGAACGGCCGGACGCCGTCGCGGGTCACGACGAACAGGTGGAAGCCGGCGAACGGGACGAGCTTGTCGCCGATGTCGGCGAGCCGGGCGTCCATCACCGCGGAGTCGGTGTCGAGCCAGTGCGGCGGCGTCACGCCGTCGCGGAACGTCTCGCGCGCGACGTAGTCGTCGAGCCGACCGACGAACTCGTCGACCGAGGCGTCCACGTCGACGCGGTACACCTTGAACCGCCTGTCACCGCCGCCGCGACGGTTCTGCTGAAAACACACGAGGGCGTCCGAGTCCATGCTTGCCATCGCCCGCTCGGCCGGGATAACCGTTGCCCGCCGAGTACCGCGATTGATTCTCGGTCCCGGTGGCCCGAGCAGTTCAGGCGTCGGCGCGAGCGGCGCGAGCAGCGCGGTAGCGCCACGCCGCGACCGCCCACAGAAGCAGCGAGCCGACCGGGTATGTGCGCTGGGCCGGCGACGCCGCGAACGACGACGCGACCACGACGTTGGCGGCGCCGGCGACGGCGAGCAGCCCCGCGGTGACGCGGCCGTCCTCGGCGTCGACGAAGCCGAGCGCGGCGGAGCCGACCGCGAGCAGCCAGCAGGCCGCCGCGGCGACCCAGCGGCCGAGCAGCGGCGACGACGAGTACGCGAGGTACGTCAGGAGCGTCCGCGCGACGACCGGGTCGAGGCTGACGCCGCCCCACGCGAACCGCAGAAACGCGCGGCTCCCCGGCGAGACCTGAATCGACCACGGAACCAGTCCGCACAGCAGCACGGCGGCCAGCACGCGGCGCGGCGACGACGCCGGCAGCGCCCGCGCGAATCGGTCGCGGAGCCGCGCCGAGTCCGCCATCACTTCCGGGCGACGATGCGGAGCACGTCCTCGTCGGCGAGTTCGTGGTCGCGGCCGACCTGCTGGTCGTCGTGGACCGCGGAGTCGCCGGAGACCCGCGCGAACTTGAATCGGTCGTCGAAGCTGCCGCCGAGTTTCTCGCAGGCGTCGCCGACCGTGGCGCCCTCCCGGAGCACCAGCGGCTCGTCGTAGTCGACGCCGCGGCCCGGCTTGTCCATGTAGATGCGGATGAGTCCGAGCGCCTCCCAGATCTCCTCTTTCAGGCCGTCGAGCCCCTTCTCCTCCGCCGCGGAGATGAAGATGGCGTCCTCCGGGTCGATGTCGTGTTCGCGGAGGTTCTCGTGGACCGTCGGCAGGTACGCCTCGTCGATGAGGTCGGCCTTGTTGACGGCGACGATGGACGGCACGTACTCGCGGTTGTCCATGACGCCGTCGACGAGTTCGTCGATGGTGAGGTCGTGCGGAATCGTGACGTCGGCGTTGACGAAGCCGTGCTCGCGGAGGACGCTCTTCACCGTCTCCTCGTCGAGCGAGACGTCGTCGCGCATCGTCACGCGGATGCCGTCCTTGTGCGTCTTCCGCACCGAGATGTTCGGCGGCTCCGTGTCCAGCCGAATCTTGTTCTCGTACAGTTCGTACCGCAGCCGCTCGTACTGGTCGATTTCGAACACCGAGAGCATGAACACGACGAGGTCGGCGGTCCGAACCACCGACAGCACCTCCTTGCCGCCGCCGCGGCCGCCGGCGGCGCCCTCGATGAGCCCCGGGACGTCCAGAATCTGGATGTTGGCGCCGCGGTACTGCAGCATGCCGGGGTTGACGTCGAGCGTCGTGAACTCGTACTCGCCGGTCTCGCTTTCGGCGTTCGTGAGCGCGTTGATCAGCGTGGACTTCCCGACCGACGGGAATCCGACGAGGGCGACGGTGGCGTCGCCGGTCTTCTCGACCGCGTAGCCGTGGCCGCCGCCCGAGGAGGACTGGTTTTCGAGTTTCTCCTTCTTCTGCGCGAGTTTCGACTTCAGCCGGCCGATGTGCGCCTCGGTCGACTTGTTGTACGGAGTCTCCGCGATCTCCTCGCGCAACTCCTCGATCTCCTCCTCCAGTCCCATCACTGAACAGTCGGCGGTCCGGCCGCCTAAACGCTTCCCTTCGCCGTGGCCGCATCTCCGGGTCGCTGCCGGCGAGCCGCTCGCGAACCGGTTCTCCTCGGAGTCTCGCCGCTGAATACTTCGATACGGTTATACGTGGTGCTGGTCAGATTGCTGGTACGAACGAGATGCCGGACCCGTCCCGTCTCCGAGACAGCACGCAGATCGTCCTCCCGTGCGACGCGCTCGACGGCGTCCGCACCGATCTCGAAGCGGAGTTCACAGTGACGGTGTTCTCGGTGGACGACGCGGAGTGCCGCATCATCGGGAGTCCGGTCGAAATCAAGGCGGTCTCCGAGTTTCTCGCGCGCCACGGCGTCACGCTCCCCTGACCCGACGCTCGCCGCCCGCCGTCCGGGCCGCGACACCGATGCGCTTACCATCCACAGGACGTAACCACCGGTATGGACGAGACTCCGGGGCTGAGCGACCAGTACCGGATGGCGAGCCCGTGGCCGCTGTTCGTCGCGCTCGGGCTCCCCATCGCGGAGCTCGGGCTGCTGCTCGGGCTGCTTCCGCTCACCGTCGGCGGGCTGTTCCTGTTCTGCGGCAGCATCGCCGGGATGGTGCAGGAGGCGGGGTACACCGAGACGCCGTGGCGCGCGCTCGCGGTCGTCGCCGTGCTGACCGTGCTGCTCGGCGCCGCGCTGGTGTACGCCGAATCGTACACGTCCGTCTCGGTGGCGGCGCGCGGCTACGCCGCCGTCGGCGCGGGCGCCGTGATGCTGCTCGCCGGCGTCGTCGGCGAACTGTTCAGCTACGACACCGACGTCGCGGTCTGACGCCGGAGCAGCCCCAGCGTCGACGCGACGCGGCGACGCCGGATTTTCTCGACGCCGACGCGGAGTCGCGACCGTCGGCCGCGGCGTTCACCGGGGCGGTCGCGACGCCCGCCGAATCAACAAGGTATTTGGCCGCGCTGTACGAGGTCCGCGTATGGCCACCATCTTCGACAGGGACACCCTGCTGGACCTGACGGTGAACGCCATCCCGCTGGGCATCATCCTGTTCTTCGTCGCCGTGTTCCTCGCGCTCGACCCGTGGGGAGGCATGGACACGCTCGGGAAGGTGCTGCAGATGGGTCTGCTCGCGTTCCCGTTCGTCGCGCTCGCCATCCTCACGTACGTCTCCGGGAAGGCCGTCGCCGGTGACGAACACCGCGCGAAGGTGTTCTTCCAGGGGCAAGCGACCCTCGAGGACGCACCGACCAAGGAGGAAGCCGAAGCGGAGACGCACGTCGCCGACGAGGCCGAAGAGGCCGCCGACGGCGACGACGCGGACGACGAGGAGACTGACGCCGCCGCTGACGCGGACGGTGACGTCGACGCGGACGACGAGGACGCCGCTGCCGACGACGACGCCAACGAGGACGACGAGGACGCCGCTGCCGACGACGACGCCAACGAGGACGACGAGGAGTAACCGCCGGCCGGGCGGCGGCCGCGCCGGACCCGAATCTTTCTTGTGCTTCCGATTCAGACCGTTTCCCATGGAGATTACCGGCCAACTACTGCTGACGGCGCTCATGGGGCTGCTCCTCGTGGGCGTGGCCGCCTTCCTCGCGAGGGTCGAGGACTGGCGGTCGTACACCCCCATCGGCGCCGGGGGGGCCGTCGGTGAGACAGAGCACGGCCACGGCGAGAAGCCGGCTGGACTCATTCGCTGGCTCACGACCGTCGACCACAAGGACATCGGGCTGCTGTACGGGACGTACGCCGTCATCGCGTTCGTCGTCGGCGGCCTGATGGTCATCGGGATGCGGACCGAGCTCGCGACGCCGTCGATGGACGTGCTCGGCTCCGCGACGTTCTACAACTCCCTGATGACGAGCCACGGCATCACGATGCTGTTCCTGTTCGGGACGCCCGTCATCGCGGCGTTCTCGAACTACCTGATTCCGCTCGTCATCGGCGCGGACGACATGGCGTTCCCGCGCATCAACGCCATCGCGTTCTGGCTGCTGCCGCCGGGCGCGCTGCTCATCTGGGCCGGGTTCTTCCCGATTCCGGACGTCATCCCGGCGCAGACCGCCTGGACGATGTACACGCCGCTGTCGGCCGGCGTCGGCAACGGGAACCAGGCGAACGTCGGCGTCGACCTGATGCTGCTCGGCCTCCACCTCACGGGGGTTTCGGCGACGATGGGCGCCATCAACTTCATCGCGACCATCTTCACCGAGCGCGCCGAGGAGGTCACCTGGGCGAACCTCGACATCTTCAGCTGGACGATTCTGACGCAGTCCGGCCTGATCCTGTTCGCGTTCCCGCTGCTCGGCTCCGCGCTCGTCATGCTGCTGCTCGACCGGAACTTCGGGACGACGTTCTTCGCGGTGGGGGGCGGCGACCCGATTCTGTGGCAACACCTCTTCTGGTTCTTCGGCCACCCCGAAGTCTACATCCTGGTGTTGCCGCCGATGGGCATCGTCAGCTACGTCCTCCCGCGGTTCTCGGGCCGGAAGCTGTTCGGGTTCAAGTTCGTCGTCTACTCGACGCTGGCCATCGGCGTGCTGTCGTTCGGCGTCTGGGCGCACCACATGTTCGCGACCGGCATCGACCCGCGGCTCCGCGCGAGCTTCATGGCGGTGTCGCTCGCCATCGCCATCCCGTCCGCCGTGAAGACGTTCAACTGGATCACGACGATGTGGAACGGCCGGCTCCGGCTCACCGCGCCGATGCTGTTCTGCATCGGGTTCGTCAGCAACTTCATCATCGGCGGCGTCACCGGCGTGTTCCTCGCGTCCATCCCGGTCGACCTGGTGCTGCACGACACGTACTACGTCGTCGGCCACTTCCACTACATCGTCATGGGCGCCATCACGTTCGCCGGCATGGCCGGCATCTACTACTGGTTCCCGCTGGTCAGCGGCCGCTGGTACCAGCGCCGCCTCGCGAAGGCGCACTTCTGGCTCTGGATGGTCGGCACCAACGTGACGTTCTTCGCGATGGTGCTGCTCGGCTACGGCGGCATGCCGCGCCGGTACGCCACCTACCTGCCGAAGTTCGCGACGCTCCACCAGATTGCGACGCTCGGCGCGTTCATGCTGCTGCTCGGCGGCATCATCTGGGTGTACAACGTCGTCGTCTCCTGGCTGGAAGGCCCACGGGTGCAGAGCGGCGACCCGTGGAACCTCGAAGCGGACGACCTCAACACCGCCGAGTGGGACTGGTTCGAACAGCAGCGCGACTCCGACGTCCCCGCGGTCACCGACGGCGGCGAGGAGACGGACGTTCGGATGGACGGCGGCAGCGACGAGTAAGCCGCCTCCGACGCGGACACCGCGGTTTTCTGCGATTCAGGGGCGACTTTCGTGCCGGAGCCGACGATGCACGGACAGTCAGCCGCGGCGCTCCGGGACGGCTGAGACGAGAGAAGCGACCGGCGGGTCCACGACGACCGCACCAGCGACCCGCCGCGTGACGGGGCTACGCGAGTACGAGGACGAGTCCGGTCGCGAACATGAGCAGCGCGACGGCGCCGAGGATGACGCCGAGGAGGTCCTTGTCGGTCATCGTCGGCGGTTCGACGCGGAGCAGCAAAGGCGCGTCGGTGTGGCCGCTCGGCGCCCCCGGGAACGTAAACCCTATTCGCGGACACACCGAATTTCGGCCGTGACCGACTCCGAGCAGGCGGACGACGCGCGCGGGCGCCGCGGGCCGAGACTGGTGTTGGTGCTGTACGGCGCGCTGGTGAGCATCGCCGGCGTCGGCGGCGCGCTCATCCCGGTGTTCGTCGACGACCTGTCCGCGCCGGCGCTGTTCGGCGTGTTCGCACTCCCCGTATCGCCCGCCGGATTCGCCGTCTACGGCGCCGTCACCATCGCGTTCGTGCTCGGCGTCCCGCTCGCGCTCGTCGTCTACGTCTCCCACCGCGTCGACGACCCGGACGCGGTCGGCCGGGACTGACCTCGACCGAATCCGTCGGCACCTGCCCGGGCGGCGCGGCCGGCGTGCTTCGCTCCGGCCGCTCTCACGGCGCGGGGTCCGTCGAAACGACTAATTCGGTGCCGACTGAACAATCGAGTAGAAATGTACCACATTGTGCTCGGCGTCGACAAGGACGAGGAACACGCCGCCGCTGCCGCCCGCGAAGTGACGGAACTCCCCGGAACCGACGAGATCGAAGTGACGCTCGTCCACGTCTTCCAGGACAACCCGAGCGGCGCGTCAGCCGGGCAGGTCGGCGCGGTCCGCGAAGCCGAGGACGTCCTGACCGAAGCCGGCATCGAAGTCGACATCGCGGAGTCCAGCGGCGACCCGGCGGACGCCATCATCGAAATCGCGGACGACGTCGACGCCGACCTCGTCGTCGTCGGCGGCCGGAAGCGCTCGCCGACCGGGAAGGCGCTGTTCGGCTCCGTCACGCAGGCCGTCATCCTCAACGCCGGCCGCCCGGTGATGGTCACCGGCGTCACCGAAGAAGCGTAGCCGGCGCCGCAGCGTAGCCGGAGACTCGAACTCGAAGAAGAAAAGAAGAGACGCAGCGGGGACGGAGCGGCCCGAGCCGCGGTCAGTTCTCCGCGTCGCCGTACACGCGGTCTGCGGCCTCCTTCACGTCCAGCGGCTGCTGCCGGCCTTCGAGCCGGTCTGCGACGTCGCCGTCGCGGAACAGCAGCAGCGTCGGCGCCTTCGAGACGTCGAACGCCCGGAGGAACTCGGTGGCGTCGTCGCCGACCGCGACGCCCGCGGATTCGACGTCCGCGGGGAGCGCGTCGAGTATCTCCGGCAGGTCCGCTTTCATCGCCTCACAGGGCTTGCAGTCGCGTTTCCAGACGAACACCGCGGCGTCCGGGTGCTCCGTCCGGAACATCTCGTACGTCTCGTCGGTGAGTTCGTGCTGGCCGTCCGGGATGGGGGACGCCGGCTCGATTTCGACGACGAGCGCCGCCATCGTGGCGAGCGCCGGCTGCGCCGGCGGGTCGTCGAGGAACGACTGGAGCGCGAGGTAGGCGGCGAGTTCGGCGCGCGTCACGCCGAGTTCGTCGACGCGCCGCTCCGCCTCAGACCGGTCCAGCCCGAACGCGTCCGCGACGCTGTCGTGGAACCGCGCGTCGTCGGCGTCGAGGTAGCTGTCCCGGTACACCGCGTGCGTCGACTCGAACTCGTCGGTCGTGACGAGCGTGCCGTCGTCGAACTCGTCGACGACGCCGGCGGCGACCAGTCGGTCGAGCAGCGCCTCCGGGTCGACGTCGGCGGCCGGGTCGGTGCTCATACGCCGAGGTACTGTTCGCGGGTCTCTTCATCCTCCCGGAGCGTCTCGGCGCCGCCGGAGAACACCATCTCGCCCTGGTCGAGCACGTACGCCCGGTCGGCGATGTTCATCGCGGCGACGGCGTTCTGCTCGACGAGCAGGATGGTGGTGCCGGCGTCGGCGATGCGTTCGATGGCGTCCTCGACGGAGGCGATGATCTGCGGCGCCAGCCCCTCGTACGGCTCGTCGAGCATCAGCAGGTCGGTGTCCTGCTTGAGCGCGCGGGCGATGGCGAGCATCTGCTGTTCGCCGCCCGACAGCGTCCCGGCCTTCTGGCTGGCGCGCTCTTCGAGCCGCGGGAACTCCTCGAACACCTCGGCGGTCGACATCCCCTGCCGGCCCATCGTGATGTCGCGGCCGACCCGGTTCGACCAGTTCCGGGAGACGTCCGACAGGTGCAGGTTCTCCTCGACGGTCAGGTTCGGGAACACGCGGCGCTCTTCGGGCACCAGCGAGATGCCGCGCGAGGAGATGTCCTCGGTGGTGTCGTCGGTGATGTCGTCGCCGTGGAACCGGATGGCGCCGTCGCGGACGTCCGGCGGCCGCGCGCCGGCGATGGAGCGCAGCGTCGTCGTCTTCCCGGCGCCGTTCCGGCCGAGGAGGGCGCACACCTCCCCTTCTTCGACGTGCATCGACAGGTCGCGGAGGATGTGGCTCTGCCCGTAGTAGGCGTCCACGCCCTCCACCGACAGCAGCGCGTCGTCGCTCATAGCTCCACCCCGCCGAGGTAGGCGTCCTGCACGGCGTCGCTGCCCTGCACCTCGTCCGGCGTGCCGTCCGCGATGACTTCCCCGCGGTTCAACACCAGGATGCGGTCGGCGATGCGGAAGATGACTTCCATGTCGTGTTCGACGATGAGGATGGTGAGCCCGAGTTCGTCTTGGAGCTGCTCGATGAGCTCGACGGTCGCTTCGGTCTCGTCGGGCGACATGCCCGCGGTCGGTTCGTCCATGAACAGCATCTCCGGGTCGGCGGCGAGCGCGATGGCGATCTCCAGTCGGCGCTTGTCGCCGTACGGCAGGCTGCCGGCCTCCTCGTCGGCGACGCCGCTGAGCTCGACGGCGTCGAGCATCCGCGCCGCGGTGTCGTGCACCTCGTCGAAGCCGCCGAGTTTCTTCAGGAAGTTGAACTGGAACGAGCCGTGTTCGGCGGCGAGCGCGGCGATAGTGACGTTCTCCTCGACGGTCATCTCCGGGAAGATGGACGCCGTCTGGAACGACTTGCTGATGCCGCGCTGCACCGACTCGTGTGGCGAGAGGTGCGTGATGTCCTCGCCGTCGAACTCGACGGTGCCGCGGGTCGGTTCGAGCATCCCGGTGATGCAGTTGATGAGCGTCGACTTCCCGGCGCCGTTCGGCCCGATGACCGCGCGGGTCTCGCCGGATTCGACCTCGAAGGACACCTCGTCGACGGCGACCAGCCCACCGAACTCCTTGGTGAGCCCGTCGGTTCGGAGCAGACTCACTGCTCGTCACCTCCGTCGTCGCCGCCCGGGCGAGCGAACCCGTACAGGTCGTTCAGCGCCCCGTGGACGCCGCGCGGGAACACCCACACGACGAACACGAAGATGGCGCCGAGGACGAGCCGCCACAGCGACCCGATGGCGCCGATGAACGGGAGGCTGACGCCCTGAATCACGTTCGAGACGTACTCGAAGATGAACGCGCCGAACACCGGGCCGACGATGCTGCCGGTGCCGCCGAGCACGGTCATGATGACGAAGTCGCCGGACGTGATCCAGTACAGCACGGTTCCGGGGTGGATGTACGACTCGTGGATGGCGAACAGGGCGCCGCCGACGCCGGCGAACACCGCCGAGATGACGAACGCCATCAGCTTGTAGCGGAACACGTTCAGCCCGACGAACTCGACGCGCTGTTCGTTCTGCCCGAGCGCCTCGAAGATGAGGCCGTACGGCGAGTTCACGATGCGGTTCGCCGACCAGATGGCGAGCAGCATGAACGCCGCGACGAACACGTACATCCAGGTGCCAAGGAACGGCAGCTGCGCCTCCAGCTCGATGACGCCGAGCAGGTGGCCGACCTGGACGTTCGAGAAGCCGTTGTCGCCGCCGGTGAGCCACGCGCCGGGTGCGAGCGCGTAGAAGTACAGCGCCTGCCCGAACGTCAGGGTGAGCACGGCGAAGTAGACGCCGGAGCGCTGAATCGACACGTAGCCGATGGGCCACGCGAGCAGCGTCGCGACGATGGCGCCGGCGATGACCATGACGATCGGGCTGCTGCCGACGGTGGCGAGCAGCGGCAGGTCGCTGGAGCTGACGATGCCGGCGGTGTACGCCGCCGTTCCGAAGAACGCGGCGTGACCGAACGACAGCAGCTCCGTGTAGCCGAGCAGGAGGTTGAAGCCGATGACGACGACGCCGAACGCGAGCACCAGCGCCGGCAGCCCGGCGTAGCCGCCGATGGAGAAGCCGGTGAGCGCGCCGACGAACCCGAGGACGTCGATGAGGACGAACGGGAAGAACAGCAGCGCGACGGCGGAGCCGATGACGACGGCGTCGTCGCGGTCGCGGAGCCGGCCGACGAGGCTGGCGGCCGCGTTCGTGTCGCTACTCATTCGGACACCCCCGTACTGCCGAAGATGCCCTCGGGCCGCACGATGAGCATCAGCGCGACGAACAGGTACAGCACGATCTGCGCCCACTGGGAGTACGTCTGCGTCATCGCGGCGACGATGAGTCCGAGCACCATCCCGCCGGCGATGGCGCCGCGGACCGAGCCGGCGCCGCCGACGACGATGGTGAGGAACGCCGGCACGAGCGCGCGCTCGGTGCCGACCTGCGGGCTGACGGTCTGAATCGACGCGCCGATGAGTCCGGCGAACGCGGCGAGCGCCGCGCCGAGCGCGAACACGAGGCTGTACGACCGGTTGATTTTGATGCCGAGCAGCCGCACCATCTCGGAGTCGTGCGTCCCCGCCTGCACCACGAGGCCGAAGTCGGTGCGTTCGACGATGATGAACGTCACGAGGATGACGACGGCGGCGATACCGACGATGAACAGCCGCCAGGACGGGTACAGCCCGATGATGGGCAGGTCGACGGGCTGAGCGATGTTGACCCCGAACACTTGCTGGGGCGTGATCGACTGGAACGTGTTCCCGCCGATGACGTTCCGCACCAGCTCTTCGGCGATGAGCGCTAACCCGAACGTGACCAGTAGCTGGTCGGTCTCCGGGCGGTCGTAGAACGGTTCGGCGACGAACTTCTCCATGCCGAGCCCGACGACGAACCCGACTATCGGGACGACGACGAGCGCGGCCAGGAAGCCGCCGTCGACGCCGAGAGTCGTGATGCCGAAGCTGTGTAAGAGCCCGGTCGTGAGCGACACCTCGCGGAACACCAGCAGTCCGGTGTACGAGCCGACGAGGTAGAGCGCGCCGTGGGCGAGGTTGAGGAACTCCATCGTCCCGAGGATGATGGTGAGCCCGATTCCGAGGAGCGCGTAAATCGCCCCCTGCTGGAGCCCGTTGAGAAGAATCGTTGCGACGTCAGCTTGCAATATCATGATTATTGTTTCTGTTCGACCGGATTTCCCGGCCGGTTGTTAGTAGTTGTCGGTAAGGTCATTCATTGACACTACGACGGTGGAAAGAACGGTCGAAGACGGCGACGTGGGCTATCCGCTGTTCTCGTCGCCGTAGTTGCCGAGCGAGCAGTTCGCTGCCGGTCCGGCGTCACACGCGTACTTGACCTTGTCGCGCGGCGTCCGCTGGACGATTTCGAGCAGGTTCTTGTCCGTCTGTTCGCTGGTCGGCAGGCCGCGGCCGACCAGGACGTCGCGCTGTGCCTGGTGGTCGCACTTCCGCATCAGCTCCTCGCCGAGACCCGCCTCGTTGTACGAGTAGCCTTCGAGTTCGCGGATGACCTCCGGCGCGTAGAACGTCCCGGCGCGCTCGACGGCGGCGGAGTACTGCAGCGCCTGCGTGTACGCGATGCGGGCCGCGTACGACGGGACGCGGTTGTACTCGCTCTGGAAGGCGCTGACGAACGACTTCGAGGCGTCGTCGCTGAGCTTCCAGTTCCAGTCGACGGTGCCGTACACGCCGCCGATGGAGTCGCTCGCCGCCTTCAGCATCAGGCGGTTGTACAGCGGGACGACGATCTCCATGTCGTTGTCGAGGCCGGCCTGAATCGCCTGCGGCAGCGAGTTCGCGCCGTCCAGCCCGTAGTGGTTCAGGATGAGGACGTCGGTCTTGTCGCGCGGGACGTCCGAGAGGTACGACGAGTAGTCGGAGGTGCCGAGCGGCGTCGGCACCGAGTTGATCTGCGACCAGCCCGCCTCCGTGAGGAACTTCTTCATCGACTTCTGCTGGGACTGCCCCCACGTGTAGTCGGCGTACAGCTGGTAGAACTGCTTGTTCGCCCCGAACTCGCTTTTCAGGATGGGCGCCAGCGCGGCGCCGGTCATGTAGGCGTTGAACATCTCGCGGTGGCCGTACCGCTTGCACTCCGAGCCGGTGGTGGCGTTGGAGTGCGTGATGCACGCCATGAACTGCACCTTCTCCTGCTGGCACAGCTCCTGCACCGCGATGGCGACCGCCGAGGACGACCCGCCGGTAATCATGATGGCGTTGTCCCGCGAAATCATCCGCTGGGCAGACTGCCGGGCGGTGTCCGGCGAGGTCGCGGTGTCGCCGGTGACGGACGCGACCGTCTTGCCGAGCACGCCGTCGCCGCTGAGGTCGTTCCAGCTGTCGACCCAGCCGCCGCCGTTGTTGAGGTGTTTCTTCGCGAGGTTGTAGCCGCGCAGTTCGTCCTGTCCCTCCTGGGAGTAGGAGCCGGACTGCGGGACGTTGAAGCCGTAGACGACTTCGCTGCCCTCGACCGGGTAGTTCCCGAGCGCCGGGTATTCACTGCTGCCGCCGCCGGTGACTCCCGAACAGCCGGCCAGTCCGGCGAGTCCTGCGGCGCCTGCTGCACCTGACGTCTTCAGCACATCACGCCTGCTAAGCGCTTTGGTATCCCGTGCCATGCCCCTACCGCAGGCCACATTCTTAATGAACTTTTTGTGTATATCCCCTTAGATAATGTTAATATTGATTATAGTCCTTCGCCGGCATATAATGAGGATAGATAACACACCGCAGCGTTGAAGTCGGCAGGTTTTGCGGGAAACGGTGCGGGGACCGCGCGTCAGTCGAGGTGGTCAGCCACGCCGGCCAGCCCGCCGACCTCGAGGTCGGGTTCGACGCCGAGGCGCTCGAACGGGTCGTTCGCTCGGTTCACCCAGGCGGTCCGCAGCCCCGCGTTCGCGGCGCCCGCGACGTCCCAGGCGTTCCCGGAGACGAGCCGACACGACGACACCGCGGTGTCGGTGCGGTCGGCGGCGTTCTCGTACACCGCCGGGTTCGGCTTGAACGTCGCCACCTCGTCCGCGCTGATGACGTCGTCCAGTTCGGGCGCGAGCCCGGCGTTCTCCGCGAGCGCGTCGAGCATCGCCGGGTTCCCGTTCGACAGCACCGTCACGGTGTGGCCGGCGTCCGAAAGCCGACGAAGCGTGTCGACCGCGTCGGGGTACGGGTCGAGACGGTCGTACGCGTCGATGAGCGCGTCCTCCGTCGCCGCGTCCGCGTCGACGTTCCACTGGTCGAGCGCGAAGCCGAGCGCGTCCCGCGTCACCGACTGGAACGGCTCGTACGCCCCCATCAGCCCGCGCTGGTAGGAGTACTGGAGCTGTTTCGACCGCCACGTCGCGTCAATCTCCGCCACCACCGACTCGGGCGCGTCGAGTTCCGCGCTGAGCGCCGCCGTCACGCTGCTCGTGTCACACAGCGTCCCGTACATGTCGAAGCAGATCGTCTCGGTCTCGGCCATACGAGTGAATGGGACTCACGGTACAAAGTAGCACCCCAGGCTCCGCCCCGGGAGAACGGCCACGACGTTTAGTGTGGTCGGGGAGAGACGTGGCCCGTATGGACCTCCGAGATGCTGCGCAGGAAGACGTCGACGGAATCCGGCGCGTGGCGCGCGCGTCGCTGAAATCGTCGTACGGTGCGCTGGACGACGACGTCATCGACGACGCCGTCGAATCGTGGTACGGCGCCGACACCATCGCCGACGAACTGGCCGACGACGACACGGTGTTCGTCGTCGCGGTGGACGACGGCGACGTCGTCGGGTTCGCACAGAGCCACGCCGTCGAGGGCCGGACCGCCATCGGCGAACTGGACTGGCTGCACGTCCACCCGGACTACCGCGGCCGCGGCATCGGCGTCGACCTGCTGCGGCGCGTGGAGACCGAACTGCTCGACCGCGGCGCCGACCGCATCAAGGGCCGCGTGCTCGCCGCGAACGAGGCCGGCGCCGCGTTCTACGAGGAGGAAGGGTTCTCCGAGACCGCCGAGCGCGACGTCGACATCGGCGGCGAACGGTTCACCGAGCGCGTCTACACGAAGACGCCGGCCGACGTCGGCGACGACGAGGTGCTGGTGGAGGAGCGCACCACCGACGACGGTGACACCGTCTACGTCGCGTACGACGAGAGCCTCCGGGCGACCGAGGCGCCGTTCTACGCGACGTACAGCGACCGCGACCGCGACGACCGGTACGGATACCTCTGCGGGAACTGCGACTCGCTGGACACGGCGATGAACACGATGGGCCGCGTCGAGTGCAACGACTGCGGCAACCACAGCAAGCCGACGCGGTGGGACGCCGCGTACCTGTAACCGCCCGGCGGCCACCCGAGTCCTCCACGGACCCTCGGTTCTCCATCGCGGCCGCCCCCCCCGCGACGGCCCACGACGCCGCTCCGAGTCTCAGCGTCGATAGCTGCGGGGCGTGAGTTAAGGTGTCGACGCGTGCCGGTGCGCGTATGGACGGACGGGTGCTCGCCGTCGTCGGCGCGAAGGGCGGAGTCGGCAAGACGACGACGAGCCTGAACCTCGCCGCCGCGCTCGCCGAGGACGGCCGCGCGGTCGTCGTCGTCGAGGCGGACCTCGCGATGGCGAACGCGGTCGACTTCCTCGACGTCGACGTGAACGGCGGGAAGACGCTGCACGACGTGCTCGCGGGCGGCGCCGGCGTCGACGACGCGACCTACCCGGCGCCCGGCGGCTTCGACGTCGTGCCGAGCGGTGTCGACCTCGACGGCTTCGTCAACGCCGACCTCGACCGGTTCCCGCCGGCGCTCGACACGCTCCGGGCGCGCTACGACGCGGTCATCATCGACACCGGCGCCGGCGTCAGCCGCGAAACCGTGGTGCCGACGGCGAGCGCGGACGGCGCCGTGTTGGTGTCGACGCCGCGGGTCGCCTCCATCCGCGACGCCGACAAGACGATGACCGTCGCGGAGCGCGCGGACGCGCCGGTCGGCGGCGTCGTCCTGACGAAGTCCGGGACTGGCCGGTCGCCGCCCGCCGAGCGCATCGCCGCGTTCCTCGGCACCGAACTGCTCGGGCACGTCCCGCACGACGAGGCGATTCCGGACGCGCAGGACGCCGGCGTCCCGACGGTCGCGCACGCCCCGCACAGCGACGCCGCCTCCGCCTACCGGCAGGTCGCCGCCGCGCTCCGCCGCCGCCCCGACATGCTCGGGATGACCGTCACCGCAGACAGCGGCGGCTTCCGCTTCGGCGACGACGCCGCCGCAGACGGCGGCACGGACCGGTTCTTCCGATAGAGAAAGCGGCGCGCGACGAGCCGCCGGAATCGGCGGCAGCGGTCGAGAACAGTGCAGGGCACCGCGTGCGAGGCGGGACGGCGGTCGCGTTATCCTTCGCCGACCATCCGCTCTTCGTCGTCCCACTCGCGCTCGCGGAGTTCGTACTTCTGAATCTTCCCGGTCGCCGTCTTCGGGAGCTGCGAGACGAACTCGATTCGTCTCGGCACCTTGAACGACGCGAGCCGCTCCCGGCAGAACGCGAGCAGGTCCGCCTCGGTGACGCCGGGGTCGTCGACGTCGCCGTTCGCCGGGACGACGAACGCCTTCGGCGTCTCGCCCCACTCGTCGCTCGGCGCCGGGATGACGGCGACGTCGCCGACGGCGTCGTGGTCGAACAGGACGTCCTCCAGTTCGATAGAGGAGATGTTCTCGCCGCCGGAGATGATGATGTCCTTCTTGCGGTCCTGAATCGTCAGCATGCCGTCCTCGTCGACGACGGCGAGGTCGCCGGTGTGGTAGTAGCCGTCGACGCGGTCGTGGAACGCCTCCTCGGTGGCCTCGGGCTTCTCCCAGTAGCCGTCCATCACCTGGTTGCCGCGCACCACGATTTCGCCGACGGTCTGGCCGTCCTCGGCGACGTCGTCGCCGTCCTCGTCGACGACGCGGACCTCGGTGCCGAGGTAGCCGAACCCCTGCGTCTTCTTGACGGCGAACCGGTCGTCGGAGTCGTCGTCGAAGTAGCGGCGGGCGTCGCTGGTCGTGATGAGCGGCCCGGTCTCGGTGGCGCCGTAGACGTGTTTGAGGTACCAGCCGAACTCGTCTTCGACGGTCCGAATCGTCGCTTCAGGGGGCGCGGCGCCGGCGGTGGCGACCCGGACGTCCTGGCCGGCGTCGACGGGGCCGCCGTGGTCGTCGTAGTGGTCGCTGAGCAGTTTCAGGACGGTCGGCGCGGCGCAGAAGTACGTCACGTCGTTTTCGCGGAGGCGGTCGAACACCTCGGCGGCGTCGACGCCGCGGGTGCAGACGTGCCGGGCGCCGATGCCGGTGACGGCGTAGATGTGGCCCCAGCCGTTCACGTGGAACATCGGCAGCGTCCACAGGTAGGTGTCGTCGTCGCTGAGTTCCTGGTGGACCGAGATGAGGTAGGCGTGCAGCGTCTCGGTGCGGTGGGTGCGGCAGACGCCCTTCGGGTCGCCGGTGGTGCCGGAGGTGTAGTTGATGGTGATGACCTCGTCTTCGGCCATCTCCGGCCGGTCGTGGGCGCCGTCGTTGTCGACGGCGTCGTCGAACGACTCCCAGTCGCCGTCGACGGCGTCGGCGTCGTTCGTGATGAACACCTCCGTCGGGACGTCGTCGCGGATTTCCTCGATGGCGTCGGCGTACTCGGCGTCGGCGTAGACGGCGGTGACGCCGGCGTCGTTGAGGATGTACTCGAAGTCGGAGGCGACCAGCCGGTAGTTCAGCGGCGTGTGGACGGCGCCGACCTGGAAGCTCCCGTAGGCGGCTTCGAGGTGGTAGTGCGTGTTCGGGTCGAGCACCGCGACGCGGTCGCCCTTTCCGACGCCGCGTTCTTGGAGCGCCGCGGAGAAGCCGTCCGCGCGCCGCCCGAGTTCGTCGTAGGTGTACGTGTCGCCGTCGACGGTGACGACCGCCTCCTGGTCGCCGTAGTTCCGTCGCGCCCGGTCGAGGAAGTCCGTGACTAACAGCGGTTTCTCCATGCTCGGTGGAAACTTCCGGTACGTTCATGATAATCCTTGCGGGGATTGCTACCACACACCACTTTCCTCCAGCGGTTCCGTGCGCGTACGAACCGCTCGGGAGCGCTCGGGACTGCAGGGGAACACTACCCAGAAAAGTGACATATGCGTGCGGGTCGAACGCGGCGTATGGAGCTCACAGAGTACGTGGGAACCCGGCACCCGAACGAGGAGGCGACCGTCGCGCGCGCCACGCCGCACTACCGCTGGAAGCCCGCCGGCGTGGTCCGGGCGCGCTGCCGCCACTGCGGCACCGAACTCGAACTGTCCCAGCGGCACGTCCTCGTCACGCTCTCACAGCCGGTCGGCGGCGACGAACGCCACCACCTCTGTGACGAGCAGTGCGTCGACGGCTGGCTCTCGGAGGACTGACCCGGCAGCGACCGGCGGCTACGCCGACTCGTCTCCGCGGTCCGCGCCGCCGGCGTCGTCGCCGCTCTCCGCTTCCTCGTCGCGGTCGGTGTCCACGGCCGCCTCGTCGCCGGCGGCGTCCGTCTCGCCGTCGCTCCGCTCAGCGCCGCCGCCGCTGCCGGCTGTCCCGCCGTCGCTGTCCGCTCCGTCGCCGCTCTCCGCTTCCTCGTCGCGGTCGGTGTCCACGGCCGTCTCGTCGCCGGCGGCGTTCACGCCGCGGGACGGGAGCTGTGCGGCCTGCTGTTCGGCGCGGGTGTACGCGTCGTAGACGGAGAACAGCCAGACGGCCGGGTACAGCACGAAGCCGACGAGGACGAGCGCGGACAGCACCGAGACGATGCTGGCCGCGACGAACGCGAGTCCGCGCATCGGCTCGCGGTTGTAGAACTGACCGAGCCCCGGCACCAGAAGCGAGAGCGCGGCGGCGACGAACGGGTTCCCGCCGGAGACCAGTTCGTCCAGCGCGCTGTCCAGTGACGACGCCGACGACGCGGGGCCGGACTGGCTCGCGCCGCACGACGGACAGAACGCCGCGTCGGCGTCGATTCGGTCGCCGCACGACCGGCAGAACGCGGTGTCCCGCTCGTCGGCCGGGGAGGCCGTGTCCGGGGCGTCGTCCGCTGAGTCCCCGGTGTCGGGGTCGTCGTCGGCTGTGGAGGGCGAATCCATGGGCGGCCCGACGCCCGCCAGCGCCTAAAGCTTCTGCTCTCCACGAAGCCGGCCGGTGCGCCCCGGTTGCGGCGCGTGAGCAGAACGAGCGGAGAGAAGATGTGGAGAGAAACCGTGGAGAGAAAACGAGAGACGGAACGCGGAAAGAAAACGAACGCGGAGACGGCGCGGCGGCCGGTCGTTACTCCTGGACCTTGACGCGGATCTCCTCGACGATGTCCGGGTTGCGGAGCGTCGACGTGTCGCCGAGTTCGGCCTCGTTCGCGATGTCTTCGAGGAGCCGACGCATGATCTTCCCGGAGCGGGTCTTCGGGAGTTCGGGCGTGAAGATGACCTCCTGCGGCCGCGCGATGGGACCGATGGCGTCCTCGACGGCGCCGACGATCTCCTGGCGGAACTCGTCGGATTCGTCCTGGCCCTCCTCGACGATGACGTACGCGTAGACGGCTTCGCCCTTCACCGGGTGGTCGCCGCCGACGACCGCGGCCTCGGCGACGCCCTCGACGCCGACGATGGCCGACTCGATCTCCATCGTTCCGAGGCGGTGCCCGGAGACGTTGATGACGTCGTCGACGCGGCCGAGCACGGTGATGTAGCCGTCCTCGTCGATTTTCGCGCCGTCCTCCGGGAAGTAGACCCAGTCGTCCGGGTCGTCGGAGTCGGTGTCGGAGTACTCAGCCCAGTACTCCTCGATGAACCGCTCGTCGTTCTTGTACAGCGTCCGCAGCATCCCCGGCCACGGCTTGTTTACGGTGAGGTAGCCGGCGCGGCCCGGCTCCACCTCGTCGCCGTCGGTGTCGACGATCTGGACGTCGAGCCCCGGGAGCGGCGGCCCCGCAGAGCCCGGCTTCATGTCGTTGACGCCGGGCAGCGTCGTCACCATCATGCCGCCCGTCTCGGTCTGCCACCACGTGTCGACGATGGGGCACGACTCGTCGCCGATGTACTTGTAGTACCACTTCCACGCGCGAGGGTTGATGGGTTCGCCGACGGTGCCGAGCAGCCGGAGGCTGGAGAGGTCGTGGCGGTCCGGGTACTCAGAGCCCCACTTCATGAACGACCGGATGGCGGTCGGCGCCGTGTACAGCTGCGTCGCCTCGTACTCCTCGATGATCTCCCACAGCCGGTCGCGTTCGGGGTAGTCCGGCGTCCCCTCGTACATCATCGACGTCGTGCCGAGCGCGAGCGGCCCGTAGACGATGTACGAGTGACCGGTGATCCAGCCGATGTCTGCCGAGCAGAAGTAGGTGTCCTCCGGCTTGATGTCGAGCACCGACTGGCTGGTCCAGGCGGTCCACGCGAGGTAGCCGCCGGTGGTGTGTTTCACGCCCTTCGGCTGTCCGGTCGTCCCGGACGTGTACATCAAGAACAGCATGTCCTCGGCGTCGCGCTCGACCGGGTCGACTTCGGCGCCCTCGTGGGCGGCGAGCAGGTCGTCCCAGTCGCGCTGGTCGTCGGTGAGGTCGTGGCCGAAGTCGTCGCCGTTCGGGCCGAGCCGGTCGACGACGACGGACGTGACGTCGTGGTCGACGCCTTCGAGCCCCTCGTTCGCCTTGTCGAGGTGGTCGAGCGGGTCGCCGCGGCGGTAGTAGCCGTCGCAGGTCACGAGGTACTCGGAGTCCGCGGAGTTCATCCGGGTCGCCAGCGCGTCCGCGGAGAAGCCGGCGAACACGACGGAGTGCGGCGCGCCGATGCGGGCGCACGCCAGCATCGCCACCGGGAGCTGCGGAATCATCGGCATGTACATGGTGACGACGTCGTCCTCCTCGACGCCGAGGTCGCGCAGCGCCGCCGCGCACTCGTTCACCTGCTCGTGCAGTTCTTCGTAGGTCAGCGTGACGTTCTCCTCGTCGGTCGGTTCGCCCACCCACTCGATTGCGGCTTCGTCGCCGCGTTCGTCGAGGTGGCGGTCGATGCAGTTCGCGGAGGCGTTCAGCGACCCGCCGGTGAACCACTCGTAAAACGGCGGGTTCGAGTCGTCGAGCACCTGCTCGTAGTCGTCGTCCCAGTCGAGCAGGTCGGCCGCGGCCTGCCAGCACTCCGGCCAGTTCTCGTCGAACTCCTCGTAGATGTCGGGGTCCGCGACGTTCGCCTGCTCGACGAACTCCGCGGGTGGCTCGAACTCCTCCTGTTCTTCGAGCCGCGCCTCGAGTTCCACGTCATCGTCTGACATAGTCACCGGAAAAGTAGGAATCGACCGTGATAAACCTACCTCACTTCGCGAAGCTAGCCGCTTGCTTGCGGTTTCGGCGGCCTCGGCCGACGAACCGGCGAAAGCGGGCGGCGGGGCTACGACGCGAGCCCGATTTTCTCGCGGTACGAGCCGTAGCGCGCCTCGAAGACGTCCATGATTTCGCCCATCGTCGCGTACGCCTTCACCGCGTCGATGACCGCCGGCATGACGTTCTCGTCGGCGTCGATGGCGTCGTCGAGCGCGGCGAGCGCCTCCCGGACCGCGTCGTCGTCGCGCTCCGCTTTCACCTCCTCCAGCCGGGCGAGCTGGCGGTCTTGCACCTCGTCGTCGACGTGTAGCAGGTCAGGGTCCGCGTCGTCCTCGACGGCGTACTTGTTGACGCCGACGACGACCTCTTCGCCGTCGTCGACGCGCTCTTGGTACTCGTAGCTCGCCTCCTGAATCTCGCGGTGGAAGAAGCCGTTCTGGATGCCGGCGAGCACGCCGTCGCGGACCGAGCCGTCCCCCATCTCCCGAATCTCTTCGAGGTACGCCATCGTCTTCTCCTCCACCTCGTCGGTGAGACTCTCCACCATGAACGACCCGGCGAGCGGGTCGACCGAGTCGGCGGCGCCGGACTCCTCGGCGATGATCTGCTGGGTGCGCAGCGCGACCCGGACCGCCTCCTCGGAGGGGAGCGCGAGCGCCTCGTCGAAGCTGTTGGTGTGCAGCGACTGCGTGCCGCCGAGGACGCCGGCGAGCGCCTGAATCGTGACGCGGACGACGTTGTTCAGCGGCTGCTGAGCCGTCAGCGACTGCCCGGCGGTCTGCGTGTGGAACTTCAGCCGCTTCGCCGCGTCGGCCTCGGCGCCGTACCACTCGTCCATGACGTTCGCGTACACGCGGCGCGCGGCGCGGAACTTCGCGACCTCCTCGAAGATGGAGTTGTGCGAGTTGAAGAAGAAGGAGAGCTGCGGGGCGACCTCGTCGACGTCGAGTCCGCGCCGCTCGGCGTCCTCGACGTACGCGAAGCCGTCGGCGAGCGTGAACGCCAGCTCCTGAATCGCGGTCGAGCCGGCCTCGCGGATGTGGTAGCCGGACACCGAAATCGGGTAGAGCTTCGGCGTCTCCGCCACCGCGAACTCGACGGTGTCGGTGACGAGGTCGAGTGACGGCTCCGGCGGAATCACCCACTCCTTCTGCGCGATGAACTCCTTCAGCATGTCGTTCTGCAGGGTGCCGCGGAGCTCCTCGCGCGGGACGCCCTGCTGGTCGGCGAGCGCGACGTACATCGCGTAGACGACGGGCGCGCTCGGATTGATGGTGAACGACGTCGACACCTCGTCGAGGTCGATGCCGTCGAACAGGATCTCCATGTCGCGCAGCGTGTCCACCGCGACGCCCTCGCGGCCGACCTCGCCGTCCGACAGCGGGTCGTCGGAGTCTTTCCCCATCAGCGACGGCATGTCGAACGCCGTCGACAGCCCGGTCTGGCCGTTCTCGATGAGGTAGTGGAACCGCTCGTTCGTCTCCTCCGCGGTGCCGAACCCGGCGAACTGCCGCATCGTCCACGTCCGCCCGCGGTACATCGTCGGGTACGGGCCGCGCGTGTACGGCTCCTCGCCCGGGAAGCCGATGTCCTCCTCGTAGTCGATGTCGGCGACGTCCTCGGGCGTGTACAGGTCGTCGATTTCGAGGTTCGACACCGTCGCGAACCGGTCTTTCCGCTCGCCGCGCGCCTCGACGGCCGGGTCTCGGGTCTCGGCCTCCCACTCTTCGCGTGCCTCGCGGATATCGGCGAGGTCCTCCTCGTCGTACATGACCCAAGAATTGCCGGAACAGCCATTAAGGATTCGGGTGGGCACCCCGACTCTCCGGGGGCGTCGACGCCGCGGCGACGGACGACGGAGCGGCGCCGCCGCAACGAAGCGGAGAACGGAGCCGCGACCGGCGGGTCACGTCCCGTCTCGCCGACACACAAAAGAGCCGGACCGCCGTAGTCCTGGCAAGACAGTGAAAGAGTTTCAGCGCAAGCAGCTCCTGGAGCGCGTCAACAAGGAGGGCGCGACCATCGGCGCGGACATCCCGGAGCGGCTGGAGGTGCAGGGCGAACAGGTCGACCTGCGCGAGTTCGTCTTCGAAATCAAGCGCCGCGACACGGTGCCGGCGGGCGAACGCGAGCGCGTCGAGCAGGCGAAGCGGAACCTCCGGCGCGAGCGGCTGGAGCGGCTCGAACCCATCGAGGAGAACGAGGTCGACTTCGAGACCGGCGAGGAGCTGGCGGCGAGCATCATCGGCATCGACCGGGCGCTCGAAGCGCTCGAACAGCTGGAGCCGGCGGACATCGAGGGCGAAATCGAGCGGCAGGAGACGATGGACCGGAAGCGCTGGATGCGGTTCCTGAAGAAGGCGCTCGGCCACGACGACGCGGACTCGGCGCGGAGGGCGCCATGAGGAACGCCGAGGTCGCCGAGCGGCTCGAGGAGTTCGCGGACCTGCTGGAGGCGAAAGACGTCTCGTACAAGCCGAACGCCTACCGGCGCGCCGCCGACAACATCCGCGACTACCCGAGCGCCATCGAGGAGCTCGCCGCGGAGGGCGAAGACGCCGTCGGCGAAATCGACCGCGTCGGCGACGCCATCGCCGCGAAGGTCGTCGAGTACTTCGAGACCGGCGAAATCGAGGAGCTGGAGGAGCTCCGCGAGGACCTCCCTGTCGACATGGAGGCGCTGACGCGCGTCGAAGGCGTCGGCCCGAAAACCGTCGGGACGCTGTACGAGGAGCTCGGAATCACGACGCTCGACGAGCTGAAGGCGGCCGCCGAAGCCGGCGAGATTCAGGAGGTGAAAGGGTTCGGCCCGAAGACCGAGCAGAACATCCTGGAGAACGTCGACTTCGCGCGGCAGGCCGGCGAACGCGAACGGCTCGGCGACGTCAAGCCGCTCGCCGACGACGTCCGGTCGTACCTCGACGGCGTCGACGCCGTCGAGCGAGCCGAAATCGCCGGGTCGATTCGGCGGTGGAAAGACACCATCGGCGACGTGGACGCGCTCGCCGCCAGCACCGACGGCCCCGCCGTCGTCGACGCGTTCGAGGACCTGCCGAACGCCGACGAACTCATCGAGGCCGGCGACACCAAAGCCAGCCTGTGGGCGAACGACGTCCGCGTCGACCTCCGCGTCGTCTCCCCCGACGAGTTCGGCTCGGCGCTGCAGTACTTCACCGGGTCGAAAGACCACAACGTCGTGCTGCGGAACCGCGCCATCGACCGCGGCCTGAAGATGAACGAGTACGGCGTCTTCGACGTCTCCGACGTGAGCGACGCCGACGACCACCAGCGCGCCGGCGACCGCGTCGGCGGCGAGACGGAGGCGGAGATGTACGACGCGCTCGACCTCCCGGTCATCCCGCCGGAGCTCCGCGAGGACAACGGCGAAGTCGAGGCCGCGGCCAACGGAAATCTCCCCGACCTCGTCGAGCGCGGCGACGTCCGCGGCGACCTCCACACCCACACCGACTGGTCGGACGGCTCGAACACCGTCGAGGAGATGGTCGAAGGCGCCGCCGAGCGCGGCTACGACTACCACTGCGTCACCGACCACGCGGAGGGGCCGGGCGTCTTCGGAGACACCGGGCTGTCGGACGACGACGTCCGCGAGCAGGCCGACGAAATCGAGTCGGTCCGCGACGATGCGGACCTCGAAATCTTCCACGGCGTCGAGGCGAACGTCGACGCCGACGGCGACATCACCACCAGCGACGACCTGCTCGCCGAGCTCGACATCGTCGTCGCGTCGCCGCACGCCGCACTCGACCAGGGCGAGGCCACAGACCGGCTCGTCCGCGCCGTCGAACACCCCGAGGTCGACGTGCTCGGCCACCCGACCGGCCGACTCATCAACGAACGCCCCGGGCTGGACGTCGACTTCGACCGGCTCGCCGAGGCGGCCGCGGCCGCCGGGACCGCACTTGAAATCAACGCGAATCCGGCGCGGCTCGACCTCAACGGCGACGCGGTCCGGGCCGCCGTCGACGCCGGCGCCACCGTCGCCGTCAACACCGACGCGCACTCGCCGCCCGAACTCGACAACGTCGAATTCGGCGTCCACACGGCTCGACGCGGCTGGGCGGAGCCGGCGGACGTGCTGAACGCGCGCGACGCCGACGGCCTCCGCGAGTTCATCGCCGACTGATGGCCGACGGCCGCCGCGAGGCCGCGAACCGAGACGGCCCCGACGACGACAACGTCGACGACGGCGTCGCCCCCGACGAGTCGGCGCTGCTGCTCGACGTCATGCTCGGGACGCTGGCGACGTACCTCCGGATGTGCGGCTACGACGCGGCGTACGCGCTCGACCGCGGCGTCGAAGCCGACGACCGAATCAGGGCGCTCGCGGCCGACGAGGACCGACGGCTGCTCACCCGCGACCGCGACCTCGCCGACCGGACGCCCGGCGCGGTGCTGCTCACCGCACGCGACGTCGACGACCAGCTCCGCGAACTCCGCGACGCCGGCTTCGCGCTGTCGCTCCCGGACGAGCCGACGCGGTGTAGCGCCTGCAACGGCGACCTGCGCCGCCTCCGCGACGACGAACCGCGGCCGGACCACGCCCCGGACGACGGCCCGGTGTGGCGCTGCGTCGACTGCGGGCAGTGCTTCTGGCGCGGAAGCCACTGGGCCGACGTCGAGCGGACGCTCGAAGAACTGTGAGAGCGACCGCAGTCGTCACCGCGGCGTCCACTCGTCGCACGCCTCCATGTCGTCCATGAGGTCGTCGTGGAGCGCGCAGTACGGCTGCATGCCGTTCTCGGTGCGGACGTACTGGAAGTGCCCGCAGCTGCCGCAGTAGGCGTCGCCGGTGTTCTTCGGCTTCGCTGCCCCGCCGCGCTGCTCGGACGCCGAGTCGCCGCCGGCGGCCGGGGACGACGCCGACGGCCCGGACGGCGACTGCGGCGAGTCAGTGGTCGGCGGTGACCCGGCGGACCCGGAGTTCGTCGACGACGATACCGACCGAGTGACGGTGGCGTCGTCGGCGAGCGACGTGATGTCGTTCGTGGAGGCGCCGCCGTCGCTCACCGTCGAATCCGTCGCGGCGCGGTCGCCGGCGCCTCGCTGGTTCGTCTGGGTTTCGACGTTGCCGTCGGGCGTGCTCCCGAGGAAGCCGACGCCGCCGACGGACCCGGTGGCGCCCTTCGCTCCCTGCACGTCTTCCAGTTGGGACTTCGGCACCTCGATGACCTGGGTTTCGCCTTCGCGGGTGATTTCGAGCGACACCGTCCCGCCGGGGTCGTTCCGCGACTTGAAGTTCGCGACGCCGGCGAACAGACACCAGAACGTCGTGATTGCGCCGAGGAAGTAGACGCCGACGGTCGGAAGCGTCAGGTTCGCGAGGCCGGCGCCGCAGTTCGTCCCGGACCAGTGACACGGGTACGCGTGCGAGAACAGCGCGACGCCGAGCACCGCGACGCCGGTCCCGACGACCGCCGCGGCCTGCGTCCGCCGGCCCGCCGGCAGCACCGTGAACACGCCGAGGAACGTCGCCGGGACGCCGAGACCGGCGAGCACGCCGCCGTACTCGCGGGCCATCGTCAGCCCGAACGTGCCGACGCCGAGGTCGGTGGCGGCGACGACGATGCCGCTGATAACGAGGAAGGCGCCGAGCGAAAACAGCCCGACGCCGAGGTACAGTCGCCGGAGGCTGGCGTACTCGCCCACCTGGCCCTCGTACACCTCCGAAAGACTGGTCATGCACCCGCCTACACAGTCATCACACAAAACGGTATGTCAGACGCCGCGATGACGGCGCAGCGCGGGACGGCGCCGCGACGCCGACGGCCGCGTCCCCGATTCGCGGGGCCACCCGCCGGAGCCGTCCGGTTCGAAAGGATTACGCCGCCGGTCTGTGAACCCGGAGCCATGGCCGACGACGAATCCGAGGAGGAAGAGGCGCCCGCCGTCGAACTCGGCGACGGGCCGGACGTGGAGGGCGCACCGCTCGCCCGCGTCGCGTCACGGCTCACGTGGCCCCAGGAGAAGTCCCGCATCGTCGAGAAGGAAGGCGACGCCGTCATCCGGACGCCCGACGGGCCGCGCGAACTCGCAGACGTCCTGGAGGCCGTCGACGTCTCGTACTTCGACCGTCGGCAGACGTTCGTCGACGCCGTCGAAGACGAGGTCGGACGCGGCCCGGTGCAGACCGCAGAATAGTTTTCCCGGCGTCGGCCGAACCGACGCCCATGACGCTTCCAATCGACCCCGACGCGATTCGCGCCGGCGACTACGGCGAGAAGCGCGCGACCCTCGAAATGGCGCACGACGAGGCCGTCGAACACGTCCGCGAGACGTTCACCGACCACGGCTTCGGCGTCCCGGTCGAGTTCTCGCCGTCCGAACTGCTGAACGAGAAAGTCGACGCCGGCCGCGACCCGTACTACGTGCTCGGCGCCTGCAATCCGCAGATGGCCGACCGCGCGCTCGACGCCACCGACGGCCGAATCGGCGCGCTGTTCCCGTGTAACGTCGTCGTCTGGCAGGAAGCGCCGGGCGTCCAAGCGGTGTACCACGTCAGCATCATGCGGATCGCGCGGCTGCTCGGGCTCGACGCCGACGAGGACGCGATGGACGAAATCATCGCGGACACCGGCGAACTGGTCGACGCCGCTTACGCCGACCTCGACTCGTCGTAGCCGGCGTCGGCGTCCGGTTCGGCGTCGTCGCCGCCGCGGTCTGCGTCGTCCTCGGCGTCGGCGTCGCTGCCGCGGTCACCACCGGCCGCGTCGCCGCGGTCCTCGCGGAGTTCCGCCAGTTCCGCGCGCGTCGCTTCGAGTTCGCGCTCCAGTTCGTCGACCCGGTCGTCGCGGCCGGCGGACCCGCCGAAGAGCCGGTAGCCGCCGACGCCGAGCACGACGAGGACGAGGGCGCTCCCGCCGAACAGCAGGAGGAGGACGAGCAGGATGACGAGCAGTTCCGGGCCGCCCGGAACCGCGCCGAACAGTGGGACCATGGTCGGCGCAACGGCGTCCGAGCGGTTAGTTCTTGCCCGCGGTGAAGTCGCTGAGGCTCGACTGGAGCCCGGCCGCCATGGTGGATTTCTGCCGGAGCCGCCCCAGCGACGCCGGCAGGTGTTCCGTGACGGAGCGGACGGCGTCGGCGAACGTCTCGGCCTCGCCGTGTTCGCCGTCGAACGCGTTCCGGACCGCTTCGCGGATCTGCCAGACCCCGACCGGCCCCCAGTAGTCGTCGGAGACGTGCCGGAGCACCAACACCTTCGCCTGTCGGCCGACCTCGGAGAGGTGTTCGAGGACGCCGAGCCGCGCGGCGTAGTACGCGCCCGCCGTCTCGTCGACGTAGCCGGTTCGGCCGTCGCGGTTCTCGTGCGCCGACGACAGCGCAAGCCCGGCCTGCGGGTCGGGATTCCAGATGCTGCCCGGCGACTTCATCTCGACGAGTTCGTACTCCCAGTCGCCGGGCGCGAGAATCACCCAGAAGGCGTTGCCGAGGTAGTCGTTGCGCCACACCTGGACGGAGTCGACGCTCTGAGCACCCCGGATGGTGCCGCGGAGATACTTCCCGACGGTGTCGTCGACGGCGGTGATGGACCAGCGCGTCGGGACGAGCCGTCGCTGCTCGCCGCGGCCGAGCGCGCCGGCGGACAGCACCGTGTTGATGTCGTAGACGTCGAAGCCGCGCCGGTAGAGGTAGTTGATGGCGCCCTCGGCGCGCCAGTCGTCGTCCTCCAGCGTCTTCTTGACGGGCCGCGGGACGTGCGGGTTCTCCGCGAGGTCGGCGGACTCGGCGCGGGCGCGCGGCCCGGTCGGCGTCGCGATGTCGTCGGCGGTGACGTCGAAGTCGAGGTTCGGGCCGTCCTGCAGCCCGATTTCGACGTCGACCGGCCGGTCCGCGATGGCGACTTCGCGCTGGACGCCGAGGAAGCCGTCCCAGGCGTCGTGGACGTTCGTGGCGTCGACGGACCGGTTCGAGTTGAGCAGCGAGGTGCGCCGCTGGAAGACGTCCGAGATGGAGACGCCTTCGTCGTACCAGGCGGCGCTGGTCTCGAACGCCTCGGCGTCCGCCTCGTGGCCGACCGGCGAGAGGATACCGGTCGACAGGTCGGGGTAGTTGGACGAGCCGACGAAGATGCTCGGCGAGACGGAGCCGAAGACGGCGTCGCCGCTGGTCACCTCGTCGAAGCGGTGCTGGAACGACTCGAGGTGGTCGATGAGTTCGTAGGACTTCTCCTCGGCGAGGCGGCGGCGCTCGGCGCGCTCGTTCACCTCGAACTCCATGAAGTCGTCCAGCTTCACGCGCGGCAATTACGGCTACGCGGGCTTGAACGTTCCCGTCACCGCCGGTTTCAGCGCTGCACTCGGTTCAGAGAGTGGCGTGCAGGCGACGCGGAGTCTGGGGAGTCGACGGTCGACCGCCGCGTCCGGGCTGCGGTCCGCCGATTCGGCCGTCGGTGACGAACGGCGCTGCGTCGCGCAGCCGCGGACGCCGTCCGGCGATAGTCAGCGCATCTGCGGGTGCTGGGCGCGGTATCGGAGTTAAAGGTACGCCGGCGTCGACGCCGCGGGGACGATACCGACGCGACAGAAGGGGTAGACGCGGCGGAGACGGAACGGTCGATTCGCCGGAGCGAGACGGGCCGTCGAGGGCGGTCCGCGCCGCCTAGCTGTGGATGCCCATCGCTTCGATCTGCTCTTGATACCGGTTGCGGATGGTGACCTCGGTGACCTGCGCGACGTCGGCGACTTCCCGCTGCGTCTTCTTCTCGTTGCACAGCAGCGACGCGGCGTAGATGGCGGCGGCGGCGTAGCCGGTCGGGGACTTCCCGGAGAGCAGGCCCTGTTCGGCGGTGGTTTCGATGATTTCGTTCGCCTTCGACTGCACCTCCTCGGAGAGGTCGAGTTCGGAGGAGAACCGCGGAACGTACTTCTTCGGGTCGACCGGCTTCATTTCCAGCCCGAGTTCCTGGGAGATGTAGCGGTACGTCCGCCCGATTTCCTTTCGTTCGACCCGCGACACGTCGGATATCTCTTCGAGGCTGCGCGGGATGCCCTCCTTCCGGCAGGCGGCGTACAGCGCCGACGTGGCGACGCCCTCGATGGAGCGGCCGCGAATCAGGTCCTCCTTGAGCGCGCGGCGATAGATGACGGAGGCGACCTCCCGGACCGAACGCGGGACGCCGATCGCCGACGCCATCCGGTCGATCTCCGAGAGCGCGAACTGGAGGTTCCGCTCGCCGGCGTCCTTCGTCCGGATGCGCTCTTGCCACTTCCGCAGCCGGTGCATCTGGCTGCGCTTTTTCGAACTGATGGAGCGGCCGTAGGCGTCTTTGTCCTTCCAGTCGATGGTGGTCGTCAGCCCCTTGTCGTGCATCGTCTGGGTCGTCGGGGCGCCGACGCGGCTCTTCTCCTGCCGCTCTGAGTGGTTGAACGCGCGCCACTCCGGCCCCGGGTCGATGCGCTCCTCTTCGACGATGAGCCCGGTGGGCTCGTGCATCAGTTCGCCGTCCGCCGTCCGCACCAGGTCCTCCTCGTCGATGTCGTCGAGGTCGAGTTCGTCGTCGCCGTCCGCCTCCTCGGATTCGTCCTGTTCTTGCCCCTGCCACTGTCGTCGCTCACGTTCCTCCCGCTGGCGAGTGGGCCGTGTCATCGCATTTTTACGCTCTCTCGCGCGCCGGCCTTAAGACTTTGTCCCGCTATAGCGTGCCACAGTTCCGGCGGTCGGCTGCGGCGACCGCGGAGTCCGGGGCGGTCCGCCGAACGGAACGTTTTCGCCGCGTCGCCGCCGACTCCGTGGCATGCCGGTCATCGAGTGCGACCCCGACGCCGCCCGCCGACGGCTGGCGGACGCCGGAGTCGACGTTACCGACGGCAACACCGACCACGAGCGGTGGCGCGCCGAACGCGACGGCGCCACCGCGGTCGCGTACGACGACAAGGTCGTCGTGCAGGGCAGCGACCCCGAGCGGCTCGCCACGCTGCTTCGAGAGGGCGGCGGCCGCGGCCACGTCTACTTCGACGGCGCCTCGCGCGGCAACCCCGGCCCGGCGGCCGTCGGCTGGGCCATCGTCACCAGCGACGGCGTCGTCGCCGACGGCGGCGAACGAATCGGCCGAACCACGAACAACAAAGCGGAGTACGCGGCGCTCGTTCGCGCGCTGGAAGCCGCCCGAGACTACGGCCTCGACGAGGTCGACGTCCGCGGCGACTCCCAGCTCATCGTCAAGCAGGTGCGCGGGGAGTGGCAGGCGAACGACCCGGAGCTCCGCGAGCAACGCGTCCGGGCGCGGGAGCTGCTCGACGAGTTCGACCGGTGGAGCATCGAGCACGTCCCGAGGGAGATAAACGAGCGCGCCGACGAACTCGCGAACGAGGCTTTCGATGAGTGAGGACGATGACGCCCGAGGAGACGCAGACGTGGCGGACCGCTCAGTCGGCGGCGCCGACGGTGCCCGCGGCGCGGACGCCGACCCGAAACAGCCGGTGAAAGTCGAAGAATCGGACGGCGACGCCGACGAGGAGCCCGAGGTTCCGCCGGCCACGGTCGACGAAGTCGAGCGGCTGACGCGGCTCGCCCGCGACGCCGTCGTCGACGAGGAGGCCGAGGCGTACCGCGCGGACCGCGAGTCCCGCCTCGACGCCCACGGCTTCACCGCGCGGGTCCGCGACGAGGACGACACGCTGGTGTTACACCCCGAGGAGTGGCTGGAGGACGGCACCGTCCAGTTCGACCGCATCGACGACACCGACCGCGCCATCGAGGTGTCGCTGTCGGGCGCCGGCGACCCCGACGACTGGAACGACGTCGAATCGCACAACGCCGCGGTGGTCGAAACCGTGAGCGACGAGTACGGCTCGGTCCACGGGGCGAACGCCCGGGCGTTCGCCGACTTCATGGGGAACCACTACGCGCGGCCCGTGGAGTCGGCGACGGCCGCGGAGGTAGAGGAGTTCCTGACGGAGTACTATCCGCGGAACGCGTGGCCGTCCGAAGAACAGCGCGACGCGGTGCGCGCGTCGCTTCGCTCCGTGTTCGAGGCGGCGGACGAGCCGTTCCCCCTGTAGCCCGGCCGCCGTCGGTTTCGCCTTACAGCGCGGCGTCGATGACGTCGCGGACGTCGTCGGCGCGGTCGTCGTCGGTGACGTACTTCGAGAGCACCCAGTCGATGCGGTCGAGCACCGCCTCGCGGCCGGTCTCGGTCAACTCGTACTGGTTCGTGCGCTTGTCGAGTTCGCTCTTCTCCACCAGGTCCATCTCGACGAGCTCGTCGAGGTTCGGGTAGAGTCGGCCGTGGTTGACTTCGGCGTCGTAGTACGCTTCGAGTTCGCGTTTGATCGCGAGCCCGTACATCGCCTCCTCGGAGAGGATGACGAGGATGTTCTGCTGGAACGCCGTGAGATCGCGGGCGATCCCCACGCCCGTACCGTCAGTTTGTGCCTCTGACATGGTATACTGGCTGAAAGGTTGGCTGGATATTTAACGCTTGGCAACTCGGAATCCCGATTCGGCTTCTGAGCGGCTGTAGCTGCCGCTCACGGATGTTCCGACGGAACGATCCCCCCGTTGCGCCGGACGTGTGCGTACGCTGAACGAAGACGCAGGTGACAGATAAATGCTCGGACGTGCAGGGGCCGCGTCAGACCCCGCAGCGCGCCGGGAGCGGTATCCCGAAAGGCATTTGCGGCCGTTACCGGAACCATCCGGCGCATGACGAACCTCTGGGAAGACCTCGAGACGGGCCCGGACGCCCCCGACGAGATTTACGCCGTCGTGGAGTGCCTGAAAGGCGAGCGCAACAAGTACGAGTACGACAAGGACGTGCCGGCGGTCGTCCTCGACCGCGTGCTGCACTCGAACGTCCACTACCCGTCCGACTACGGCTTCATCCCGCAGAGCTACTACGACGACGAGGACCCCTTCGACGTCCTGGTGCTCGTGAAAGACCAGACGTTCCCGGGCTGTATCGTCGAGGCGCGCCCCGTCGCCCTGATGAAGATGGACGACGACGGCGAGAAGGACGACAAGGTCATCGCGGTGCCGACGGAGGACCCGCGGTACGACCACGTCGAGGACGTCGACGACATCACCGACCAGAAGAAGGCTGAAATCGAGGAGTTCTTCGAGACGTACAAGAACCTCGAGGAGGGGAAGGAGGTCGAAACGCTGGGCTGGGAGGACGCGCAGTCCGCGAAGGACGCCATCGAACACGCCCAGGACCTCTACGAGGAGCACTTCGGGTAAGTCGGCGCCGCGTCGGCGACGAACCCCCGTTTTTGCCGCGCTCGCCCGGCGAGCCGCCGCGTTCGCCGTCCGGGATTAGCCGTGGACATGGAACTCTGCCGCCGGATGTGTTATGATTATGGGTAATCTTTAGTCGGTGTGTCGGCAATGGTTGCCTGAGATGGCCGCGAAACAGCCGACCCACGGGATGAACCACCTGACCGTCGTCCCCACGAACTTCGACGCCGGCGACGACGGGGCTGGCGAGGACGCCGGCAGCGACGACGACGACGAGCAGTCGGCTGCCGACGCGTAACGCCGCGCCGGGGAGGCGAAACCATATAACCGGGCCGCGGCAACTCCCGGTGATGGCTGAGTGCGACGAGTGCGGCGCCTACGAGAACATGCCGTACCAGTGTCGGCGCTGCGGACGGACGTTCTGCGCCGAACACCGGCTGCCGGAGAACCACGACTGCCCCGGGCTGAACGAGTGGAACGACCCGAGCGGCGTCTTCGACTCCGGGTTCGACGACTCCGTGAACTCCGGCGGTGGCTCCGGCGGCGTCGCCGCGAAGGCGAAGTCGTACCTCGACCGGCAGACCTCGACTGGCGGCACGATGGGCTTTTTCCGCGGGAACATGACGTTCACGTTCCTCGCGCTGATGTGGGTGACGTTCGCCTTCCAGTATCTCGTGTTCCCGTTCCTGCTGGGCATCGAGGTGCCGACCCGCGCCGACCCGTCGCCGCTGTGGGACGCCGCGTTCGTCCTGTCGAGCAACCACCCGCTGTACGTCTGGACGTGGGTGACGTCGGTGTTCTCTCACGGCGGCTTCACGCACATCCTGTTCAACAGTATCGCGCTGTACTTCTTCGGGCCGGTCGTGGAGCGCCGCCTCGGCTCGAAGCGGTTCACGGCGCTGTTCATGGGCGCCGGCGTGCTCGCCGGCCTCGCACAGATCGGCGCCAGCAGCCTGCTCGCCCCGGGCGTCGCCACCGGCGTCGTCGGCGCGTCCGGCGCGATTATGGCGATAATGGGCGTCCTGACGATTCTCCGCCCGAACCTCAAGGTGTACCTCTACTTCATCATCCCGATGCCGCTGTGGGTGCTGACGGTCGGCTTCGCGATACTCTCGATTATCTGGGGGCTGTCGTCGGTGTCGTGGCTCGGCGGCGGCGCCGGCGTCGCGAACTGGGCGCACCTCGTCGGCCTCGGCATCGGCTTCGCGTACGGCGCCGTCATCAAGGGCGAACGCGAGGCGCCCGAATCGATTCAGTTCGGTGGCGGCCGCGGCCCGGGCGGCCCGGGCGGCCCCGGCGGGCGGTTCTGAATGCCCGACGTCGTCCACCCGGAGTTCCGCCCCGACCCGTCGCTGAGCCACGACGAGATGGAGACGCTCCAGCGCGAACTCGTCGCGGAGGCAGTCTTCACCGACGACCTCCCGTTCGACCCCGCCGCAGTCGGGCTGTCCGACCCGGACGCGACGACGCTGACCGGGAGTGACGCCGCCGGCGCCGAAGACGCGGGTGGCGCCGACGCGCCGCTCGTCGCCGGCGTCGACCAGGCATTCCTCGACGAGCGCGTCGTCTCCGCAGTCGTCGTGATGCGCGGCGGCGACGTCGTCGAGCGGACGTACGCGGTGTCGCCGCTGACGATTCCGTACATACCGGGGCTGTTGGCGTTCCGCGAAGGCGGCCCGATTCTGGACGCGCTCGCGACGCTGGAGGCCGACCCCGACCTGTACGTCTTCGACGGCAGCGGCCGCATCCACTACCGGCAGGCCGGCATCGCGACGCACATCGGCGTCACGCTGGACGCCCCCGCGGTCGGCGTCGCGAAGAGCCTGCTGTGCGGCGAACCGAAGGCGGACGTCGACGGCCACGAGGCCGGCTGGCGCACCCCGGTCGTCGCCGACGACTCCGTGGAGGCGCCCGACGGGACCGTCATCGGCTACGCCTTCCAGTCGCGGCAGTACGAGAACCGCCGCATCATCAATCCGCTGTACGTCAGCCCCGGACACCGCGTCGGCGCCGACACGACCGTCGACCTCGTCGAGGCGCTGTGTGGCGACTACAAACTGCCGGAGCCGACGCGTCGCGCGGACGCGTACGCGGACGAAGCCAAGACGGACGTGCTGGAGAACTGACCCAAGACGGACGTGCTGGAGAACTGACCCAAGACGGACGTGCTGGAGAACTGACGGCCGAAGAAGCCACAGGTCGAGGCGACGCTCGAAGCGACGAACCACCCGAAAAGCGGCGAATCCGGGCCGAGTCCACGGCCCGACTCCCTGTCGTATCTATCCCTTGTGACGAGAACAACTTAAACCAACACGCGGCCCGGTGCCGGCCGTCGTCGCTCGCTGCCCTCCCGAACGACGGCGCCGTCGGAGACGCAGGGAGTTAACAGGGCGGCCGACGATTCGCGGGTATGGAACGGACGGTTCTCATCACGGGCTGCTCGTCCGGCATCGGCCGCGCGACGGCGGCGGCGTTCCTCGACGAGGAGTGGACGGTGTACGCGACGGCGCGGAACCCGGCGGACGTCGAGACGCTCGGGGAGCGCGACGGCTGCCGAATCGCGACGCTCGACGTCACCGAGTCGGACGACGTCGAGCGCGTCGTCGAGCGAATCCTCGACGAGGAGGGCCGCATCGACGCGCTCGTGAACAACGCCGGCTACGGCCAGTTCGGCGCCGTGGAGGACGTCCCGACGCCGGCCGTCGAGTCCCAGTTCGACGTGAACGTGTACGGGCCGCACCGGCTGATTCGCGCGGTGCTGCCGGCGATGCGGCGCCGCGAGGACGGCGCCATCGTCAACGTCTCCTCGGCGGCGGGCCGCGTGTCGATTCCGGGCAGCGGCGCGTACTGCGGCTCGAAGTTCGCGCTGGAAGCGATGACGGACGCCCTCCGGAACGAGGTGCGGGAGTACGGCATCACGGTGTCGCTCGTCGAGCCCGGCCCGGTCGACACCGGCTTCGACTCCCGCGTCGAGTCCGAACTGAGCGGCGTCGAGCGGTCCGGCGCCTACGACGCGGTGTACTCGCTCATCGAGGACTACAGCGTCGTCGGCGGCGGTGACGGCGTCGGCGCCGTCCAGCCCGAACGGGTCGCCGAGGACGTCGTGAACGCGGCGAGCGCGACGAAGCCGGCGCCGCGCTACCCGGTCGGGCCGCTCGCGAAGGCCGCCGAACTCGCCCGGCTGGCGCCGACGTGGGTCGCCGACTCCGTCTGGTCGTTCGCCGCGAAGCTCTCGTAGATGACCGACGGCTCGCCGAACGACGAATCGGAGCGCGAAGCCCGGATACAGCGGCTCGCGGACCGTCTCGACGCCACCGAGGAGCGGCCGGTGACGCGGGAGGCGAACGCGTATCTCGGCGAGGCGGCCGCGGTCGCCCGCGACCTCGCGGACCACGACGCCGACCCGGCGGTGGTCCGCGAACGGGCGGGCCACGTCGTCGACTTGCTCGACGAACTGGACGGCACCGGCGACGACGAAGCGGACAGCCACGTCGACGCCGCGCGGGCGCTCGCCGCCGAACTGGCCGCCGAGCCGGACGCCACGGAGGACCGGGGTTAAGCGAGGCAGGCGGCGACGACGCGCAGGGCGTCCTCGCCGCGGACCTCGTCGGCGAGCAGCGGCACGCGCTTGACGTCGCGGCCGCGGAACAGGTCGGTGGCCTGCGAGAGCGCGTTCTGCTGGACCTCCCAGCGGCGCTGGCAGAAGTCGCAGGAGCCGAGGTTCGGGGTGACCACCCAGTCGTCGTCGATGTCGGTGGCGGCGACGTCGTTCGGGTCCTCCATGACCCGGTTCACGACGAGCGTGTTCACCGGGATTTCGAACTCGTCGAGCCGGTCGACGAGCCGCTCGGACTCGACGACGCTCATCTCCTCGGGAACCACGACGACGCGGAAGTCGGTGCGTTCGGGGTCGCGCAGCGTCGCGCGGAGCCGCGTGATTCGCTCTTTCAGTTCGTCGAGGTCCGGTTCGGCGGGGTCGTCGCCGCCCATTCCGAACGCGCCCTTGACGCCGTCCATCATCCCGGAGAACTGCTGGCGGAGCTTCATCATCCGGCCGACCATGGAGTCGAGCAGCTCCGGGAGCTGGAGCAGCCGGAGCGTGTGGCCGGTCGGCGCGGTGTCGACGACGACGCGGTCGAACCGCGGGTCGTCGAGGTGTTCGAGCAGTTCCCGCATCGCCGCCGCCTCGTCCGCGCCCGGTATCTGCCCGCCGAGCATCCCGGCGAGCGGCGACTCTCCCGCCGCGTCGCCGAGGCCGCCCAGTCCGCCGAGCGGGTTCGCGCCGGCGCCCGCATCGCCCGCACCGTCGCCATCGGCGTCGCCGGCGGCACCGTCGAACAGCCCGTCGGCCATGGCGTCGTCCGGGTCGATTTCGGCGCCGTACAGCGGGACGTCCTCGCGGATTCGGGCGGGCCTCGCGGGGACGTCCACGCCGAGCGTGTCCGACAGCGAGTGCGCCGGGTCGGTCGACACGACGAGCGTCGCCGTCCCGTCGGCCGCCGACGCGAGCGCCGTCGCCGCCGCGCAGGTCGTCTTCCCGACGCCGCCCTTCCCGCCGTACAGCACGTACTCCGGCGCCTCCGCGCCGACCGCCGCGGGGATGTCGGTCGCCTCGTCAGTCTCGTCTGCGGCCACTTCGTCAGCGGCCGCCTCGTCCGCCTCGTCGACGGCCGCGTCGACGTCGTCGACCGCCTCCACGTCGATGTCGCTCATTACCCGGAGCAGGTCGCGCGCACTTGTCTATCCGTTGGTCCCGCGGCGTCGCCGCCTCGAAACGGGGCCGGACGCGACGGCTCTGCGGCCAACCGTTAAATAGGAAGCCGCGGCCAGACGACTCGGACGCAGCCGGGTCGCGGGAGGCGGCGCGACCGAGAGTCCGAGTAGGCCGCGCGGCCCGAGCACCCAGTCAGCCGAAGTAGTCGGCGAGCCGCGACGCCGCTTCGTCGACGCGCGGCGTGACGAGCGCGAACCGGAGCCAGTCGTCGCGCGCCGAGCCGAAGGTTTCGCCCGGCATGCCGGCGACGCCCGCCTCGTCGATGAGCGTCTCGGCGTTCGCCATAGTTCCGGGGAAGCCGTCGAAGCGGGCGAGCACGTAGAAGGCGCCGTCGGGGCGGGTGTAGTCCGCGCCGGCGGCGTCGAGCGCGTCCGTGAACGTTTCGACGCGGTCTCGGAGCAGCGCTCGGGCGTCGGCGTAGTACGCCGGGTCTGTTTCGCGGAGCGCGCGGAGCACGGCGACCTGCGGCGGCCGCGACGTCGCGACGTTCACCAGCATGTGCCGCGTCTTCGCGCCGTCGACGAACTGCTCGGGGAGCACCGCGTAGCCGACGCGGAAACCGGTGATGGCCATCGACTTCGAGTAGCCGGTGGTGACGACGACGCGGTCGGAGTCGAGCGTCAGCGCCGACTCGAACTCGCCGGTCAGGTCGAAGTGGTCGTACACCTCGTCGACGACGAGCGTCGCGTCCACGTCCTCGGCGAGGTCGGCGAGCGCCCGCATTGTCTCCCGCGAGTACACGGCTCCCGTCGGGTTGTTCGGCGTGTTCACGAGGATGAGACCGGTCTCCTCCGACGCCGCTTCCCGGAACGCCTCCTGGTCCACGTCGCCGTCCTCCGCGGCCGGGACGTACGTCACGTCGCCGCCGAGCAGCGCCGCCTTCCCGGGGTAGTACGGGTACACCGGGTCGGTGAGCAACACCTCGGAGCCGGCGTCGCGGTCGAGCGCCGCCGCCATCGCGAGGTAGTTCGCCTCGCCGGTGCCGTTCGTCACGACGACGCGGTCCGGCGAGACGTTCCGGCGCGCCCCGATCTCCTCTCGAAGTTCGACGAGCCCCTCGCTCGGCGGGTACTGGAAGTCGTCCGGGTCGGCGTCGGCGTACTCCCTGAGGCCGTCGCGGAGCGCCGCCGGCGGCTCCCAGTCGGGGTTCCCGGACACCATGTCCACGACGTCGCGGTCGGCGGCCGCGGCGTACTGCATCACGCGGAAGAACTGCGGGCGCTCGTACGTCACGGCGTGTCGTCCGCGCGGCGCGCACTTGGCTTCCGCGGTCTCGGCAGCGCGACGATGTGCAGGGACAGGTGGACGGCCTCGTCGGCCGTACCCGGCGGCGCCCGTCGCCTATTTCCGGTCGCCGCCGGAAGCGTCGGTATGCGCGAGTTCGCCGAGGAGCCGCCCGTCGAAGAGCGCGTCGGCGACGCCCTCCGCGAGACGGAGGCGACCGTCGCCGCGGCCGAGTCGTGTACCGGCGGCCTCATCGGGTCGCTGCTCACCGACGTCCCCGGGTCGAGCGACTACTTCGACCGGTCGGCCGTGACGTACAGCTACGACGCGAAACTCACCGACCTCGCGGTGAACCGCGAAGCCCTCGACGAGGAGGGGGCGGTGTCGGCGCCGGTCGCCCGGCAGATGGCGCGCGGCGTCCGCGACGTCGCCGGAACGACGTGGGGCGTCTCCACGACCGGCATCGCCGGGCCGACGGGCGGCACCGACGAGAAGCCCGTCGGGACGGTGTACGTCGGCGTCGCGTACCGCGGCGAGTGGGGGAGCGGCGAGTCGGCCGTCTCCGTGGAGCGCTACGAGTTCGACGGCGACCGGACGCAGATCAAAGAGCAAATCGCGCGGCAGGCGCTGACGGACCTGCTCGCGGCCGTCGAGCGGCGGCGCTGAACCGGGCGGGTCGAGGCCGAAAACGTTTGGACGGCGGCGGCGAGACGGGAAGCCGTGAACAAGAAGGGACACGTGTTGAACGGCGCGCTGCTCGCGGTCGGACTGGGGTACATTCTGGAGCCCGCGGGCGACGTGACGACGTTCGTGAAGATCGCGTCGCTGTTCGTGCCGCTGGTGCTCGGCGCGCTGTTCCCGGACGTCGACACGGCGTTCGGCCGGCACCGCAAGACGCTGCACAACCTCCCGGTTCTCGGCGTCACCGCGGCCTACCCGGTCGTGTTCGACAACCTCCACTTCGTCTGGGTCGGCGTCGCCACCCACTACCTGCTCGACCTCGCCGGCAGCAAGCGCGGCATCGCGCTGTTCTACCCGCTGCTCGACGACGAGTTCGACCTGCCGGTCGGCGTTCCGACGAGCAGCGGCTGGGCCGACGTCGTCACGGTGGCAATCACGCTCGTCGAACTCGGCGCGCTGGCGGCCGTCCACTTCTACGTCGTCGACCTCAACACCGCGGCGGCGAAGACGGCGTCGTTCGCGGCGATGGTGTGACCGGCCCCGAACCGCTCCGAGAACCGAAAATCAGTAGACTGCGACGTCGTCGAACCGGTTTTCGTAGGCGATGTGCCGCGGGTTCGTCGGCTCCATCCCGGAGAGGAACAGCCGGTCGAGCTTCCCCCAGCTGTTCTCGACGCCGAGGTGGACGTACTCCGCGAGCCGGCGGACCCGGGTGGCCGGGTCGCGGCGCTTCACGACGGTCCGGTCCGCGCCGGCTTTCAGCGCGTCCACCAGCGCGGCCTCCGTACGGACGTCGTCGTCGAACTCGGTCCAGGCGGAGCCGACGGTGCCGCGGAGGTGGGCGTACGAGGACCCGAACACCGGCAGGTCGAACGCCTCGGCGATGCGGGCGCCGCGGCGGTTCTGCCGGTCGAACAGCTTCGCGTTGAACGTCTCGACGGCGTCGATGCGGTCGGAGTAGGCGCCGACTTCGGCCCGGGTGAGGCTGACGTTCATGAACTCGGGGTGCGGGACGAGCACGGCGGCGTCCTGCCGGTCGAACTCGGCGAGCGCCGCCTCGAACGTGATGAAGTCGGGGACCGGGTCGTCGAGGCCGACGGCGAGGAGGTGCCGGCGGTTCCGCCAGTCGCCGGTGAACACCTCCCGCGCCGGGACGACGGTGACGTCGGGCGTCGAGAAGCGCTCGGCGCGGTCGCGAATCTCGGGGAGCCGCGTGAAGTGCGGGGCGTACACGAGGGCGTCGAGGCCCGCGGAGCGTGCGCGCTCGACGACCTGCTCGTCGAGCCGTTTCACGTGCAGGTCGACTCTGCTCACGGCCGTGAACTCCGCTGTCCGGGAAGTAATGGGTTCCGCTTTCAGCACCGATGCGGCGGACGGCAGCGACGCGCCATCGGTGTCGACGACGCCACGCCGGGGCGACACGGCGACGACGCGGTGACGATTCGGCGGCGACACGGCCACGCTACGCCGAGACGCAACGGCGACGGCGCCGAGGCGTGACCACCGGCGGGAAACCCTTTTGCGTCTGCCCGGCGTCGAAATCGGTATGTCACCGTGGGCCTGCGGCATCGACGGCTGCGACGCCGCGTTCGACGCGGTGGAGGACGCCATCGTCCATCAGGCGTCGGCGCACGACCGCCACCAGTGCAAGGTGTGCGGCACGGAGGTGCCGGACGGCTACTTCGCCATCCAGCACGCGTTCGACGAACACACCCGCGCCGAGTTCGTGCGGGCGTACGACGCCGACTCGGACGACGTCCGCGAACGGGAGGACGTCAAAGACGACATCGAGGCCGAAGCCGATATCGACGCCGTCGTCGACCGGCTGAACCAGGCGCCCTGACCGCAGGCCGCCCCGAACCGCGGTTTCTCCGCCGAACCGACCGCCGACGAGCGACGCGCTCGGCGCTGGGAATCGTTCGAGCGTCGTGGGTCCCGGCTCGGAGAAAAACGGAGCGGACGAACCGCGGACCGCCGGCGGCGGACGCGGGCGGTTAGCGTTCGTCGCTGTCGAGGACGCGAATCTGGTCGCCGCGGACCGTCACCGGAATCGGGACGGTGGCCTCGTACAGTTCGACCGTCACCTGGTCTTTCCCTTCGTCGATGCGCTGGACCTGCGCCTTCTCGCCCTTGAACGGGCCGGCGATGAGTTCGACGATGTCGCCCTCCGCGATGCCTTCGACGTCCGGCGTCGGCGACAGGAAGTGCTCGACTTCGGACATCGACGACTTCCCGGCTTCGCCGCCCGGCCCCTCGACGAGGCCGCGGGCGTGCGGCACCTCCTCGAGGACCCGCCGGATGACGGAGTCGTCGTCCGCTTCGACCAGCACGTAGCTGGTGAGTTGGTCCGGGGAGAGCACGGCGTGGATGTCCGGCATCTCCTTGCTGGCGATCATGTCGGCGACGGTCTGCTCTTGCCGAGCGGTCGTTTTCACGGAGTAAATCGGCATCTAGACCACCCCGGTCAGCAGCTCCATGACCGCGAAGATCACGAAGCCGAGGAACCCGACGAGCAAGATGCCGGCGCCGGCGATCTTCGCGATCTGGGAGAACTCCCCCCAGGAGGGCGTGCTCGCCAGCTTGAGCACCCTGACGTAGCTTGCCAGGTCGTACTTGACGTCCATGTTGGTCGGAGAAATGGGCCCGTGCCTTTTCTATCTATTGAATGGTACCTACGGTGCCGCGTTGCCGTCGCGGAGCGACGCGACGCGTCCTCGACACGGAAAGCGAAGAGCGAAGAACCGAGAAGGCGGGAGAGCGGGGGCCCGAAGCCGAAGGGGTCGCGTCGGGCGTAGCACGGACCGAGCCGATTCGGGTCGGGGCCGGGCGGCCGGACCTGGTCGGGCCGGGACGACTGCCGGGCTGACGGACTATTCGACGTAGTCGATGTCTTTGAGGCGGTCTTCCGCCTCGCCCTGCGCGGCCTCGTTGCGGCCGTATATCTGCGGGGATTCGACGCCGGTGACGACGATCATGGTGCGCATCGACCCTTCGAGTTCCTCGTCGATGGACGTCCCCCAGATGATGCGGGCGTCCGGGTCGATGCGGTCGTAGATCTCCTCGACGACGCCCTCCGCCTCCTCGATGCTCATGTCTGAGCCGCCGGTGACGTTGACGAGCGCCGAGTTCGCACCGGAGATGTCGACGTCGAGCAGCGGGGAGCGCAGCGCGGACTGCACGGACTCTTGCGCCTTCGTGTCGGAGTCGGACTCGCCGAGGCCGATCATCGCGACGCCGCCTTTCTCCATGACGGTGCGGACGTCGGCGAAGTCGAGGTTGACGAGGCCGGGCTTCGTGATGAGTTCGGTGATGCCTTTCACCGACCGCATCAGGACCTCGTCGGAGATCTTGAACGCCTGCCGGACCGGGAGTTTGCCGACGGCGTCGAGCAGCCGGTCGTTCGGGACGACGATGACGGTGTCGGCGACGTCGCGGAGCCGTTCGAGCCCGGCTTCCGCGTTCGTCCGCCGGACCTCGCCCTCCGCGGTGAACGGCGTCGTGACGATGGCGATGGTGAGCGCGCCGATTTCGCGGGCAGCCTTCGCGACGACGGGCGCCGAGCCGGTGCCGGTGCCGCCGCCGAGGCCGGCGGTGACGAACACCATGTCGGAGCCGTCGATGGATTCGCGGATCTCGTCTTGGCTCTCGATTGCTGCCTCCTCGCCGACCTGCGGGAGCGACCCGGCGCCGCGGCCCTGCGTCTTCTCCTGGCCCATCAGGATTTTCGTGTCGGCTTCGATGTTCACGAGGTGCTGGACGTCGGTGTTCGCGGCGACCAGTTTCGCCCCGTGGATGCCCTCTTCGGCCATCCGGTTCACCGTGTTGCCGCCGGCGCCGCCGCAGCCGACCACGGTGATGTTGGTCTGGAGGTCCTTGAGGACGTCTTGCAGCTCGTCGTCGGTCATCTTCCCGGTTCGCGGCGCGTCGCCGCCGCCGTCGGAGTCGGTCCCGGAGGCGCCGTCGGAGGCCGGCGGCACGGACCCGGCGTCCTGCGCCTCCCCCTCCCCTTCGGCCTCGTCGATAGCGTCTTCGACGATAGAGTCCATAGTTATGGGGAGGGGTTGCGGACGGAGAGTTATTACCTTTCCCCCTCGCGTCTTGCCGACGTCAGACAATTCGGCGCGTCGACAGCGACGGCAGCCACTCCGGCGCGTCAGCGACGACGCGTATCGCCGGGCTGCACGGCGCTGCTACGCCGGGAATCGCTCCTCTCGGACGCTCCGCACGTCGTCCGGCTCGACGGTTTCGCCGTCGACGTCGACCGGTTCGCCCGACGAGAGCCGGCCGAACTTCGGCCCCTCGGGGACGCCGGCGTCGCGGGCGAGCGCCGGGTCGAACGCGTCGACGCGGGCGACGACGGCGCCGCCGCGGCGCTCCACGTCGTCGTACTTCTCGCGGAGCACGTCGGCGAGCGCGTCGACGAGGGCCGCGCGGTCCGCCGGGTCGGCGAGCGCGGCCTCGCCGACGGCCCGCGTCCCGCTTTCGGCGGTCTCGAACGCGACGGTGTGCGCTTCGACGGCGTCGCGGGTCCGGTCCGTGTCGATTCCCTGCGCGGCCGCGAGCAGGTCGTCCGGGAGGTCGGCGACGACGTACCGGTCGGCGGCGTCGCCGGGATCTGCGCTCCCGTCCGCGGCACTGTCCGAATCGCGGCCCGCGTCACTGTCAGCGCCACCGTCACCCTCGACGTCGGCGGCGCGGGCCCCGAATCGGAGGCCGTCGTCGACGCTGCAGAGGTCGGATTCGAGCGCCGCGACGAGGCCGAGCGGGCGGTCGCCGACGACCCGGACCCACGTCTCGGAGACGACGCGGTAGCCGCGGTTCTCCAGCGCCTCGCGGAGCACGGGCCGGTCGCCCTCGACGAGCGCGAACCGGGCGTCGCTGGCGTCGAACGCGGCGTCGACGACGTCCGGGTGCGCCTTCGGGTTCCCGAGGTCGTCGAGCTGCCAGTCGACGGCGATGTGGCCGACGCCCCACGCGGTGTCGCGGACGACGCGCTCGAACCGCGGCGCGTAGTGGCCGCCGCCGAAGCCGACGAGGTGCCGCGGGTCGGCGGGGTCGCCGACGTGGACCGCGGCGTCGCGGTCGGGGAGTTCGAGGACGACCCGAGCGACCGCTGCGGCGCCCGCCGGGTCGTCCCACTGGGCGTCGTCGCTGCCGAGTTCGGCGAACACCGCCGGGACGGCGAGGTCGGTCGGGCCGTGGTGGGTGCCTTCGATGGCGACGTCGTAACCGTCGGGGGCGTGCGCGTCGAAGCCGGCGACGAGCGCGCGCTGGACGCCCGGGCAGGCCGGCGCGACCGCCCGGGACGCGCCGCCGTACTCGGCGTCGCCGAAGTTCCCGGTGAAGTGGCAGGTGAGCAGCGGCCCGGTGTCGCCGGAGTGCCGCGAGAGGAACACGAGGTAGTCCGGGCGCTCGGAGAACGCCGCCGTCGGGTCGTCGAGGTAGATGTGGAGGTCGTCGAAGGCGCGGAGTTCGACGGCGTCGCCGGCGCGGTGCAGTCGGTGGTAGGTGCCGCCGCCGCGCGCGTCCGGCCGGTCGTCGTCGACGCGGCTGGACCAGTCCGCCAGGTCGAGCAACTGCTCGGCGATGTGTTCGGAGGCGCGGTCGGCGCGGGAGGCGACGAGTCCGATCACGGTGTGTTCGCCTGTCGGGCGTCGACCGGCGAATACGCTCCGGTTCGGGACGGCGACCGCGAGGGAGGCGTCGACTCGGGGCGCCCGGGCTTACAGCAGGAAGTGGACGAACAGCGCGTAGCCCGCCAGCAGGACGACGCCGTCGACGCGGGTGAGTTCGCGGTTCCGGAGCATCAGGACGATGGCGCCGCCGGTGAAGCCGACGAGGATGGGGAATTCGAAGGTGCTGGTGCCGGCCGGAACCGAAATCGGCGTCATGAGCCCGAGGACGCCGAGGACGGCGAGGACGTTGTAGATGTTCGAACCGACGACGTTGCCGACGGAGAAGTCCGCTTCGCCGCGGATGGCGGAGACGACGGAGGCGGCGAGTTCGGGGAGCGAGGTGCCGAGCGCGAGCACGGTGAGACCGACGAACCGGTCGCCGAAGCCGAGGTAGTAGAGGAACGTCTGGCCGCCGCTGATGAGTCGGCGGGCGCCGACGAGCAGCAGCAGCAGGCCGACGGCGACGAACGCGAGGTCGCGGAGCCGGATGTCCCGGTTCGCGAGGAACCCGAAGCCCTCGGCGGTGGCGCCGCCGTCGGTGGCGACCGAGTCGTCCGCGTCCGCGTCGACGGCGACGTCCAGGTCGGCGTCGCCGTCGTCGGTCGCGGTGAACAGGACGTAGGTGAAGCCGGCGAGCGCGACGAGGAACACCGCTGCGTCGAACCGGCCGACGGTTCCGTCGAGGCCGAAGCCGACGAGCAGCACCGCGGCGAGCGCCATGAACGGGACGTGTCGACGCACCGTCTCCTCCGCGACGTCGAGCGGGCGGATGAGCGCCGAGAGGCCGAGCACCAGCCCGATGTTGGCGATGTTCGAGCCGACGATGGCGCCGAGGCCGAGCGTCGTCCCGAAGTCGAGGCCGCTGAGGACGCCGACGGCGAGTTCGGGCGCCGACGTCGCGAACGCCACGACGGTGACGCCGGCGACGGCGGCGCGCATCCCGAGTCCGACCGAGAGGTTCGAGGCGCCTTTCACGAGCGACTCGGCGCCGACGTAGAGGAGCACGACGCCGAGCAGCAAGGCGATTCCCGCGTCGCCGGTGAGCAGTTCGACGACCGTGTCAGTCGTGCCGTAGAGTGGGAGAGCGGTGCCGAGGAGCTGAAACGTCATCTCCCGTCGATGCCGGAGTCGCACTGAAAAGCCCGTCCCCGAAAACATCAGTTCTGAGAGCCAGAGTCGAAATAAGCGGCGGGACGGAGCGGGCGCGGCACCGGCCGCCGCGACGACCCCGCCGGGGTTTATGCGGCCCGGCGCCCACCGCCGACGCATGGACGTGTACGGACTCATCGGGAATCCGGTCGGGCACTCGCTGTCGCCGCCGATGCACGAGGCGGCGTACGAGGCGACCGGCGTCGACGCGCGGTACGTGACGTTCGAGCCGGAGCGCGGGGAGGCGGCGGCCGCAGTCGGCGCCGCCGACACGCTCGGCGTCGCCGGACTGAACGTCACGGTGCCGTTCAAGGAGGACGTGCTGAGCGCGGTCGAGCCGGACGAACTCGCCGCCGGCGTCGGCGCCGTCAACACGGTCGACTTCAGCGGCGACGCGCCGACCGGGCACAACACCGACGTCGAGGGGGTGCGGCGCGCGCTGACTCACCACGGCGTCGACACGGAGGGCGCCGACGTCGTCGTCGTCGGGGCGGGCGGGGCGGCGCGGGCGGCGGCGTTCGCGCTCGCCGACGACGCCGTCGCGCTCCACGTCGCCAACCGGACGAAGCGGCGGGCGCGACGGCTCGTCGACGACCTGTCGTCGTGGCTGCCGTCGGACCTCGACACGCCGACGAACGTCACCTGCGGCGGGCTGGACAGCCTCGACGACCGGGTGCCGTACGCGTCGGTGCTGGTGAACGCGACCACCGTCGGGATGGAGTCCGACGAGACGCCGGTGCCGGCCGACCTGCTCCACGAGAACCTCGCGGTGCTCGACGCCGTCTACACGCCGCTCGACACGCGGCTCCTTCGGGACGCCCGCGACGCCGGCGCGACCGCCATCGACGGCGCGTGGATGCTGCTGTACCAGGGCGCCGCGGCGTTCGAGCGGTGGACCGGCGAGGACGCGCCGGTCGAGGCGATGAACGACGCGCTCCGCGCCGAACTGTAGCGATTTCCCCGCTGGTTTTTTAAATAGCGCCGTCGTCGTCCCCGACGATATGGTGTTACTGCGGAAGATTAAGCGCCTGCTGGGCATCGGGCGCGCCGACGAGCAAGACCGGTCGGCCGAGACGTCGGTCACGGTCGAACGGGAGCGCGAAGCGGAGACGGAAACCGAGACGGAAACGGACGAGTCGGTCGACGAGCCCGTCGCTGCCGGGACAGACGCCGACGCGTCGACCGAGTCGCTCGTCGACGAAGAGGAGGCGGCCAGCGAGCCCGCCGGCGCCGCCGAACCCGCGGAAGCCGCCGGGCCGGAGTCCGAGGACGTGACCACCGACGTCGAGGACGTCGAACCCTCGGAGGACGAGGTCGACGCCGACGGCGAACCCGTCGCTGCCGGGACGGACGCCGACGCGTCGACCGAGTCGCTCGTCGACGAGGAGGAGGCGACGAGCGAGCCCGCCGGCGCCGCCGAGCCCGCCGAGGCCGCCGGGCCGGAGTCCGAGGACGTGACCACCGACGTCGAGGACGTCGAGCCGTCCGAGGACGAGGTCGAAGCCGGCGGCGAAACCGAGGGAACGCCGGTCGACGAAATCAAGGGCATCGGCCCGGCGTACGCCGAGCGGCTCGGCGAAATCGGCATCCACACCGTCGCGGACCTCGCGGACGCCGACGCCGCGGAGGTCGCAGAGCGGACCACGGTGTCCGAATCGCGCGTCGAGCGCTGGATAGACCGGGCGCAGGAGTTCGAGCCGTAGCCCCAGGGTCAGAGCGAGCCGTCGACCAGAGCCAGCACGGAGCCGAATCGGAACCGAACCACTTTCTCCTCGGCGGCCGCGCGTTCGGCCATGCAGACGGTCACGGACCGCGAGACGTACCGCCGGCTCGCGGCCGACGCCCCCGCGGACGCCCGCATCCCCGTCGAGGGCCGGGTCGCCGTCGACGACCCGTTCGCGGCGTACCGGCGCGCCCGCAGGGACGCGGCCGACGACGCGCCGGAGACCGACGGAGCGGAGGACGACGGGGCGGGCGACGAGGAGACCGACGCGGCGGACGACGACGCCGGCTCCGACCGGCCGGGCGGCGTGTTCTACGAGACCACCGGCGGCCAGTCCGGGTTCGGGCTGTTCGGCGTCGATCCGGCGGAGCGGCTGACGGTCGGCGCCGACGCGGTCACCCGCGACCCGGAGCATCCGGGCCACGGCGACTACGCCGAGCCGTCGCCGACGCTGGAGGCGCTGGAGGGCGTCGTCGACGCGGAGACGCTGGTCCGCGGCGACTGCGACGTCCCGTACCCGTGCGGCCTGTTCGGCTGGCTGTCGTACGACGTCGCCCGCGAACTCGAATCGCTCCCCGGCGACGCGGTCGACGACCGGGGGCTCCCGCGCCTCCAGTTCGGCCTGTACGACACCGTCGCGTCGTGGACGGAGCCGCGGGACGGCGACGGCCCCGTCACGCTCCGAATCACGTCGTGTCCGCGGCTCTCCGACCACGCCGACGCGGACGCGGCGTACGACGCGGCGCTCGACGCCGCCGAGTCGCTCGCGGAGCGCATCCGCCGCGGCGACCCGGCGGTCGGCCCCGCTCGCGTCGACGCCGACGCCGCCGCGTTCGAGAGCGACTGCGGCCGCGACGCGTACGCCGACCGGGTGCGGGCCGTCAAGCGGTACGTCCGCGACGGCGACACCTTTCAGGCGAACGTCAGCCAGCGGCTCACCGCGCCCGCCGCGGTCCACCCGGTCGCGGCGTACGCCGCGCTTCGCCGCGTCAACCCCGCGCCGTACTCCGGGCTGGTCGAGTTCCCCGGCGTCGACCTGGTGAGCGCGAGCCCCGAGTTGCTGCTGCGGCGCGACCCGAACCCGGACCGCGGCGACGACGTGGCTGACGCCGGCGACGACGCACCCGACCGCCACCGCGCCGACGCAGCCGACCGCCACCGCGACGCCGACGCGGCCGCGCGACTGGAGACGGAGCCGATTGCCGGGACGCGGCCCCGCGGCGACGACGCGGCCGCGGACGCGGCGATGGAGGCGGAACTGACCGGCGACGAGAAGGAGCGCGCGGAGCACGCGATGCTCGTCGACCTCGAACGGAACGACCTCGGGAAGGTGAGCCGGTACGGCTCCGTGGACGTCGCGGAGTACCGCCGCGTCGACCGCTACGCCGAGGTGATGCACCTCGTCTCGCGCGTCGAGGGCGACGAGCGCCGCGACCGGTCGCTCGCCGACGCGCTGGCGGCGACGTTCCCCGGCGGCACCATCACCGGCGCGCCGAAGCCGCGGACGATGGAGATAATCGACGAACTGGAGGCGACCCGGCGCGGGCCGTACACCGGGTCGATGGCCGCGGTCGGCTTCGACGGCCGCGCCGTGTTCAACATCGTGATTCGGACGCTGGTGCGAACCGGCGACCGCTACCACCTCCGCGTCGGCGCGGGCGTCGTCCACGACTCCGACCCGGACGCCGAGTACGAGGAGACGCTGGCGAAGGCCCGCGCGCTCGTCACCGCCGTCGACGAGGCGCTCGACGACGAGTCGATGGAGGTGCGGCGGTGACCCGCGTCCTCGTCGTCGACAACTACGACTCGTTCGCGTACAACCTCGTCCAGTACGTCGGCGAACTCGCCGACGACGTCGTGGTCAGGCGGAACGACCGCGTCGACCTCGCGGGCGTCGACGCGCTCGACCCGGACGGCGTCGTCGTCTCGCCCGGCCCGGGCACCCCCGCGGACGCCGGCGTCTCGGTTCCGGTGTTCCGCGACCGCGACTACCCGACGCTCGGCGTCTGTCTCGGCCACCAGGCGCTCTGCGCCGCGAACGGCGCCGCGGTCGGCCGCGCCCCCGACGTCGTCCACGGGAAGCCGTCGGTGGTCGAACACGACGGCGGCGGCGTCTTCTCGGGGCTCCCCGGCCGCGTCGAGGTCGGCCGGTACCACTCGCTCGCCGTCGACCGCAGAGCGGTCCCGGCGGCGCTCGCCGAGACGGCGTGGACCGACGACGAGCGCCGCGTCGTCATGGGCGTCCGCCACCGCGAGAAGCCGCACGTCGGCGTCCAGTTCCACCCCGAGAGCATCCTGACGCCGACCGGGAAGGACGTCGTCGCCAACTTCATCGGCCTGTGCGACGACGGCGAGACACGATGAGCGGAGACGCAGCGGGCCGCGACGAGCGCGACGAAACCGGCGGCGGCGAACGCGACGATGACGGGAGCGGCAGTGGCGGCGATGGCGGCGCCGGCAGCAGTGGCGGCGGCGACGGCGACGCGGCGTCCGAGTCGCTGACGTATTACGTCGACGGCGACCTCGTCGCGGCCGCGGACGCGGCGGTGTCGGTGCGGGACCGCGGCTTCCTGTACGGCGACGCCGCCTTCGAGACGGTCCGGGTGTACGGCGGGACGCCGTGGCGCTGGGACGCCCACGTCGACCGGCTGTTCGGCTCGCTCGACCGCCTCGGGATGCCCGCGGACGAACTGGGGCTGACCGCCGACGGCCTGCGGGAGCGGGTCGACGAGACGCTCGCCGCGAACGGCCTCGCGGACGCGTCGGTTCGGCTGTCGGTGACGCGCGGCGAGACGGACGGCTTCACGCCGCCGCCGGCCGCGGAGACGGAGCCGACGGTCGTGGCGCTCGTGACGCCGCTGCCGCGGGGCGGCCGCGCGGACCGCGGCGGCGAATCGGTGTGGGACGGCCCGGCGACGCTGCAGACCGCGAAGACGCGCCGCGTCCCGGATCGGTCGCTGCCGAGCGACGCGAAGACGCACAACTACCTGAACGGCGTCCTCGCCCGCGCCGAAACCCGGGTGAGCGACGCCGACGAGGCGGTGCTGCTCGACGCCGACGGCGACGTCGCCGAGTGCGCCACCGCGAACCTGTTTTTCGTCGCCGACGACGTCGTCCGGACGCCGTCGCTCGCCGGCCCGGTGCTCCCCGGCGTCACCCGCCGCGTCGTCCTCGACGTCGTCCGCGACGAGGGCTTCCCGGTCGAGGAGGGCCGCTACGCCCCGGACGACGTCCGCGCCGCCGACGAGGCGTTCATCACCTCCTCCATCCGCGAAATCCGGCCGGTCGGCGTCTACGACGGCGTCACCATCGGCGACGACCCCGAGCCGGGGCCGGTGACGCGGCTCGTCTCGCGGCTGTACGACCAGCGCGTCGAAGCCGCCTGCTACGGCGAGCGCGGCGGAGCCGACGCCGACAGCCGTGACGGCCCGGACGCCGCCGACGCCGGCCGAGACGGATAGGCATACAACCCTCGGACGCGGTACGGGAGTCATGGACGAGGCTTCGCGCGTCGCGGACGCCGACGAGGTGCCGGCGGAGTCGACGCTGCTGTTCACGGTGCGGAGCGACGACGACGAACTCGGCGAGGCGTTCCTCACCCGCGTCGACGGCGACGTCGTCGCCTTCCGGAACTACTGCCAGCACTGGACCGACGTCCGGCTCGACAAGGGCGACGGCGCGCTCGTCAGGAACGGCGAAGTCGTCTGCCAGAAACACGGCGCGACGTTCCAGCTCGACAGCGGCTTCTGCGACTTCGGGCCGTGTGAAGGCTCGGTGCTGGAGGCCGTCGACGTCGCCGTCGCGGACGGCGCGGTGTACCTCGTCGACGACGACTACCGGTTCGAACACCGCGGCGAGTCCGGCGAGGAGGGCGAAGAGGGCGGGAGCCGCATCGACTTCACCGGCTCCTAACTCGGCGCCGAACCGCGGCTCACGAGCGGTGAGTTCGGAGCGGCGGAGAAGCCGACCGGTCGTGGTCGGTCGGTGCGCAGGAGAACATAGCGGGAGGTAGATTTGAACTACCGATCTCCGGGTTATGAGCCCGGCGGAATCTCCTGGCTATCCCATCCCGCTACGTGTGAGGAAACGGGCCGCGTTTGTAAGGGTTGTGTTTCGCAGGTCGCCGCCGTATGGCACTCTTCACCACGATTCGGCGCGTCGGTCACTTGAGAACGCGCCACGTGAACAGGCTCTCGGCGACGTAGTTCACGACCATTCCGACGCCGATGCCGGCGGCGCGCGACACGACGAACCAGGCGTCGATGCCGGCGACGGAGACGGAGACGTCGATTCCGCGGTAGACGGCGGAGAACACGACGAGCTGCACCGCGATGCCGGCGGCCCGCACGAGGTTCGACTTCACCAGGCGGCGCAGTGTCGGCGCGACGCCGGCGAGCCCCTGGTCCGCGAACGTGATGCGGTCGTTCAGCAGGAACATCACGACGACGGACACCTCGATGCCGACGGCGGCGGCGACCTCCGGGAACACGCCCAACTCCGACAGCGCCGTCGACGCCGCCATGTCGAACAGGAACCCGACCGCGCCGACGGAGACGAACTGGCCGATGCGGGCGCCGTGAAGCAGTTCGCGGGCGCCGTCGTCCGCGGCCGCATCGCCGTCTCCGCCGTCGTCGCCGGTCATCTGGTGTCGCCTCCGGCGCCCGCGGCGGCGCCGGCGTCGCCGACGCGGTCGCGGTCGTCGCCCCGCTGGTCGACCAGCGCCGTGGCGTCGTCGCGGTCGAGCAGCCGGTGGAGCCGGTCGTCGCGGATGAGCCGCGCGCGGTGCCGGGCGACCAGCAGCCCGCGGCCCATGTCGATGGTGTCGGTCACGGGCGAGACGGTCGACCCGGGCTGGTCCTCCCACGTCACCGGCACCTCGGCGATGCGGTACTCCAGGGCCGCGGCGACCGCGACCAGTTCGATGTCCCACGCGAAGCCGGGTTCGTACAGGTGGCCGCGGACGGCGTCCCACGCGTCCGCGGAGACGGCTTTCGCGCCGCACTGGTAGTCGTACAGCGCAGCGTCGAGCAGCCGGCGGCCCATCCAGGCGAAGCCGTCGCCGAGGAACCGACGCGCGAACGTCTGGTGCGACCGCACGTCGGCGTCCGGGTGGCGGCGCGAGCCGACGCCGAGGTCGGCGTCGCCGGCGACGACCGGAGCGACGACGTCGGCGATGGAGTCCGCGGGCGTCGCGCCGTCGGCGTCCGCGAACGCGAGCACGTCGGTGGAGAGCGCCTCGAAGCCGGCCGTGACGGCGGCGCCCTTCCCGCGGCGCCGCGTCACCACGCGGCAGTCGACGCCGTCGGGCAGGTCGAAGTCCGAGGCGTCGGTCGGCCCGTCGGGGCCGGGGGCGTCCAGTTCCACGCGGAGTTCGTCGGGGCGGAGGGCGGCCTGCAGGTCACGGAGGTACGCGCGAAGCCGGTCGGGGCGGGGGCGGTAGGCGGGGACGACGACCCCGACGGTCGGCGGCATACCCACCCGTACCCTACCGGTCGGTAAAAGCCGTGCGGAACCTCGGCGGGCCAGAGCGGGGCGAGGCAGCGCCGGCCGGCCCCGGGACCGCTCGGCCGTCGCCGCACGGCGGCGTCGCGTCCCAAAAAGGACTTAGCCGCGGCACCGACTCTCACAGCCAATGGAGTACGGTCTCGTCGCCGTCTGGGTCGTCGCGTACGCCGCGCTCGCCGCGCTCGGCTACCCGCTCGCCCGGCGGCTGTTCCCGGAGTCGGCGACCGGCGGCGCGGGGCTGGCGCTGCCGGTGTCGCTTCTGGTCTGCGGCGTCGTCTCGTTCTGGGTCGGCCGCGTCGCGTTCGGCGTCCCGGCGGTCGCCGCCGCGCTGCTGGTGCTGCTCGCGCTCGCCGCCGCCGCCGCGCTGGACCGCGACGCGCTCCGGGACGGCGACGTTCGACTCGCCTCCGGGATGTCGGTGAACCGTGACGCGGCGACCGACACCGCCGCGGTGTTTCTCGCCGCGTTCGCGCTGCTCGTCGCGGTCCGCGCCGTCGACCCGGCGGTCCACCCGGCCGGCGGCGAGAAGTTCCTCGACTTCGGGCTGCTGAAGTCGCTGCTCCGCGGCGCGGCGCTCCCGCCGGAGGACCCGTGGTTCGCGAACGAGCCGGTGCGGTACTACTACGGCGGCCACCTGCTGACGGCGGTGCTCGCGACGCTCACCGGCACCGCGGCGCGGTTCGCGTACAACCTCGCGCTCGCCGGGTTCTACGCGACGCTCGTCGCCGCCGTCTTCGACCTCGCCGGCGCCGTCGCGGCCTCCCGCGGGCGTTCGCGGCGCGTCGCCGGCCTGTTCGCCGCCTTCTTCGTCGGTCTCGGGTCGAATCTTCACACCGCGGCGTGGGTGGTGCTCGGCGCGCTTCCGAGCGGACTGCAGGCCGCCGTCGGCCGCCGGTTCGGCTTCGACCCGTCGGCCGTCCTCGGTGACTTCTCGTACTGGACGGCGAGCCGCGTCATCCCCGGCACCATCAACGAGTTCCCGCTGTTCGGCTGGCTGAACGGCGACCTGCACGCGCACATGACGGCGACGCCGTTCCTCGTGCTCGCCGCGGCGCTCGCGTTCACGCTGTACCGCACCGGCGCCGACGCGACCGGTGACCGCGGCGGCGACGACGACAGCGACGACGGCAGACACGGCAGCGGCAGCGACGACGCGGATACCGGCGACGGTGGCGACCGGGACCGCGGCGGCGACGCGGCGGCGACGCGCCGCAGACGGCTGGTGCTGTTCGGCGTCGTCCCGGTGGTCGGCGGCTTCCAGGCGGTGATGAACACGTGGAGTTTCCCGACCGTGTTCGGGCTGGCGTGGCTCGGCCTGACGTTCGCGCCGGCGGCGCCGTGGCGGCTCCTCCCCGGCGTGGCGCGCGACGCCGTCGACGACGCGGTCGGGAGCAGCCGGCTTCGCGCCGAATTCGCGCGGCCCGCCGTCGCCGCGGGCCTCGTCGCGGTCGCCGGCCTCGTCGCGGTCGTCGTCGCCGCGCCGTTCCTGTTCGGCGCCGTCGGCGGCGGCAGCCGGACGCCGGCGCTGCTCGGCCCGTCGATGCGGTCGTCGCTCGGCGGCCTGCTGCTCGTCCACGGCGCGTTCCTCGCCGTGTTCGCCGCGCACCTGTTCGGCGCCGTCGGCCGCGACCACCCGGTGCAGGTCGCCGCCGCCGCGCTCGCGCTGGTCGGCACCGGCGTCGCCGTCGGCGTCCCGGCGCTCGGCCTCGTCGGCGGCGTCGTCGTCGCCGGCTGGGTGGCGGTCCGAGCCGACCGCGCCGGCTTCGAGACGGTGCTCGCGGTCGCCGGCGCCGGACTGGTGCTGCTCGTCGAACTGGTCTACCTGAACGAGCAGGCCGGCCCGGGCCGCATGAACACCGTGTTCAAGACGTACGCGCAGGTGTGGCCGCTGTGGTCCGTCGCCGCCGGCGCCGCCGTGGCGTCGCTGCTTCGCCCGGTCGCCCGCCCGTCGCTCACGTGGTGGCCGGACGCGTCGACCCGGCGGACGCTCGCCGTCGTCGGCGCCGCGGTGCTCGTCGTCTCCACCGGGCTGTACGCCGGGTTCGCGCTGTCGGCGCACTTCGGCGGCGGGAACGGGCAGGTCGGCAGCCCGTACGACACCGACTACCCCGCGGAGCCGACGCTGAACGCCACCGACTTCGTCGCGCAGTTCCACCCGGACGCGGCGCCCGCAATCGACTACCTCGACGACCGCGCCGGCCAGCCGACGATGCTGTCGGCGCCCGCGACCGGCGTCTACCCCGGCGCGCCGAGCCGGTACGGCCACGGGCCGAGCATGTACCAGTGGCAGGCCAGCCCGGCCGCGAGCCTCACCGGCGTCCCGACGGTCGCCGGCTGGCACCACGAGGTCGGCTACCGCGGCCCGGAGGCGTACTTCGCCCGTGTCCGCGACGTCGACGACGCCTACACGAACCCGAACCGGACGGCCGCGGTGCTCCGCGAGTACGACGTCGAGTACGTCTGGGTCGGCCCGAGCGAGCGGACCCGGTACGGCGACCGCGTCGTCGACTTCGCCGCCATCAGCGGCGTCGACCCGGTCGTCACGACGGAGTCGGTGACGGTGTACCGCGTCACCGAATCCGAACTCCCCGGCGCGGCCAACGACGGCGACGGCGACGCCTGACCGCGGCGCTGCGACGGCGCGTCCAGCGAAATCGGACGCGGCGAGAATCTGCGGCAGGAGAGAAGCAGTGGACGGCAGTACGGTCGGAGCGGCGGCGACGCCGAATCAGACCGCGAGGTCGCCTTTCGCCGTCACGACGTCGAGGTCGTCGGCGTCGACGCTGTCCACGTCGAGCCAGTGTGGGACGAACTCGCGCTTTTCGAACGCCTCGCGTTCGTCCTCGGTGCCGATGGTGCACCAGAGCTGCGGTTCGTCCGGGCCGTGGTAGTCGCCCTGCCGCTGGATGGCGAACACCGTCTGCTCCTCGCCGTCGTAGTCGATGACGGCGTCCTTCCGGATGCCGGGGTCGCCGTGGACGATGAGCTTCTGCATAATCCGGGGTTTGCGGGGTCCGGCGGTAAGCGTTTCGATGAATACTGCGCGGCTCGCGGCGGCGAATCCCGGACGGCTTCCGGGGTCAACCGCGTCCGACGGCGGCGGTCCAGGGACGACCGTGTCGGCGCCGGCCGTGTCTTCCTCGCGGCCGACGCGGACCCGACCGCTTATCGGGGGCGACGCACACCGTTCACGACGAGAGCGATGCCCACGATCGACGAGAAGCGGGTGTACGACGCGAAGACGGGGGCGACGCGGGCGCTGGTGGCGTCGACGGTCGGCGTCGTCGGCGCGAAGGTGTCCGGCGACATCGTCGGCGAGTTCGGCATCGACCACCGGTGTTCGGCGCGCGACCTCGCCGCCGCCGGCGACGTGCTCGCCGTGGCGACGGACGACGACGTCCTCGTCGGCGACTTCGAGCCGTCCGGTCACGGCCCGGCGGTCGCGGTCGGCGTCGACGCCGGCAGCGACGCGGTGCTCGCGGCGGCGCCCGACGGCACGATTTCGCGGCTCGCCGGCGACGCCGACGAGTGGGCGGCGGTCGGCGCGGTGGACGACCCGCGACGGATAGCCGGGACGCTCGTCGCGGCGGCGGACGGCGTCCACCGGGTCCGCGACGGCGACGTGGAGTACGCCGGGCTGGACGACGCCCGCGACGTCGCCGGCGGCGGCGCCCCGCTGGCCGTCACCGGCGAGGCGCTGTACGCGCTCGGGAACGGCTGGATGCGCGACCTCGACGGCGACTTCCGCGCGGTCGCGACCGACGCCGCCGGCGACCGCGCCGTCGCCGCCACCGGCGACGAACTGTACGAACGCGGCGGGCGAGACGCCGAAGACGGCGACACCGACGGCTCGGCGTGGGTCGCCGCGGCGGAGTCCGGCGTCGCGGACGTGGCCGTCGGCGACGACCTACTCGCCGCGGTCACCGCGGACGGCGAACTCCGCGTGAACCGCGACGGCGAGTGGCGCGGCCGACACCTCGGCGTCCCGGGCGCCTCAGCCGTGGTGGTCCCGGGCGCATCCGGCGGCCGCGCCGAGTAGGAACCGGTTTGTACCCGGCGGCGGATATCGACGCGTATGTTCGTCCCTGGGTCCGCCTCGCAGTCGCTCGCGGCCGCGCTCGCCGCCGAGACGGACCGCCCGCTCGCGACGCCCGAGTACCGGTGGTTCCCCGACGGCGAGGAGTGCGCCGCCGTCCCGGGGTTTTCGGGCGACGACGCCGTCGTCGTCGCCGCGACCACGTCGAACGACGCCTTCGTCGAACTGCTGCAGTTACAGGACGCCGTCCGGGAGGCCGGCGCCGACGACGTGACGGCGGTGCTGCCGTACATGGGGTACGCCCGGCAGGACCGGGCGTTCGAACACGGCGAGCCCGTGTCGGCCCGCGCCGTCGCCCGCGCCGTCTCGACCGGCGCCGACCGGGTCGTGCTCGTGAACCCGCACGAGCCCGGCGTCGCGGACTTCTTCGACTGCCCGGTCGATGTCGTCGACGCCGCGTCGCGGCTCGCCGCGCCGCTTCCCGGCGACCTGACCGAGCCGCTGTTCCTCGGTCCGGACGAGAGCGCCGAGTCGCTCGCGCGGACCGTCCGGGACGCCTACGGCGCTGGCGACACGGACTTCTTCGAGAAGGAGCGCGACTACGACACCGGCGAGGTGTCCGTGAAGCCGAGCGACGCCGACGTCGCCGGCCGTGACGTCGTCGTCGTCGACGACATCGTCGCCACCGGGTCCACCGTGAGCGAGGCCGTCGAGGCGCTGCACGACCGCGACTGCGGCCGCGTGTTCGCCGCCTGCGTCCACGGCATGCTCGTCGGGAACGCCCGGACGAAACTCGCCGCCGCCGGCGTCGAGCGCGTCGTCGCCACCGACACGGTCGAGCGAGAGGAGAGCGACGTCTCGGTCGCGCCGGCGCTCGTGGACGCGCTCGACGGCTGACCGAGCGGGACGGAGACGGCGTGGTGCGGACGTCAGTCCGCGTTCGCGAACAGCGACCGGGTGCGCGGCAGCAACTGCCTGTAGCCGCAGAGGTACACGCCCCACAGCAGCGCGAGCGCCGCCAGCGCGAGGTCGACCGCGGCGTAGTTCAGGTTCGCGGCCGCGAGCGCGGCGCGGCCCGCCTCCTCGAAGTGCACGCCGAAGCCGGTGAACAGGACGCTCGCGGCCGCGACGAACAGCCACTCGGCGACCTGCCACGCGGCGTCAAACAGCGTCTCTTCCATACCCGCCCACGGCCTCACCTTCCCCTGAGTCTTTCGCTTCCCGAAACAGAACGCATTTTACCGTGCGTTTGACACAGCAGATATGGCTGGACGATACGGGAAGCGGAACTGGTCCGCGCTGACGAAGCGCGGAATCGCGGTGAGCCTCGGCGCGTTCCTGCTCGCCGTGGCCGTGGAGGTCGGTGCCGCCCTCGCCGGCGTGTCGCTGCCGGGGTGGGAGGAGACGCTGCTCGTCGAAATCGAGGCGTTCGGCGTGCTGGGGCTGCTCGTCTCCGTGTTCGTCATCGGCATCTTCCTCCCGCTGACGGAGTGACCGAGGCCCCGTAGATTCAAGCGCCGCGCGGCACATCCCCCACCTGACCCATGAGCGAGGACTGCATCTTCTGCGCCATCGTCGCCGGGGACATCCCGGGCCGCATCGTCGCCGAATCCGAGGACGCGGTCGCGTTCCTCGACGCGAACCCGCTGGCCGAAGGGCACACGCTGGTCGTCCCGAAGTCGCACCACCAGCGCCTCGGCGACATGTCCGCCGAGGAGTCGCGCGCCGTGTTCGACCTGCTGTACGACGTCGCGCCGCGTATCGAAGACGCCGTCGGCGCCGACGCCCACACCATCGGCGTGAACGACGGCGAGGCCGCGGGCCAGGAGGTTCCGCACGTCCACGTCCACGTCGTCCCGCGGTTCGACGGGGACGGCGGCGGCCCGATCCACGCCGTGGCCGGCGAGCGCCCGGACCTCTCGGACGACGAACTGGACGGCATCGCCGAAGAAATTTCGTCCGCGTAGACCCGAAATTTTATCTCGGAGCGGCGGACCACGGCGGGTATGAGCCGAACAGTCGCGCTCGTCGGCGCCGCCGGCGGCGTCGGCACCACCCGAACCGCCGTCGAGTGTGCGGCGATGCTCGCACGCGACGGCTTCGACGCCGCCGTCGTCGACGCCGCGTACGCAACGCAGGGCCTCTCCGAGTACGTCCCGGGCCGAATCGACCCCGACGTCACGGCGCTCTGTCTCGACCCGGACCGATCGGTGGTCGACGGGCTCGTCGAGGTGCCGCTCGCCGGCGCCGGAGCCGACGCCGACTCCTCGCGCTCCGACGGCGACGCCACGCCGGGCCGGGTCGCCGTCGCGCCGGCGCTCGCTCCGTTCGAGCGCGTGGCCCGCGCGAAAACCGTCGAGGCCGCGCAGGCGCTCGAAGCCCGAATCGAGGAGCTGAACGCCCGGTTCGACGCCGTGCTCGTCGACGTCCCGCCGGTCGCCGCGAACCAGAGCGTCGCCGCCGTCACGGCCGCCGACACCGTCGCCGTCGTGACGTCCGCGGACACGCACGGCGCCGACGCCGCGCGACGCATGACCGACCGCCTCATCGACGTCGGCGCGTCGCCCGACCACGTCGTCGCCGTCGGCGGCGCGCTCGCGGACGCGGACGCCGCGATTCCGACCGGGCCGACCGAGGTGGCTGCGGCGCCGGCGTGTCTCGGCGACGACGCGTTCGCCGCCGGCGTCGCCGACGCGACGCGGACCGTCTGCGACCTGCCGCTCGACGTCGAGTTCGACGAGCGCGGCGCCCTGAACCGCCTCGTCGACGCGGCGGACGAACGGCTCCGCGGCTGACCGGACGGTCGAATCGGGGCCGGCAGGAACCGAGAAGGACGAGCCGAAACGCCCGAAAAGAATTTTCGCGTTCTTCGGAGCGCCGAGCGGTCAGCGGAGGTCGGTGGCGGCGCTCATCGTTTCCGCGAGCGCCTCGCGCTTCGCGACGCTGGCGTCGCCGCGGCGGTCGAGCGCCGCGTCCGTCGCCTCGGCGAGCGCCGGAACCGGGTCGTGCGTCTCAACGTAGCCGGCGAGCGCGAACGCCGCGTCGTCGCCGCCGGTGAGTTCGAGCGCGTCTGCGCGGGAGAGGTGACCGGCGACCCAGTCGCGGACGACGCGGCGGGCCGTCGGCGCCAGCGGGGACACGCCGGGGACGCCGCAGCGGTGCAGCGCCTTCGCCGCGGTCATCGGGGCGACGCCGGCCGCGCGGGCGCTGTCGCCGACGCTGACGCCGCGGCCGTACGTCTCGACGACCGTCGCCGCGGCCTCCGGCGTACACGGGAGCGCGTCGGCGTGCGCCGCGAACCGCTCGGCGAGCCCCACGCCGGTGTCGTCGACGGTCGCGACGCCGCGGTCGTCCTGCTCGTCGACGACGACCAGTCCCGCGGCGATGTCTGACAGCGCCATACGCGAACTCACGCCCGCATCCGATATAAATTCACGTGTGGAGACAGAAATCTAATTTTCGCCTGGGCAGTAAGATACCGGTTATCGGTACGTTCATCGGGCTCGTTCGGCGGCGACACCCCGGAATCCCCCTGTGGTTAAGTATTGGTTCGGGACCGAGTTTCGAGTATGAGCGAGACAACAGCTGCCTGCCCCGAATGCGACGGCCGACTGCGCGCCGACGGCGACGAAACCGTCTGCGGCGACTGCGGGCTGGTCGTCGCCGAAGACCGGCTCGACCGCGGCCCGGAGTGGCGCAGTTTCGGCGACGACGACACCGACCCGCGGCGCACCGGCGCTCCGCTCACCCGGTCGCGGCACGACCGCGGCCTCTCCACGGAAATCGGCTACACGCGCGTCAAGGGCCGGAAGCGTCGGCAGTGGGCGCGGATGCGCCGGCAGCACACCCGCGCGCGCATCTCCACGAAACGCGAACGGAACCAGGTGTACGGCTTCACCGAGATTCGGCGGCTCACGTCGGTGCAGTCGCTCTCCGACCAGGTCCGCGACCAGGCCTGCTCGCTGTTCGAGTCGGCGCAGACCGAAGACCTGCTGCGCGGCCGGTCGCTCGAAGGGTTCGCCGCCGCGGCGGTGTACGCCGCCTGCCGGGTCGCCGGCATCGCGCGCACCCGCGCGGAACTGCTCGCGGACGCGAAAGCCGACGCCGACGAACTCCGGGCCGCCTACGACGCCTTGAACCGCGAGCTCGGCCTGCCGGTCGGCCCCATCGACCCGGCGGAGTACCTGCCGCGGTACGCCTCCGAACTCGGCCTCGACCCCGTGGTCGAACGGACCGCCCGGGCATCGCTCGAAGCGCTCCGGGACGACGGCTCGACGAACGGCCGGAATCCGAGCGGCGTCGCCGCGGCGTGCCTGTACGCCGCCGCCCGCGACCACGGCGCGAGCTGCACGCAGGCGGACGCGGCCGAAGTCGCCGACGTGACGCCGGTGACGCTCCGCAACACCTACACCGACCTCCGCGACTGACGCCGTACCGGCTACTTCTCAGACGTCCCGGCAGCGCCGGACCGCGTCGGCGAGTTCGTCGACAGCGCGCGCGGCCGTCGATTCCGGCGCCGACGTCGACACCGGAGACTCGACCGCGACCGACCGGCCGAGCCGCGGGTCGGCCGGCACCGCCACCGTCGGCGCGCCGAGCGCTCGACGGACTGCTTCCCGCGGCGGCGCCTCGACGACCGGATTGAGCGCGGCCGCCGCGACGCCGCAGTCCAGTTCTCGGGCGAGTTCGCGCGCCGTCACCGCGTCAGCGAGCGCCCACGGCCGCGGCGACGCGACGACGACGCAGGCGTCGGCGACGGCGAGCGGAACGCCGACGTCCGCGCGGAGGCCGGCCGGGCAGTCGACCACGACGAGTCCGTATTCGGGGAACCGGAGGGCGTCCGCGAGCCGCGTCACGTCCGCGGCGCGGGCCCCGGCGAGCGAGCGGCCGCACGGGAGGACGTCGACCGGGCCGGGCCGGACCGCCTCGGACGGGTCGGCGCGGCCGGCGAGCACGTCGTGGAGGTCCGGGCCGCGGCCGCCGGGCAGGTCCGCCATCGCGAGGTCGGCGTCGACGACGAGCGCGTCGAGCGCGGCGGCGACGTTGTACGCGAGCGTCGACTTCCCGACGCCGCCCTTCCCGCCGGTGACCGCGAGAATCACGCCAGCCTCCGGAGCGCGTCGACCGGCACGTCGACCGCCTCCGCCCGGTCGGCGAGCGCCGCGGCCCGGACGGCGACGGCTCGAACCGCCTCCGCGTCCGCCGCGACCGTCGACGCGAGCGCCTCCGGACTACCCTCCTGTTCCGAGAGCGCCCGCGTCGCCTCCGGAACCGACGCGCCCGTCAGCCGTTCGGCGGCGCTGACGCGGCGCTCCACGCAGTCGAAGTACGCGGCCACCGACTCGGGAACCTCGGCGGGGTCCGACTGTTCGGCTACGAGCGCGTCGTCGTCGCCGGCGGCGACGGCGTCGGTGTCGATTTCGGATTCGGTGGAGTCGGGGGAGACGGCCGCGTCCGCGTCGGGCGTCGGGAGCGCGTCGCGCGGCGGCCGGTGGTCGCCGAGTTCCCGGACCGCGGCGTCGACCGGGTCGCCGCGGTGGCTCTCCGGGTCGCCGACGGCGGCGAGTTCGACCGGAGCGTCCGGGAGCGGCCGGTCGCCGACTGGGCAGGCGTAGCCGAGCGCGCGGGCGTCGTCGGCGGCGACGACGACCGAGCAGCCGCCGTCGTCCCAGCCGGCAGCCGGGACGCCGCGTCGACGCGGCGGCAACACCGGGCCGGGCAGCCGGTTCTCGACGCGGACGCGGCGGTCGACGGCGGCGGCGTTCGCGACCCGGACGGTGACGAGCGCGACGCCGGACCGGACGTCCGTGGCGGCGTCGACGGTGACTGACATGCGGGGTCTGGCGTCGTCATCGCCGATAAACTCACGGCGCGGCCGCGGCAGGGAGGGTCAGACCAGAATCACGGGCGTGCCGAGGCAGTCGGCTGCCCCGGCGGCGGAGTCGAACCGGCGAACCGCGAGCACCACCGGGCCGCCCCGGTCTGCGACCCGCACCGCGCCGAGCTGCGCCGCCACCGGGTCCCCCGACCATTCGCCCGGCTCCGCGCCCGGTGACGCCGCGCCGGGAACGGCCCGCGTCGCCGCCGCGAACGCGGGGTAGACTGCACGGGCGAGCGCCGCACGGGCCTCGCGGCGACGGTTCCCGCGAGCGTCGGTCAGTCGAAGCCGGCGCTCGCGGGCGTCGCGCGCAGCGCGCATCCGCTCGGCGGCGCGGGTCAGCGCCTGCTCGGCGGCCACGCGGTCGGTCTCGGCCGTCGTCAGCGCCTGCACCGTCTCCGTCAGCGCCGCCTCGGCCGCGGCGACGTCGTCGGAGGCGGTCCCGTCCCCGTTCGCCCGGTCCGCACCGTCCGAAGCCGGACGCTCTTCCGCGGCGTCGCGCGCGGCGATGAGCCGGCCGCGGAGCGTCGCCGCCCGCTCGCGAAGCCGCTCCACGTCGGCCCCTGCGTCGGCGACGCGCTCCCGCGCGGCCCGAAGCGACGCCCGCGGCGACGATTCAGCCGAACCCGCAGCGTCGCCGGCGCCGCGGGCGCCCCGGGCACTGCGAGCACCACCCCGGTCGTCGGCGTCGCCGGACTCGCCGAGTTCGGCCAGTTCTCGGTTCAGTTCGGCGATTCGGTCGTCCTGCGGCGCGGTGTGGCCGTGACTCCGTGCGGCCGCGGCGAGCGCGCGGCGGAGCGGCGGTGGCGACGCCGTGACCGCGACCAGCGGGTCGGCCGCGAACGGGTCCGCGCTGTCGACGCCCAGCGCGTCGAACACGGCGGCCACGTCGACGTCGTTCCTCCCGCGGAGGTCGATGGCGCGGCCGCGATACGTCCGGCCCGCGACGGTGAGCCGCGCGGTCACCGCTGCACCTCGACGCGGGCCGGACGGCCGGCAGCGAGAACAGCGGCCGTCGCACCCGGCGGTGCGGATTCGCCGCGCCGCCGCTCACAGTTCCGCATCGCGCATCGTCGACGGCGACGGGTGGTCGGTGCCGGCGGCGAACTTGGCGTACGGCGTGCTCGGCTGGTCGCGCGCCTCGTAGGCGTCGGCCGCGGCCCGAACGGCCGAGCGGACGGCCGTGAACTCGTTGAACGGCTCGGTTCGTTCGACCTGCACGTCTGCGCCGTGTTTCGCGCGGAGCCGGCAGGCGATGAACGCGCCGAACTCCGTGGCTTCGAGCAGCGCCGCCCGGCCGAACCGCCGGACGACGACGTCGTCGTGGGTGCGGCAGGCGTTCCGGAGCGTCGTCCGCGCAGCCTGCGAGTACGTCGCGACGAGAATCATGGATTCGATGCCACCCGGTTAGAAATAAAGGTGTCGGCGCGTCGACCGCAGCGCGGACGGCCGGGCGCCGGAACCGAGGCGGGCGGGGCGGGACAGAGAGCGACGAAATGGGGCGGAGCAGGACGAAACGGGGAAGAGCGGGACGAAACCGAGCGGAGCGAGTCAGCGCTTCCGAACCGTCGGCGCCCCGCCGTCCGCGTCGACCTCGACGACGGCGTCGAACAGCGTCAACAGGGTCTGCACCGTCTGGTCGTCGTGCGCCGTCGGGTCCATGTGGAAGTGCGCGAACGCGCCGACCGACGCCAGCCGGCCGGTGAGGACGTGCAGGAACTCGAAGGCGGTCTGGAGGTCGACGTACTGCAGCATCGCAGTGATGGAGTCGAAACAGACGACTGTTCGGCCGTCGACGCCGTTCCACTCGCGGAGGTACTCAGTGATTCGAATCCCGAGACCGGTGAGGTCGTTCGGGCTCGTCACCGTCTCGGTCGGGCCGTCGGGCGACGCGCCGCTCTGTGCGGCGGTCGCCGCAGAGCGGGAGTCGTCGACGTTGATGACGCCGACCTGCCGCGGCTCGCCGTTCGCGCGCGACCGGAACCGCCGGACCTGCTCGTCCGGCGACTTCGTGTACGACACCCACAGCGCACACTCGTCGGCACCCTCGTCGGGGACCAGCAGGTCGGCGCACACGTCGCCGCCGCCGCTCGACAGCGACGGCGCGAGGAGCAACACGGTCGACGCGTCGCCGAGTTCGTCGCGGACGCCGCCCGTGAGTTCACGTACGGTCACGTCGATACCCCCGATACACTACGAACCACTTCGCGCGGCAGCAAATAAAGCGTTTCCTTTCTAACTAATTCCGACAGGTGTACGGACCGACACCTGCGGCATCCGTCCCGTCCGCCGCCGAACTAGTCGAGCGGCTCGACCGACAGCGCCGCCGCGTCGACGTCGGCGGCGACGAGCGCCGCGACCCGCTCGCGCGCCTCCGCCGGCGACGACGCGACCACGACCGTCCCCGCCGCGGCGTCGCCGACGGCCCGATACGCCCGGCGCTCCGAGGTCTCGAACTCCGTCGCGAACGTCCGCAGCACGGACTCCACGCGCCGCTCGGTCGCCGCGAGGTCCGCGTCGCCGTCCTCGAACGCCCGCAGCGCGTCCTCGACGTTCCGGAGCGCGGAGATTCGGTCCATTACGTCGTCCGGACGTAGCCGCTCTGCGGCTCGTAAATCTCGCCGCGCGTCCGGAGCTTCTCCAGCTCCTGCTCGGCCTTCTCGCGGTCCATCCCGATTTCGTCGGCGCGCTCCAGAATCGTGTCCACCGGCGCGCCCGGCTCGTCGTCGTACTCGTCGGCCACCGTCGACACGAGCTCCTTGATGTTCTTGATGCGGTCGCGCTGGCTCTTGCTCGTCCCGGTCTCCACGACGTCCGCGTCGAACTGCCCGGTCTCCGGGTCGACGCCGATGTCCTGCAGGCACGACCGGACGATGTCGATGACGCGCTCGGCGTCCGCCAGCTCCACGGTGTCCGACAGCCGCACCCGCGCGGACGCCTCCGACAGCCGAACCAGCGCCTCCAGCTTCCGCGCCGTCACCGGCACCGGCGCGTCCTCGTCGGCCCCCTTCGCCCGGAGGTCGACGTAGAAGTCCCGAATCGCCGCTTTCGCCTCGTCGGTCATCGTCGGGAAGCAGTTCCGCTTGGAGTAGGCGATGTACTTCCGGAGCAGCTCCGCGTCGATGACCGGCTCCACCTCCTCGGTGACGTTCTCGACCTCCTCCTCCGTGAAGTTCGACGTCGCCAGCTCGTTCCGCTGCGTGTTCAGCTCCCCCGCGTAGTTCGTCGTCAGGATGTGCTCGGCGAGCGCCGCGTCGTGGTCCGGGTCCGGCTGGTCCGTCACCGTGAAAATCAGGTCGAACCGCGAGATCAGCGCCGGCTCCAAGTCGATCTGCTCGCCGATGGGCTCGTACTGGTCGAACCGGCCGTACTTCGGGTTCGCCGCACCGAGCAGCGAACACCGCGACTTCAGCGTCGCGTTGATGCCGGCTTTCGACACCGAGATCTGCTGCTGCTCCAGCGCCTCGTGCATCGCCGACCGGTCCTCGGGCCGCATCTTGTCGAGTTCGTCCACCGCCGCAATCCCCTTGTCCGCCAGCACCAGCGCGCCCGCCTCCAGCGTCCACTGCTGGCCGTCCCCGAAGTCGTCGCGGACCGCAGCCGCCGTTAGCCCCGCCGAGGACGACCCCTTCCCGGACGTGTACACCGACCGCGGCGCGATGTTTCGGATGTACGAGAGCATCTGGGAGTTGTGCGAGACGACGCCGTTCGAGACGTAGCTGTGGGTGTCTTCGACTTCGAGGTCGTACACCCACTCCGTCTCCGGTTCGACGCGCTCGATGGAGTCGATACGCTCCCACGCGACGGCACCGTCCGCCAGTCGACGGAGCCCGGACACCTGTTCGGCGACCGACGCGCCGCCGTCTGGGAGCGGTGGTGCTTCCTCGCCCGTCCCCGGCGCTGTCGGGGTTTCCGGGTCGTCTTCGACGGCCGCCTCGAACGCTGAGACGACGCGCGAGAGGCTGTCCCGGCTGGGGGTGCGGTCGCCGCGCTCGTAGTGCTGGTACGTCGACCGGGGGAGCCCGCAGTCCGCCTGCGTCAGCCCGAGGCGCTCGCGGATACCGCGGAGTTCGTCGCCGACCGGGACCACGTCGGTGTTCGTGTTCCCGCGGACGTCGGTGAGCTCGGTGCTCCCCAGCGACTTCCGGTCGGTGACGAATCCGACGCGGTCGACGTACGTCCCGAAGTCCGCGCCGCTGATTCGGAGGCGGTAGCTCCCGTTTGCGCGCGGATGAAGCTGCGAGCGGACACCGACGCGGAGCAGAAGCGTCCGGACGTCCTCAAGCAGCCCTCGACTCATCGACGCGACCGAGAGTTCGCGTTGGCTGGCCGAGACGTGGCCCTCACTCTCGAGGAACGCGCGGAGGAACGCGCGGGCGGTTTCCGCGCTCGCCGACATGAGTTCGTCCGGGACGCGCTGCCCGGCGGAGCCGGCGAGCAGCGCCCGGTCGAGGTTCGCGAGGAAGCTGACTAACTCACCGGAACCGCAGCGCAGTTCACGGGCGGACCCGCCGCGATGCGGGGTCCGCTCGGTGAAGTTCACGCCGAGCCGGTCGAACGCGTCGGCGACGTCGTCGAGGACTTCTCGGTCGGCGTTCGTCACGGAGACGAATCCCGAGTCGTCGTCGCGCTGTTCGACGTAGCCCTCCGCGACGACGTAGCCGACGAGCCGCGCGAGCCACGGCGTCCACTCGTCCGGCAGGTCGAGGCGGACGGCGTTGTTGGACCTCGAGCGGCGGAACGGGACGGCGAGGGCGTCGTCTCCGAGTGTCGACATGGCGCGGGGCGTCGCGACGAACGCGCCCTCGGACAGCTCGTCCGCGCGGACTGCGGTCGTCGCGCCCCCGGACCGCGTGAACAGCGGGTGCGACGGCGTCACGTCGAGTTCGCGGCCGCCTTCCGTGCGGACCCTGAGCAGGTGGTCCGGGGCCTCGCGCTTCCAGACCTTCGTCGCGTCACGGACGCCGATTTCGCCGTCCGGACCGAGCGACTGCACGGCGAAGTCGGCGTCGTCCCAGACGCCGTCATCGACCGGCTTCGGGTCGTCGAGGTTCGACTCGACCAGCTCCCGAATCGGGACGTCGCGGCCGTCGGCCAGCGTGACGCGGGTGTCGCCGGCGACGCACTTCCCGGTTCCGGGGTCACCGATGAGCAGCATGTGGAGGTCCCCGCGGATGCGCGAGCCGTCCGGGAGGTGCTTGGTGACGCCGGAGAACAGCTGGAGAATCATGGCGAGCTTCTCCTCGTCGTAGCCGTAGATGGACGGCGCGACCGACCCGACCATCTCCTCGTAGATGTCGTCGTGGGCGGCGAGTTCAATGATTTCCTGTTTGTCCTCCTCGGTGATGTCCATGTCCTCGAACTCCTCGTCCTCGATGGAGACGGAGACGCCCTCCATGTACGGGTCGAACACCGTCGTCTTCTCCTGGCCGGACGTCACCTGCTCCATCTCCAGCCGGCCGACGACCGTGACGTGGTCGCCGGGCGTGACTTCGCCGCAGACGTCGTCTTCGAGGTTCACGTCGATGCTCTGCGGGGTTTCGCCACCGCGGAGCCCCTCCGGCGACTCCTGGACGCGGAGCTGCTGGGAGTCGATGAACTGCGACTCGTTGTTGTTGACGCGGAACGGCCCCTGCCGCTCGCAGCCCTGGCACTCATGCGGCTCCTGGAACCCGGAGTCGTTCTGCGGGATGTACGTCATCGTCCCGCAGCGCTGGCACTCGAACGCCGCCTCCACGATTTTCGGGCGGACGTCCGTCGCCTTCCGAACGATGCCCTGGACGGCGACGAGCGACCCGATGTGGTCGTCGCTGACGCGGACCGCGCGGATGTCGATGGTGTTCTCGCGCGGCAGCCCGGTGAGCCGGACGTGCGCCTGTCCGAGCGAGATGTCGACCGGGAGGTCGTAGTTCCGCAGCGCCTCCTCCGCCAACTCCTGCATCTCGGCCGGCCGGTTCAGGTACTGCTCTGCGAGGTCGGCGTCGAACGTGTACAGGTCGTCGTACTCCACGTAGAGCGACCGCTGCTCTTTCGGGTAGTTCTGGGCGAGCCGCGCGATTTCGTCGCTGTAGTAGGTGCGGTAGAAGCTCAGGAACTGCTCCAGCTCACCCCGCTCGACCTGACTCATTGCACACGTCTTCGCCCCTCAAGCGGTAAGAAGTATCGCCTTCGAGCGGAAGTAGTTCCGTCTCGCGAATCCGTGTACGCCGCTGTCGAACGGCGGCGTTGACGCCGGGCAGCGGCCGGCGCGAAAAGTGGGACCGCCCGGATTTGAACCGGGGTCACGGGCACCCAAGGCCCGAAGTATACCAGGCTAACCCACGGTCCCGCGGCTCGTGATTCCCGTCGGACGGAGATAAAACGTTCCATCGGCGGGCGGGGCGTGGCCGGGTCAGAGTCCGAGTCCGAACACCACGGGGATGAGCAGCGTCGTGACGACGGCGAACAGCGCCTGCAGCGGCGCGCCGACGCGGAGGTAGTCCGTGAATCGATAGCCGCCGGGGCCGTAGACGAACAGGTTGGTCTGGTAGCCGACCGGGGTCATGAACGCCGTGGAGGCGGCGAACGTGACGGCCATGGCGAACGCGAGCGGGTTCGCGTCGAGCTGAGCGGCGGCTTCGAGCGCGACCGGTATCATGAGGACGACAGAGGCGTTGTTGCTGATGACGTTGGTGAGCAGCGCCGTGACGACGTAGAACGAGCCGAGCAGGACGAGCGGCGGGAGGACGCCGCCGGCGGCGACGATGGTGTCGGCGAGGAGGCCGGCGGCGCCGGAGTTCTCCATCGCGATGCCGAGCGGGATGACGCCGGCGAGCAGGAAGATGACGTCCCACTGGACCGCGTCGTACACTTCGCCGGGGTTGAGACAGCCGGTGGCGACCATGGCGAGCGCGCCGGCGAGCGCGGAGACGACGATCGGCATGACGTCGAGTGCGGCGAGCAGGACGACGGCGGCGACGATGCCGACGGCGACCGTGGTTTTCGACTCCCGGAAGTCGTGCTGTTCGACCTCCTGGGCGACGATGAAGTTCCGGTTCGAGTCGAGCCGTTCGAGCGAGTCGCTGCTGGCCTGCACGAGCAGCGTGTCGCCGACGCGGAGCGGAATGTTGTCCATGCGTTTCCGGATGACGTCGCCGCCGCGGCGGAGCGCGAGCACCGTGGCGTCGTATCGCTGCCGGAAGCTCGCGGAGGCGAGCGACTCGCCGACCAGCGACGAGCCAGGCGCGATGACGGTTTCGACGAGGTTCTGGCTGCTCTCGGCGGCTTCCAGCTCCGACTCGTCGACCGTCGCCTCCGGGACGAGGTCCAGCCCTTCGACGTCGAGCAGGTCGACGAGCGTGTCGCGGTCGGTGCGGACGGCGAACACGTCGCCGGCCTGTATCTCCTTCTGCCCGAGCGGTTCGAGGAACACGCTGTCGCCGCGGATGAGCTGGACGAGGTCGACGTCGAAGTCGACGTCGCCGAGCGCGGTTTCGACGCGCTGACCCACGAGCGGTGAGTCCTCGCGAACGACGACCTCGGTGAGGTAGTCGGCCATTCCGAACTCCTCGGTGAGGTCGGTTCGGGGCTTGATTCGCTCCGGCGTGAGCCACCGGCCGACCGTCAGCAGGTACGCGGTCCCGACCGCGAGCAGCACGACTCCGAGCGGCAGGAACTCGAACATTCGGAACTGCCGGGCGACTGCGGCGGGCGCGAGCCGCGCGTACAGGTCGGATGCGAGGATGTTGGTTGAGGTGCCGATGAGCGTGAGCGTCCCGCCGAACATGGAGGCGTAGCTCAGCGGTAACAGCAGTTTCGACGGCGAGGTGCGGCCGCGTTCGGCGAGGTCCGTCACCATCGGCAGCAGAATCGCGACCGCCGCCGTGTTGTTGATGACGCCGGAGATCGGGCCGACCACGCCGATGGTGGCGCCGAGCTGTTTCGTCTCGTCTCCCTCCGTCAGCCCGGCGATGAGGGTGCCGAGCCGCTGGACGATGCCGGTCATGCGGACGCCTTCGCTCAGCACGAACATCGCGAGGACCGTCAGCGTCGCCTTGTTGGCGAACCCGGAGAGGCCCTCGTCGACCGACACCAGGTCGAGCGGAGCGGCGACGACGCCGAGGTCGGCGAGCGCCGTCGTCACCGGCGTCGCGACGAGCAGCGTCACCAAGACGCCGAGCGCCGTGATGTCGACCGGGACCGGTTCGAGGACGAACAGCGCGAGCGCCGCGGCGACGAGGAGAAAGACGAAGAGTATCTCGGGCGCGAGCACGGCGAAGCCGACGCTTCGCGCCGGTAAAAGTTCCACGCTCCCGGGGAGCCGTGCGGCGTTCCCGCCCGGCCCGCCGGCGGCCCGGCGGTGCCGTTACAGTTCCTCGTCGGCGAGTTCCATGTCGGCGACGATTTCGTACGGGTGGGCGTCCCGGCGGACGCCGTCGAGGATGCGGAAGGCGTCGTCGGGCGCGAGGAAGTGCCGCGTGACGGCGCGGCCGAGCGGCGTCGCGTCGAAGCCGTCGATGAACTCCCACTCCAGCAGCTTCCCGACGGCGTGCGTCGTCGGGACGTCGCCGAGCATCCGGTCGTTCAGCCGCTTCGCGCCCTTCCCGGCGACGACGACGTTCGCGAGCGTCTCCTCGGCGGCCGCCGACGTGTCGTACACCGTCGTGACGTCTTCCATCTCGCCTTTCAGTAGCTTGAACGCCGCCTCGTCCTCCGTCATCTCCATGGAGTTGTGGTAGACGCCGTCCGGCTCCACCAGCAGGTACACCGTCCCCTGGTCGTGGTAGTCCGGGCGGCCCGCGCGGCCGAGCATCTGCTCGAACTCCTGGACCGACAGCCACTCGATGCCCATCGCGAGCGAGTCGAACAGCACCTGCGACGCCGGGAAGTCGACGCCGGCGGCGAGCGCGGCGGTCGTGACGACCGCGGCGAGGTCCTGGTCGCCGAACTTCCGCTCGACGGTCTTCCGCCGCCGGTAGTCCAGCCCGGCGTGGTACGGCGCCGACGAGTACTCCAGTTTCCGCGAGATTTCGTGGCAGCGCCGCCGCGAGTTCGTGAAGATGATGGTCTGTCCGCGGTAGCCCTTCGACGACTCGGAGTCGAACGCGCGCTTCACGAGCCGGTTTTCGATGCGGAGCTTCTCGCGGTCGTCCGCGAACGTCAGGTGGCGCTCGATGGGGACGGGGCGCTCTTCGAACTCGATGAGCGTCGCCTCCAGGTTCCGCGCGAGGTACTCGGGGTTGCCGACGGTCGCCGACAGGTACACCCACTGCGCGAGCGAGTCGCGCTGCTCCGTGTAGTGTTTCAGCCGCGAAATCATGCCGTCGAGGCGGTGCCCGCGGCCCTCCTCTTTCAGCGTGTGCACCTCGTCGATGACGACGGTGCCGACGTCGCCCATGTCCTTGCCGGTGCGGAGCGCGTGGTCGATGCCCTCGTAGGTGCCGACGATGACGTCGGCGTCCGGGTCGAACCGGTTGCCGTCGTCGTTGATGCGGGAGGCGCCGACGCGGATGGTGACGTCGAGGACGTCGCCGTACCGCTCTTCGAAGTCCTCGTGTTTCTGGTTCGCGAGCGCGACCAGCGGCACCAGAAACAGCAGTTTCCCGTCGCCGTTCAGGGCGTTGTTGACGCCGGCGAGTTCGCCGACCAGCGTCTTCCCGGTCGCCGTCGCGGAGACGACGAGCTGGTCGTCGCCGTCGAACAGCCCGTTCCGCACCGACAGGCTCTGCACCGGCAGCAGCTCGTCGAACCGGTCTTCGGTGCGGTCTTGCAGCGCCGGATGCAGGTCCAGTTCGTCGGTGCGGACCGCGTCGACGTCCTCGACGGTCGCGGAGATCGTGTCGAACTTCGTCAGGTCCGGGTCGAGGTTCCCCTCCAGCAGGTTCGTGATGCGGTCGAGGTCTTGCACCTCCAACAGCAGCTCCTCCAGCCGGTCCTGCGCGGAGCCGGTGAACTGCCCCTTGTACGACAGTTCGCGCTCCAGCTCCTGTTTCGCGCAGTCCGGACAGATGTGGTCGCGGTCGGCTTTCACGGCCGTGTCCTCCGTGACCGGCGAGTACCGGCCGGCGTTCGCGCAGTACCGGCACGTCCGCACCTGCAGCGCGTCGAGCTGGTAGGCGTCCAGCATCGACTGGAGGCGGTCGCGCGCCGACGGCGACGTCTGCTCGGAGATGCGGATGCGTTCGGCGGAGCGCGCGACGTCGACGAACTGGTCGGGCTGCCGCGGCTCCTCGCTGGAGCCGTCCTTGACGCGGAAGCGCCGCGGCCGCGGCCCCGCGTCGGCCTCCTTCAGTTCGAGGACGCCGCGCAGCACCCGCTCGCCGTCGCGGGTGACGACGACCGTGAACTCGTCGCCGTGCTCGTGGAGGAACAGCGTCTCGACCTGCGGGATCTGCTCGGACACTTTGTTGGCCGTTCTAGGCGGAAGAGGTATTTCAGCGGTTCGCCTCCGCGCCGTCGTCGCCGGAGCACCGGCTTTCTATACGGCGGGCCGAGACGGGCCGCGTATGGCTGGTAGCAAGTCCGTGGTGCTCGCGGCGCTCGTCGCGAACGCCGCCATCGCGGTGCTCAAGTTCCTCGGCTATCTGCTCACCGGGAGCCCGTCGATGCTGTCGGAGACGTACCACTCGGTCTCCGACACCGGGAACCAGGTGTTCCTGCTCGTCGGCATCCGGTACTCCGGCCGGAAGCCGAGCCAGGCGCACCCGTTCGGCTACGGGAAGGCGCAGTTCTTCTACTCGTTTCTCGTCTCCGTGCTGCTGTTCGGCATCGCCGGCTGGGAGTCGCTGAAACACGGCTACCAGGCCGTCGTCGCCACCGGCCACGCCGAGGAGGCCGCGGACGTCGTCATCGCCGGATTCAACGTCAGCGCCGCGGTGCCGGTCGAACCGTTCTGGGTGAACGTCGCGGTGCTCGTCGGCGCAATCGTCTTCGAGGCGTACGCGTTCCGGAAGGCGCTCGGGGAGCTCACCCGGCAGATTCGGAAGTACGGCTGGGACGGCATCTACGAGGCGTTCCGGGCGACCAGCGACGTGACGACGCTGACGGCGTTCACCGAGGACGCCATCGCGCTGTCGGGCGCCGGCGTCGCGCTCGTCGGCATCACGCTCACCCGCGTCACCGGCAACGAGGCGTACGACGCCGTCGCGTCCATCCTCATCGGCGCGCTGCTGATGACGTTCGCGGTCGCGCTCGCGTGGGAGAACAAGCGGCTGCTGCTCGGCGAGTCGCTGCCGTCGGAGACCGAAGCGAAACTCCGCGGCGCCGTCGCTGACCACACCGGCGTCGTCCACATCGACGGCTTCCGCACCATGTTCATCGGCCCCGGCGAAGCGCTCGTCACCGCCGACGTCAGCTTCGACCCCGACCTGGTCACCGGCGACATCGACGAGGACATCTCACAGATCGAATCGGCGCTCCGCGACCTCGACGACCGCGTCCGCATCGTCTACATCGAGCCGGAACTGTAGGCGGGTCACAGAGGCGGCGACCCGGAAACCGCGGCAGCAACCCAGAAACCGCGGCCGAACTGTCTCCGCGTCCGTCTCGCTCCGCGACCGCGACGCCGCGGCGTCGCTACACCGAGTCGATGGCGAGCGACGCGAGCAGCGCTTCGAGCTGGACCTGCTCGTTCGCGCCTTCGGTGATGCGGTAGTCGGCGTCGCCGATGCGCTCCATCAGCCGGACGGCTTCGCGGTCGCTCAGCCCGAAGTCCCAGACGGAGCGGTGGAGCTGGTCGATGATGTCGCCGCCGGCCATCCCGGTTTCGGTGAGGAGCGTGTCCAGCGTCGCCCGCGACTTCGAGAAGTCGCCGTCGAGGGCGTCTTCCACCATCTCCTGAATCTCCTCCGGGCGCGCGGTCGCCGTGATCTGGTAGACGGCTTCCTCGTCGACGACCTCGCCGGTCGTCGCGGCGGCCTGCAGGCTGTTGATGGCGCGCCGCATGTCGCCGTTCGCGGCGTACACCAGCGCGTCCATGCCGTCGTCGGTGAGTTCGATGCCTTCGCGCTCGGCGATCTCCCAGATCTGCTCGGCGACGGCGTCGTCGGCCAGCGGCGAGAACCGGAAGACGGCGCAGCGTGACTGAATCGGGTCGATGATTTTACTGGAGTAGTTGCACGACAGGATGAACCGCGTGTTGTCCGAGAACTGCTCCATCGTCCGGCGGAGCGCCGACTGCGCGTCGTCGGTCAGCGAGTCCGCCTCGTCGAGGAAGATGACGCGGTAGTCGTAGCCGCCGAACGACGACCGCGCGAAGTTCTTGATGCGGTCGCGGACGACGTCGATGCCGCGCTGGTCGGAGGCGTTCAGTTCGAGGAAGTTCGTCTGCCAGTCGTCGCCGTAGATTTCGCGGGCGATGGCGACCGCGCAGGTCGTCTTCCCGACGCCCGCGGGGCCGGCGAACAGCAGGTGCGGCAGGTCGTTCTGGTCGATGTAGCTGCGGAGCCGCTCGACGATGTCCTCGTGGCCGGCGACGTCGTCGAGCGTCTGCGGCCGGTACTTCTCGATCCAGACCTCCCGGCCGGCCGGCGCGTCCCCGTCAGCCTCTTCGGCCTCGCTCATACCGAACCGTGGGCGCGCCGCCGGCATAAACGCCCCGAGAGCCGACCGCGGCGCGTCGTCGCTCCGGTCGAAACGCCTATCCGGCGACTGCCCGACTGCCGGGATATGGGAGTGCTCGACGTCGTCGGCGAGGCGGCCGCGCAGAACCCGATTCTGACCGGCATCCTCGTCGTCATCGTGCTGCTGCTGCTCGGCGCGTACCTGTTCGTTCGCCGCATCTTCGTCAGCGCACGCGAAGGCTACGAGCAGGGGAAACAGTAGCGGAGCGGCGGGCGGCCCGAGACGCCGGTCGGTCGGCGTCGGACTGGCGGCGATTCTGCGGCGATGACGGCGTGAGCCGCCGGCGACTCAGCCGTGAGCCGTCGGCGAGTTGCCGGTGACCCGCGCGGTGTCACAGGGACAGTCACTTATCCACGGACGCCGACCGCCGGGACATGGTCGCCGCGGGCACGCTCGCCACGTTCGTCGTCGCCGGTGTCGCGTCGCTGTTCATGGCGTGGGCCATCGGCGCAGGCTCGTCCGGGTCGACGCCGTTCGCGCCCGCGGTCGGAGCGAACGCCATCTCGGTGATGCGCGCCGGGCTCGTCGTCGGCGTCCTCGGGTTTCTCGGCGCGGTGTTACAGGGCGCGAACGTCACGCAGGCCGTCGGGACGAGCCTCATCGCCGGCGACGTCACCATCACCGCGACCGCCGCCATCGTCAGCCTGGTGACCGCCGCGGTCCTCGTCGCGTTCGGCGTGTTCGCCGGCTACCCCATCGCGACGGCGTTCACCGTCACCGGCGCCGTCGTCGGCGTCGGCCTCGCGCTCGGCGGCGACCCGGCGTGGGCGAAGTACACCGAAATCGCGTCGCTGTGGGTCGCCGTCCCGTTCGTCGGCGGCTTCGTCGCGTACGTCACCGCGCGGCTCCTCCGCGCGGACCGGGTCCCCGAACGCTACGTCGTCCCGGGGCTCGCCGGCCTCGTCGGCGTCATCGTCGCCAACATCGGCTTCACGCTGCTCGGCCCCGGCGACACGTCCGCGTCGCTCGCCGAAGCAGCGGCGGCGCGGCTCGACCTCACCGACGCGACGGTCGCCGGCGTCGACCCGGTCGTCGTCGCCGTCACGCTCGCCGTCGCCCTCGCCGCCGCCGTCGCGCTGTTCCGCGACATGGAACGGGACGCCGCCGCCGGCCAGCGCCACTTCCTCTTGACGCTCGGCGGACTCGTCGCGTTCTCCGCCGGCGGCTCGCAGGTGGGGCTCGCAATCGGGCCGCTCGTCCCGCTGCTCGACTCCGGGCTCGACGTCCCGCTCACCGCGGTGCTGGTCGGCGGCGGGCTCGGCCTGCTCGCCGGGTCGTGGACCGGTGCGCCGCGGATGATCAAGGCGCTGGCGCAGGACTACTCGAACCTCGGGCCGCGCCGCAGCATCGCCGCGCTCATCCCGAGTTTCGCCATCGCGCAGACCGCCGTCGCGTTCGGCATCCCTGTGTCGTTCAACGAAATCATCGTCTCCGCCATCATCGGCTCCGGCTACGCCGCCGGCGGCGCCGGCGTCAGCACGCGGAAGATGGCGTACACGGTGCTCGCCTGGGTCGGCTCGCTCGTGCTCGCGTTCGGCCTCGGCTACGGCGTGTACACCGTCGTCGACGCCGTCCTCTGAGCCCGCCCGGTTCGTCCCGCTACCATCCCTTACTCGGCCGCTCCGTCGCGTTCGAGCCACTGCCACGCTGCGTCGCGGTCGTCGAAGTGCTCGACGTCCGTGTCGACGAGGCGGTCGCCGAGGTCGACCGCCCACTCCACGAGGCTGCCGTCGCTCACGACGGCGTACCGGTCGAGGTCGTCGCGGTGGTGCAGCCAGAACGCGACGTCGTCGTCGAGCAGCGAGAGGTCGGGCCGCGGGACGTCTTCGAGCGCGACCAGCAGCCGCACCGAGCCGTGCTCGTCGATCTCCGCCTCCAGGTCGCCGACGATGTCGTCGAACTCGCGCTCCGTGAGTTCGCCGCCGAGTTCGTAGCCGACGACGCCGTCGCTGCTCCGGTCCAGTTTCTCGTACACGTCGAGGAGATGCGTCGCCGCGCCCGTAACCGTGGCGGCGGCCGTCCGCAGCGCGAACTCGACGACGGGCGACGAGTGACGGGCGACGGGCTACTCCTGCGCGCTGCTCTGCTCGGCGGCGGATTCGTCGCCCTCCGCCGGTTCGCCGGGCTCGGCGCCGCGGGCGGCGTCGGTGATGGTGACGCGCGCCCGCATGATTCGGGTGTTGTCGACCTGCTCGATGCGGATCTTGACGCCTTCGTACTCGATTTCCTCGCCCTCCTCGACCAGCCGGCCGGCGCGGTTGAACACGAAGCCGGCGAGCGTCTCGAACTCCTCGCCTTCCGGCAGGTCGATGTCGAGCACCTCGTTCACCTCGTCGATGTTCACTTCGCCCTGCACCAGCACGGTGTCGTCGTCGACGAACTCGAACGGCTCTTCCTCGTCGCCTTCGAGGATTTCGCCGACGATTTCCTCCACCATGTCCTCCAGCGTCAGGATGCCTTCGGTGGTGCCGAACTCGTCGATGACGACCACCATCTGCATCCGCGTCTCCTGCATCTCTTCGAGCAGTTCGTCGGCGTTCTTCGACTCGGGGACGTGCAGCGTCGGCTGGACGACGGACGCGAGGTCCGTCTCGCCCTCGCCGTAGTAGCGCGCCCGGACGAGGTCGCGGATGTTGACGACGCCGATGATGTTGTCGAGGTTGCCTTCGTACACAGGGATGCGTTCGTGGTCCGCCTGCACGCACGTCTCGATGGCCTCGTCGAGCGCGGCGTCGTTCGGCACCGCCTGCACGTCGAGCCGCGGCGTCATCACCTCCTTCGCGATGGTCTGGTTGAACCGGAAGATGCGGTCGAGCATCTCCCGTTCGTCCTCCTCGATGACGCCCTCGCGCTCCCCGGTCTGAATCATGTTCTGGATTTCGTCGCGGGTGACGTACGACGTCTCGATGGCGGAGCGGCCGCCGGTGACCTTGTTGACGATGCGGGTGAGGTAGTCGAACGTGACGACGAGCGGCAGCAGCACGTACTCGGATATCTTGAGCGGCCGCGCGATGCGGAGCGCCCACGACTCCGTGTTCTCGACGGCGTAGCTCTTCGGCGCGGACTCGCCGAACAGCAGCACCAGCGACGTGACGCCGAACGTCGACACCAGCACCGCGGTCCCGGCGTTCTCGATGTAGATGCCGACGAGCACGGTCGCCAGCGACGACATCGCGATGTTGACGAGGTTGTTGCCGACCAGGATGGTGACGAGCAGCCGGTGCGGGTCCGACGTGAGTTCGGCGACCGCGTTGGCGCCGCGCCGCCCCTCCTCGACGAGGTGGTCGATGCGGTGGGAGGCGAGCGAGAACATCGCGATCTCCGACGACGAGAAGAACGCAGAGAGCCCGATGAGGAGGAGGATGGTGACGCTGCCCGCGATGGTGACGGTCGTGTCGTTGATCGGGAGCGCGCCGAGGAGACCGCTGGCTTGGAGCGGCGCGGGCGTCACTACGGGGGTGTGTGCCGTCGACAAACCCATGGGATACGCTGGCTTGTCCGCCCCCCGAATTAAGCGTTGTCCTCACGGGCGCTCCCGACCGTATTCGTCCGGCTCTCACGGACCGGTCCGACGACGAACAGGGGTCGCCGGGTGACCGTCCGGTGCCGCCCGGCGACCGCACGATGACCGTCCGGTGGCCGGCGGCCCGGTGCCGCGGGCGAAGATGTTACCTCAGCCGCGGCCGTACGTCCGGGTATGCCAGACGAACCGCCGATTACGCTGTACCGGCTGCAGGCGTGTCCGTACTGCGAGCGCGTCGTGCGGAAGCTGAACGAGTACGACCTGGAGTACGAGTCCCGGTTCGTCGAGCCGATGCACTCCGACCGGAACGCGGTGGCGCGGCTCACGGGCGCGCGGACCGTGCCGGCCATCGTCGACGAGAACACCGGCGTCACGATGTCGGAGTCCGCGAACATCGTGGAGTTCCTCGACCGGACGTACGGAGGTGAGGCGTAATGCCCGACTTCGACGTCGTCGAACTGCCCGAGACGCCGCACCCCGAGGAGGGCGACACGGCGCCCGATTTCACGCGGCCGCTCGTCACCGACGAGTACTGGACGGACCGGTCGCTGTCGGCCGTCGCCGACGACCCGACGGTGCTCGTGTTCTACCCGATGGACGGCGCGTTCCCGGCGACGTACATCTGGAACGAGATTCGGGACCGCGGCTGGACCGACGACGCGACGGTCGTCGGCGTCTCCATCTCGTCGCCGTACGAGCACAAGCAGTTCATCGCCGAGCGCGGCATCGACGCGGACCTGTTCTCCGACCCGGCGGCCGACGTCGCCGCGGCGTACGACGTCGAACACGACCTCGACGGCATGGCGGGCGTCGTGGAGCCCCGCCCCGCCGTGTTCGTCCTCGACGAGGACCGAACCGTCGAGTACGCGTGGGTGGCGTCCGAGTGGCCTGACTTCCCGGACTACGACGCGGTGGAAGCCGCGTTCGCTGACCGATAGATGACGACCGCGACGTCTGACGACGCGGTCGCCGCGGCCGCCGCCGTCCGCGACGGCGACGTGGTCGTGTACCCGACCGAGACGGTGTACGGCCTCGGCGCCGACGCGACCGACCCCGACGCGGTCGACCGCGTGTTCGCGGTGAAAGGCCGGCCGCGCGACAAGCCGCTCTCCGTCGGGTTCGCCGCGGTCGACGCGGCGCTGGAGTACGTCGACCCGACGGACCGCGCGGAGCGGTTCATGCGGGCGTTCCTCCCCGGCCCGGTCACGGTCGTCGTGGAACGCGGCGACGACCTCCCGCCGGAGCTCACCGGCGGCGACCCGCGCGTCGGCGTCCGCGTCCCGGGGAACGAGACGGCGCGGCAGCTGGCGGACGCCGCCGGGCCGGTGACGGCGACCAGCGCGAACCGCTCGGGCGCCGGCAGCGTCCGCCGCGTCGACGACCTCGACCCGGCGGTGCGCGAGGCGGCGGCGGTCGTCGTCGACGGCGGAGAGACGCCGGGCGGCGAGAGCACCGTCGTCGACCCGGCGCGCGGCGTCGTCCACCGCGCCGGGCTCGACGCCGACGCGGTCCGCGAGTGGCTCGCCTCAGAAACCGAGTAGCGACCGGAGGCTCCGCGTCCGCACCCCGCACCGCTCCCGGTAGGCGCAGCCGTCGCACTTCGCGTCGCCGCGGAGCCGCGGCGGCGGCCCGTCCATCGACCGGACCGCGCGGAGCGCGCGGCGGTACGCGGCCGCGTTCCGAGTGGTCGCGCGCACCGTTCTGACGTCGCCGTACGCCGGGTACTCGACGAGCGCCTTCGGAATCCGTCGCTGACACTCCCACGCGAGCGCCTTCGCCGCCGCGACCGCTCTGACTCGCTGTGGCTCCCAGACGCCGCGCTCGGCCGGCTCGCCCGGCGACACGACGACCGGAATCGGCGGACCGGCGTCCGCGGAGCCGTCGCCGCCGTCGGTCCGGGCCGCCTCGGAGGCTCCGTTGCTGCCAGCGGCGGCGCTGCTCTCGGCGGTGGCGGCGTCGTCTCCGCCGGAGGCGTCGGCGCCAGCGCCGGCGCCGACCAGTATCTTGTGGGCGACGCCGCGGCAGTCCTTCCCGGTCAGCACCGCCCGGGTCGCCGCCGGCGACGTCAGCGCGTCCCAGTCGTCGCTGCGTGCGAGCCGGTCGAGCGCCGCGCGGTACCGGGCCGGCGGGAGCGCGATTGGTTTCCGGCGGAGCGCCGCGTCGTCGAGTCGACGGAGTTCGGGGTAGTGGAACGCGAGTTCGATTCGGTCGCGGGCGTCGGCCGGCGGCGCCCGGTCGTCGGCGCGGCGGGCGTAGTACAGTTGGCGCGGACAGTACGCGGCGGCGGCGAGGTCGGCGAACGCGACTCGGTCGTGCTCCGGCGGAGGCATGCGCCGTCTGGCCCCGTCTCCGTATTTGAAGGTTCGCGTTCAGACGCTCTTAGCCGGCGACGACGTGTCGACGACGATGCGTCGTCGACGCGGGCGTGCGCGTCCTGCGGGCGAACTATTTAGTTCAGCGGCGGCAACCGCGAAGCATGCCTCGGGACCGGGACAGCGGGCTCAACTGGCGGTACCTGCGGACGGCGGCGCTGACCGGCGTCGGAGCCGGTGCCGTCGGCGCGGGGCTCGCTGCCGCCGCGGAACGAATCGGGGTGGCGTCGCTCGGCGCCGGCATGCTCGGCGTCACCGTGCTCGGCGGCGCCCTGCTGCTCGCGTTCTTCGGCGCGACGACGTCTGAGCCGAGCGCGGCGGCAGACGCGTCGGTGGAGCCGATACACGCGGCCTCGGACCTGCACGAGCGCGTCGACCGCGGCTTCGGCGTCAGCCACGCGCTGCTGTGGGCCGGAATCGGACTGGTGGTCGCCGGGCTCGCCGGCCTCGTCTACGCCTGGTGAACGGGCCGTCCGCGGAGAACGGGGCGAGCGGTCAGAACGAGACGTCGGTTTCGATGTCTTCGGTGGCCTCCCGCAGGCCGTCCTCGTGCGCCTCCGTGGTGTGGCCGCCCTGGAGGTCAGCGTCGTCGAGGAGGTCCGCGAACTCGTCGCGGAAGCGGTCGTTCGCCCGGGTCGACTCCAGGTCCGCGTCGACGACGGCCGTGAAGTGCGCGACGGCGTCCTCGTCGGCGTCGAGCGCGTCGACGCGGTCGGCCATCGGGGCGTCTTCGATGTGGAGCGACCGGAGGCGGTCGAGGTCGAACGGGGCGTCGCGGTCGGCGTCCCGGACGAGGTGGAGGTCCATCCGGGCGTCGAACACCTCGTCCGCGTCGACGCCGAGCGCGTCGGCGATGGCGGCGTCGTCGTCGCCGTCGAAGTAGCGCCGGACGACGCGCTCGAGGTCGTCGTCGCCGAGCGAGGAGTCGAACTCGTAGCGGTCGCGCATCATCGCGACGAGTTCGCCGAGCCGCTCCGCCGCGTCACCGCGCTCCTCCGCCAGCGAGCCGTGCGTCTCCTCCTGGCTCTCGGTGACCGTGTCCGCTCCGGTCGCGTCGACGAAGATTTCGCGGAGTTCCGCGGTCTTCTCGTCCATGACGTGGGTCTCACGCCGTGCGGACAGAAAAGCCTGCTGGCACCGAATCCCGGAGCGTTCGACCCACAGACGGCCGAGCGTGCCGGCGTTCGCGGTCGGGGGCGACGACACGCTCCACGCCGGCACGCTCGCCCACACCGCCGCGCTCGGCCACACCGACACGCCCGGCCACGTCACCGGGCGACGACGCCACAGCGCTGCCGCCCCCGACACCGCGGATTCGTTTCGGTTCGAGCGAATGCTGCCGAGACGGCCGCGGACGGACCGCACGACGCGGCGGCGGCCCGGGCAGTCGCGCCGCGGCCGGGTGGCGAAGAGTTAACTTCGGGGCCTGCCGGCGTATGCGTATGCCAGCCGACCAGGTGACACGGGAGACGTTCTGGACGGTCGGGCCCGTCGGGAAGGCCGTCTTCTACTACCTCGCGGCGGTCGCGGTCGCCCTGTTCCTCTACGGGACCTACCGGCGGTTCGCCCGCTACGCCGACGGCGACGACGACTGGTTCGACCGCCTCGACGACCTCCCTGGCCGGGTCGTCAGCGCCGCGTCGGTCGTGCTCTCGAACCGGAACCAGTTCGACCGCGACGCGTACGCCGGCGTGATGCACGCGTTCGTCCTCTGGGGGTTCCTGACGCTGCTCATCGGCACCACTATCCTCGGCATCGACATCGACCTGTGGCGGCCCGTCACCGGCGAGTCGTTCTTCGTCGGCGACTTCTACCTGTCGTACTCGTTCGTGATGGACGCGATGGGGCTGCTGTTCGTCGTCGGCCTCGCGATGGCGATGTACCGGCGGTACACGGAGCGCGACGGCCGGCTCTGGGGGAAGCACACGTCGCTGGAGGACGACGCGTTCGTCCTGACGCTGTTCGCGCTCGGCGTCGGCGGCTACGTCATCGAGGCGTTCCGCATCGTCGGCACCGCCACCGAAACCGGCTCCGGCCTGCAGTTCCTGGCGTTCGAGCAGGTGTCGTTCGTCGGCTTCTTCCTCGCCGGCGTGTTCGCCGAACTCGGCCTCCGCCCCGCGCTCGCGGAGACGCTGTACCACTGGGGGTGGTGGAGCCACGCGCTGCTCGCGTTCGGCTTCATCGCGCTCGTCCCGTACGGCAAGCCGTTCCACATGGTGTCGAGCTTCGCGAACGTCGTCACCCGCGACGACAAGGCCGGCGTCCGGCTCCCCGGCGTCCCCGCGGACGCCGCGCCCGACGAAATCGGCTACGGCAGCATCGAGGACTTCTCGTGGCGGCACATCCTCGACCAGGACGCCTGCACCAAGTGCGGCCGCTGCTCGTCCGCCTGCCCGGCGAAGGCGTCCGGCCGGAACCTCGACCCGCGCGACGTCATCCTCGACCTGAAACGGTACCGCGAGGAGCTGGACGCCGGCCGCACCGAGGCGGTCGACATCGTCGCCGACGGCGGCAGCTCCGTCGTCGCCGCGGAGTCGATGGAGTCCTGTATGTCGTGTATGGCGTGCATGGACGCCTGCCCCGTCGACATCGAGCACGTCCCGCAGTTCACGCAGCTGAACCGTCGGCTCACCGAGACCGGCCAGATGGACGAGGCGGTGCAGGAGGCCATGATGAACGTGTTCCAGAACGGCAACACGTTCGGCGACCCCGCCCGGAACCGGCCGGACTGGACCGACGACCTCCCGTTCGACGTGCCGGACGCCCGCGAGGAGGACGTCGAGTTCCTGTGGTACGTCGGCGAGTACCCGAGCTACGACGACCGGAACCGCCGCGTGGCCCGGTCGCTCGCCACGCTGTTCGAGCGCGCGAACGTCGACTACGGCATCCTCTACGAGGACGAACAGCACGACGGCAACGACGTCCGCCGCGTCGGCGAAGAGGGGCTGTTCGAGATGCTCGTCGAGGACAACACGGAGGCGTTCGCGTCCGCGACGTTCGAGAAGGTGGTCACGACGGACCCGCACTCGATGAACACGTTCCGCAACGAGTACCCCGAAGTCTCGGAGTTCGACGACCCGGTGTTCCACTACACCGAAGTCGTCGAGAACCTCGTCGAGCAGGGCCGGCTCGGCCTCGACGGCACCGAACTCGACTACACCGTCACCTACCACGACCCGTGCCACCTCGGCCGCATGAACGACGTGTACGACGCGCCCCGCGACGTCATCCGGGCGACCGGCGTCGACCTCCACGAGATGCCGCGGAACCGCTCGGAGTCGTTCTGCTGTGGCGGCGGCGGCGGCGGCCTCTGGATGGACCACGACGAGGAGACGAAGCCGAGCGAGGAACGGCTCCGCGAGGCGCTCGAAGACACCGACGCCGGCGACGACGTCGAGAAGTTCGTCGTCGCCTGCCCGATGTGCGGGACGATGTACGAGGACGGCCGGAAGACCGGCGACTTCGAAGACGACATCGACGTCGTCGACATCGCGGAACTGCTGTGTGAGGCGCTGGACGAACGCGGCGCGTCCGTGCCGGGGCCCGCCGGGTCGCCCGCGACGGCCGACTGAGCCGTCGCGGACCGGGCGGGACAGTCTCCGATAGAACTGGGCAGGCCGAACCGGAGCCGACCTGGACCGCGTCGTTACGACCGTGACGCGTCGACGTCGATGGCGTCCACCGGGCAGATGTCGACGCAGAGCATGCAGTCGATACACTGGTCTTCGCGGGTCGGCTCGACTTTCTTCTCGGACTCCGGGTGGCCGGGCGTGTCCACCCAGTCGAAGACGTCCACCGGGCAGTTCTCCAGGCAGGCGCCGTCGGCGATGCAGATGTCGTAGTCGACGGCGACGTGGCTCCCGTGGATGCCGAGTTTCTCCGGCGGGTCGACCTCGCCCCACACGTCGACGCCGTTCTCCTCGCCGACCTTCTCCCGGTTCTCGTCGAAGTTCGGGTCGATACCCATTGCTAGAGGGATACGGCGTCGCGTACAAAAACGTCGGCATCGGCGCGCGGGACGGGCGCTGCTACTATGTCGGCGCGGCGAGACGCCGCGGACATGCCCGTGGTGAACGAAGAGGACGTGGAGTGGACCGAGACGACCCGCGGCGAGGACGTCGCGTTCCGCCGGAAGCGACTCGGCGCGGCTGCCGACGGCGACGACATCGGCTGCAGCCTCTACGAACTCCCGCAGGGGAAGCGAGCGTGGCCGTACCACTACCACACCGCGAACGAGGAGGCGCTGTACGTCCTCGACGGCGACGGCCTGCTCCGGCTCGACGGCGACCAGCACGATATCCGCGCCGGCGACTACGTGGCGCTGCCCGCCGACGAGTCCGGCGCGCACCGCGTCGTCAACGACGGCGACCGGCCGCTGCGCTACCTGTCGGTCTCGACGATGCGCGACCCGGACGTCCTGGTGTACCCGGATTCGGAGAAGGTCGGCGTGATGGCGGGCGCGCCGCCCGGCGGCGACGGCGACCGCGACGTCGACGCCTACTTCCGCCGCGGCGACGCCGCCGACTACTGGCTCGACGAAGCCGGCGAATGAGCGTGACGGCGGAGAACCCGAATCGCGGCGCCGTCAGTGCAGCGCGGCGTTCACGGCCTGCAGCGCGTCGCGGCCGGGCGCCCGGTCGCGGACCGGCGCGTCGCCGAGATACGACACCAGCGCGTCCCGGATGACGCGGACGTGCTGCGGCTCGAACCGGTCGCTGTCGGCTTCCACGGCTTCGAGCGCGTCGACCTCCGGATAGTCCGGCTTCGAGTCGTCGGCGTCGACTGCCGCGCGGAGCTGGGCGAGGAGCGCGACGTGCGCGACCCACGCCTCCTCGCGGGTGAACGAGAGCACGGTCGGGCGGTCACGGACTGGTGCTGGCATCGCTTCGGTGGTCGAAACAGGAGCGACCTACTTAGGTGTGTGCATGGTTCCCAAACAGTGGACGAGCGGGCAGTTCCGTCGCCGGTGCGGCGGGCACCGAGCCGGGCGGCGAATCTACTCTCGTATTGAGCCGGTCCCATTTGGCCGGGAGCACCAGTTAACGCCGTGGCGATACCGATATCCCAAGAACAAAATTACTACATCTCTATATATAATTGAGCCGTGATTCGTCGCGGGTATTTGGCGGCGGTGGGGAGCATAGTCCCGTTTTCAGGATGCGCAGTAAGTAGAGAGCCCGAGGTTCGTGTTTCTACGCTCAACAGCATCGAACTGGGACGACACAGCACACACGATCACTCTCGTCGTACTCGACGGAGCGGAGAGAGTGTTCGATGAATCCGTCTCGTTCGATGCTGCGCCAACAACTGACGAGGGAGCCAAGAAGGCCCCTTCGACAGTCTGGGAGAACGTCGTTCGGGGGGCGGGCTCGTATCGGCTGCGCACGAAGGTGGACGATTGGAAGTGGAGCGAAACGGACCTGACCGAGACTCGAGACGACTGCGTGACGGTGACTGTGATGATCAATACGTCCGGAGAAGTCGACGTGTACCACTCCTCCTGTGGAACCGAAACAGGAGGCGCGGCCGGCGCTTGAAACACCGACTGCCGGCAGTTGACGCGCGGCCACGCCGTTCGTTCAAGTCGGCTTCGTCGCCTGTTACTGGTAGGCGGCGATTCCGGTGAGGTCCTCGCCGAGAATCAGCGTGTGGATGTCGTGGGTGCCCTCGTAGGTGTAGACGGTCTCCATGTTGCTGAGGTGCCGCATCGGCGAGTAGTCCCCGGTGATGCCGTTGCCGCCGAGCATCTCGCGGGCGACGCGCGCCTGGTCGCGCGCCATCCGGACGTTGTTGCGTTTCGCCATCGACACCTGCTGGGGCCGCAGCCGCCCCTGCGCTTTCAGGTCGGCGAGCCGGTAGGCGAGCAGCTGCGCCGTCGTGATCTGGGTCGCCATCTCGGCGAACTTGTCCTGCTGTAACTGGAACCGCGCGATCGGGCCGCCGAACTGGTCGCGGTCGCGCTGGTAGTCCCGCGCCGTCTCGAAGCAGTCGCGGGCCGCGCCGACCGCGCCCCACGCGATGCCGTAGCGCGCCTGCGTCAGACACGACAGCGGCCCCTTCATCCCCTCGACGTCCGGCAGGACGTTCTCCGCCGGAATCCGGGCGTCGTTCAGCCCGATTTCGCCGGTGACGGACGCCCGCATCGACAGCTTCCCGTCGATCTCGTTCGTCGTCACGCCGTCGCGGTCCGTCTCGACGAGGAAGCCGCGAATCGGGGCGTCCGCGTCCGAGTCGCCGTCGACGTCCGTGACGTCCCGCGCCCACACCACGGCGACGTCCGCAATCGGCGCGTTCGTGATCCACGTCTTCGCGCCGTTCAGCACGTAGCCGTCGGCGTCCTTCTCCGCGCGCGTCTCCATGCCGGCGGGGTTCGAGCCGTGCTCCGGCTCGGTCAGCCCGAAGCAGCCGACCGCCTCGCCCTCGCCGAGCGCCGGCAGCCACTCCTCCTTCTGGGCCGCCGAGCCGAAGGCGTGAATCGGGTACATCACCAGCGCGCCCTGCACCGACGCCATCGACCGCAGCCCCGAGTCGCACGCCTCCAGTTCCTGCATCAGCACGCCGTACGCGCGCTCGGAGACGTTCGGCGACCCGTACCCCTCCAGGTTCGGCGCGTAGAAGCCGAGTTCGCCCATCTCCGGGATGAGCTCGGTCGGGAACGTCCCGTTCTCGTAGTGCTCTGCGATGTCCGGCCGCACCTCCTCGTCGACGAACTCCCGCGCCGTGTCCCGAATCAGTTTCTCCTCGGCGGACAGGTCCTCCTCGAGACCCACGTAGTCGAGCATGGCGCCGACTCCGAAGCGGCCCGTGAAAAGGCGTTCGCAATACTTGTCGGTACTCCGCGGTCGGAGCAGTCCGCGGAGAAGCGCGAATCCCCGCCGTCGTCGCCTGTGCGGTCAGATTCCGCGTCAGAAACGTCGTCGCCGCAGCGGTCAGGCTTCGGCGCCAGCGGCGTCGGCCTCGTCGCGGACGCGGCGGCAGAACGACGTGAAGTTGTCGAACAGCTGTTTTGCCTCGCAGGCGGCGTCGTAGCGCTCCGGGTCGATGTCGGCGAGGACGGCGTCGACTTTCTCGTCGCCGATGCGGTCGCGTTTCCCGTCGGCGACGTCGCGAGCCGTCTCCACGTCGTACTCGGGATGGAACTGGACGCCCCAGCAGCGGCCCTTTCGGAACGCGTGGACGCCGAACTCGTTGCGGGCGAGCAGCTCCGCGCCGGGCGGCAGGTCGACGACGGCGTCGCCGTGGGTCGTGAACACGGTGAACCGGTCGTCGATGCCGTCGAACAGTTCGTCGTCGTCCACCTGCTCGATTTCGTTGTAGCCGATTTCGAAGTCGTCCATGCCGGCGACGCGGCCGCCGAGCGCCTCCGCGACGACCTGGTGGCCGTAGCAGACGCCGAGCACCGGGAGTCCGCGGTCGGCGGCGTCGCCGACCCAGTCGACGAGCGGCGGAATCCACTCGTCGTCCCAGTACACCGACGACCGCGACCCGGTGATGACGACGCCGTCGAACCCGAAGTGGTCCGGGAGGTCGCCCGCGTTCACGTCGAACTCCGCGAGGTCGGCGTCGAGTTCGCGCCGGAAGTTCCGCGCCGTGTTCTCGTCGTCCTCCGCTGCGTTCAGCAGCGCGAGCCGAAGCCGTGTCATTACCGAGGATGGGCGGCTCGGCACCATAGGGCTTGCGTCGCCCCGCATCGCCTGCCGCCGTCTCGAACGCCGCGCGAACGCCGGCCTCACGTCGCCGGCCGGCACCGCTCACTCGTCGGTGTGTTCGTCGAGAAACGCCAGCAGGTGGTCGTTCACGACGCGGCTGTGCTCGACGTTCGCGAGGTGGCCGGCGCCGTCGACCGGGACGTGCTCGCCGCGCGGCAGCCCCGCCGCCAGCTCCTCCCCTTTCGTCGGCGGGCAGACGGCGTCCTCGGTGCCGTGCAGCACCAGCGTCGGCGTCGTCAGCTCGTACAGCCGGTCGGAGACGTCGAAGTCGTCGAGCGCGCCCTTGGCGGCCGTCCAGGCGTCGCGGTCGGCGTCCTCGGCGCCGCGCCACTCCACCATCCGGGCGACGTCGTCCGGCTGCCGGTCGAAGAAGTCGGCTGACAGCGCCGCCTCCAGCGACCGGTGGAGCGCCTCCGGGTCTGACGGGTCCGCCCACAGCGCGTCCGCGTCGATACCCCGGCCGGACGCCGCGGCTCCGACGAGCGTCAGCGTCTCGGCGCGGCCCTCCGAGAGCGCGATGCGCATCGCGAGCGCCGCGCCGAAGCCGACGCCGACGAAGTGCGCCGAGTCGACGCCGGCGTCCGCCAGCACCGCGTCAACGTCGCCGACGAGGTCCGCCATCGTCCACGGCGCCGGCGGCGCGCCCGACTCGTCGGTGCCGCGAGTCGCCGGCACCACCGCCTCGTACGGGCCGGCGACCCGGGCGTGCTGCCACCCCCACTGCCACGGCCCCAGCCCGATTTCGCCGAGGAACACCACGGGCTCCCCGCTCCCGTCCGACTCGTAGTAGACGTCGACTCCGTCGTGCGTAGCGTACGGCACTACGTCGACGTTCGCGGCGACTCGGCTTGTATTCCGCGGCTCCGGCCGTCGCTCCGACCCCGGCCGTGGCTCCGGGCCGCCGCGCCGTGTCCGACTGCGACTCCGGCCCCGCGCGGGCGACGAATCAGCAACGACGCAGGGGGACCGCGCGATATTTCCGCGGCGCCGCCGCATCGGTTCGTATGATCGACTTCCGGTCCGACACCGTGACGAAGCCGTCGGCGGCGATGCGCGACGCGGCCCGCGACGCCGACGTCGGCGACGACGTCTACCGCGACGACCCGTCCGTCAACGAACTGGAGCGGCGCGCCGCCGACCTCGTCGGGATGGAGGCGGCGCTGTTCGTGCCGTCCGGGACGATGGGGAACCAGATCGCGATTCGGACGCACACCGACCGCGGCGAGGAGCTGCTGTGCGACGAGCAGGCGCACGTCTACAAGTGGGAGCTCGGCGGCATCCCGCAGCTCTCGCAGGTGCAGCCGCGGATTCTGGACGCCGGCGAGCGCTGCGTCCCGACGGCCGAGCAGGTCCGCGACGGCTTCGTCGAGGAGGACCTCCACCGCCCCGGTACGGGGCTGCTGTGTCTCGAAAACACGCACAACTCCCGCGGCGGCGTCGCCGTCCCGAAAGCCCACGTCGACGAGGCCGCGCGGGCCGCACGCGACCTCGGCGTCCCGGTCCACCTCGACGGCGCCCGGTTCCTGAACGCCTGCGTCGCCCTCGACGTCGAGCCGGCGGCGATGACCGAACACGTCGACTCCGTCATGTTCTGCCTGTCGAAGGGGCTCGGCGCCCCCGTCGGCTCCGTCCTCTGCGGCACCGAGGAGTACGTCGACCGGGCGCGCCGCGTCCGGAAGCTGTTCGGCGGCGCGATGCGGCAGGCCGGCATCGTCGCCGCGCCGGGGCTCGAAGCGCTGGAGAACGTCGACCGGCTCGCCGACGACCACGCCAACGCCGAGCGGCTCGCCGACGGCCTGAACGACGTCGACGGCCTCTCCGCGTCCGACCCGGACACCAACATCGTGATGGTGAACAGCGAGGACGCCGGGCTCACCGGCGAGGAGCTCTCGGCGGCGTGCAAGGAGCGCGGCGTCTCCTTCTCCGCGTTCGGCGACTACACCTGCCGGCTCTGCACCCACCTCGACGTCGACCGCGACGACGTCGACGAGGCGCTCGACCGCATCGGCGACGTCGTCGCCGACGCCTGAGGCCGCGCCGAACGAGCGGCGAAGCCGTCACCCGACGGTGAACCGCGCCGCTCAGTCGAAGGTGAATCGGAAGCAGGCGCCGCCGTCGTCGCTGTCGCCGAGTTCGACGGTCCAGCCGTGCGCCTCGGCGATGCGGCGGACGATGGGGAGCCCGAAGCCGGTCCCCTCCTCGCTGGTGGTGACGCCGGCTTCGAAGACGCGGTCGCGCTGGTCGGCGGGGACGCCGGGGCCGTCGTCGCAGACCGCGAAGCCGTCGGCGTCCGCGAGCGACTCCACCCGGATTTCGGCGTCGCTGCCGGCGTGCTCGACGGCGTTCCGGAACAGGTTCTCGAACAGTTCGTGCAGCCGGTCCTCGTCGGCCGGCACCTCGGCGTCGACGTCGACGTGCAGCGTCGCGTCGGCGGTGTCGACGTGCGCCCACGCCTCCCGGGCGACGCCGCTCAGGTCGACGGGCTCCGGGTCGCCGACGACGCGGCCCTCGCGGGCGAGCGCGAGCAGGTCCTCGATGAGGTTCCGCATCCGCTCGATGGCGTCCGCGACCGTGTCGAGGTGCGCCTCGTCCCCGGTTTCGCGCGCCAGTTCGAGGTAGCCCTCCGCGATGGAGATGGGGTTGCGGAGGTCGTGGCTGACGACGGACGCGAACTCGTCGAGCCGCTCGTTCTGCCGTTCGAGCGCGCGTTCGCGCTCCTTCCGCTCGGTGATGTCGGAGTAGATGGCGTAGCCGCGGACGTTCTGTTCGCCGAGCGTCAGCGGCACGACGTACATCAGGAAGTCGCGGACGCCGTCGGCGGTGCGGCGCCGGCACTCCCGGCGGACGTTGTCGCCGCGGCGGAGCCGTTCGTTCAGTTCGTCGGCCTGCTCTGCGGCGTCCTCCGGGACGAGGAAGTCGTCGACGTTCGCGCCGACGACGTCGTCGGCGTCGTAGCCGAACGTCTCTTCGAAGGCGCTGTTGACCGAGCGCGCGATCGGCTTGCCGTCCACCATCTCGAAGGAGACGGCGGCGTCCGGGATGTTCTCGAACAGCGCCGACAGCCGGTCGCGTTCGGCGCGCAGGTCCTCCTCCGCCCGCACCCGTTCGAGCGACACCGCGACGTGCGTCATCAGAAGCTCCGCCCGGTTCAGGTCGTCCTCGTCGAACGCGTCGTACTCCGTCGACACCGCCTGGAACACGCCGAGGTCGCCGACCGGGACGCTGATTCCCGACCGGTACTCGGGCCGCGCCGGGTCGGCGTCCTCGTGTTCGTCCACGCGGTCGACGAGCGACGACTCGCCGGTCCGCAGCGTCTTCCCGCTGAGCCCCTCGGAGACGTGCATCGGCCGCGCGGCGTTCTCGGGGCTGCCCGCCGACTCCGCGACCGGGACGAGCACGTCGCCGTCGCGGAGCAGCAGCGTCGACTTCTCCAGCGACAGGACGTCCTCGACGACGTCGATGGTGCGGTCGAGCAACTCCTGCTCGGTTTCGGCGGCGGCGACCGTCGCGCTCGCGGCGTGCAGCCGTTCGATGACGCGGCGGGACTCCCGCAGCGCCGCCTCCGACCGGATGCGTTCGAGCGTCGCCGTCACGTACGAGACGAGTAGCTCAGCGAGTTCGAGGTCGCGGTCGTCGAACGAGCCTGCGCTGTCCTTGACGGCCTGGAAGACGGCGTCGTCGCCGACCGGGACGCTGAGCAGCGACCGGGAGTGGCCGGCGTCCGCGTCGCTGGACTCGGCGACCGGGTGGTCGTAGACGTCCTCGACGACGAACGACCGGCCGGTCTCGTGGGTCCGGGCGACCACGCCGAAGTCCAGCGGCACCGACTCGGGCGCGTCCGGGTCGGACGTCGCCGCCATCGCGAACCGGTCGTCCTCGGCGACGAGCAGGTACGACCGGTCGAACGCGAGCACGCGCTCGGCGATGTCGACGGTCAGCCCGAACAGGTCGTCGCGGGACTCCGCGTCGATGAGCTCCGGCGCCGCCTCGTGCAGCTCCGTCACGGTGCGCTGCCGGCTCCGGAGGTCGGCCTCCGCGCGCAGCCGGCCGTACGCCTGCCCGACGTGCGTCGCGAGCAGTTCGGCGAGTTCGAGGTCGCGGGCCGTGAAGGCGTTCGGCGTCGCCGACGCGGCCTGCAGGACGCCGCTGTCGCCGACCGGGACCGACACCAGCGACCGGATTTCGCCGTACGGGTCGGCGACGACGTCGCTGTCGGCGGTGTCGGCGACGAGCCGTGACTTCCCGGTGCGGTACGTCTCGCCGGCGACGCCCTCGTCGAGGTCGACGCGGTCGCCCTTCGGCCAGTCGGAGTCGCCGACGCGGGCCTTCGTCAGGAAGCTGTCGCCGTCGCGGACGCCGACCCAGCACTGGTCGAACGCGAGCACGCGGTCGGCGGCGTCGGCGGTGCGGTCGAACAGCTCCTCGATGCTGCGGCACGCCGCGATGCTAGCGGCGCTGTCGTGGAGCCGGGTGACGCGGCGCCGGGTTCGCTGCAGCTGGAGCCGCGTCTCGCCGTCGAGCGCCTGCCTGACCTCCCGGAGCAGGGCGTCGACCGGGTCGTCGCTGTCGAGCGCGAAGCCGTCGACGTACGTCGCGGCCGGCGGCTCCGCGCCGAACGCGACGACGGGCGCGCCGGCCGCGTCGAGCGCGTCGACCGCGTCGGCGTCGAGGTCGACGTCCCCGGCGAGGACGGCCGCGTCGGGGCGCAGCGACCTGACCGCGTCGGCGACGTCGCCCGGGTCGACGAGCTCCGCGGTGACGTCGCGGGCCGCGAGCGCCCGCGCGACGCCGGTGTCCGCGCCCGCGACGAGAATCGTGAGTGGGCTGTTCATGGGGAGTACCCCCGGTTCTGTCGTACGTTGCCGAACGGAGCCATAAGAATGTCGGTCGGCGAAGTGGTCCGCGCCGTCCCCGGAACCCTTTTGCACGGTGACGGGAGAATTTGTCCGTAATGAGCGACCTCACCGCGGAGTATCGTCTCGACTACTTCGAGGAAGAAGGGTTCACGCGGACGGAGTGCGCCTCCTGCGGGGACCACTTCTGGAGCCGCGACTCCGAGCGGGAGCTGTGCGGGGAGCCGCCGTGTGAGGACTACTCCTTCATCGACGACCCCGGCTTCGACGAGCAGTACACGCTGGAGGAGATGCGCGAAGCGTTCCTGTCGTACTTCGAAGCGCACGGCCACGAACGCATCGAGCCGTACCCGGTCGCCGCGAACCGGTGGCGCGACGACGTGCTGTTGACGCAGGCCTCTATCTACGACTTCCAGCCGCTCGTCACGTCCGGCGAGACGCCGCCGCCGGCGAACCCGCTGTGCGTCAGCCAGCCGTGCATCCGGATGCAGGACATCGACAACGTCGGGAAGACCGGCCGGCACACCATGGCGTTCGAGATGATGGCGCACCACGCGTTCAACGCCCGCGAGGAGGTCGGCGACGAGTACGCCTACTCCGGCGAAGTGTACTGGAAGGACGAAACCGTCCGGTACTGCGACGGCCTGTTCGAGGAGATGGGCGCCGACCTCGACGAGATTACGTACATCGAGGACCCGTGGGTCGGCGGCGGCAACGCCGGCCCCGCCATCGAAGTCATCTACAAGGGCGCCGAGCTGGCGACGCTCGTCTTCATGTCGATGGAGCAGGACCCCGACGGCGACTACGAACTGAAGGACGGCAACACGTACTCGAAGATGGACACGTACATCGTCGACACCGGCTACGGGCTGGAGCGATGGACGTGGATGAGCCAGGGGACGCCGACCGTCTACGAGTCCGTCTACCCGGACGCCATCGAGTTCCTGAAGGAGAACGCCGGCGTCGACCTCACCGACGAGGAGGAGACGCTGGTCCACCGCGCCTCGAAGCTCTCCGGCCACCTCGACATCGACGAGGTGGAGGACGTCGACGCCGCCCGCGACAACATCGCCGACAAGCTCGACGTCGAGACGGAGCGGCTCACCGAGCTGCTCCGGCCGCTCGAAGACATCTACGCCATCGCCGACCACTGCCGGACGCTCGCGTACATGTTCGGCGACGAAATCGTCCCGTCGAACGTCGGCACCGGCTACCTCGCCCGGATGGTGCTCCGCCGGACGAAGCGGCTCGTCGACAACGTCGGCGTCGACGCCCCGCTCGACGAACTGGTGGACATGCAGGCCGAGCGGCTCGGCTACGAGAACCGCGACACCATCCGCGACATCGTCCGCACCGAGGTCGAGAAGTACCGCGAGACGCTCGAACGCGGCGGCCGGAAGGTGGAGGCGCTCGCCGACGAGTACGCCGGCACCGGCGACCCGATTCCGGTCGAAGAGCTCATCGAGCTGTACGACAGCCACGGCATCCAGCCCGACATGGTCCGCGAAATCGCGGAGGAGCGCGGCGCCTCCGTCCAGGTCCCCGACGACTTCTACGGGCTGGTCGCGGCGCGCCACGACTCCGCCGAGGCGTTCGACGGCGACGATGAGGGCGACGAGCGGCTCGCCGACCTCCCGAAGACGGAGCGGCTGTACTACGACGACCAGGAGCGCACCGACTTCGAGGCGGTCGTGCTCGACGTGTTCGAACGCGACGGCGGCTTCGACGTCGTGCTCGACCAGACCATGTTCTACCCGGAGGGCGGCGGGCAGCCCGCCGACCGCGGGACGCTGTCCACCGACGACGCGACCGTCGAGGTCGAGGACGTCCAGATCCGCGACGGCGTCATCCTCCACCGCACCGACGAGGACCCCGGGAAGGGCGAGTTCGTCCGCGGCCACGTCGACGCGGAGCGCCGCGGCCGCCTGATGCGGCACCACACCGCGACGCACGTCATCGGGCACGCCGCCCGGCAGGTGCTCGGCGAACACGTCCGGCAGGCCGGCGCGCAGAAAGGCATCGAGTCCTCGCGGCTCGACCTGACCCACTACGACCGCATCAGCCGCGAGGAGGTGAAGGAGATCGAGCGCGTCGCGAACGACCTGATTCGGCAGAACCTCCCGGTGAAACAGGAGTGGCCGGACCGCCACGCCGCCGAGTCCGAGTACGGCTTCGACCTGTATCAGGGCGGCATCCCGCCGGGCGAGGAGATTCGCGTCATCAAGGTCGGCAGCGACGTGCAGGCGTGCGGCGGCACCCACGTCGCTCACACCGGCGACATCGGCACCGTCAAAGTCCTGAAAACCGAGCCGGTGCAAGACGGCGTCGAGCGCGTCGTGTTCGCCGCCGGCGAGGCGGCGCTCGACGCCACCCACCGCACCGAGGACGCGCTGTACGACGCCGCCGACGTGCTCGACGTCGACCCGCAGGACGTCCCGGAGACCGCAGAGCGGTTCTTCACGGAGTGGAAGGAGCGCGGGAAGACCATCGACCGGCTGAAAGAGGAGCTCGCCGAGCTGCGCGCCGAGTCCGGCGGCGAGGAGGTCGACGTCGACGGCGCCACGGCGGTCGTCCAGCGGATGGACGCCGACACCGACGAGCTCCGCGCCACCGCGAACGCGCTGGTCGACGACGGCAAGGTCGCCGTGCTCGGCTCCGGCGCCGGCGACGCGGCGACGTTCGTCGTCGGCGTCCCGGACGACGTCGCCGTGAACGCCGGCGACCTCGTCGGCGAACTCGCGGGCCGAGTCGGCGGCGGCGGCGGCGGCCCGCCGGACTTCGCGCAGGGCGGCGGCCCGAACGTCGACGCGCTCGACGACGCGCTCGACGACGTCCCGTCGCTGCTCAGGCAGAAACTCGGCGCCGACTCCTGACCGGCGACGTCGACGCCGAACTCCCGCCTGTCGACGCCCCGCCCACTCGCGCTCGTCGCCGTCACCGCGGCGACAGCAGCCCGTCACACGCCGGGCACCGGTCGTGTCCGGCGCCGGCGAGTTCGACGACCCGCTTCCGGTAGCAGTCCTGACAGACGAGCGTCCCGCAGTTCTCGCACTCGTATCCGTCGTACGACGCCAGCCCGAGCAGCGCCGCGATTCCGCCCGTCTTCGCGTCCATGGCCCGGCCACACCGGGTGCACTCCGGCGGCATCGGTCCGGGCTACGCCCGACGGCGACAAAGGAGTGTTCGCCGACGGCGACGCCGTCGAACGAGCGGCAGCGCCGACTCGACGAAGAACCGGGGCGTCGAGGAGTCCGCGTCGCTTATCCGGCCGAGCGCCGCAGCTAGCCACCATGAACATCACGGAGGGCGGCGTCACCGTCGAGGTGGCGGAGGCGCGCGACGGCGCCAGCGAAGGGAGCGGCGAGGACGTGTTCTACAACCCGGAGATGGAGCTGAACCGGGACGTCACCGTCGCCGCGCTCCGCGCGTACGGCGACCGGGAGCCCCGCGCAGAGACGTACCTCGACGCGATGGCGGCCTCCGGGGTCCGCGGCACCCGCGCCGCCGCGGAGGGGTGGGACGTCACCTGCGCCGACGTCGACGCGGACGCGGTGGCGCTCGCCGACCGGAACCTCGCGGACTACCAGGGCTGCGGCGCCGTCCAGCGCGACGTGAACGCGCTGCTGCACGAGGACTTCTTCGACGTCGTCGACCTCGACCCGTACGGGTCGCCGATGCCGTTCGCGGACGCCGCCGTCGCCGGCACCCGGAACCTGCTGTGTGCCACCGCGACCGACACGGCGCCGCTGTGCGGCGCGCACTTCGACGCCGGCGTCAGGCGCTACTCCGCCGTGCCGCGGAACACCGACTACCACGCCGAGATGGGGCTGCGAATCCTGATTTCGGCGCTGGTGCGGCGCGCGGCGAGCCGCGACAAGGCCGCGCGGCCGGTGCTGTCGCACGTCTCGCGGCACTACGCCCGTACTTACCTCGAGCTGGACGCCTCCGCCTCCGCCGCCGACGACTGCATCGACGAGCTCGGCCACGTCTACCACTGCCAGGACTGCCTCGAACGCGACGCCGAACGCGGCCTCGTCGCCGACCCGCCCGGCGACTGCCCGCACTGCGGCTCCGCGCGGCTCGTCACCGCCGGGCCGCTGTGGCTCGGCCCGGTCGCCGACCACGAGTTCGCGGCGGCCGCCCGCGACGAACTCACCGACGACATGGGCGAGGTGAAGCGCGCCCGGAAACTGCTCGGCGCCGTCGCCGACGAACTCGACACGCCGACGCACTACGACCAGCACCGGCTCTGCGAGCTGTGGGGCCGTCCGGCGCGCGGCATGGACGAGTTCGTCGACGCGCTCCGTGACGCCGGCTACGACGCCTCCCGGGCGCACTACTCCGGCACCGCCGTGAAGACGACCGCCTCCGTCGCGGAGATGCGCGAGGCGACCGCCGACCTCGCCTGACCGACATGCGGAGGACGTCCCGCGGCGACCTGGCGGTGACCGGAGCCGTCCGGTGCCGATTCGGGAGCCGTCCGGGGACAGTCAGCGAGCAGACAGGAGCCAGTCCGGGCGCGTCCGGGAAGCCCGGGCTTTGAAGCGCCAGTCCGCCGAACAGTGGGTCGTGTTCGACAGCCTCGACGGCCGCGCGGGCCGGTTCGCTGCGGGGGTTCGCGCGGTGGCGGCGACGACGTCAGAGCAGGACGTGACGTTCCTGGCGGCCGCGGTCGCGTACTACGGATTCGTCTCGCTGTTGCCGGCGGCTGTGCTGGCGCTCGTCGTCGCCACGGCGGTCGGCGGCGAGCAGCTGGCGCAGGTCGTGGTGGCCGCCAGCGGCGACCTGCTCACGCCGGCGGGGCAGGAGCTGCTGGTGAACGCGCTCCGGGGCGGCGCGGGGCGGAGCGGCGCGACCGCGTTCAGTCTGGCGCTGGCGGTGTGGGGTGCGCTGAAGGTGTTCCGCGGCGTCGACACGGCGTTCGCGAACATCTACGGCGTCGTGGAGTCGCCGGGGCTCGTCGACCAGCTCAAAGACTCCGCGGTCGTCGCGGTGTCCGTCGTCGCGAGCGTCGCCGTGATGGTCGGCATCGGCAGCGTCGTCGCGGCGCTCGAGCTCGGCGTGCTCCTCGAAGTCGCGAGCATCCTGGTGCTGCCGGCCGTGTTGACCGCGGCGTTCCTGCCGATGTACTACTTCTTCCCGGAGCCGCGGGTCGGGCTGCGGGAGGTGCTCCCGGGCGCCCTGTTCGCCGGCGTCGGCTGGACCGTGCTGCAGGCGGCGTTCCAGGCGTACCTGGAGTTCCAGGCCGCGGGGAGCGGGACGAAAGCCGACGTGTACGGCGTCATCGGCGGCGTCCTGCTGTTCGTGACGTGGCTGTACCTCGCCGGGATCGTCGTGCTCGTCGGCGTCGTCGTCAACGTCGTCTTGACCCCGCACCGGTCGCCCGGCCACGACGACGGAGCCGGCGGAATCGGGGCGCAGGGAGCCGGAGGCGACGCTTCGGCGGTCAGCGACGGCGGAGACCGGCACGGTAAAGGGGGAGACGCGCGTGCCGGGGAACGAATGACCGACGCCGAGGACGACCGCGACGAGCCGGCGCCCGACATCGCGGACCTCGAACGGCGCGTCGCGGAGCTCCGCGCGGAGCTGGACGACCTCGACGGGCGGACCGTGGAGAAACCGGCGCTGGAGGACGAACTGAAACGCTACGTCCGCGGCCGGATGCGTCGCGGCCACGCCCGCGGCTGGGGGCCGTACCTCGTGTTGCTGTACGGCGTCGTGCTGACGCTCGGCGCGTTCGTCTACGAGGACGGCTGGTTCGCCATCGGCGCGATGGTCGTGCTGTTCCTGTCGACGCTCGGGCTGTACGTGCTGTTCGTGCTGGTCGGCCTCGGCCTGAATCTGCTCGACGTCCCCGGGAAGGCGCTCGACGCCGTCCGGGGGCGGCGGTGAGGTGACGGATGCACGGCCTCGGCGTTCCGGAATTGGTCGCCGGCCTCCCCGGCTGGGTGGTCGTCGTCGCCGCGGCGCTCACGCAGCTCGGCGACGCCTGGTTCATCTACCTGTCGTTCGGGCTGCTGTACTGGCTCGGTGACCGCCGGGTCGCCGCGAACCCGCGCCGCGTCGGCGCGACGCTCATCGCGGTCGCCATCGGCGCGCTCGCGGTCACGGTCGGTCTGAAGAGCCTGTTCGCGCTGCCGCGGCCGCCGGGCGCGTCGACCGCGCCGGCGCCGACGTGGCTCCCGACGCTGCTCGCGGTCGTCTTCGAGAACGCCGCGACCGGCGACGGCTTCGGCTTCCCGTCCGGGCACGCCATCGCCGCGACGATGTGTTACGGCGGGCTCGCGACGTTCCTCGACGTCTGGGACCGCCGGCGCCGCTGGACCGCCGCCGGCGCCGTCATCGGCGTCGTCGGCCTGACGCGGCTCCTGCTCGGCGTCCACCACCTGCTCGACGTCGTCGCCGGCGTCGTCGCCGGCGCCGCCGCGCTGTGGCTGTTCGGCCGCGTCGCCCGCTCCGGGTTCGTCCCGCACCCCGACCGGCCGTTCTTCCTGGCGGGCTGTCTCGGCGTCGTCGCGGCCGCGGTCGCCGCCGCCGGCGGCCACGGCACCGAACTCGTCGAAGCCGGCGTCGCGGCCGGCGGCGGCTTCGGCGGCTACGCCGTCTGGCGGCTCCGCGGCACCGAAACCGCGCCGGTGTCCCGCGTCGACACCGCCGTCGGACTCGGCGTCGTCGCGGCGCTGTTCGTCACCGCCGCCTTCGTGGCCAGCGTCGGCCTCCCGTACGTCTTCGGCGTCGTCCCGGACACGCCGCCGTACCGGCTGCTCGCGGTGGTCCCGCTGTCGTTCGGCGCCGTCGCGCTCATCGTCGCGTGGCCCACCGTCGTCAGCCGCGTCCGCGACGTCGACGCGGACTCGGACGCCGACGCGGAACCAGCGAACGACGACGGTGACAGCGCGGCCGACGACGCAGAGCAGGCCGGCGGCGACGACGCGGAGTCGGGCGACGTCGACGCCGACGGCGACAGCGACGTCAACAGCGACGCCGACGGCGACAGCGACGACGCGGAGTCGGCCGACGGCGACGAGGCCGAGCGGTAGTCACGTCTCGCGACAGCGACAACACGCGAATCGGGCTGACGGGGGCCGAGGAAATCTTGATGCCCTCACACAGCCTACAGAAGCGGGACTATGAGCGCGTCCGCCCCGGTTTCGGCCCAGCAGGTATCCGAACTCGTGATGGAGAACCGAGTGATCAGAGCGCCCGACTACAGCAAAGCCCACGACGAGGGCGTCCAGTTCACGGACCGAGAGCGGGGGCTTCAGTGGGGGGCCGACGTCGTTCCAGCCTTACTGGGTCTCTTCCGGGTCGAACGAGACCCGCGGGACGACCACACCGACAGTTGGGTCGGCTTCGCTCGCCACTGGCGAGGCGGGACGCTGCGCCTGGAGTTCGACCTGTTCTCGGAGGGCGAAGAGTCCGACCCGGTCGTGGTCGTGACCGCGATAACGGGGCGGGCAGGAGCCAACTCCATCGTGGACGAGGACTTCGGTGACGTCGAACTCCCAGACCGGGTTCCGTCGGAGACGGAATGGACCGACCGCGAAAAGCGGTACCAGGCGGCGCGGAGGGCGGATGACAGTGACGGGTCAGCAGCGGTCGCGGCGTTCGTCGCATCGCTGCCGGGGTGGAAGCGCACGGTCGCGGCGCAGTTCGACGAGATACTCCAGCGGGAAGTGCCCGAGGTACGCCGTGCCGTGAAGTGGCACCAGCCGTTCTACGGCGTCGAAGACAGGGGGTGGTTCGCGTCGTTCAGCGCGTTCTCGAACCACGTGAAACTCGCGTTCGTGTGCGAATCGTACCTCGACCCGAGACCGCCAAGCGGGACCGGGCCGGAGAGACAGGCCCTAGACGTGGAGGAAGCGGACACGCTGGACGAAGAGCAGGTCGCTTCCTGGGTCCGTCAAGCCGCAGACAATCCCGGGATGGGCTGGTGATAGACTCCCGGGATGGGCTGGTGAGCGGCTCCAGTGTCGCCCCGAGGTTGGCCGCGTTTTCGAAGGGGTCCGAAGTTAGGTGGAGAAGTACCAGCCGAACAGCAGCGGGGAGACGAGGAGCGCGACCGGGACCGCGATCCAGACCTGCCCTGCGAGCACGTCGTACTGGCCGAGTGTGACCGAAACCGGCGTCCCCTCGACGTACCCCACGGCGAACTCGAAGCCGACGGTCAGCACCGTCCAGACCACGCCGACGAGGACGAGTTCGCTCCGTGTGTAGCCGATGGACGTCCACGAGAAATAGACGCCCGAGACGAGGAGTATCGCGGCGACGAGCAGCGCCGTGCTCAGCACGTGTCCCGCGTAGTCCCCGACACGGGGAATGAGTACTTTCTCCCGAAGCCCACCGTTGGCGACGGCGAGACCCGCCATCACCACCCAGACTCCCAGTGGGTACAGGAGGACGTTCAGCCGAATCGGGTCTCCTTCCACTCCGAGTACGGTTCCCATGCGAGCGCATTCCTCCGGGACGAGAAATCCACATCGGCGATTCTCACCGGGTGGCGTCGGTCGCCCCTGGCGGGACTCACCGCGGACCTCGAACACCGGCCGACCGGCTGTTCAGCGAGAGTCGCGGCGAGCCGGCAGCGCTTCCGCAGCGGCGCAAAAAGAACCGACTCGAAGCCGAGCGGTGTTCAGTACGTTTCGAGGTACTGGTCGAGCTCCCACTGGGAGACCTCGACGCGGTACTCGTCGTACTCGGCGGTCTTCGCCTCGATGAACTTCTCGGTGATGTGCTCGCCGAGGGCGTCCTGAACGACCTCGTCGTCTTTGAACTCCTCGACGGCCTCGCCGAGGTTCGACGGGAGCGTCGTGATGCCGTACTCGTCGCGTTTCTCGGCGTCGAACTCGTAGATGTTCTCGCGGACCGGGTCGTCGCAGTCCAGGCCGCGCTCGATGCCGTCGAGGCCGGCGTGGATGAGCGCCGCGAACGCGAGGTACGGGTTGCACGACGGGTCCGGGAAGCGCGCCTCGATGCGGGACGCCGACGGGACGCGGGCGGCCGGCTTCCGGATGAGCGCCGAGCGGTTCCGGTCGGACCAGGCGACGTAGACGGGCGCCTCGTAGCCCGGGACGAGCCGCTTGTAGCTGTTAACGGTCGGGTTCGTCACGGCCGCGATGGCGGGCGCGTGTTCGAGGATGCCGGCGGTGAACTGCTTGGCCTCCTCCGAGAGGTTGAACTCGTCGTCCTCGTCGTGGAACGCGTTCTCGCCGTCTTCGGTGAACAGCGAGATGTGCGTGTGCATCCCGGAGCCGTTGATGCGCGGAATCGGCTTCGGCATGAACGTCGCGTGGAGGTCGTGCTGAGCCGCGATGGCGCGGACGACCGTGCGGAACGTCCCGACGTTGTCGGCGGTCGTGAGCGCGTCGTCGTACTCGAAGTTGATCTCGTGTTGGCCCTCGGCGACCTCGTGGTGGCTGGCCTCGATTTCGAAGCCCATGTCCTCCAGGCCGTAGATGATGTCACGGCGCACGTCGGAGGCGAGGTCCTTCGGCGCGAGGTCGAAGTAGCCGCCGGCGTCGTTGGTTTTCGTGGTGGCGCGGCCGTCCTCGTCCTCCTCGAACAGGAAGAACTCCGGTTCCGGCGCGGCGTTGACCGTGAATCCCATGTCGGCGGCGCGGTCGAGCGCGTCCTTCAGGACGCGGCGCGGGTCGCCCTCGAACGGCTCGCCGGTGGACGTGTTGATGACGTCGCAGATGAGGCGAGCGGCGCCGCCTTCGCCCTCCTCGCGGGTGCGCCACGGGAGCACCGCGAACGTGCTCGGGTCCGGTTTGAGCCGCATGTCGGACTCCTGAATCCGCACGAAGCCGTCGATGGAGGAGCCGTCGAAGTAGATGCCCTCGGAGAACGCCTTTTCGGCCTGCGTGGCCGGGATGGAGACGTTCTTGACGGTGCCGAGGATGTCGGTGAACTGAAGCCGGAGGAAGTCGACTCCTTTCTCGTCGATCTCGTCGAGTACGCGCTGTTCTTCGGTGCTCAGGCCGCCGTCTGCTACCGTGTTTTCGTCCGTCATACCTTCTGACGTGTATCCGGTACACACCCAGTATAAAATCCTTGTCGGTCGGTGCAACCTTCCCCATCGAGCCGTTCGAGTGGACGTTCGTAAAATTCTAAACCCCCGGAGTCGTGGTTGGGTGTAATGACGTACGAAAACCTCGACGCCAAGCTAGTGAACGAACTGCTCGGGAACGGGCGGGCGAGCCTGCGCAGCCTCGCCGAAGAGCTCGACGTCTCCGTCACGACCGTGTCGAACCACCTCCGGGAACTCGAAGACGAAGGCGTCATCGAGGGGTACACGCCCCGCGTCAACTACGACCGGCTCGGCTACGACGTCACCGCCATCGTCCAGTTGAAAGTCGAGGGCGAGGCGCTTCCGGACATCACCGACCGCCTCGAAGACCAGAAGCAGATGGTGTCGGTGTACGAGGTGACCGGCGACTACGACGTCATCGCCATCGGGAAGTTCCGCGACACCGACGAGATGAACGAGGGCATCAAGGGGCTGCTGTCGGACACCGACATCCGCGAGACCAACACGTCGGTCGTGCTGAACACCGTCACGGAGAACGGGCAGTTCGAACTCGACGTCGACGAGTAAGCCGGGCGCGGCCCGCGCGGCGCCGGCACCGCCGGGCGCTACCCGAACAGTTCGGTGACGTCGTCCATGTCCGTCCGGCAGAACGGACAGCGGTACCTGGTGGAGAAGCCGCTCGACTGGGTCGTCGTCTTCGCTTCGAGTTCGTGCATCCCGATCTGACGCCCGCAGTCTGGACAGTGAACTTTCGGCACACCTGTGTCACTCGGTTGCACGGCCATAAAACTCATGACGCCCCCTGGGACAGCAACACATTAGTAATTCGGCTGCCATAACTGTCTGCTCCGACGGCACCGGAGAACCGTGAGTAGGTCGGCCGTCGCAGGAGTCGGCCGTCGCGGCAGTCCCGGCTACGCGTCGTCCTCGAAGACGAACGTCCCGTTCCGCTGGACGACCTCGCCGTCGACCTCGATGACGGAGTCTTCGGACATGTCGACGATCATGTCGACGTGCTCGGCGGAGTCGTTCACTTCGTTCTCCTCGCCGACGCACTCGCCGTACGCCGACCCGACCGCCATGTGGACGGTGTCGCCCATCTTCTCGTCGAACAGCATGTTGTACGTGAAGCGGTCGATGGCGCGGTTCATGCCGATGCCGAGTTCGCCGACGTACCGGGCGTTCTCGTCGGTGTTGAACACGCCCTCCAGGACGTCCTCGTTGCGCTCGGCGGCGAACGACTCGACGCGGCCGTCCTCGAAGCGGAGGTGTGCGCCCTCGATTTCGCGGCCCTGCCGGTACAGCGGCAGGTCGAAGTACACCTCGCCGTCGACTTCGTGTTTCACCGGCGCGGTGAACACTTCCCCGCCCGGGAGGTTCTTCTCGCCGTAGTCGTTCAGCGTGGAGTTGCCCGCGACGGACATCGTCACGTCGGTCCGGTCGCCGCTCCGGATGCGGACCTCGTCGGCGTCGTCGAGGATGTCGACCATCTGCGACTGGAACTCCCGCTGGGCCTCCCAGTCGAGCGACACGGCGTCGTACACGAAGTTCTCGTACTCGGCGGTGCTCATCCCGGCGAGCTGGGCGTGCCCGGACGTCGGGAACTGCGTGAGACACCACCGCTTGGAGAGCCGCTCGCGCTGCACCGGACGGAACGCGCGGTTCCACGCGGCCGTGGTCTCCGGGTCGACGTCGGCCTTCTCGGAGACGTTCGGGCCGCCGCGGGCGATGACGAACGCGTCGGCCTCCTCGAACAGGACGCGCTGGTGTTCCGGCGTCTCGAAGTCGTCGTCGCCGGCGCGGAGGAAGGCGCGCTCGGCGCGGTCGGAGTTGTTGAGGTACACCGGGTTCGCGCCGACGTCGCCGGCCAGTTCGTGGAGCGCGACCGCGAGGTCCTCCGCGGCGCTCGGGAGCTGGACGACGAGGTCGTCGCCGGACTGCAGGTCGATGGAGTGGTCGACGATGGTTTCTGCGTGTTCGCGGATGCGTGGGTCCATTCTCCTGTCGACGGTGGCCACGCCGCCGAATATGCTTTCGGTTCCGGCGTCCCGGGCGTCGCCACGCCGCCCGCCGCGACGCCGCGTCGTCTCCCGGTTCTCGCGCCGTCGACCCGGCGGTTCCGAAGCGTTTTGCCTCGGGGACGCCAATCGGGGCTCGTGACCGCCGGCGGAGCCGACGTGCCCGACGCGGACGCCGACGCCGAGAGCGACGCCGACCGCGCAGGCGACGGCACCTCCGAAGACGCCCCCGACGATGTCCCCCACGACCCGGTCGAGCCGTCGGAGGACTGGCGCGCCGCGCTGGCCGCCGCCGGCGAACTTCGCCCGCCCATCGTCGCCGCCATCATCGACCGGCACGGAAGCCGCGGCCGCCGCGCCATCGAAGCCGTCTCCGAGGGCCGCGTGAAGCAGTACCGCGATTTCACCGTCGTCGTCGGGCACCGGCAGGAACACGTCGTCGAGGACGGCGGCTGCGACTGCCCGGACGCCACCTACAACCTCGACGCCGACGACCCGGACGAGCGCTGCTGGCACGCGCTCGCCGTCGACGTCGCCGAACGAGTCGGCCGCGTCGACCACCACGACATGTGGTACTCGGAAGTCCACGACTTCCTCTGAGCCGCCGCTTCGCCCGAGGCTTCAAATCGGATGCCGCGCCCAGCGTCCCCGATGCGCTGACCGACGGGGTGCGCCGGGACGCGGTTGTGCGGCCCGACGGCGCACCGACGACGCTTCGAGCACGGCCGCCTGCCCGCCAAATCCACCGGCTGCCGAGTCAGTCGAACGCCGGCGTCTCGACCGACAGCGCCGCGTACAGCGACGGCACCAGCACCGCGACCGACGCCGCAACCACGACGGTCGTCGTCACGGCACCGGCGAGCGCCGCTGCGGCCAGCACGGCGCCGCCGGCCACGACGCCCGCGGCCACGGCGACCAGTCGAGCAGTCTCCGTCGCGGCGACGCCGCAGAACCGGGCGCCGAGCGCCCCCGCGAGCGCCGCGAGCCCGGCCGCTGCGACGCCGAACGGCGTCCCGGCGGCGACGCCGGCGACGAGGAGGACCAGGCCGACGCCGCCGCCGATGGCGAGCATCAGCCACCCCGACCGACGGCCGACCGGGTCGCCGTAGCGGAGCGCGTACGCGGCCGGCGGCAGCGCGACGAGGAGCGCGAACCACGCCGCGCGCAGCACCGCCACGGCGACCGCGGGGCCGGGCGTGACCACGGCGTCCAGCAGGAGCAGCGTCGCCGCCGCTGCCGCCGCCGCGGCGACGCCGCGCGGCGGAAGCACCGTCGTCGGGTCGTCGTCGTGCCGAACCGCGTAGCCCGCGAACGGGTACAGCAGGACGGCCGCGGTGAGTAGCGCCTGCGACGCGTCGCCGGTCCCCCAGTAGGCGAAGCCGCCGAGCGACGCGGCGAGGACGCCGCCGGCGACGAGCGACAGCTCCGGAACCCGGTCGTTCACGACCGTCGGTACTGACCGGCAGTCGAAAAGTCGCCCGGGTGCCGCGGGAGTCGGTGCTGCCTCCGGAGCGCCGTCCGAGTCCCAGACGGAAGCGTTTAGACCGCCCCCGGCCAAACGGTCTGTATGCCGGACTGTCCACTGGCAGACGACTGCCCCCGCTTCTCCGAACGGATTCAGGGGATGGGGTGTCAGCACTACGGCGACCGCGGCGGCGCCGAGTGGTGTAACAGCTACGACATGCCGATATCCGACCTGAAACAGCAGCCGGTCAAGCCCGGCGAGGAGGTCGTTCTCGACGTGGAGGACATCCACGAGAGCGGCGCCGGCGTCGGCCGGACCGAGGACGGCTTCATCGTCATGGTCGACGGCGCGCTGCCGCCGTGCCGCGTTCGCGTCCGCATCGACCAGGTGAAACAGAACCACGCCCGCGCGAAAACCATCCTCGAGCGGCTCCCGATGGACGAAGACGAGGAGTCCGCGGAGGACGAGGAGGGCGAGGCGGGCGAATCGGAGGAGTCGGAGCGGCGGTCCCGACGCGACGAAGACGAGCGGCTCGGCTCGCGCGACAACTTCTGGGGCGCGTAGCCCGCTGTCGTCGCGGTGCCGCGGACGGACAGTCCGAACTATCCTTTTTGTACGCTGGGGCTCCTCGTGTTCAGCATGGCCGAGGACGGCAGCGCCGACGCGGTGGACGCCGACGTGGACGAGCTACTCGACCGCGCCGGGTTCGACGCCGACCGGAGCGTGCTGACCCGGCGGCAAGCGGAGGTGTTGGCGCTCCGCGAGCGAGGCGTCCGGCAGGCGGACATCGCGGCGCTGCTCGGGACGTCCCGCGCGAACGTCTCGAACGTCGAGGCGAGCGCCCGCGACAACGTCGACCGGGCCCGCGAAACCGTCTCGTTCGCCGAGGCGCTCGCCGCGCCGGTGCGCGTCGAAATCGAGGCGGGCGCGGACCTGTACGACGTCCCGGACCGGGTGTACGAGGCGTGTGACGCCGCCGGGGTGAAGGTGAACCGCACCGCGCCGGACCTGATGAAACTGGTGAGCGACGAGGCCGGCAGCGCCGTGCAGGGCCGCGAAGTCGCCGCGCCGGTGCTCGTCGGCGTCACCGCGAACGGGGCGGTTCGCGTCCGGCGCTCCGAGTAGCGGCGCCGCGGTGCTGCGGCGCCGAGGCACCACCGACCCGCTGCCGCTCGGGCCGGTCGCCGACGAATCCACTTTTTTGTGGAGCCGCCGCGACTGTGGAGGCATGGACCTCGGATTCGACGGAGAGACGGCGCTGGTGACGGCGAGTTCGAGCGGCCTCGGCTTCGCGGCCGCGGAGGCGCTCGCGAGCGAGGGGGCGAACGTCGTCATCTGCGGCCGGACGCGAGACCGGCTGGACGCGGCGGCAGACGCGCTCGCGGTCGAACCCGGCGACGTCGCCGCGGTACAGGCCGACCTGACGGACCGCGGCGACGTTGAGGCGCTCGTCGAGGCGACCGTCGAGGAGTTCGGCGGCATCGACCACGTCGTCACGTCGGCCGGCGGCGTGCCGCCGGGGACGTTCGACGAGCTGACCGACGACCAGTGGTACGGCTCGTTCGACACGCTCGTGATGAGCGTCGTCTGGACGCTCCGCGCCGCCCACCCGTATCTCGCCGACAGCGACGCCGGCACCGTCACCTGCATCACGTCGACGAGCGTCCGCGAAGCCATCGACGGCCTCGTGCTGTCGAACGCGGTCCGGCGCGCCGTCATCGGCGTCGTCAAGACGATTTCCCGCGAGTGGGCGCCGTCCGTCCGGGCGAACGCGGTGCTGCCCGGGTCGCACGAGACGGCGCGCATCGAAGAGCTCATCGAGGACAGCATCGAGCGCGGCGAGTTCGACAGCTACGAGGAGGGTCTGGAGTCGTGGGCCGCGGACGTTCCGCTCGGCCGCGTCGGCGACCCGCAGGAACTCGGCGACGTCGTCGCGTTCCTCGCCTCCGACCGGGCGTCGTACGTCAACGGCGCGGCGCTGCCCGTCGACGGCGGCGGCCTGCAGAGCTGATCGGCCGGTCAGAAGTCGCCGGTTCGTTTCAGTTCGGCGACGACCTCGCGGACGCGCTGTGCGTCCGCCTTCGGCACGACCAGTACGCGGTCGTCGACGGCGACGACGCAGAGGTCGTCGACGCCGACGAGCGAGACGTGCTTGTCGCCGGCGACGACGTTGCCGGCGGCGTCGACGGTGACCGCGTCGGCCGCGAGCGTGTTCCCGTCGCAGTCCTGCGGCAGCACTCGTTCGAGCGCGTCCCACGAGCCGAGGTCGTCCCACGCGAAGTCGGCGGGGACGACCACAGCGTCGTCGACGCGCTCCAGCACCGCGTAGTCGATGCTCACTGCGTCGACCGCGTCGAACCCGGCGACGACGGCGTCGGTGTCGACGGTATCGACGGCGGCAGCGGCTGTGTCACCAGCGTCGGTGTCAACGACTGCGCGTTCAGCGCCGGCGGCGTTCGTCGCCGAACCGTCCGCCGCGTCCGCGGGGCGGAGCGCGTCCGCGAGCGGTGCCAGCGGCGTGTCGCGCGCGGCGGCGAACAGCGCCGACGGCGTCCACGCGAAGATGCCGGCGTTCCAGAGGTAGCCGCGCGAGACGTACTCGCCGGCGGTGTCGGCGTCCGGCTTCTCGTGGAACGCGGCGAGGTCGTATGCGTCGACGCGTTCGTCCTCGCGCTCGTCTCCGCGCTCGATGTAGCCGTAGCCGGGGTCGGGCCGCGTCGGCGTCACGCCGAACGTCACGAGCGCGCCGGTGTCCGCCGCGACGCGGGCGCCGCGCCGCATCGCGTCCGCGAAGGCGTCGCCGTCCGGCACGTGGTGGTCTGCGGGGAGACACACGACGACCGGGTCGTCGTGGTCGGCGGCGCCGCGGGCGCGGTGGGTCGCGTACAGCAGCGCGGGCCCGGTGTCCTTCGCCGCCGGCTCGACCACGACTTCGGCGTCCGGCGCGTGCTCGGGGACGTCGGCGGCGTACGCGGGCGCGGTCGACACGAGTACCTCGTCGGCGAATCCGGCGCGGTCGACGGTTGCGGCGAGCAGCGACTGCTCGCCCACCAGCGGCAGGAACTGCTTCGGCCGGTCGCTCCGCGACGCCGGATACAGTCGCGACCCGGTGCCGCCCGCCAGGACGACCGCGACCACGGGACGGTCCATGCCCGCAGGTCGCGGGCCGCACTGAAAAGCACACGGCAGCACCGCGGCGGGCGGACCGACGGCCCGGTCAGCGCGTCGGCCGGCAGGTCGGTCGTCGTTCCCGGCTTCCCGTCGTCACCACGTCTGGACGCGGCCGTCGCGGACGTCCTCGGCGCAGCCCTCGCAGTCCGGGTGGTCGGCGTCGAAGCAGGCGGGGCGGCCGGCGGCGTCGACGGCGACGGCGCGCTCTTCGGCGTGTCGCCGGCAGACGATTCGGGCGCGGCCGTCGGCGTCCGTCGGCAGGTCGAACTCCGCGGGGTCGACCCACGTCCGCTCCGCGTCGTCGCCGTCGCGGCCGTCGCGGTACGCCCGCCTGCTCCGAGCGTACTCGCGGCCCGCCTTCCGCGCCTGCTGTCTGAGGACGCGCCGGAATCGGTCGGTCAGCGTCACGTCCCCGCGTGCGGTCCGGCCCGGTATAGATTCGTCGCCCGTCGGCCCGGCCGAGTACGGCCACGACCGGGAGAAGACAGCCGAGGCCGACCGGATCCGGGTGTTCAAACCGCTCGACTGCGACCACCCGAGCCCGAAATCGGCTGCTTCACGGTCTGCACCGTCTCGATTCACTTCCGCCGCGGTCACGGAATATTAAATACTATCGAGCACCAACCGGCGTACGCCTCCCACAGGATAACACATCGGAGGCAGGAGAAACCATGGCAGACTTACGAAGCCACGCAGAGGAGATACGCGAGCAGTTCTCGGACCACCTGGACCTCACCGTCGACGACGTCGAGGAGCGCCTCGACTCGCTCGTCAACGAGTACCGCGTCCCGGTCGACGAAGCGCGCCGCAGCGTCGTCAATTCGTACCTCGACGAGGCGGACCTCGACCGCGACGAACTCGGCGCAGGCGGCGCCGAGCAGGTGCTCGTCGGCGACATCGACGAGGACGAGCAGTGGGTCGACCTTCGCGTGAAGGTCGTCGACCTCTGGGACCCCGACCACGACTCAATCGCGCAGGAAGGCCTGTTGGGAGACGAGTCGGGAACCACCAGGTTCGTCTCGTTCGCCACCAGCGAACTCGACGAACTGGAGGAAGGCGCGAGCTACGCCCTCGGAAACGTCGTCACCGACGAGTACCAGGGGAGCTACTCCGTGAAGCTGAACCGGACAACGACCATCACCGAACTCGACGAGGACGTCGAGGTCGGCGAGGACTCCTCGGAGGTCGAGGGGGCGCTCGTCGACATCCAGTCCGGCTCCGGGCTCATCAAGCGCTGCCCGGAGGACGACTGCACCCGCGTCCTGCAGAACGGCCGCTGCTCCGAGCACGGCCAGGTCGACGGCGAGTTCGACCTGCGCATCAAAGCCGTCATCGACGACGGCGAGCAGGTCCACGAAGTCGTCTTCAACGAGGAGGCGACGACCGAACTCACCGGCATCTCGCTCGACGAGGCCCAGCAGATGGCCCAGGACGCCCTCGACACCACCGTCGTCGCCGAGGAGATGGCGGACATGGTCGTCGGCCGGTACTACCGCGTCCACGGCCCGACGCTCGGCAGGTACGTGCTCGCCGACGAGTTCGAACAGCTTGCCGGTCCGGCTGACGCCGAATCGGTTCTCATCCGCGCGAGGTCGATGTAAATGAGCCAGAACCAGACCGTTCCCACCCGAGAAGTCGCCCGACGCGTGTTCGCCCGAGAGTTCAACGACGGCAGCTACACGTTCAAGGAGTCCGAGGACGAGCGCGCGCCGCTGTACCTCCTGCTGCCGACCGGCGAACGCGCGAACCGCGTGTTCCTCGTCGGCACGCTCACCGAGAAGGAGGACGTCGGCGAGGACAACGAGTACTGGCGGGGCCGCATCGTCGACCCGACGGGGACCTTCTTCGTGTACGCCGGCCAGTACCAGCCGGAGGCCGCCAGCGCGCTCCGCGACCTCGAACCGCCGGCGTACGTCGCCGTGGTCGGGAAGCCGCGGACCTACGAGACCGACGACGGCTCCATGAACGTCTCCGTCCGTCCGGAGTCCATCAGCACCGTCGACGCCGCCACCCGCGACCGCTGGGTCGTCGAGACCGCCGAGCGCACCCTCGACCGCGTCGACCACTTCGACGACGACGGCAACGAGTACGCCCGGATGGCCCGCGAACAGTACGACCTGCCGGTCGACGACTACGTCGACGCCGCCGCCTCCGCGCTCGGGTCACTCGACGACACCGACGAACTCGAAGAGCCCGAGGAAGAGGCGCCCGCGTAACTGCACAGCCACCCGCGACCGGTCGGCCGGCGGGTCGCCGCCGGCCGCATTCCCCACCGTCACCGGCGTTCCCCCACCCACACCGCTCTTCCCCGTTTCCGTCTCCAGTAGTCGCCGCGTTTTTCCGAGGCGAGTAGCGTCCACCGTCCATGGAGAAGGCCGCCTACTGGGCCTTCGGGGCGGCGTGCGCCGGGACGCTCGTCGCGCTCACGCTGTCGCTGTACCTCACCGGGCCGCCCGGGTCGTTCCTCGCGTTCTTCGCGCGGTCGCTGGCGGTCATCGGCGTCTCCTTCCTCGTCGTGTTCGCGGTTGCGTTCCGACGCGCCAGCGTCGACGGCTGACTCGCCGGACCCGCCGCAGCGCCTCGGAAGCCCGTTCGGGGCGTCAGCGGTCGCGAGTGCGGCCGTCAGCGGTCCGGTTGTGAACGTCTGACGAACCGTTAAGTGGCGGGAGCACCGAAGAGCCGACAGATGGGGAACAAGAACAAGACGATCTCGTTCCGCGTGAACGAGGACACGTTCGCCGCGCTGCGCGACATCGCCGACGAGCGCGACCTGTCGCTGTCGGCGCTGTTCCGCGACTACGTGGACGCGCTCGTCGAGCACGACGGCCAGGTGCGCGTCGTCCCGGAGCACGAGTTCGAGGCGTCCGCCGACGGCGACGCGCCGTTCCCGCCGACCGTCGAGGTGCCGAAGGGGTTCGTCCGCGAACACGAGCGGCTGGAACTGGAGTCCGAACACCTCCGCGAGCAGCTCGACGAGTACAAGCGCTACGCGGCGTACCTGCAGGACCGGCTCGATGACGACGACGGCGAGGACGTCGTCGACCTCGACGCGCTCGACGAGGAGGGCGACGACGAGGACGACCGCGAGTTCGACGTCGACGCCGACGAGCCGTACCAGCTCGGCTGACTCCGCGCGGCTCGCCGCCTCGTCAGCGACCCGGTCGGTGGCGGACCGGTCGTCGGCGAGTCGCTCGTCAGCCGGCTCCGAGAGCGGTCAGCCCGACAGTTCCTGCTTCGCCTGCCGCGCCCGCTCGGTCATCTCCTGTTCGCCCTCCACGTCCGCGAGCGACTCGACCGCTTCGAGCGTCCGCACCGCGGAGTCGAGAAACGAGAGGACGTCGCCGGGGTAGGCGTACAGCATGTAGTCGTCGCCCATCACGTCGACGATGGCGTCCGGGCCGAGCCCCTGCGCGCGCAGCTCCAGCAGGTACTGGATGAACTTCCGCTCCGGGTGGCCGCAGTAGGGCGCGTCCTCGCAGCCGCAGTCGAGGAAGTCCTCGGCGAAGTCGAGCACCCGGTCGCGGGTCGTCTCGTCCAGTTCGGCGAGCCCGTCGCCGGTGAACAGCAGGTCCAGCGTCGCCCCCTTGAACGCCCCTTTCGGGATGCTCGTGTCGAGCTGGGAGGCGATCTGCCGGTGGTTCTTCAGGTAAATCTTGTCCGTGATGGCCACTGCTGGCTGTTCGTAGCGCGCTCGCCGCAAAAAGCCCAGCGGTGAGTCGGCGCCGCCGCGCCGGACCGGCGGGTCGGCGTCCGGTCGGTCGGCGCTCTGCGCCACGCGTGCGCCGCGGTCGCACCGCCGCACCGGGTTCGTAACGTATTTGAGTCGTAGCCGACTACACGAGAGTGCGTGTCCGGGTTGGGGTAGTGGACTATCCTTCAGCCTTGTGGAGGCTGAGACGCGGGTTCAATTCTCGCACCTGGACCTTCTCGCTGCGACCGACCGACGAGCCGCGGCTCCGCGGGGATGTCCGACGCGGGCGCCGAAATCGAGGAAGCGGAACGGTTCGGGCGGTCAGCGGCCGGAGACGGAGGGGAGGCCGTCGGAGCCGCCGATGGGGCCGAGGCCGGCGGAGTCGCGGCCGCCGGACTGGATGACGTTGAACGCGGTCATCAGGTCGGTCCGGGAGATGAGTCCGACGAGTTCGCCGTCGGCGTCGACGACGGCGAGCCGTCCGACGCCGCGGTCTTGCATCGTGTCGAGCGCGTCGAGCGCGTCCGCGTCGGGCGTGACGCTCGCGACGTCGGTCTCCATGACGTCCCCGACGGTGTAGGCGTCGCGTTCGACTTCCTTCACCGACTGGGCGTCTTCGAGCGTCACCATCCCGACGAGCCGGCCGTTCTCCAACACCGGGTAGCCGGTGTGCCGCTCGGTGAACATCCGCTCCATGAGCGCCGCGACCGACGTGTCCGGCGTCACGGTCTTCAGCTCCGAGCCTGGCGTCATGATGTCGTCGACGGTGACGCCCTCGAAGGCGGCGCGCAGCACGGTCTGCTGGGCTTCGCCGGCGCCGGCGATGTAGATGAAGAACGCGAGGCCGATGACCAGCGGGTCGAACTGGAGCAGCCCGTACAGGCCGAGCAGGAACGCGAACACCTTCCCGACCTCCGCCGCAATCTGGGTGGCGCGGGCGTGCGTCCGGTTCCGGGCGAGCAGCGCGCGCAGCACGCGGCCGCCGTCCATCGGGAAGCCGGGAAGCATGTTGAACGCGGCGAGCACGATGTTCATCAGCGAGAGGTAGCCGACGACGAACGCGACCTCCGCGGGCAGCGAGAACGCCCTGAACGCGACGTACGACAGCACGCCGAGCAGCACGGAGACGACGGGGCCGGCGACGGCGATGGTGAGCTCCTGCTTCCAGTCCTCCGGGATTTCGGAGAAGCTGGCGACGCCGCCGAACAGCCACAGCGTGATGGAGTCGATGCTGTAGCCGAACCGCATCGCGGTGAGCGAGTGGCCGAACTCGTGGAGCAGCACGGACACGAACAGGCCGAGCGCCGCCGCGGTGCCGAGGACGTACGGCAGCGCGCCGCCGGTGAGCGCCGCCGCGTCCAGCGACGCGCCGTACGCGACGTTGATGAGTTCGACGAACTGCGTCACCTGCGTCCCGATGAGCCACGCGAACAGCGGGAGAACGAGCAGGAACGTCCAGTTCAACTGGACGGGTATCCCTGCGACGGTCCCGATGCGGATGCCTTTCATGAGAAGTCGTTCCGTCGCGGCACCAATAAAGCCGGGCCTTAAGATGAGCCGCCGCGTACGCCGCGGCGTGACCGACGAAGCCGACCACCTGGTCCGCCGCGGCGACGACGTCGACTACGACCCCGTCGACGCCGCCGACGGCATGCAGAAAGGCGTCCTCGTCGACGAGTCCGACGGCGCGCCGCAGTTCGCGATGCGGCGGTTCACGCTCGACGCCGGCGCGACCGTCCCGGAGCACACCAACGCCGTCGAACACGAACAGTACGTCCTCGCCGGCGAGTACACCGTCGGCATCGGCGACGACGAGTACACCGTGTCGGCCGGCGACGCGCTGCTCATCCCGGCCGGCGTCCCGCACTGGTACCGCAACGACGGCGGCGACGACGCGGCGTTCATCTGCTGCGTCCCGAACGGCGACGACGCCATCGAACTCGTCGACGCGGCGTAGCCGGCGCGACCCGAACGTTTCAGTACGGCGGCGTCGCACCGCCCGGTATGCTCACCGTCGTCTCCGACACGCACGGCACCGACAGCCACCGGCTCCGCGGCCGCACGCTCGAGGCGGTCCGCGCGGCCGACGCCGTGATTCACGCCGGCGACTTCTCCCACGAGGCCGTCCTCGACGCCTTCCTCGACGTGAACGAGTCGCTGTACGCCGTCACCGGAAACAACGCGGATTCGGCGCTCCGCGACCGCCTGCCGACCGAGCGCGTCGTCGGCTACGGCGGCCTGACGTTCGCGGTCCGGCACCGGAGCCGCAGCGGACGCACCGGGCTGGTCATGTTCGGCCGGGAGCGCGACGCGGACGTCGTCGTGTTCGGGCACAGCCACCGGCCGACGTTCGACGACTCCGGCGACGTCCCGCTGTTGAACCCGGGGAGCCACGCCGAACCGCGCGGCAACCGCGCCGCGCACGTCGAACTGGAGGAAGCGGTCGACGGCGACGGACTGACCGGCCGGTTCGTCACGCCGGACGGCGACGTCTTCGAGCGGTTCAGGCTCCGCGAACGCGACCGGAGCGACGACTGACCGGGCGGCTCTCGGAGCCACACGCGTCGCCGCCGCTGTCCGTCTGCATCTGCGTCGCCACCGCTGTCGGGTCGTGCGTCGCCGGAGGAACGGGTGGGTGCGCGGTCCCGTCGGGGCGCGTGGAGGGCGTCGCGTCGCGGGGGAGGGCCGAAGCGCCGGGACCGTACCACTCGCTACTATCGCCCCGAGCAAGTACTTACCGTAGAGTCAAAGACGCCTTTTAGCTACCCCGCGTGTCCGAGAAATCAGCCGGACTGCGGCGGGAGCGACGCCGTCTATCGGCGGGTCAGCCAGACGCCGGCGAGCGCGAGCGCGACGAGTCCGCCGAGGAAGAACAGCGCGCCGGGCGAGGCGGCGACCTGGTCGAGCAGCGTCGGCGCCGCGCTCGTCGCGGTCGCGGTGGTCTGCACCGCGGTCTCCGTCGGCGCGGCGGTCGTCGTCGCCTCCGCGACGTGGAATCCGCCTTCGGTCGCCGTCGGCGTCGGCGTGGCCTGGGCGCTGACGTTCTCGCTCGTCGTCGTCGTGCCGTCCGCGCCGCCCGCGCCGCCGCTCGACGCCATCCCGAACCGGAGCGCGAACGGCCCGCCGAGCAGCTGCTCGATGACCGCCGCGCCGACGCCGACGACGGCGATCCCGCCGAGCAGCCGCGTCAGCGTCGACTTCAGGCCGCGAGTGTCCTCCTCGCGGCCGGCGACCAGCACCAGCGCGCGGTCCGCGGGGGCGTACACGTCCATCTCGCGGCCCTTCTCGGAGTAGGCGGTTCCGGCGACCTCGACGAGGCCGGCGTCGCGGAGCCGCTTCAGGTGGTACTGGGCGTTTTGGAGGCTGGTGTCGACGCGGCCCGCGACGTCGCTCGCCGGGCCGGGGTCGTCGTGCAGCGTCGCGAGCACCTGGCGGGCGGTGTCGGAGGACAGCGCCGCCAGCACGTCGTCGGCGTCGTCGGCGTCGACGCCGAGCACGCGCGGTTCGCGTTCCTCGGCGCCGCCGACGTCGGGGAAGGAGGGCAGGATGTCGGCCATCTTGCCGGTGATTGCTCGGTCGCCGACGTAAGCCTTCCGTGGCGACGCGTCGGACCACGAGACATATGCCACCGCGCCGAAAACGCCGGCGCGTGCCGCCCGACACCGACGAGACAGCGGCGGACGTGGCCGGCCGGAGCAGCGCCGCGTCCCGCACCGGCGCCGCGGCGCTGCTGACCGTGGGGGTGCTGGCGGCGGTGCTGCTCGCCGCGGCGTTCTCGGGCGTCGGCGGCGGAGCGGCCGGAAGCGCCGCTGCTCCGGACGCCGAGTCGGCAGCGAACGGGACCGGAACCGGGTCGGCGCTCCCCTCGGGGCCGTTCACGTCGGTCGTGCTCGGGCCGAACGAGACCGCGACGGGGCGCGTCACCGGGACCGGCGGCCGCGTCGTCATCGCCGGCACCGTCGACGGCACCGTCCGCGCGTACGGCGGCGTCGTCGTCCTGACCGAGAGCGCCGTCGTCACCGGGAACGTCCAGGCGTTCGGCGGCCGCGTCGTCGTCGACGGCACGGTCGAGGGGCCGGTGACGGCGTACGCCGGAACCGTGGTCGTCCGCGGCGACGTCGGCGGGCTGAACGCCGGCGGCGGAACCGTCAGAATCGCCGGGCGGACCGGCGACGCGACGGTGCTCGGCGGCCGCGTCGTCCTCGCGGACGCGGCGCGCGTCGACGGCGACCTGGAGTACGACGCCCGGCTCGTCGACCGCGGCGGCGTCGTCACCGGCGCCGTCCGCCAGACGGACTCGCTGCTCGGCCCGGTCGGCCCGGTCGTCCGGTTCGCCGGGTGGCTCCCGCACCTCGTCCCGCTGCTCGCCGGCGCGCTCGCGGTCGCGCTCCCCCGCGTCGGCGCCGCCGTGCCGGGACTCACGGCGCGGGCCCGCAGCCGCCCGGTTCGGAGCGCCGTTCGCGGCGTCGCGGTCTGCGTCGCGGCCGCGGTCGGCGCGGCGGCCCTCGCCGCGTCGCTCGTCGGCCTGCCACTGCTCGGCATCGCCGCGCCCGTCGTCGCCGCCGCGGTCCTGTTCGCGCTCGCCGTCGGCGAAACCGCGGCAGCCGACGCCGTCACCGCGCGACTCCCGGATTCCGTGTCGGGGTCGCCGCCGGCAGTCGTCGTCGCCGTCGCGGTCGTCGCCGCCCTTCCCGCGGTCGGCCCGCCGGTGGCCGCCGCGCTCGCGCTCGTCGGCCTCGGCGCCGCCGCCGGGGCCGCGTCCTGACGGCCGGCCTCGGTCGCGGCGCGCCCGCGGGGAACAACGCTCAACTCGCTCCAGCGCCCAGGTCGCCCATGGACGTGACTGCGGAGGTCGTCGGCGAGACCACAGCGGAGCTCTCGCTCGCCGACGACGCGACGTACGCCGACGTGTGCCGCGAGGTCGGCTACTCGCCCCACGAGGTGACGGTGCTGGTGGACGGCAGCCCGGTCCCGGAGGACCGCGCGGTCGACGCGGCCCGCGTGAAGGTGCTCCGGCTCATCAAGGGCGGATGACCGTCCGCGTCCGCGTCGCCGACGCCGACGACGCGCTGGACGCGCGGCGGCTCGTCGACGCCGCGCTGCTCGACGTCCCGCCGGACCTCGACGGCCGGGTCGCCGCCGGCGAGGTGCTCCTCGCCGAGGACGGCGGCAGCGGTGACGGAGACGGCGGCGAGAAATCGGCGCTCGGCGTGCTGGTGCTCGACGGCACCCACGTGGAGGCGGTCGCGGTCCGCCGGCGGCGACGCGGGCAGGGCGTCGGCAGCGCGCTCTTTGCGGCCGCCGCCGACCGCGTCGACGGCGCGCTCACCGCCGAGTTCCGGCCGGACGTCCGGCCGTTCTACGCGGCGCTCGGATTCCGCATCGAAGAACGAGACGCAGACCGCGACGGCGACGACCAAAACCGCGACAGCAACGCGGACGGCGACGCGGACCTCGACGGCGACGGTGAGCCGCGGCTATTCGGCCGCCTGGACGGCCGGCCCGACGAGGTCGCGGCCGGCGGCGAGGATGGCGTCTGAGCGGGCCTGCGAGCCGGATTCGGCGTAGATTCGCATCTTCGGTTCGGTGCCGCTGGGGCGGACGAGCATCCACGAGCCGTCCGCGAGCAGGAGCTTGAAGCCGTCGACGGTGACGACGTCGGCGACCGGCTGGCCGGCGACTTCCTCCGGGATTTCGTCGGCGAGGTCGGCGACGACGCGGTCTTTCAGGTGGTCCGGGCAGTCGACGCTGGTCTTGTCGGCGACGATGCGGCCGTGTTCGGCTTCGAGCCGGTCGACGCGGTCGTCGTACTGCTCGTCGGCTTCGACGGCGGCCGCGAGCAGCGCCATGAGGACGCCGTCCTTCTCGCGGATGTGCCCGCGGACGGAGAAGCCGCCGGACTCCTCGCCGGCCATCAGCGCGTCGTGTTCGCCCATCGCCTCCGCGACCCACTTGAATCCGACCGCGGTCTCGTAGACGTCTTCGCCGTGCGCGTCGGCGATGCGGTCGACGAGGAACGTCGTGGAGACGGTGCGGACCGCGGGGCCGCCGTCGGTGTCGAGCAGGCGGTCGTACGTCGCCGCGAAAAAGAGGTTCTCGTCGAGGAAGCCGCGGCCGGGCGTCACGAGCGCGAGGCGGTCGGCGTCGCCGTCGTTGGCGATGCCGAGGTCCGCGTCGCCGTGTTCGACGTGTTCGATGAGCGCTTCGAGGTGCTCGGCGGACGGCTCCGGCGGCGACCCGCCGAACTCGGGGTCGCGGTCACAGCGCAGGCGGACGACGTCGGCGCCGGCGGCTTCGAGCAGCGCGTCGGTGACGCCGCGGCCGCTGCCGTGCATGGCGTCGTACGCGACCGTGACGCCCGACAGGTCGAGGTCGTCGACGCCGACGCGCTCCGCCACGACGTCTCTCGCGTGCGTCGCGTGGCCCGTCGCGAGGTCCGCGCGGGTCACGTCGCCGGCGGCGTCGGCGTCCAGTTCCGGTTCGCGGAGGTTCGCCTCGATGCGCTCGGTGACGTCCGGGAGCGCCGGCGCGCCGTCGGCCGGGATGAACTTCACGCCGTTGTACTCCGGGGGGTTGTGCGACGCCGTCACCATCAGCGCGCCGACGGCCTCGCGGCGGACGACGGCGTGCGCCGCCACCGGCGTCGGGCAGTCGCGCTCCGGCAGCACCGCGTCGAAGCCGTTCCCGGCGAGCACCTCGGCGAGCGACTCCGCGAACCCCTCCGAGGTGGGGCGGGCGTCGTAGCCGACGACGACTTCGCCGTCGAGGCCCTCGGCGTCGAGGTAGTCCGCGACCGCCTGCCCGACGACGCGGACCCGGTCGTCGGTGAACTGGTCGAGCGTCGCCCGCCAGCCGTCGGTTCCGAACGAGATGGCGTCCATGGCGGAGCCGTCGGCTGGCGGGAAGAAAAATCCGGGTGGCACGCGGCGGGCCGCCGCCCGACCGACGGCTCGCCCTCCGCCCGAACGTCGACGGACGGCGCCGCTCGGCGTTCCGACGGCCTTTTCGTCGGAGGTGGACCATCCGACTGTATGACGGACTCCCCGCGCGTCGTCGCCGTCTGCGGGTCGCGGCGCGACGGCAGCTACAGCAAGACGATTCTGCGGTACGCGCTCGACGCGGCGGCCGACGCCGGCGCCGACACCGACTTCATCGACCTCGGCGACCCGTCGCTCGACGTGCCGCTGTACCACCCCGACGTCGACGCCGCCGAGGCCGGCGACGTCGCCGCGCTGCTCGAACGGGTGCGGGCCGCAGACGGCGTCCTCCTCGCCTCGCCGGTGTACCACGGCTCGTACTCGTCGACGTTCCGGAGCTTCCACGACTGGTGCTCGCACGACGAGTACGAAGACACCGTCGTCGGCCTGTTCGTCGTCGCCGGCGGCGGGTCGTTCGAGGCGACGCTCGAACACATGCGTGCGACCGTCCGCGGCGTCCACGGCTGGGTGCCGCCGCTCCAGGTCGGCGTCCGCAACGCCAGCGACAAGTTCGACGACCGCGACGACCCCGACGCCGGCGACGGAATCGGCGCCGACTCCCGGTACGCGCTCTCGGACGACCCGACGTACGACCGCACCGTCACGCTCGGCCGCCGCGTCGCCCACTACGCCGCGACGAAAGCGCCGTTCCTCGACACCCCTGAATAGTTCTGCGGCGCGTCGTCGAAGCGCCCGGACCGTCGGAACAGTTTTCCGGCGGTCGCGGCTGGGTTCGCGCATGGTCTCCCGCGAAAACACCGTCATCGTGGCGTGCATCGCGCTCGCCGTCGTCGCGCTGTTCGCGCTGGCCGAACTCACGAACCCGCCGACGTGGGCCGGCGGCGCCGTCCTCGTCGGCCTCGGCGTCCTCCTCCCGCTGCTCGTCAACGGCTACCTCGACCGCCGGGACGGCGAGCCGTGAGCCGCGAACCGCGAACCGCGAACCGCGAGCCGTGATTCGCTGAGTTCGGCGCCGCAGCGGCCGGGCTGACCGGCTCGGCGTTCGACGGGCCCCGTGCGACTCCGACGAATCACCGACCGGCTTGTTCCGGGCGGCCGAAGCCGCGGGTATGTCCGCTCCGCTCGACGCCGTCGTCGGCATGCAGGCGAGCCTGCTCGTCATCATCGCGTTCCTGACCGGCGCGGTGAGCTACTGGGTGTACCGCGACGCGGACGCCCGCGGCGTGGAGAACGCGCCGTTCTGGGGCGCCACGGTCGGCGTGCTGTTCCTGTTCGGCGCCGTCGTCGGCGGGCTGCTCGCGCTCGGAATCTACCTCGCCCACCGGCCAGACGAACCGGTCCCGGAGCGCGACGTCGCCGCGGAACTCGACGCCGCAGGCGACCTCGCGGTCGACGCGGCCGCCGAGGCGACCTCGGTCGCCGGCGACGCAGTCGTCGCCGCCGGCGCGGCCGTCGAATCCGCGGGCGACGCCGTCACCGCCGCCGCGGACCGCGGCAGCAACGACGGCAGCGGCAGCGGCGATAGCGACGGCGACGACGATTCCGGTGGACCTGCCGCGTAGCGCGGGTGGTCAGTCGTCGAGGAGCGCTTCCTTCTGGGCGCGCGAGCGCTGTTTGAGTTCGTACTCGCGGCTCATCGCGGCGGACTTGGAGTCGAACGTCTCGACGTGGCGGAGTTCGACCGGGGTGCGGCCGCGGGTGTACTTCGCGCCCTCGCCGGCGTCGTGTTCGGCGACGCGTCGGTCCACGTCGGTGGTGTAGCCGGTGTAGTACGTCCCGTCGGCGCATTCGAGGACGTAGACGTGGTGGTCGGTCACTGCCGGTGGGTCGTCGGGCGCGAATAAAAGCGGGTCGCCGCGCCGCCCGGGGGAACCACCGGGCACCGGGTCGGTGGCGGCGGCCGCGGCGTCGTCGGGTGCTTGCAGCGTTGTTCAGTCGTCTGCGCGGGTCCGGTGTCGCGCCGCTTCGGCGATGCCCGCGTTCGCCGAGCAGGACGGACAGGCGTTCAACCGACCGTGTTCGTCGGTGAAGACGCGTGCGAAGCGGTCCGACACGTGCGACCCGCAGTGGTCGCAGCGTGGCATGGTCGTCCGGCATCCACCGTGCCGGTGTGTCACCATACAGCATCATCCAACATATACCCTTGCCACACCGCGGATACAGCGCGATTCGGTGCGTCGACGCTGACAGCCGGTCCGCCAGTCGACGCGGTCAGCCGTCGTCGCGTGCGGCCGCCACCCGGCGAGCGATGAGGGCCGCCTGCGCGCCGGCGACGAAGCCGGCGTCGACGTTCACGGTCGACAGCACCGTGCAGGACTGGAGCGCGCCGAGCAGCGCCGCCTGCCCTTCGCCGCCGGCGCCGTAGCCGATCGACGTCGGGAGCGCGATGACCGGCGCCGCGACCAGTCCGGCGACGACCGTGGGGAGGGCGCCCTCTCGGCCGGCGGCGACGACGAGCGCGTCAGCGCCTCTGAGCCGGTCTTTCTCGTCGAGGACGCGGTCGATGTTGGCGACGCCGACGTCCTCGACCAGTTCGACGCGCGGCCCGGCCTCCCGCGCGACGGTCGCGGCCTCCCGCGCGGCCGGCGCGTCGGACGTGCCGCCGGTGACGACGAGCACGTCGGCGTCCACGGATTCGGGGTCGTAGCCCGGCGCGTGAGCGACGACGGTGCCGCCGCGGGTGTCGACGTCGACGTCGGCGTCGGGGTGCGACTCCGCGAGGTACGTCCGGAGCCGCTGGACGGTGCGGTCGTCGGCGCGGGTGACGAGCGCCCGGCCGGTCGTTTCGAGCGACGTCGACGCCATCGCGGCGGTCTCCGCCGGCGTCTTCCCCTCTGCGAGAATCCCTTCGGGGACGCCGCGTCTGCGGTCGCGGGCGGCGTCGAGCCTGCCCGCCGTCGACGTGGCGTAGCCGCGGAGCCGCGCTTCGGCCTCCGCGGGCGTGAGTTCGCCGGCGTGAAGCCGGTCGAGCGTCTCGCGCATACCGGGGCGGACGGGGCGGGGTGACTTGCCGGCGTCGATAGGGAACACCATAAAAGTTCACCCCCTAGACCCCCGCGAACGGCCGCCTCACCCCTTCGTGAGCGGCGAACTTGGGAAATCTTATATGGAGGGCGGAGAAAATCCCGGCTGCATGGCAGACCTCATCGTCAAGGCAGCCGTCAAGGAGTACCTGGAAGAGAAGAACGTCGCGTCGGATTTCTACGACGCGCTCGACGAGGAAGTCGCGGAGCTGCTCGACGACGCCGCCCGCCGCGCCGAGGCGAACGACCGGAAGACGGTCCAGCCGCGCGACCTGTAACCAGGTAGTTTTCCTCCCGTTATTTGAGCGTCCGCGTAGCCGCGGCGCCGTCCGCCGACCCGACGACGACGGCGTCCGCCAGGCCGACGAACAGTCCGTGCTCGACGACGCCCGGCGTCGCCGACAGCGTCGCCGACAGCGACGCGGGGTCGTCGACGCCGCCGAACTCGCAGTCCAGCACGAGGTTCCCGTTGTCGGTGACGACCGGGCCGTCCTTCCGTTCGGCCGCGCGGAGCGCCGGGTCGCCGCCGGCGTCCCGCACCGCGGCGGCGACGGTGGAGCGGGCGTCCGGAAGCACCTCCACCGGCACCGGGAAGTCGAGCGCGTCCACGAGCTTGGTGTCGTCGGCGACGACGACGAACCGGTCGGCGGCGCCGGCGACGATTTTCTCGCGGGCGTGCGCCGCGCCGCCGCCCTTCACGAGCGCGTTCGCGTCCGCCGCGACCTGGTCGGCGCCGTCGATGGCGACGTCGACCGACTCGACGGCGTCGAGCGACTCCAGCGGGACGCCGACGTCCCGCGCGAGCTGCCGCGACTGGTAGGAGGTGGTGACGCCGGTTACGTCGAGGCCGTCGGCGACGCGCTCGCCGAGCCGCCGGATGGCGTGCGCCGCGGTGCTCCCGGTTCCGAGCCCGACGAGCGCGCCCGGCTCCACCTCGTCGGCGGCGGCCACGCCGGCCGCGCGCTTCGCCGCTTCGCCGCCCGAATCCGATTTCATGCGTAGCCGGTCAGCCCCGCGCCGCAAAACAGTTGCCCGTCCGCGCCGCCGCCACCGCACGAACATACTTGTCACGGGGCGCACAATCCGGAGTCGATGCCCTCCAACGGAGCCCGAACGGTCGGGAGCGTCGCGCTGGTCGCGCTCCTGCTCGTCGTCGCCGCCGCGTCGACACCGGCGGCCGCCCGCGCGCCGCCGCAGCCCGCGTGTGACGTCTGCGGGGAGCGCCTGACCGCGACCGCGGCCGAACACGGCGTCGACGTCGCAGTCGGCCACGCCGCCGTGACCGTCCAGGTGTACGAGAACGCGTCGACCCGGTGGACCGCCCGCGTGGAGTTGACCGACGGCGCCGACGCGCTCCGGAACGACACGGTGCGCGGCGCCGTCATCGAGGACGTCGTCGGCTACCGCGTCGACCGGTTCGCCGTGTCCAGCCGGATGGACGGCGAGACGCTCGTCGTCACGTACCTGCGCCGCGACGCCGCCGTGCGGAGCGCCGGCGCAGTCGTGTTCACGGCGTTCCACGCCAGCAGCCCGCCGCCGCTCGCGATGGGCGGCGAGGGCACCGTCTACCCCGGCGCGGACGAACTCGTCGTACACGCCCCGGACGGCTACGTCGTCGCCGGCGGCATCGGCGACGGAAACGCCACGCAATCGGCCGTCCGCTGGGCCGGCGAGAACGGCGGCGACGACGGCATCGACCGCGACACGGCCGTCACGTTCGTCCCGGACGGCGCGGTCGCGCCCGGTCTCCGCGGCGTCGTCGCGCGGCTGCTCCGCTGAATCCGCGGGCTGGGAGTACCCGACTGAGTCGACGGGCCGCCGCAGCGACGACCCCGACCGCGACAGCAACGACTCCGACCGCGACAGCCGCGGGCGAAGCCATTACGTCGTCGCCGCCGAACCGTCCGGTATGCACATCGAGTTTGACCGCGACACCTGCGTCGGGATGTTCCAGTGCGTCGCCGAGTGGGACGCCTTCGAGAAGAACATGGACGACGGCAAGGCGGACCTCGCCGGCGCCGACGAGATAGACGACGACCTGTTCTCGCTGGAAGTCCCGGAGGGCGACGAACTCGACGCGAAGTTCGCGGCGCGCACCTGCCCGGTCGACGCCATCGAACTGTACGACGACGACGGCGAACAGCTCATCTGACGCCGGCCGGAGCCCGGAGTCGTGCGAGCCAAACGGTTATGCCGGATGCTCGTGATGTCAACGCTGAGGATGACCCAGGAGTGTCACATTCCGGAGTGGGCGGCGCTCATGGACTCGTCGGTGCCGGAGCGGGCCTGCGAGGACCGCCGGCTGGCCGGCGACCGAGCCGACGAGTGAGCCGTTTCACTTCCGCCGCGGTTCGCGAAGGTTTACCCGCGATGACGGCCTAGCCCCGCCGATGGCCGAGGCCGCCGACCCCGAGACGGAGTACGTCGACCATCCGTTGCTGTCGCCGCAGTTCATCGAGCGGCGGCGCTACCAGGTCGAACTCGCCGACACGGCGAAACGCGGCCACACGCTCGTCTGCCTCCCGACCGGACTCGGGAAGACGACGGTGTCGCTGCTGGTCACCGCACACCGCCTCCACAACGACGGCGGGAAGGCGCTGTTTCTCGCGCCGACGAAGCCGCTGGTCCAGCAGCACGCCGACTTCTACCGCGAGGCGCTGAACGTCCCGGACGACGAAATCGTCGTGTTCACCGGCGACGTCAGCCCGGACGACCGCGCCGCCGTCTGGGACGACGCCCGCATCGTCATCGCGACGCCGCAGGTCGTCGAAAACGACCTCGTCGGCAACCGCGTGTCGCTGCGCGACGTCACCCACCTCACCTTCGACGAGTGCCACCGCGGCACCGGCGACTACGCGTACGTCTACATCGCCGAGCGCTACCACGCCGACGCCGCGTCGCCGCTCGTCACCGGCATGTCCGCCTCCCCCGGCGGCGACGAAGAGGAGATACGGGTGGTCTGTGAGAACCTCGGGCTCGACCAGGTCGAAGTGATGACCGAGGAGGACTCCGACGTCGCCGACTACACCCACGACACGGACGTCCAGTGGGAGCGCATCGACCTGCCCGACGAAATCATCGAGATACGGGACGCGCTCAACGACGTCATCAGCGACCGCCTGGAGAAGCTGAAGTCGCTCGGCGTCTCCAGTACGACCCAGCCGTCCGTCTCCCAGACGGACCTGAACAAGATGCGCGCGGAGCTCCAGCGCATGATGGACGCCGGGAAGTCGGACGCCTACAAGGGGATGTCGACGCACGCGGAGGTGATGAAGCTCCGCCGCGCCGTCGAACTCGTGGAGACGCAGAGCGTCGAGGCGCTCCGGCGGTACTTCGAGCGGCAGCGGAACGCCGCGCAGTCGTCGGGGGCGTCGAAGGCGAGCCAGCGGCTGGTCGCCGAGCCGAAGGTGCGCGAGGCGATGCGGAAGGCGGAGGCGTTCGACGACCTCCACCCGAAGTTCCGGCAGACCCGGGTGCTGTTGGCGCAGACGCTCGGCATCGGCGGGGGCGAGCGCGTCATCGTGTTCACGGAGTCGCGCGACACCGCCGAGGCGCTCACCGAGTTCCTCTCGCAGTCGTTCGACACCCGGCGGTTCGTCGGGCAGGGCGACAAGGAGGGCAGCGACGGCATGACCCAGACGCAACAGCAGGAGACGCTGGACGCCTTCCGCGCCGGCGAGTTCGAGGTGCTCGTCTCCACCTCCGTCGCCGAGGAGGGGCTGGACGTCCCGGAGGTCGACCTCGTGCTGTTCTTCGAGCCGGTGCCGACCGCGATTCGGTCGATTCAGCGGAAGGGTCGGACCGGCCGGCAGGACGAGGGCGAGGTCGTCGTGCTGATGGCGAACGACACCCGCGACGAGGCGTACTTCTGGATTAGCCGCCGGAAGGAACAGCAGATGGAGGACGAACTCCGGAAGCTGAAAGGCGTCGCCGACGAGGTGAGCGCCGACCTCGACGGCGACGGCCAGGCCGGCCTCGACGACTTCGACGGCGACGCGGACGGCGCCGGCGGCGACGCAGCCGCCGACGTAGAAGCGGGTACAGACGCGGCCGACGACGACACCGGTGCCAGCGCTGACACCGCGGCCGGCGCCGGCTCGGAGACGCAGCCGGGGCTCGCTGATTTCTCGGCCGACGTCGACGACGACGGCCCGGACGACGACGGCGACTCCGACGACGATTCCAGCGGCGGCGACGTAGCGGACGCAGAAGCCGAAGACGCCGAATCCGACGGCGACTCCGAGGACGGCGTCGTCGCGACCGCGGGCGACGTCGACGGGACGGAGATCGTCATCGACCAGCGCGAACTGGAGTCGACCATCGCGCGGGACCTGTCGACGCGCGACGGCGTGACGACGCGGCTGGAGACGCTGGCGGTCGGCGACTACGTGCTGTCCGACCGGGTCGCCGTCGAGCGGAAGTCCGTCGCCGACTTCCTCGACACGCTCGTCGGCGGCGACCGGTCGATGTTCGAGCAGGTCGGCGACCTCTCGCGGGCGTACGCCCGGCCGGTCGTCGTCGTCGAGGGCGACGACCTGTACGGCGAACGCAACGTCCACCCGAACGCGGTCCGCGGCGCGCTCTCGGCGCTCGCCATCGACTTCGACGCGTCCGTGCTCCGCACCGAAGACCAGGCGGACACCGCGGACCTGCTGGAGGTCATCGCGAAGCGCGAACAGGAGACGAACGACCGCGAGGTGTCCGCACACGGCGAGAAGGCCGCGAAGACGCTGCCGGAGCAGCAGGAGTACGTCGTCAGCGCCATCGCCGACATCGGCCCGGTGACGGCGCGGGCGCTGCTCGAACACTTCGGCACCGTCGAAGCCGTCATGACCGCCCGCGAGGACGACCTGCTGGAGGTGTCCGGCGTCGGCGAGGTCACCGCCGAACGCATCCGCGACGTCGTCGGCAGCGACTACCCCGAATAGCGGGCGACGGGCGGCGCCGACGCCGCCTCACGGGACCACGGTCACCGGGACGGTGGTGCCGCGAACCACGGTTTCGCTGGCGCTCCCGAGGATGGCGCGCTCGACGCGGCCGGCGCCGTGGTGGCCCACGACGACGTGGTCGAACCCCTCGTCCGCGACGAGGTCGAGCAGCTCCTTCCCGGCGGCGCGCGCCGTCGGCACCGCCATCTCCGTGACGACGGCGAGTTCCACGTCCGAGTCGACGTCCGCCTCCTCCAGGACGGCTTCGGCGCTGGCGAGGATGCGCTCGGTCGCCTCGGTGCGCTGGTCGGTGACGTGGACGACGTGGAGCGCGGCGTCGTAGCGCGCGGCGAACTCCGCGGCGAACCGGAGCGCGCGCATACTGTTCTCGGAGCCGTCGACGGCGGCGAGGACGTCCATGCAGAAGCAGGGCGGCGGCGACGAAATAACGGTTCCGGCGGTCAGTTCAGGCCGCAGCGACGCCGCGGCGGCGCGGGGAGAAGGCCGCTCACCGGCGCAGCGCCGACAGCGCCTCGGCGGCCTCCCGCGCCGCGTCGAGGTGTTCGCTGGCCGTCCGCGGGTCCGACGCGTCCGCGCCGGCCTGCGCGTGCCGCTGGAGCGCCGTCACCAGCGCGTCCCGCGCGCCGTCGAGGCTTCCCGCGTCGCCGCCGGTTCGCGCCGAATCCGCGGCGTCACCGCGCGTCGACGCCCCGACGTCGACCGACCGAGTCGCCGCCTGCCGTGGCTCGGCGGGCCGCCGTGCCGCGTCGTCGCCCCGAGCGCCCGGCTGCGTCGGCGCCGAGTTCGGCTGCCGCTCGGCGCCGGTCCCCCGGCCACCTGACTGCTGACCCGCCTGCGCCGGCTGCTGACCAGCGGACTGCTGGCCCGTCTGTGCCGACTGCTGCTGACCCGCCTGCGCCGGCTGCTGCTGGCCTGCCTGTTCGCCGGCGGCCTGCCCGTCGGCCGGCTGCTGGCCGCCCTGCCCGGGCTGGTCGCAGGTCGCGCAGAACTCCTCGCCGTTCTGCCGGAAGATTGGGTCGCCGCAGGCGTCACAGTGCTTGTTCGTCATCGTCGCGCCCTGCAGCAGCAGTTCGCTCATCCGCTGGGTGGACTCGCGCTTCTCGCGGTCCTGCTCGTACTTCTCGCGGAGCTTCTCGCGCTCTGCCTCCTTGTCGAAGCCGGAGTCGTCGCCCGCCCCGGCGTCGTTGGCGTCAGTGTCGCTCATATCGCCGTCAACGTGGTCGGCGGCGAAAAAGTCAGCGACGTCCGGTCGGATTCGGCGGCGACGCACGCCTCGCGCCGGCACGGCGACGAATCCGGGTTTCAGATTCACCGCGCTTTCCGCACCTTCAAATCCCGTGAGGCAGTAGGAGACGTGTGTCGACGACGGACGACCACCTGCGGTTCTTCCCGTACGAGGAGCCGTACCCGAACCAGCGCGAGGCGATGGACCGCGTCGACAACGCGCTCGCCCGCGGCCAGGACGTCCTGTTCGAGGGGGCGCCCGGCACCGGGAAGACGCTGTCCGCGCTCGTCCCGGCGCTGAGCCACGCCCGCGAACACGACCGGACGGTGGTCATCACGACGAACGTCCACCAGCAGATGCGGCAGTTCGTCGAGGACGCCCGCGCCATCAACGCCGTCGAGCCGATTCGGGCGACGGTGTTCCGCGGGAAGTCCTCGATGTGCCACATCGACGTGGACTACCAGGAGTGCCAGACGCTCCGGGATACGACGCGGTCGCTGGTCGACGACCAGGCCGACCGCGAACAGCTCGAAGAGCGGATGGAGCAGCTCACCGACGACCTCCGCGACGACGACGGCTCCGCGGCGGAGGCGCGGCAGGCGGTCGCCGAGGAGCTCGACGCGCTCGACGACGACATCGAGGAGGCGACGAACACCTGCGACTACTACTACAACAACCTCACCGGCGACACCGACGAGTTCTTCTCGTGGCTGTTCGACGACGTCCGCACCCCCGACGAGGTGTACGAGTACGCTGGCAGCCGCGGCTTCTGCGGCTACGAGCTGCTGAAAGAGGGGATGGAGAACGTCGAACTGGTCGTCTGCAACTACCACCACCTGCTCGACCCGACCATCCGCGAGCAGTTCTTCCGGTGGCTCGACCGCGACCCCGACGACGTCATCACGGTGTTCGACGAGGCGCACAACGTCGAGGACGCCGCCCGCGACCACGCCTCGAAGAGCCTCACCGAGAACACGCTCGACGCCGCGCTGAACGAGCTGGACGAGACCGACGACTCACGCGCCGAGCCCGCAGAGAACGTCCTCGGCGCGTTCGCGGAGGCGCTCCGGGCGACGTACGACGACCGGCTCGGCTACGGCGAACGCGAGTCAGTCGGCGAGAACTGGACCGACGTCTCCATCGCGAACGACGACCGGCGCGACGACCTGACGCTCGCGTTCCTCGACCGCTACGAGGGCAGCGGCATCCGCGCCGAGTGCGACCTCGCGCTGCAGCTCGGCCGCAGCCTCGACGAGGACTACGAGGACGCCTACAAGAACGGCGAGGCGACGACGCGCCGGGAGTGCCAGACGCTGCAGGCCGCCGGCTTCGTCTCGGCGTGGATGGACGGCGGCGCCGAACTCGGCCAGCACCCGGTCGTCTCAGTCCGCCGGGACGCCGGCACCGACGAGGTGTACGGCCGCGCCGAACTGTACACCTGCATCCCGCGGGAGGTCACCGAGGAGCTGTTCGGCGAGGTGTACGCGTCGGTGCTGATGTCGGCGACGCTCCGCCCGTTCGACGTCACGAAGGACGTCCTCGGGCTGACCGACCCGGCGACGCTCGCGTACGGCATGGAGTACCCCGAGGAGAACCGCCGGACGTACTCGGTGGCGACGCCGGCGCTGTTCGCCTCCGAGCGCGACGACCCGGCGACCCAGGAGACGGTGGCGTCGACGCTCGCGGACGCCGTCCGGTTCACGCCGGGCTCCACGCTGCTGTTCTTCCCGTCGTACGGCGAGGCCGAGCGGTACCACGAACTGCTCGCCGGCGACCCGGAACTCGGCACGCTGCTGCTCGACGGCTCCGGCCAGGACACCGAGCAGCTCCGGACGCGCCTCGTCGACAGCGACGACGCCGCGCTGTTCACGTCGCTGTGGGGGACGCTCGCCGAGGGCGTCAGCTTCGACGACGACGACGCCCGCACCGTCGCCGTCGTCGGCGTCCCGTACCCGCGGCTCTCCGAGCGCATGGAGGCGGTGCAGGACGCCTACGACCGCGCGTTCGCCGACCGCTCGCGGGACGCCGGCTGGGAGTACGCCGTCGAAATCCCGACGGTTCGGAAGACGCGGCAGGCGCTCGGCCGCGTCATCCGGTCGCCCGACGACTTCGGCGTCCGGCTGCTGCTCGACAAGCGCTACACGTCCGCCGACATGGGGAAGTACTCGGTCCGGGACGCCTTCCCGCGGGAGGAGCGCGAGGAACTGGTCGACATCGGCCCGGAGAAACTGAAGTTCGCGATGCTGAACTTCTACACCGACCACGACGCCTACGACGGCCAGCCGCCGGAGCCGTAGCCGGCTGCGCCGAACCGCGGCGACGCTAAAACGACGTGTCGTCGAGGACGGTTTCGAACGCGGCCAGCGCGACGAACCCCGCGGCGACGAGCGCGCTCTTCACCGGGCCGTACTGGAACGGGTACACCGTCAGCCCGAACAGCAGCACCGCGCCCGCGAACAGAATCACGGCCGTGAGCGCCACCCGGGTTCGGCGGTCCATGCTCCGTCGGTGACGCGACGGAACGATAAAAACTGTGACGGGAACCGCCGGGTCGGCGGGCGGAGTCAGGTCAGGTCAGGTCAGGTCAGGTCAGGTCAGGTCAGGTCAGGTCAGGTCAGGTCAGGTCAGGTCAGGAGTTCGACCAGCAGCGCCTTCTGGGCGTGCATCCGGTTTTCGGCCTGCTCCCAGACGAGCGCGCGGTCCGACTCGATGACGTCGTCCGTGATTTCCTCGCCGCGGTGGGCGGGGAGACAGTGCATGACGTCGGCGTCGGTGCCGGCGAGCAGCGCCTCGTTGAGCTGGTAGCCGTCGAACGCCGGGAGCTTCTCCTCGCGGCGCTTCTCCTGGCCCATGCTGACCCAGACGTCCGTGTAGACGACGTCGGCGTCGGCGACGGCGTCGGCGGGGCCGTCGGCGAGCGTCGGCGCCGCGCCGAGGCCGGTACACCGGTCGAGCACGTCGTCGCCGAGGCCGAAGCCGTCCGGCGTGGCGACCGTCAGGTCGACGCCGGCGAGCGCGCAGCCGACCGCGAACGACCGGGCGACGTTGTTGCCGTCGCCGACCCACGCGACCGACACGTCGTCGAGGCCGCCGAACGCCTGGCGAATCGTGAGGAGGTCGGCGAGCGTCTGGCACGGATGGGCCTCGTCGGTGAGGCCGTTGACGACCGGGACGTCCGCGTACTCGGCGAGCGTCTCGACGTCGCCGTGGTCGAAGGTGCGCGCCATGATGGCGTCGGCGTAGCCGGCGAGCGCCCGCGCCGTGTCCTTCAGCGGCTCGCCGTGGCCGAGCTGGATGTCGTCGGGGCCGAGGAACATGGCGTGCCCGCCGAGCTGCGTCATCCCGGTTTCGAAGCTCGCGCGGGTCCGCGTCGACGGCTTCTCGAACAGCATCGCGAGCGTCGTCCGCGGCAGCGTCGTCGCGTCCCGCCCGGTTTTCAGCGCCTCGGCTCGGTCGAGTACGGCGTCGAGCTGGGCGGCCGTGAGGTCGTCGACGTCGAGGAAGTCGGCCGGGAAGTCGTCGGACGGGTCTGTCTCGGACGCGGTCGGGTTCGTGCTCATGAGTCGAGGAAGCGCTCGCTGACCGTACACAGCACGTCGACTGCGCGGTCGAACTCCGCGAGCGGGAGTCGTTCGTCTGGCGCGTGGTCGAGTTCGGAGTTGCCGGGGCCGTACGTCGCCATCGGGCAGTCCCAGGCGTCGGCGTACAGATTCACGTCGGCGGTGCCGGTCTTCCGGAGGAGCCGCGGGTCGCCGCCGACGTCGCGGATGGCGGCGCGGAACGCGGTGGCGACGTCGCTGCGCGGACTGGTCATCACGGGCGGAATCGGCTCCTCCCAGTGGACCGTCCCCTCGTCGAGTTCGGCGTCGGCGCGTTCGCGGACGTCGGCCGGTTCGAGCGACGGCGGGACGCGGAACTGGACGTCCATCGTCGCCTCCATCGACAGGCCGTCCTCGGAGAGGCCGCCGTCGAAGCCGACCGGCTTCGTCGTCACCTGCTCGAAGACGGCCTCGTAGTCGTCCGCCTCGAAGGCGGACTCGACGCGGCGCCACCAGTTCATGCCGTGTTCGATGGCGTTCGGGTCGGGGCGGGACGTGTGGCCGGACTCGCTGGTGACGACGTAGGTTCCGGCGAGGAAGCCGCGGTAGCCGAGCGTCACGGCGTCCCAGCCGGACGGCTCGCCGTTCACGACGGCGTCCGGCTCGTCGCGGTCCGCGACGAGGTGGCGGGCGCCGCGGGAACTGGTCTCCTCGCCGACGACGCCCGCGAACGACACGCCGGTCTCGACGGCCGCGACGGCCATCGCCGCGAGCGGGCCGGTCGCGTCGACGCTGCCGCGGCCCCACAGCACGGGGCCGCCGTCGGGCGCTTCGTCGTCGGCGCCGTCACCGTCCGCTTCGCTTTCGACCCGCACCGGAATCTCGCCCGGGACGGTGTCGACGTGGGAGGTGAGCAGCACGGCGTCGTCGGCCGGCGCGCGGACGTTCCCGACGTCGTCGACGAACACGTCGCGGCCGTGCGCCTCGAAGAACGCGGCGAGCCGTTCGGCCGCCGCCTCCTCCTCGCCCGACGGCGACGGCGTGGAGACGAGGTCGAACAGCAGCCTGCGGCCCTCGGTGTCGAGCGCGTCGTGGTAGTCGGCGGCGTCGCCTCCGCTGTCCGCGTCAGTTGCGCCGTCCGTGTCACCTGCGCCGTCCGCGTCGCCCGCGGCGTCCGCGTTCGGCGTCATTCACCGAGCACCTCGACGAAGGCGTCGACGACGCGGTCGACGTGGCGCTCCTCGACGACGAGCGGCGGGAGCAGCCTGAGGACGCTGCGGCCCGCCGGCAGCGCGAGGATGTCGTGCTGGAGCGCGAAGTCGCGCAGCATCGCGTTCGCGCCGCGTTTCACTTCGACGCCGACGAGCAGCCCCTCGCCGCGGACCTCGCGCACCGGGAGGTCGTGGGCGTCGACGGCGGCCGACAGTTCGGTCCGCAGGTAGTCGCCGACGTCGGCGGCGTGACCGGGCAGGTCGCGTTCGACCAGTTCGGTCAGCGTCGCGTTCGCGGCGGCGGAGACGACCGGGCCGCCGGAGAACGTCGACCCGTGGTTGCCGGCGTCCTCCGCGAGCCAGTCGGCGACGAGCGTCGCCCCCATCGGCAGCCCGGAGGCGAGCCCCTTCGCGGTGGTGAGCGCGTCCGGGACGACGCCGGCCTGTTCGCAGGCCCACAGCGTCCCGGTCCGGCCGAGCCCGGTCTGAATCTCGTCGAGCACCAGCGCGGCGCCGGCGTCGGCGGTGACGTCGCGGGCGGCCCGCAGGTACTCCGCCGTCGCCGGGTTGACGCCGCCTTCGCCCTGCACGGGTTCGAGGAACACCGCGGCGGTGTCGTCGTCGACGGCGTCCGCGAGCGCGTCCGCGTCGCCGTAATCGACGAACTCGACGCCGCCGGCGACCGGTTCGTACGGCTCGCGGTACTGCTTCTTCCAGGTCATCGCGAGCGACCCGAGCGTGCGGCCGTGGAAGGCGCGCTTCGTCGCGACCACCTTCTGGTCGCCGGTGGCCGAGCGCGCGAACTTCATCGCCGCCTCGTTCGCCTCGGTGCCGGAGTTGCACAGCCACACCTTCGAGATGTCGCCGGGCGCGACGGCGCCGAGCCGGTCGTACAGTTCGGTGCGCGCGCGAACCGGGTACGACCCCTGCACGTACAGCAGTTCGGCGGCCTGCTCCTGGACGGCGTCGACGACGCCGGGCGGGCAGTGGCCGAGCGGCGCGCAGGCGTAGCTCGCGCCGAAGTCGAGGTAGTCGGTGCCGTCGGCGCCCGTCAGGTGGACGCCGTCGCCCGACACCAGTTCGATGGGCTTCTCCGAGAACACGAACCCCTCGCCGGCGCCCTCGACGGCCGCCGCTGACATGTCGCGCGGGGCGACGCCGGCGGCGTCGGGTGTGTCGCCGCCGGCCGCGTCGTCGGCTGACCGGTCGGTCACTGCTCCACCTCCGTCGCGTCGTCGGCGTCGCCGTCGACGACCGCAGCGCGGTCGATGCGGGTGCCGGCGCCGTCGAGCGCCGCCACGATCGGGTCGCGGGCGTTGGCGTCGGAGACGTGGACGGAGACCGCGCCGCCCTCCAGCGCCTCCTTCGCCGCCATCACTTTCCGCGTCATGAACCCCTCGGCGGCGGCTTCGAGGTCCGCGAACTCGGCGGCGGTGGTGACGGCGTCGATGAGCGTGTCCGGGTCGTCGGCGTCCGCGTAGACGCCGGCGACGTCGGTCAGGACGACGAGTTCGGCGCCGACCGCGCCCGCCACCGCGGCGGCGACGCGGTCGGCGTCGGCGTTGACGGGCGTCACGTCGCCGTCGCTCTCCTCGCCGAGCATCGGCGGGGAGACCACGGGGACGTAGCCGTCGTCGAGCAGCGTCGTCAACAGCGCGTCGTTGACGGCCTTCGGGACGCCGGAGTGGTCGCCGCGGCGAATCTTCTTCTTGCCGTCCTCGACGACGCGGACCGCGGACTTCCGCGGGCCGGTGACGAGGCCGCCGTCGACGCCCGACAGCCCGACGGCGTCGACGTCGGCGCCGTGCAGCGCCGCCACCATCTCCGTGTTCAGCTTCCCGGGCAGCGCCATCTCGAACGCCTCCATCGTCGCCTCGTCCGTGAACCGGCCGGTGACGCCGCTCGGCGTCTCCACGTACTCCGGGTCGCGGCCGAGGTCGGCGAGCAGGTCGTCGACGGCGGTGGAGCCGCCGTGGACGACGACGACGCGCCGCCCGTTCGCGACGAGGTGGGCGACGTCGCCGATTGCCCCCGCCGGGTCGACGGCGCGCGCGCCGCCGAGTTTCACGACGACCGGCGGCTGCTCGCCGCCGTCGGTGCGGGCGTCGGTCACGGCGCACCCACGGGGTGCAGCCCCAGCTGTTCGAGGCCCGCGGTTTCGTCGAAGCCGAGCGCGACGTTGGCGGCGTGGACCGCCTGCCCGGCCGAGCCTTTCATCATGTTGTCGATGGCGCAGAAGGCGACGACGCGGCCGTTCGTCGGGTCGAGCGCGAAGCCGACTTCGGCGCGGTTCGTCCCGGCGACCGACTTCGGCTCCGGGTAGCGGTAGACGCCGCCGCCGCCGGCGACGAGGTCGACGAACGGCTCGTCGTCGTAGGCGTCGCGGTACGCGCTCCACAGGTCGCCTTTCGAGACGGCGTCGGCGGGGAACGCGTGGCACGTCGCGGACGCGCCGCGCGTCATGTCGACGGCGTGAACGGTGAACGCGGTCGACAGTCCGAGGTACGCCTCCAGTTCCGCCTCGTGGCGGTGGCCGGTCGGCGCGTACGGCCGGACGACGCCGGAGCGCTCCGGGTGCGACGACGCCTTGCCGCCGGAGGCGCCGCCCTCCGACGAGCCGACCTTGACGTCGACGACGACGCGGTCGTCGGCGGTGACGACGCCGGCGTCGACGAGCGGCTTCATCGCGAGCAGCGTCGCGGTCGCGTTGCAGCCGCCGGCGGCGACGAGGTCGGCGCCGGGGAGGTTCTCGCGGTTCAGTTCGGGCAGCGCGTACTCGGCGTCCGCGAGGTGGTCGGGCGCGACGTGGCCGTCGTACCACTCGTCGTACGCGTCCGCCTCGGGCAGCCGGAAGTCCGCCGACAGGTCGACGACGAGGTCGGCGGCGTCGCGGAACTCGTCGACGTGCTGCATCGAGACGCCGTGCGGCGTCGCCGCGAACAGCACGTCCACCGACTCGAGGTCCTCCGGCGACGTGAACCGGAGGTCGAGGTCGCGGAGGTTCGGGTGGACGTAGCCGACGGTGCGGTTCTCGTACTCGCGGCTCGTCGCCTGCGCCACCGCGAACTCGGGGTGGCCGACGAGGAGCCGCAGCAGTTCGCCGCCGGTGAACCCGGAGCCGCCGACGACCGAGGCGGTCAGCGTCATCGCGCCTGCGCCACCCCGGAGGCGACGTCCGCTTTCAGTTCGAGCCAGTCGACGACCGCCGCCGGGACGTCGACGTCGACGGTGTCGGTGAGCGCCTTGAACTCGACGGTGTGGTTCACTTCGTGGACCGTGTAGCCGTCGCCGGTCTCCATCAGGTCGATGCCGAGCAGGCCGCCGCCGACGGCGTCGCTCGCCGCCTTCACCAGCGACTCGACCTCGTCGTCGACGTCGAACGCAGCGGTTTCGCCGCCCTTCGCGGCGTTGGTGAGCCAGTGGTCGGAGCTGCGCGTCATCGCGGCGACCGGTTCGCCGTCGCAGGCCAGCACGCGGATGTCGCGGCCCGGCTTCTCGACGAACTCCTGGACGTAGAACACCTTGTGCTCGTAGTGGCCGAGCGTCTCTTTGTGCTCCAGGATGGCCTCGGCGGCCGAGCGCGACTCGACTTTCGCCATGAGCCGTCCCCACGAGCCGATGACGGGCTTGATGACGCACGGGTAGCCGAACGACTCGATGGATTCGAGCGCGGCGTCGACCGTGAACGTCACCTCCGTGTTCGGCGTCGGGACGTCGGCGGCGTCGAGCGCGAGCGTGTTCTTCACCTTGTTCGCGCACGTCTCTGCGGTCTCCGGCGCGTTCACGACCGGGACGCCGTAGTGCCGCAGGAACTTCGTGGCGTACAGCGACCGCGACGTCGCGAGACACCGGTCGACGACGAGGTCGCAGTCGAGCGCGCCGCCGCTCCCGTCGAGCCCGAACCGCTGTGAGCGGACGTCGATCTTCTCGACGTCGTGGCCGCGGTCGCGGAGCTCCGACAGCAGCAGCTTCTCGTCCTTCCGGATGCGCGAGTAGAGGATACCGAACTTCATCTCACTCCCCCCAGTCCTCTTCGAGCTCCGGGGCTCGCTCGAGGACCGGCGGGGAGACGTCGACGACTTCCAGTTCGGCGCCGCAGGTGTCACAGTCGATGATCTCTCCGGTCTCCAGGTCGTCGTGCAGGGTCACTGTCGCCCCGCACTCGACGCATTCGGCTTCGGTCATGCTGTACCTCCACGTATCCCGCTAACGGACTTTAATCCGTCGATATTGTCAGCGAAAAATAATGACGGCGTCGGCGCTATCGAAGGGGAGAAACCGTCGCGCCGTTGGATTCGGACCGAGTATCCGAAACCCGAGTAGTTCGCTGGCCCGGACGGGCCGGCGGCGGGGTCGGAATCCCCGGCCGTCGTGGACGCGGCGCCGGTCGCGGCGCCGTCGCTCGTCGTCGCGGCCGTGGTCGCCGTCGCGGGAGCGGACGCGAGCGCCGCCGGGTCGGCTCAGACATAGTCGGCAACCGCCTCCTCGCGGTCGTCGGCCGCGGCGTCGAGCGCCTCGTAGCGCGCGGTCACCGCCGCGGCGTGGTCGTCGTACGTCGATTCCATGCGCGCGAGGGAGTCCGCCAGCGCGTCGGGCGCCGGCCCGCCGCGGGAGTCGCGAGAGGCGACGCTCCCGGCGGGGTCGAGCACGGACTGCAGTTCCTCGCGGCTCACGTGTTCGTACACGGACTCCCCAAGTACCTCCTCAGCGGCCGCGTCAAGATTTGCGGCCAGCGTTTCCGCGTCGACGCCGCCCGCGCCGTCCCCGTCGTCGCTCCCGGTGGCCGCGGTGCCGCCGGCGTCGAGGGCGGCGGCCGCCTCCGCGACGAGTTCGTGCGCGGTGCGGAACGGGACGCCGGCCATCGCGAGCGCGTCCGCGACGCCGGTCGCCGTGGAGAAGCCGGCGCCCGCGTCGGCCGCACACGCCGCCTCGTCCCACTCGGCGGTCGCGACGGCGCCGGCGGCGACCTCCGTCGCCTCCGAGACGTCGTCGACGGCGTCCCACACGTGCGGCGTCGCGCGCTGCAGGTCGCGGTTGTACGCCCGCGGCAGCCCCTTCAGCGTCGTCAGCAGCGCGGTCAGGTCGCCGACCGCGTCGCCCGACACCGCCCGGACCAGTTCCAGCGTGTCCGGGTTCACCTTCTGCGGCATGATGGACGAGGTCGAAGAGTAGTCGTCGTCGAGGACGAGGTAGCCGTCCTTCGCGGCCTCGACGCCGTCGGTGGCGAGCCCCGAGAGCGTCGCGGCGAGCGACGCCAGCGACGCCGCCGACTCCGTGAGGAAGTCCCGCCCGGTCGCCGCGTCGGTCGCGTTCTCGACGACGCCGTCGAAGCCGAGCAGGTCGGCGGTGCGCTCGCGGTCGACGTCGAACGGCGTGCCGGCGAACGCGGCGGCGCCGAGCGGCGACTGGTTCGTCCGGTCGTACGCGTCGAGCAGCCGCGCCGTGTCGCGTTCGAGCGCGCCGGCGTACGACGCCAGCAGGTGGCCGGCGGTCGTCGGCTGCGCCGGCTGCCGGTGAGTGAACCCCGGCATCACCGTCTCGGCCTCCTCGGCCGCCGCGGACAGCAGCGCCTCGCGGAGCGTCAGCGTCGCCTCGGCGGCGTCCAGCAGGTCCTCGCGGAGCCTGACCCGGATGCACGTCGCGACCTCGTCGTTCCGCGAGCGCGCCGTGTGCATCCGGCCGCCGGCGGGGCCGACGCGGTCGACGACCGCCGACTCGATGGCCTCGTGGACGTCCTCGCCGTCCGGCAGGTCGCCGTGGCCCGCTGCCTCGACGTCGTCGAGCGCCGCGAGGATGACCGCGGCGTCGTCGTCCGCGACGACGCCCTGCTCGGCGAGCATCACGACGTGCGCGCGGTCGACGGCGAGGTCCGCGTCGAAGATGCGGCGGTCGGCGGCGAGACTGGAGAGGAACGACCGCGCGGGGCCGCCCGCGAACCGGTCGCGGCGCACCACGGTGTCCGCGTCGCTGCCGCCGCGGCCGCCGTCACCGTCGTCAGCGCTGCCGTCGCCGGCGTGGCCCTCGCCAGCGTCGTCGCCGTCGGTCATCCGTCGTTACTCCTCGTTGCCGCCGTCGGTGGCGGTGGGCTGTGCGTCGGCGTCCGTCGCGGCGTTGGCGGCGACCGCGTTCGCCAGCCGCTCCTGGAAGCCGTGGTACTTCGCGACGCCGGTGGCGTCGGCCTGCTCGATGCCGTCGACGGTCTCCGTGTTGAACGACGCCGCCGACTCGGAGTAGACGGCGAACTCGGAGTCGCGGGCGACCGGCCGGACCTGTCCGCCCTGCAGCTTCACGGTGACGGTGCCGGTGACCTTCGACTGGTTCGCCTCGAGGAACCCTTCGAGCGACGTCATCAGCGGCGTGTCGACGAGGCCCTTGTAGCCCTGCTGGGCCCACTCCTCGTCGACGGTCTGCTTGAAGTCGCGCTCGGACTTCGTGAGGACGAGCTGTTCGAGCGCCTCGTGCGCCGTCAGCAGCACGGTCGCCGCCGGGTGCTCGTAGTTCTCGCGGACCTTCAGGCCGAGCATACGGTCTTCCATCATGTCGGTGCGGCCGACGCCGTGCGCGCCCGCGAGGTCGTTCAGCTCCTCGATGAGGTCGACCGGGTCGACCGCGTCGCCGTTCAGCGACACCGGGTAGCCGTCCTCGAAGCCGACCTCGACGAGCTCGGCCTCCGTGCCGCCCGGCGTCTCGGTCCAGTCGTAGATGTCCTCCGGCGGCACGTACGTCGGGTCTTCGAGGTCGTCGCCCTCGACGGAGCGCGACCAGAGGTTCGTGTCGATGCTCCACGCGCCCTCGTTGCCGCCCTCGACGGGCAGGTCTTTCTCGGCGGCGTAGTCGATTTCCCACTCGCGGGTGAGGCCGAGTTCGCGGACCGGCGCGATGACCTCCTTGTCGGAGGCGCGCCAGACGGCCTCGAACCGGAGCTGGTCGTTCCCCTTCCCGGTGCAGCCGTGTGCGAGCGCTTCGCAGTCGTGTTCGTCGGCGACGTCGAGAATCTTCTCGGCGATGACGGGGCGGGCGAGCGCGGTGCCGAGCGGGTAGCCCTGGTAGGTCGCGTTCGCGCGGACCGACTCCATGCAGAGCGCCGCGAACTCCTCGCGGGCGTCGACGACGTAGTGTTCGAGGCCGAGCGCGTCGGCCGTCTCTTCGGCCTCCGCGAACTCCTCGGCCGGCTGGCCGACGTCGACGGTGACGCCGACGACTTCGTCGTAGCCGTACTCCTCTTCGAGCAGCGGGACGCAGACGGTCGTGTCGAGTCCGCCACTGAACGCAAGTGCCACGCGTGTCATTACCGGTACTGCCCGGCACACACCCTTAAATTCAGCGTTTTAGAACTGGTAATTTAACGGTATACCGCACGCTCAGCGTCCCTATCGAGTGAATCGGCCGCCAGCAATCGGGGGGAGAAATTGAGTAGGGCCTAAAGGGCCCGTCGCGGGACTCGGACGCGTCGCTCCGGGCAGCGGCCGGCGGGAACGACGGCGTCAAGCATCACGAACGATGGTACCGTCTCCAGCCGCTTAAACCGTTTCGGTGCGGCGAACGTTGCGCCGCCGCTCAGCGCGACTCCGCGTCGCCGCCGGCGTCCCCGTCCGCACCAGCGCTCGCGTCGTCGCCGTCAACGTCGCCGTCGCGGCCCTCGTCGACGTTGCCGCCGCTGACCACGTCGTCCTCGACGTCGCTGCCGTCCGCGTCCTCGACGTCGCCACCGCCGTCCGCGTCGATGACGCCGCTGTCCGCACCGCCAGCCGAGTCGAGCGGGACGCGCTCGGGGTAGCCGCGGCGGCCCGCCGAGGCGGCCAGCGGCCCGTCGGCGTCGTCCGCGGCGGCGTCCGCGGCGAGCGGCAGCACCAGCGTCACGGTCGTCCCGTCGTCGACCGCGACGTCGACGTCGCCGCCGAGGTCCGAGACGACCCAGGTGACGAACCAGAGGCCGACGCCGCTGGCGTGGTCCAGTTCCGTCTCCTCCTCGCGGCTCAACACGGCGCGCTCACTCTCGGGGATGCCGGGGCCGTCGTCGGCGATGCTGAGCCGGGCCGCGTCGCCGTCGACCGTGACGCTGACGGTGACGGACGGCGACGGCCCGGCGTGCTCGCGGACGTTCGCGAACAGTTCGTCGACGGCCGTCCCGACGAGGCCGTTGTCGCGGAACAGCACCGGGTCGTCCGGCAGGTCGCAGTCGACCGAGACGCTCGGCGCGTCCGCGGCGAAGGTGTCGACGTGCCGCTCGACGAGGTCGCGGAGGTCGACGACGCTCGACGGCGTCTCGCCCGACAGCAGCCGGTCGAGGTCGCGCGCGCGGCGGCTCAGGTCGACCAGCACCTCCGAGCGCGTCTCGATGACCTCGCGGTGCGGGTCGTCCGGCGGCGCGAGCTGCTCGGCGTGGCCGACGATGACGTTGACGGCGCTGCGGACGTCGTGGCGCAGCACCCGGTTCAGCACGGACAGCCGGCGTTCGCGGCGGCCCTCGTCGGTGATGTCGACGAGCAGCACGAACTCGTGGCCGGGCTGGCCGCCCGGCGCGGCGGTCACGACGAACTCGCGGACGCCCGGGCCGCCGGCGGCGGCGCAGCGGAACCGGGTCCACGAGTCGTTCGTCAGCACCGCCGACAGCGGCTGCGACTCCGGCGCCGGCTGCGGTAAACAGTCGTCCAGCGGGCCGCCGACCGACGACTCGGTCGTCCCGAACGTCGTGCAGAACGCCTCGTTCACCTCCTCGACGCGGCGGCCCTTCGGCGTTCGTTCGACGTACAGCGCCGGGTTCGGGAGGTTCGCGAACAGCGCCTCCGCGCGGCGTCGCTCCCGCTGGGACCGCGCGTCGTACGAGCCGAGCACGACGCCGACGGCGATGCCGGCGGTCAGGACGTTCGCGACGACGAACGGCAGGTGCTCGATTTCGGCGCCCGTCAGGATTCGGTGCCCCTCCGTCCAGACGAACACGACCAGCATCACGGCGACGCCGATGGCCGCGCCGCGGAGCACCGCCCGCACCTTGACGCGGTCGGCGCCGCTCCACGCCAGCCAGACGCCGTAGCCCGCGACGCCGACGGCGACGACGAGCGGCGCCCACGCCTCGAACAGCCCGGCGACGAACGGCATCTGGGTCGCGTGGACGGCGTGAACCGCCGCCAGCGCGGTCCCGCAGGCCGCGAGCGCCGCGCCGCCGGCCGCCGAACTCAGCCGGGGCATCGTCCGTGCTACCGTCGCGCAGCGCATAAACGTCCCGCCGACCGCGCGGCGGCACCGCGTTCGAGGCCCAGCGGTGTCGCCGTCGAGCGGCGCGGCAGTCGGCCGGCGTCGGCGCGCGGCAAAGCGAGGGCCTTTTCGCCGGCGGCGACGCATCGAACGGTATGACAGACTGGACGCTGCGGCTCGCCACGCGGGGGTCAGCGCTGGCGCGCCGGCAGGCCGTGAGCGTACAGGAGGCGCTCGAACGCCGGCGCCGCCACGTCGAACTGCTGGAGGTCGAGACGCGCGGCGACCGCCTCACAGACGAACTCATCACGCGGCTCGGCAAGACCGGGGCGTTCGTCCGCGCGCTCGACGAGCGCGTCCTCGACGGCGACGCCGACGCCGCCGTCCACTCGATGAAGGACATGCCGACGGAGATGCCGGCCGGGCTGACGGTCGCCGGCGTCCCCGAGCGCGCGCCGTCGGGCGACGTGCTGGTGACGCCGGACGGCGGCGGCGTCGACGACCTGGCGATGGGCGCCACCGTCGGGACGTCGTCGCTCCGGCGGAAAGCCCAGTTGCTGTCGGCGCGGCCGGACCTCGACGTGGTGCCGCTCCGCGGCAACGTCGACACGCGGCTCCAGAAGCTCATCGCGCCGAGCCTCCAGCGCGAACACGAGGCGCGCGTCGACGCCGACCGCGACCGGAAGGGCGACCCGGACGCCAGCCGGGACGACGACGGAGACGACGACGCGGCGTACGAACGCACCGTCGAGGAGTGGTTCGAGGACCTCTCGGAGTTCCAGCGCGGCGCGATGGAGTACGAACCGGAGCACGAACTCGACGCCATCGTGCTCGCGGAGGCCGGCCTCCGGCGGTCGGACCTGCTCCACCGCGACGAGTACGAGGTCGAGCGGCTCGAACGCGGCGAGTTCGTCCCGGCGCCCGGCCAGGGCGCAATCGCCGTCACCGCCGCCGACAGCGACGTCGTCGAGGCGGTCCGGGACGCGATCGACCACCCGCGCACCCGGGTCTGCACGACGGTCGAACGCACCGTCCTCGCGGAGCTCGGCGGCGGCTGCGTCGCGCCCATCGGCGTCCACGCGCTGCTGCAGGGCGAACACGTCCAGGTCCGCGTCCGGGTGCTGTCGGCCGACGGCGAGGACGAAGTGTCGGCGTCCCGCGACCTCCCGGTGCAGCAGCACGCGAGCGCCGCCGCGGACTTCGCCGCGGAACTCGCCGACCGCGGCGCCGCCGAACTCATCGCCGAGGCGAAACGCGACGCCGACGACGGGACCGCGGAGGCGAAACGGAAAGCGGACGGCGGAGGCGCCGATGAGTGACGGCGGCGTGAGCGACGACGCTGACGCCGACGCTTCCGCGGACGCCGACGCGGACGCGGAGTCGGACGAGAAGACGGAGGCGACGAACGACGGGGTCGGCACCGTCTACCTCGTCGGCTCCGGGCCGGGCGACCCGGAGCTGCTGACGGTGAAGGCGCGGCGCCTGCTCGACGAGGCCGACGTCGTGCTGCACGACAAGCTCCCGGGCCCCGAGATCCTCTCCACCGTCCCGGCGGAGCGCCGCGAGGACGTCGGGAAGCGCGCCGGCGGCGACCGCACCAGCCAGGAGTACACGAACGACCGGCTGGTCGAACTCGCCCGCGACGGCGAGACCGTGGTCCGGCTGAAGGGCGGCGACCCGTTCGTGTTCGGCCGCGGCGGCGAGGAGGCCGAACACCTCGCGGACCACGGCGTCCCGTTCGAGGTCGTCCCGGGCGTCACGTCGGCGGTGGCCGCGCCCGGCGTCGCCGGCATCCCGGTGACCCACCGCGAGCACGCCTCCTCCGTCTCGTTCGTCACGGGCCACGAGGACCCGACGAAAGACGAGTCCGCCGTCGACTGGCCGGCGCTGGCGGACACCGGCGGCACCATCGTCGTCCTGATGGGCGTCGGCCGGCTCCCGGACTACACCGCGGTGCTCCGCGACGCCGGCATGCCGCCGGAAACCCCGGTGGCGCTGGTCGAACGCGGCACGTGGCCGGACATGCGGGTCGCCATCGGCACCCTCGACAGCATCGTGTCGGTGCGCGACGAGACCGGCATCGAACCGCCCGCAGTCACCGTCATCGGCGACGTCGCCGCGACCCGCGAGCGCGTCGTCGAGTTCCTGCGGGGCCGCGGCGACGCCGCGGCGACCGCCGTCGCAACGCCCGACGCGCCCGGTGACGCCGACGGCGAGCGCGACTCGGCTGGTGATGCGGAATGACCGGCGCCAGCGACGCCGACCGCGACGCCGACGTCGACGGCGGCGACGCAACCGACGTCGAAACCACGGGGCGGACCGAATCGGGCGCCGCAGATTCGGCGGCGGGCGGCGGCGACGACGCCGCGACGCCGACGGTCGCGGTGTTCCGCCCCGACGACGACCGGCTCAGTTCGGCCGTCGAACTGCTCGACTCGCTCGGCGCCGAGCCGGTCCCGGACCCGATGCTCGCCGTCGAGCCGACCGGCGCGACGCCGGCGCCGGCGGACTGGACCGTGTTCACGTCGAAGACGGGCGTCGAACTCGCCGCCGAGAGCGGCTGGGAGCCGTCGGAGACGGCCGTCGCCGCCATCGGCCCGTCGACGGCCGACGCGGCGCGCGACGCCGGCTGGACCGTCGACCTGGTGCCCGACGAGTACTCGTCGACCGGGCTGGTCCGCGCGTTCAGCGACCGCGCGGCGGGCGTCTCCGTCGAGGTGGCGCGGTCGGACCACGGCAGCCCGGTGCTGCTCGACGGGCTCCGCGACGCCGACGCGGACGTCCACGAGACAGTGCTGTACCGGCTGGTGCGGCCGGACGACAGCGGCGACTCGGCCGAACGCGCCGCCGCCGGCGACCTGGACGGCGCCTGCTTCACGTCGTCGCTGACGGTGACGCACTTCCTCGACGCCGCCGAGGAGCGCGGCGTCCGCGACGCCGCCCGGGACGGACTGGCCGACGCCGTCGTCGGCTGTATCGGCCATCCGACGCGGGAGACCGCCGAGGACGCCGGCGTCGACGTCGACGTCGTGCCCGCGGAGGCGACGTTCGCGCCGCTCGCGGAGGCGGTCGTCGAACGGCTCCGGCAGGACGAAGAGTCGTAGCGACTCGCGGCGGGCGACGCTGCGGATGGGCGGGTCGGACGGTCAGACCGGCCGTCTCGGCCAGGAACGACCTGGTTTTCCGGCGCTGATTCGTGTTAGCGGTCCGTGGGTCAGCGGTCGTAGGTGAGCGACTCGACCCAGCCGTCGAGCCGCGAGACGACGCCGCCGAGCCACGCCGCCGGCGACGCGGCGCGCGCCTCGCGGTCGGAGAGTTCGATGCGGTCGCCGTCGAACGGGTCGGCGTCGCCGTCGACCAGGCCGGCGGTCGAACTCATCGCGCAGCGGCCGCAGGCCTCGGTGTCAGTTCCTCCCATGGGCGTCCGTGTGCACCGGAGAACTGTAACGGTTGTCGTGGCAGTTTTAGCCGCCCGCGACAATCGGGTGGTATGAGCTACCATCACGTCGACGTCGACGAACTCGAACCGACGCCCGACCGGCCGTCCGAACAGCGGTCCGTCAGCGACGTCGCCGGCCTCGAACACGTCGCCGTCCACCGGTACGACGTCGCCCCCGGCGAGGCAATCCCGCTCGCGTACCACTACCACGACGACCAGGAGGAGGTGTTCTACGTCGTCGAGGGCGAACTCCACGTCGACACGCCGGAGGGCGAGTACGTCGTCGGCGCCGACGAGGCGTTCGTCGTCGAACCGGCGAGTCCGCAGTACGCGCACGTCCCGGAGGACGGCGTCGCGACGCGCGTCGTCGTGGTCGGCGCGCCGTCCGTCGACGACGTCCACCCGTACGAGCCGGACGACGCGGACGGCGACGCAGACGACGCGGACGGCGACGCCGAGGCGGACGGATGAGCCACGGCGGCCCGGCGGACGACGCCGCGAACCCAGGGGACGCTGACGACGCGGCCGACGCTGTCGACGCGGCTGTCGACGACGACCGGCCGGCGCCGGACGCGCCCGCCTGGGACGACGAGTACTTCGACCGGGTCGCCGACACGCTGCGGTTCAACTACGACCTCGAACGGGACCGCCGGGTCGACGGCGAGCGCTACGCGCTGTACGGCCAGCTCCGCATGGAGAACCACAAGCAGTTCATCCACCCCTCCATCAACTACGCGAACCACTCCGTCGAAGAGCACGTGTTCGCGCGGCGCGCCGACCGGCTCACCGTCGCCGACCTCGACGACGCGGTCGCGTTCGGCCACGACCTCGCGGACGACTGGCTCGACCCGGACGAAGAGCACCAGCGCACCGACTTCACGTTCGTGTTCGTCGTCCCCGAACTCACCGACGACGTCCGGTCGCGCGTCGCCGGCTTCCGCGACCGGACCCTCATCAAGTACGGCTACTACGGCCACTACGAGGTGAACCTGGTCGTCGTCGCCCCCGACGAGGAGGCGCACGTCGCCAGCGACTCCGCCGACGTGTGGCGCGCGTTCGCGCCGTGGGCGGACGACGAGGACGACGCGAAAGGAGGCGGGATTCTCGGCCGGCTCTCGCGGCTGCTCCGCCGGTAGCGACCGGCGCTCGTCCCGCGTTGGAGCCGAGTCGCTTCCGGGGATTGCTGCGAAAAGAACCGCGGTTCGAGGGCGGCGTTCGCCCGCGAGTCAGTCGTCGCTCGGCATCGCGCCTTCGGGGAGCGAGCCGCGCGCCTTCTTGATGTTGTCGTAGCCGATTTTCGCGAGCGAGGCGGCGAGGTAGACCAGGGTGAGCGAGATGATGATCTGGACGACGAACGATATCTGGTTGACGAGCCCGTCCGCCGCGAGCAGCGACGTCGGGGCGCGGTACAGCCCGATCCACAGCAGCGCGGTGAGCGTCACCGCCAGCATCAACACGAGCGGGACGCCGGTGCTGAGCAGCTGCTTGCTGTCGTCCCAGTTCGCGAGCCACAGCGTCGCCGCCAGCAGCGCGAGCGCCGCGAGCGTCTGGTTCGCGCTGCCGAACAGCGGCCAGAGGCTCGCCCACTGGCCGGAGGCGACGAGCAGGTACGCCGGGATGCACTGCAGGATGCCGGCGTTGACGTAGCGGTTCGTCGTCGCCTGCTCGACGCTGGTCTCCGGGGTGCCGATGATCTCCTCGAACATGTAGCGGCCGAGCCGGACCGCGGTGTCGGTCGAGGTCAGCAGGAAGCTGACGAACACGAGCCCGATGAACGCGGCGCCGGCGGCCGTCGGGATGCCGAAGCCGGCGCCGAGCATGACGGCGCCGCCCGCCGGGAAGTTGGCGAGCGCGCCGGCGAGCCCGGAGCCGAAGTTCGTGGTGCCGATGATGGCGAGCGCGGCGACCGCGGTGGTCGCGAGCAGCCCCTCGCCGAGCATCGCGCCGTAGCCGATGTCGCGGGCGTCGGTCTCCCGGTCGAGCTGTTTCGCCGTCGTCCCGGACGACACCAGCGAGTGGAAGCCGCTGATGGTGCCGCAGGCGATGGTGACGAACAGGAACGGGAACAGCGGCCCGAGCGCGCTGTTGAACCCGAGGAACGCCGGCAGATTCGTCTGCAGGCTGGTGTAGGTCGTCCCGGAGAAGGCGACGGAGAAGCCGCCGCCGAACAGCCCCATGACCGTCGCGACGAGGACGCCGAGCAGCATCCCGCCGACGCCGACGTACAGCAGGCTGGACGTCAGGAAGTCGCGCGGCTGCAGCAGCACCCACACCGGGAGGACGCTGGCGACGAAGCCGTACACGAGGATGACCGGCACCCACGCGGCGACGTTCGGGTTCTGCGCCTCCGACAGCGGCAGCCAGTTCCACGCGGCGGCGTCGCCGAGCAGGTAGATGGTGTCAGCGGCGTGCGACCCGGTGTCGACGAGCGCGATGGGGAACTGCAGGCCGACCCAGACGCCGCCGAACACCAGCGCGACGAACGCGACGGCGCCCGGCAGGAACGGCAGGTCGAGCTGGTAGAGGTAGACGCCGAACAGCAGCGCGAGCGTGATGTAGATCATGCTCGCGGTCGCCGACGACGGGTAGGCGTCGAAGACGACGCCGACCACCAGCGCGAACACGGCGATGACGAGGATGATGGTGAGGAAGGCGAACCACAGCAGCATGTCCTTCCCGCGCTCCCCGACGTACTCGCCGACGATGTAGCCGATGGACTTCCCTTCGTGTCGGACGCTGGCGGACAGCGACATGAAGTCGTGGACGGCGCCCATCAGCGGGTTCCCGATGGCGATCCACGCGATGGCGGGGAGCCAGCCGAACGCCGCCCCCGCCGTGATCGGGCCGACGATGGGCGCGCCGCCCGCGATGCTCGAATAGTGATGCCCCAGCAGTACCGACTTCTTCGCCGGTACGTACTCCTGGCCGTCTTCGTACTTGTGTGCCGGTGTCTCCGCCTCCTCGTCCAGTTCGACGAACTGGCTCAGGTAGCGGGAGTACGCGACGTACCCCGCGGTGAACGTGATGAGCGAGGCGATGACGAGCACGGCAATTTGTACCATGGTCCACCGTCCCCCAAGGATATATAGTCATTAAGTGTTACGTTCGTGTACTGATACCTCTGTAGCGCTCACGAATTCACACCGAAGCGGCGCCGAGAATGAGGTTTGGTGCTGAGTCATCGCCGACGCGAACGCGGAATCGATGCCGACGCGACCGCAGAATCGTCGCCGGCGGCGTGGGCGGTGAGCCGTCAGTCGCGCGACCGCGCGGCGTTCAGGCGGGGGCGTCGACCGGGACGTCGAGTTCGGCGGCGACCTCGTCGAGCAGGTCGCCCTTCACCTCCGAGACGCGGGTCTCGATGGTCGCGACGACCGGCGGGTCGAACGAGGATTCGAGTTCGGCCAGCCGTTCGCGTTCGGTCTCGACGCGGTCGCGGAGGAACCGGGCGCCGCGGCCGTTCTCGCCCGCGTCGGGCTCCGGAGTCAGTCGGTTCACGACGAGCCCAGCCACCGAGAGGTCGCGGTCGGCGAGGCTGTCGACGGCGCGGCGCGTCTCCCGCACGGAGAGTTCGTCCGGGTTCGCGACGAGGTAGAACGACGCGTCCTCCCGGAGTGTCTCGCCGGCGAACTCGAAGTTCTCCTTGCGGTCGCGGAGCCGCGCGATGATGGGGTCGCCGAGGGCGGTGCGGCGCGGCTCGCGGTTCCCGATGGCGGCCTTCTCGTACAGGTCGACGCTGGACTCGCGCTTCTCGAGCAGCCGGTCGATCCAGCCGCCGAGGTACTCCGGCAGCGACAGCAGCCGGAGCGTCCCGCCGGTCGGCGACGTGTCGAAGACGACGCGGTCGTGGTCGGCGTCGCGCATCACGTCGATGAAGCGGTCGAACAGCGCCGCCTCGTGGGCGCCCGGCGTCTGGTGGGCCAGCTCGATTTGCCGGTCGATCTCGTTGACGATGGCGGGGCTGACCTGGTCGCCGAGCTGGCGCTTGATGCCGAGCAGGTGCTCGTCGACGGCCTCCTCCGGGTCGATCTCCATGACCTCGAGGGCGTCGTAGCCGTCGACCGGCGTCGGGTCGTCCGAGAACGACTGGTCGAACACGTCGGCGGTGCTGTGGGCCGGGTCGGTCGAGACGAGCAGCGTGTCGACGCCCTCGCGTGCGCACCTGTGCGCGTACGCCGATGACACGGTGGTTTTCCCGACGCCGCCCTTGCCGCCGAAGAAGACGAACGGGTCCATCAGAAGTGGTACTGCTGGCCCTTGCGTTCGAGCACCGAGCCGCGGTCCCACATCCGGCGCTCCCACTGCTCGAACTCCTCGCCGAGGTACGGCAGCAGTTCGGCGGTGTAGTACGACACCGGACTCGGGATGCCGAACGCGTCCGGGAAGCACGCCAGCAGGAACGCGTCCTCCTGGTCTTCGGCCTCCTTCTCGATGAGTTCGTACGCCGGGTGGGAGATCATGCCGTGATAGAGGCCGCGGAGCCACTCCTCGACCGTCTCGCGGAACGCGGCGATTCGGTCAGTGAGGTTCATGCCCACAACTACCATGAAGAACCCAAAAGCGTGTCGGGGCGGTCGCGCTGCCGCGGGAAGCGCAGCAGCCGGAAGCGACCGGGGCGGCGGAAGCGACGAGGCGAGGGGCGGCGGAAGCGACGAGGCGAGGAGGCGAGGAGGCTAAGTGTGCGTGGCGGTACCAGACCACTATGAGCCGTGGGATTCCCGTCACCGTCCTCAGCGGGGCGCTCGGCGCCGGGAAGACGACGACGCTGAACCACCTGCTGTCGAATCCGGGCGACCGCCGCATCGCCGTCCTCGTCAACGACATGGGCGAGGTGAACGTCGACGCCGAACGGGTGCAGGCGGGCAGCGACGGCGTCGCGGAGCTGTCGAACGGCTGTATCTGCTGTGACCTCCGGGACGACCTGGAGGTCGCGGTGAGTCGGCTGGCGCGCGAACGCGACTTCGACACGCTCGTCGTGGAGTCGTCCGGTATCTCGGAGCCGGCGCCGGTCGCTCAGCAGTTCACCACCGGCGCGGCCTCGGCGCCGTACGACCTCGACACGCTCGCCACCGTCGTCAACGCCGAGACGTTCCGGGAGACGCTGGCGGACGACGACGTCGTGGAGACCGAGGAGATTCGGCGTCGCCGGCCGGGGCAGGTCGAGCGGGACGCCGGCGAGACGCGGCCGCTGTCGGAGCTCCTGGTCGCGCAGGTCGAGTGCGCGAACGTCCTGCTGTGCAACAAGACCGACCGCGTCGACGACGACGCGCTCGCGGAGACCGTGGAGCTGCTCCGGCGGCTGAACCCGGAGGCCCGAATCGTCGAGACGACGCACGGCGCGGTCGACCCGGCCGACCTGCTCGACACCGGGCTGTTCGACCACGACACGGTCAGCGAAACCGCGGCGTGGCAGCGCGCCGCCGAACACGCAGACCAGCACGGCCACGGCGACGGTGACGGTCACGACGACGAACACGGCGACGACAGCCACGACGGGCACGAACACGGCCCGGAGGCGGAGTACGGCGTGGGTTCGTTCGTGTTCCGCGCGCGGCGGCCGCTGCACCCCGAGCGGTTCGCGTCGCTGCTGGACGACCTGCCGTCGGCGGTGCTGCGGTCGAAGGGCCGGGTGTGGGTCGCGGGGCGGAACGACGTCGCGCTGCACGTCGAGCAGGCCGGGCCGTCGGTCCGTGTGGAGCCGTCCGGCGAGTGGATGGCGGCGATGTCGGAGTCGCGCCGGGAGATGCAGCGCCGGATGCACCCGGACGTGGAGTGGCACGACGAGTGGGGCGACCGCCGCACCGAGTTCGTCGTCATCGGCCGCGACGTCGACGAGGCGGCGCTCCGCGCGGCGCTCGACGACTGCCTCCTGACCGACGAGGAACTGGAGGCGGACTGGTCGGACGCCGCCGAGCGGTTCCCGACGCTGGAGGACGACGCCGTCGCGCTCTGACCCGGGCAGCCGTCTTGGGTCAGTCGCCCGGGGCAGTCGTCCGGCGGTGGTCGGCGGAGGGTTGAAGTCCGCGCGCGACACGGCACGGACGATGGCTTCAGACGGCGACATCCGCGTGCTCATCGGTATCGACCTGGTTCTGTCGGCGGTGTTCGGCGCCGTCGCGCTGTTCGCAGCGGACTACGTCGGGGTCGCGTCGTTCACGCCGAGGAACCTCGCGGTCGCGACCGTCGTCATCGCCGCGCTGACCTACCTCGTCGTGCTCCGCGAGTAGCGAGCCGAGGCGGCGACCGCCGGCGGCGGCGGCGACGCGCGACGGGCCGACAGACCGACGGGCGACCGACGATGCGCGGCACCCCGACGCGGCCGGCAGTTTTTGCGAGCGTGAGTGTCTCACACGTGTGTCGGTGTGGCGCGCGCGAGGGAAATCGGCCGGATAGTACCCGAATAGACAGATTGTTTACATTACGAGCGTCGAGTTTCTTTGCAACGTTTGCCAACCAGTTCGCGGTAATACGTCCTTATACACATCTGATTCCGCAATAGATTGGCAGTTTGGCCGATTTTCCAGCCGCAATTTGTTATTTTTCAACTCCAACCTTTATGCCCTTCCGTTTCAGCCTACTCGGCGTGCAGATGTGCGCAGACCAAACGGATACAACGGAATCGGTGAACAAGTGTGTACCAATCGGAGGGGTCGAGTGATGGAACCGTTCCTCCTGCAGACGGACGTGACGGCGATCGCGAACAGCGTGAACGCCGTCTGGGTGCTCATGGTGTCGTTCCTCATCTTCTTCATGCAGCCGGGGTTCGCGCTGCTGGAAGCCGGGCAGGTCCGGGCGAAGAACGCCGGGAACGTCGTCATGAAGAACCTGATGGACTGGTCGCTCGGCGTCGTCGTCTACTTCCTGCTCGGCGCGGGCATCGCGAGCCTCGCCGGCTACCTGACGACCGCCGGTGACCCGTTCAGCGTCGCCTCGGCGTTCGCCTACGTCAACGACCCGACGGCGTGGATCGGCTGGCTGTTCGGCGCCGTCTTCGCGATGACGGCGGCGACCATCGTCTCCGGCGCCGTCGCGGGCCGCATCAAGTTCGAGGCGTACGTCGTCCTCGCGGTCGTCATGACCGCCGTCATCTACCCCGTGATTCAGGGGTTCGCGTGGGGCGGCAACGGCCTGCTCTCGTCGGCCGGCTACCTCGGCCAGGCAATCGGCGCGGGCTACAAGGACTTCGCCGGCGCGACGGTCGTCCACGCGCTCGGCGGCGTCGCCGGCCTCACGGCGGCGTACGTCCTCGGGCCGCGCGAAGGCCGCTTCTCCGAGGACGGCTCCGCGAACGCGATTCCGGGCCACAGCGTCCTGTTCGCGGTCATCGGGACGCTCATCCTCGCGTTCGGCTGGTACGCGTTCAACGTCGGGACGCAGGCGACCGTGCTCACCGCCGACGGCGCCTTCCAGGGCGCGGCGCTCGGCCGCGTCGCCCTGAACACGACGCTCGCGATGGGGACCGGCGCGATCGCGTCCACCATCGTGACCTCGATGCGGACCGGCGACACCGACCCGCTGTTCGCCGCGAACGGCCTGCTCGCAGGCCTGGTCGCCATCACCGGCGCCTGCGCGCACGTCACCTGGACCGGTGCCATCGTCATCGGTCTCATCGGCGGCGCGCAGACGCCCATCGTCTACCGCTGGGTCGTCGACTCGCTGAAAATCGACGACGTCTGCGGCGTCTTCGCGGTCCACGGCTCCGCCGGCATCATCGGGACCATCCTCATCCCGTTCTTCGACGTCGCCGGTTTCTCCGTCCCGCAGCTCGCGATTCAGGTCGTCGGCGCAGCCGTTATCGTCGCCTGGACAGTCGTCACCACCTACATCACGATGAAAGCCATCGACGCAGTCATCGGCCTCCGCGTCAGCCACGAGGACGAGGAAGCCGGTCTCGACCAGAGCGAGCACGGCCTCTCCGCGTACCCCGAGTTCACGAGCGGAACCGACGAGCCCGCGGTCGCCGACGGCGGCGCCCAGGCCCGCACTGACGGCGGCACCGACGTCCGGACCGACGGCGGCGAGGAGATTCGCACCGACGGCGGCCGCGAAATCCGTACTGACGGCGGTCGCGAAATCCGCACCGACGGCGGCGAACCCGAGAGCCGCGACATCAAGATGGTGATGGCGTACATTCGGCCCGACAAACTCTCAGACGTGAAGAAGGGGCTCGCCGAAATCGGCGCGCCGTCGCTCACGGTGACGAACGTCTCCGGCCGCGGCAGCCAGCCCGCGAAGAAGGGCCAGTGGCGCGGCGAGGAGTACACCGTCGACCTCCACCAGAAGGTGAAAGTGGAGTGCGTCGTCGCCGACGTCCCCGCGTCCGACGTCGCCGAGGCCATCAGCGACGCCGCGCGGACCGGCGAGAAGGGCGACGGGAAGGTGTTCGTCCTCCCCGTCGACGAGGCCTACCAGATTCGGACCGAAGAGACCGGGCCCGACGCGGTGTAGGCACCGACTCCGGTTCGAATCGGCTCGCTGACTCGTCCCGGCTCGGCCCGCCGGCTCGTCTCGGGTCGGTCCGCGGTCTTGTCCCGATTCGGTCCGCGGCCTCCCTCGGCCGCGCGCTCGACGCAGTATCGCTCCGCGGCAAGCACGTACCGCTTCACGACCATCGCCCTCCGACCTCGACGCCCGCCGCGTCGCCGACGCGGACGCGGCCTCGGGGCGCGTTCGGCCGCCTCCGCTGGTGCTCATCCGGGCGGCCGGCGCCGCCACGTGGATGTATCCGCCACGCCCCGTGGCCGCCGCAGTCGCCGACCCGGCGACGCGTCTAGGTTGGACCACTGGACCGGCTGTCGGCGGCGCGCGCCGTCGACACGCCCGTCCCGACGGACCGCCGGTCTCCGCCGGCGGACGCGGCAGCGACGCCCGACGGACTCCGACGCAGTCCGCCGATTCTGCGGCCTACTCCTGTGTGCCAGCCGTCGGCGCAGACATGCAGTGGTGTGACGACTGCTCCGACGACTGGGACGAGGCGCCGGAGAACCCGCCGACCGTGGACCGGGCGCCGGTAAAACTCTCGCGGCTGCAGGACGGCTACGTCGTGCGGCCGGCGTCCCCGCCGACCGACGACGACGGGCAGGCGCGGTCGCTGTACTGCAGCGAAGTCCGGCCCGTCGAGCCCGCGCGCGACGCGACGTGAGCCGGAAACTACTTTCAGCGGTCCGGTCGTAGCGTCGCTCATGAATCATCAGCGTTCGCGGGAGCTGTACGACCGGGCGCTTTCGGTGCTGGCCGGCGGCGTCAACTCCTCCGTGCGGGCGACGCGGCCGTACCCGTTCTTCGTCGAGCGCGGCGACGGCGCGCACGTCGTCGACGCGGACGGGAACCGCTACGTGGACTACGTGATGGGGTACGGGCCGCTGCTGTACGGCCACGACGCGCCGGAGCCGGTGCAGGCGGCGATTCAGCAGCACAGCAGCCAGGGGCCGATGTACGGCGCGCCGACCGAAATCGAGGTGGAGCTGGCGGAGTTCGTCGAGCGGCACGTGCCGTCCGTGGAGATGCTGCGGTTCGTGAACTCCGGCACCGAAGCGACGGTGTCGGCGGTGCGGCTGGCGCGCGGCTACACGGGCCGCGACAAGATCGTCGTGATGCAGGGCGGCTACCACGGCGCGCAGGAGTCGACGCTGGTCGAGGCTGGCGACGACCCGACGGAGACGCAGCCGTCGACGCCGGGCGTCCCGGAGTCGTTCGCCGAGCACACCATCGCGGTGCCGTTCAACGACGAGGCGGCGGTGACCGAGGTGTTCGCGGAGCACGGCGACGACATCGCGGCGGTGCTCACCGAGCCGATTCTCGGGAACACCGGTATCGTCCACCCGGTCGACGGCTACCACGACACGCTGCGGTCGCTGTGTGACGACCACGGCGCGCTGCTCGTGTTCGACGAGGTCATCACCGGCTTCCGCGTCGGCGGCCTGCAGTGCGCGCAGGGGAAGTTCGGCGTCACGCCGGACCTGACGACGTTCGGGAAGATCATCGGCGGCGGCTTCCCGGTCGGCGCGGTCGGCGGCCGCGCCGAAATCGTCGAGCAGTTCACGCCCGCCGGCGACGTCTTCCAGTCCGGGACGTTCTCCGGCCACCCGGTGACGATGGCGGCCGGCTACGAGTACCTCAGCTACGCCGCCGAAAACGACGTGTACGACCACGTGAACCGGCTCGGCGAGAAGCTCCGCGCCGGCATCCAGGACATCTGCGAGGACCGCGCCCCGGAGTACACGGTCGTCGGCACCGACTCGATGTTCAAGACCGTCTTCACGCGCGAGGCGCCCGAGACGTTCGAGGGGCACTGTCAGGCCGGCTGCCGGCAGCGCGAGTCGTGTCCGCGGTACGACCTCTGCCCGAAGAACGCCGCCGACGTCGCCGCGGCGGCGACCGACCGCTGGGAGCGCGTGTTCTGGCAGGAGATGAAAGACCGCGGCGTCTGGCTCACCGCGAACCAGTTCGAGTCCCAGTTCGTCTCGTACGCCCACACCGACGAGGACGTCGAGGAGACGCTCGAAGCGTACAAGGAGACGCTGTAATCCGCCGTGGGCGACGACCGAATCCGGCGGCAACCCCACCGCGCCCGTGGGAACCGTTCACGCGTCAGACGACCGCACGACGGCGGAGAGACGTTTATACGGTTCCGCCACGTAGCGGGTCGCCAACCGCAATGGAGGAGAGCATCTCCGGGTTCAAACAGCGCGGCGAGTGGGGCGACGTCGTCGAACACGGCGAACGCATCACTCGCGCGCTCCGGGACGCCGACGCCAGCGAGGAGTACCCCGACGCCTTCGAGGCGTGGAACGAGTGGCGGCCGAAGGTGCACGAACATCTCCGCAGCGACGTCTCCGAGAAGACGGCCGAGCAGGCCAGCGTCGGCGAGGGCGCCGGCGAGAAGGAGGGGAAGACGCCGGAGGAGGACCTCCAGACCGCCGGGGAGAAGCTCTCCGGCGCGTACGAGAAAGTCGAGGAGGGCGACAGCGAGGGCGCGCTGTCGTCGTGGAAAGACTCCATCGACCACGTCGCCCGCGCCGCCGACTCCGCCGGCCGGAAGGCCGTCCGGAAGGTGGAGGACACCGTCTACCGGAACGTGATGACGCAGCTCGCGCCGTACTACTTCGACAACGAACTGGTGTCGGCGAACATCCAGCAGACGAACCGCGGCGGCGCCGACGAGGAGTTCGTCTTCGAGGTGAACGTCAACGACGACGACCTGAAGCAGGCGGTGTCCGACCGGCTCGCCGAGTACGAGAGCGAAGTCGACCGGTGGCACGTCGACACCGACAAGGAACTGGCGGGCGCCGAGGCAGCGGAGGGCGCGGAGCCGCCCGTCGAGAGCGTCGAGCAGGCCAGCGAAGGCGGCTCGAAATCCACGACGAACTGACGGCGACGGCCGACCGCTGACGACCGATTACGACTGCCCCCTGCCGACCGCTACCGACTCCTGACCGCCGGCGATTCTGGGGCGGCGCGACAAATCCATTAGCCGCCGACCCCGAGCGGTATGCATGGACCCACTCCGCGTCGACGCCGGAGAGCTGACGACCGAGGAGATTCTCGACACGCTGCGCGAGGGGCGCCGAGTCGTCGTCACCGCGGAACTGTTCGGCGACGAGCGCGACCTGACGCTGCGGCACGACGGCGACGTGTTCTACTGCGACACGCCGACGCGGCTCCACAAGCACGCCGAGGAGGACGAGATGCGGTCGTGCATCGAGGAGATGGGGTACGGCCGCGCCCCGGAAGCGGAAGCCGAGTGACGGCGACGCGGCGGCAGCAACGTCGACTATCGGTGCAGCAGCGGCGGCGACGCGGCAGCGATGTAGCGGCGGTGGCAACGCAACGCCGGCGGCAACGCAGCGCCGACCGCGACGGCGACGCGGTTTGTGACTCGGTTTCACCCCAGGTGTTCGGATACTCCACCCGAAACGGAGGGGTTCGGTGTGCGCGTCCGTGGATAGGTTCGGCGGGGCAGGTTCCGCCGACGGAGAAAGGCTTACCCGAGCGCCGAGGCTCCCTCGGAGCATGAAGGTACTCGTCACCGACCCGGTGTCCGACGCCGGGCTGGAGCTGCTGCGAGACGCCGGCCACGAGGTCGAAACGGGCTACGACCTCGACGGGCAGGCGCTTCTGGACGCCGTCGCCGACGCGAACGCGCTCATCGTTCGCTCCGGCACCGACGTCTCCGAGGAACTGTTCGAGGCCGCGCCGGAACTCGTCATCGTCGGCCGCGCCGGCATCGGCGTCGACAACATCGACATCGACGCCGCGACCGACCACGGCGTCATCGTCGCGAACGCGCCGGAGGGGAACGTCCGCGCCGCCGCCGAGCACACCGTCGCGATGGCGTTCGCCGCCGCGCGCTCCATCCCGCAGGCGCACGCCCGGCTGAAGGAGGGCGAGTGGGCGAAAGGCGACTACCTCGGCCGCGAACTCAACCACAAGACGCTCGGCATCGTCGGGCTCGGCCGCGTCGGCCAGGAGGTGGCGAAGCGGCTCGACTCGCTCGGCATGGACCTCGTCGTCTACGACCCGTACATCTCCGAGGAGCGCGCCGACCAGTTCGGCGCGGAACTGGTCGAAGAGCTCGACGAGTGTCTCTCCCGCGCGGACTTCGCGACCATCCACACGCCGCTGCTCCCCGAGACGGAGGGGATGGTCGGCGCCGAGGAGCTGGAGGCGCTCGGCGACGGCATCCTCGTGAACTGCGCCCGCGGCGGCATCGTCGACGAGGCCGCGCTCGCGGACGCCGTCGAGGACGGCCCGGTCCGCGGCGCCGCCCTCGACGTGTTCGCGGAGGAGCCGCTGCCCGAGGACTCGCCGCTGCTCGACGTCGACGACGTCATCGTGACGCCGCACCTCGGCGCGTCGACGGAGGCCGCCCAGGAGAACGTCGCCGTCGACACGGCGAAGCAGGTGCTCGCCGCGTTCGACGACGAGCCGGTGATGAACGCGCTGAACGCGCCGTCGATGGACGAGTCGGCGTTCCCGCGCGTGAAGCCGTACATCGACGTCGCCGAAACCGCCGGCCGCATCGCCGCACAGCTCCTCGGCAAGCGCATCTCGTCGGTCGAGGTGAGCTACGAGGGCGACATCGCCGACGAGGAGGTCGAACTGGTGACGGCGTCGGCGCTGAAGGGCGTGTTCTCGCAGCTCGAATACGAGGTGAACGCGGTGAACGCGCCGCAGCTCGCGGAGGACCGCGGCATCGAGGTCACCGAGAGCAAGACGCGGCAGACCGAGGACTTCCAGTCGCTCGTCTCGGTCACCGTCAACGACGGCGACAGCTCGATGACCGTCGACGGGACGCTGTTCGCCGGCGACGACCCGCGGGTCGTCCGCATCGACGGCTACCGCGTCGACGCCGTCCCGTACGGCCACATGCTGGTCGCGCGCAACCGCGACGAGCCGGGCGTCATCGGCTTCATCGGCACCGTCCTCGGCGACGCCGACGTCAACATCGCCGGGATGTTCAACGCCCGCGAGACCATCGGCGGCGAGGCGCTCACCGTCTACAACCTCGACGGCCCCGTCCCGGACGAGGCGCTCGACCGGCTGCACGACGACGACCGCATCATCGAGGCGACCAGCATCACGCTCGACGAGGAGTAGCGCCGACGAAACCCGGGTCGGCACCGCCGCCGCGTCCGGCGACGCCGCCTATTCCGCGCTGGCCGCACCGCCGTTTTTCCCGCCGCGACGACTGCCGGCGTCGTCGCTGCTGCCGCTCCCTTCGTCGGCGGCGACCGCCCCCGACGACGCCGACGAATGCTCCGACGCTGGCCCTGACGCTGACTCCGAATCCGGCGCTGAGGCCGCCGTCGGCGCCACGTCGACGCCGCGGACTTCGAACCGCGCGCCGCCGCCGTCGGCGTCCGCAATCGACACGACCCAGCCGTGCGCGTCGGCGACGCCGTTCACGATGGAGAGGCCGAGCCCGGTGCCGCCGTCGTCGCCGGTGCGGCCGCGGTCGAAGACGCTGCGGCGGTCGGCCGCCGGGATGCCGGGGCCGTCGTCCGCGACGAAGAAGCCGTCGACGTCGCCGTCCGCGAACCGGCCGACGGTGACCGCGACGTCGCTGCCGGCGTGCTCGACGCTGTTCCGGAACAGGTTCTCGAACAGCGTCCGGAGCTGTGAGCCGTCCGCGAGCAGCGTCACGTCCTCGGCGACGTCGAGCGTCGCGTCCGCGGTGTCGACGTTGCTCCACGCCCGGGTCGCGGCGGCCGACAGCGACACCGGCTCCACGTCGGGCGTCCCGGTGCCGGCGCGGGACGCCTCCAGCGTCTCCTCGATGAGTTCGTTCATCCGGCGGTGTGCGGAGTGGACGCGGTCTTCGGCGTCCGGTTCGCCGGCGAGCGCCAGTTCGAGGTAGCCGTCGGCGACGTTGATGAGGTTCCGGAGGTCGTGGCTCAGCACGTCCGCGACGTGTTCGAGCTGCCGGTTCCGCTGTTCGAGTTGCCGGTGCGGCTCGACGACGTCCGTGACGTCCCGCAGCAGCACGATGCGGCCGGCGGCGGCGTCGCGGCCCGGCGCCGGGACGGTGTGCGGCGCGAAGTACCTGACCTCGTCGCCGCCGACGAGCCGCACCACCTCGGGCGCGTCGTCGCCGGCGAGCACGGACCGGAGGTCGCCGCGCCACGCGTCGTCGAGGCCGGCGACGGCGTCGTCGACGAACGACCCGACCAGGTCGGCAGAGCGCGACCCGTCGGCGGTGGTGGCGGCGTCGGCGGAATCCGCGCGGCCCGGGAAGGCGCCGGCGAGCAGGGCTGTTGCCGCCGGGTTCGCGTCGACGACGCGGCCGGTGCCGTCGACGACGAACATCGGGTCGGGGAGGTCGCGGATGATGGCGTCGCGGGCGACCGGCGCGACGTCGAACAGGCCGTAGCGGGTGAGCGCCAGCCAGAACCCCGCGGAGGTCACCGAGAAGAACACCTCCGGCTCGATGGGCGAGACGCCGCCGTAGAACGCGAGCGACGCGACGAACGGCGCGAGCGTCCCGCCGATGACGGCGACGACCTGGCCGCGGTAGAGCCGGTGGGAGCGAACCATCGCTCGCAGCAGCAGCACGGTGCCGGCGGCGAGCAGCAGATTCGAGTACGCCATCGTGAGCCAGAACCACGGCCCGAACGTCCGGGTCAACACGACGACGCCGTCGACGACGGCGAGTTCCGCGGTGAGCCGGAGCAGGTGGTGTGAGCCGTTCGTGAGCGTGAGCGCCATCGTGACGGCCGGCTGGACGGCGAGCGCGGCGGCGACGCGGCGGGTCAGCAGGTCCGACCGGCCGGTGTACGCCGCCGCGAACCACAGCCACGCCGGCGGGACGACCAGCAGCCCGACGTACTGGAGGTTCACCGCGGCCAGTTTCAGCGGCAGCGTCGTCGCCGCGACCTGCGCGGCGTTGCCGGCGGTCCAGACGGTGACTGCGGCCGCGAACAGCGCGAGCGGCTTCGCCCCGGGCGTGCCGCGTCGGCGCCACGTCGCCGCGGCGACTGCGCCGCTCACGACGGCAGCGAACGCCGACGCCCAGAGTTCGGGGGTCACCTGTAGAGCCATGGGCTGAGTGAGTCGCCGAGGCGGCGCAGGCGCTGTGAAGACGGCGACGGACGCGACGAGTCACCAGCGAGACGCCCTACCAGTATTTAAAAGAAACGTCGGTGCCGATGGCGGCGGGCGCTGCGGCGCCGTCAGCGCGCGCGCGACCGGCTCAGCAGCAGCAGGGGTCGCAGGTGCAGTCGTCGCACTCGCAGGGCGGTTCGGCGGTCGTACACGCACAGTCGGCACAGCAGGGAGCGGTGTCTGGCATCGGTGTGAACACCCGGCTGGAGGTACCGGCGGCACGACCCTCGCTGTCCGCATTCCGTGCGGCCCACCGCGCGACCGGCGGCTGCCGGCTGCTACCGCCTGCCGACCAGCAGAAGCCGATGGGTGACGCTGCCGACCCACGCCGCGAAGCGCCGCAGAGCGGACCGGTCTCCGGTGTGAGCGTCCCGGTCGGCGCCGGAGTCAGTTCCCCTGTCGTCGCCGGAGACGGTCGCCGCGCCGTCGCCGGCGTTCCGCGGGGCAGCGTCGGCGGCCGAGTCGACGGCCGAGTCGGCGGCCGAGTCGACGGCCGAGTCGGCGGCCGAATCCCCGGCGGCGGCCGGCGGCGTCGGCGTGACGACGGCGGCGTCCTCGTCGTCCGCCTGCAGCACCGACTCGTAGCGGGTGATGACGCGGCGTCTGCGGCGGCGCTCCGCCTCGACCGCCTCCCGAAGCCGTTCGTTCTCGCGGCGGAGCCGCGCCAGTTCGGCCGGCGTCGGCGGCGCGGCGGCCGCCGACGCCTCGGCCCCGCCGCCCTCGCGGGACTCCCGCGGACCGTCGTCGCTCGCGCGTGCCATGCTATCACGTAGTCAGCGAGCGCACAAAAGCACCCGTCGGACGGGCATCAGCGTCCGTCCGACGGGCGTCGAACGGCCGGGAGACGGGCGGCAGACGCGGTGCCGGGTGTCGCTGCCGGGCCGGCTATTCGAGCAGGTCGAGGACGGCTTCGGTCGAGTTCGCGACCGGCTCCGGGTCGTCGCCGGCGGCGAAGGCGGCGTCCGGGTCCTTCAGCAGGTGCCCGGTGGTGAGACAGACGACGTCCTCGTCGGCGGCGATTTCGCCGGCGTCGCGGAGTTTTCGGAGGCCGGCGACGGAGGCGGCCGACGCCGGTTCGACGCCGACCCCCTCGCCGGCGAGGGCGCGCTGGGCGTCCGTGATTTCGTCGTCCGAGACGGCGACGGCGGTGCCGCCGGTCTCGCGGATGCCGGGGAGCGCCTTCGGCGCGTTCACCGGGTTGCCGATGCGGATGGCGGTCGCTCGCGTCTCGACGTCGAGCCAGCGGCGCACCTCGTCGGCGCCGTCCTCGATGGCCTCGACCATCGGCGCGGCGCCTTCGGCCTGGACGCCGGTGAGCGCCGGGACCTGGTCGGGCGTGAGTTCGCCGGCGGCGACGAGTTCGCGGAACGCCTTGAACAGCGCCGCCGTGTTGCCGGCGTTGCCGACGGGGAGGACGACGCGGTCCGGGTAGGTGCCGTAGTCGGCGTGGAACCGTTCGAGAATCTCGAAGCCGATGGTCTTCTGCCCCTCCAGCCGGAACGGGTTCAGGGAGTTGAGGAGGTACGCCTCGCCGTCGGTCGCGAGCTCCTGGACGATGTCGAGGCAGTCGTCGAAGTTGCCGTCGACCTCCAGGATTCGGGCGCCGTGGAGGCTCGCCTGCGCGACCTTCCCGGCGGCGACTTTCCCGGCGGGGAGCAGCACGAGCGTCTCCATGCCGGCGCGGGCGCCGTACGCCGCGAGCGCCGCCGACGTGTTGCCGGTGGAGGCGCACGCGAGCCGGCCGACGCCGAGTTCGCGGGCGACGCGGACGCCGACGGTCATGCCGCGGTCCTTGAACGACCCGGTCGGGTTCATCCCTTCGTGTTTCACGCGCAGGCGGTTCACGCCGACCTCCTCGCGGAGCCGCGGCACCTCGTGCAGCGGCGTGTGTCCCTCCGGCAGCGAGTACCAGGCGCCGCCGGATTCGGCGCCGCCGTCCGCGTCGGCGCCAATCTCGTCTTCCGCGAACGGCAGCGCGGCGGCGTACCGCCAGACGCCTTCGCCGGAGAAGTCGTCGAACGTCGGGTGGTCGGCGTACCGGGCTTCGAGCAGGCCGTCGCAGTCGTCGCAGGTGTAGCGGACGGCGTCGAACGGCGCGAACTGCTCGCCGCAGGCGATACACTCCAGCCAGACGCCGTCGTCGGCTTCCGGCGGCGCGGACTGGGCTGGCGCGTCGAGGACGAGGTCGGTCATGGTCGGGCAGTCGGCCTCGCCGGTGAAAAAGCGGCGGATTGGGGCGGGTGATGCCGAACGGCAACCGTCGCCGGGAGGAATCGAGGTTCCGCGTCGTTGCGTCGGCGGTCCGCGGGCGCTACGCGTCCGATTCCGTCGGGAGCGCGTCGTCGCCGCCGAACTCCTCGATGCGGTCGTGGACGTTCTCGACCCACTCGTCGAGCGCCTCGTGCAGCAGCTCTTTCGCCTCCGGGAGCGGCGTCGCCGTGTACTGGTAGACGTAGCCGCCGGGGTCGAGCAGCCGCCGTTCGCGTTCGGCCAGCCCCTTCTCCAGCAGCGTCGTCAGCGACCGGTTCACGTTCGAGCGGTCGCGGTCGAGCACGCCGGCGAGCTCTTCGACGGTGCTGCCCGGGTGGTCGAGCAGCCGGAGGTACGTCCGGCTCTCGTGTTCTTGAATCCCGAACACGCACGCCATCACGTGCCCGAAGCTCGGGTCCTCAGTGTCGATGAGGTCCTCCATGTCCGGCGTGTCGGCCATGGCTACGACTAGGCGTGAATCCGGTTAAATCCCGCCGATGCACCGAGACGTGCCGTCAGGTGGCGGTCGGCCGCCAGAGGCGACTCGGCTCCGCAGCCGCGTGGGTCGGCCCGGCGAGGCGGCACGGGCCGCGAAGTTCGCCGCGGACCGCGTGGTTTCAAGCCTCCGAGCGCCAATCGGCGTCCATGACGAAACTGGTCGCGTTCGACTTCGACGGGACGCTCTCCGACTCGGAGATGACGGTGCTGCTCGGCGACCGGAAGGGCGTCGCCGACCAGATGCAAGACATCACGGAGCGGGCGATGAACGACGAACTCAGTTACGCCGAGAGCCTCCGGTCGCGCGCCGACCTGCTCGACGGCCTCCCGGACGAGGACGCCGAAGCCGCCTACGGCGAGGTCCGGCTTCGGCCCGGCGCGGCCGACGTGATTCGGCGGCTCCGCGACGACGGCCACTACGTCGCCATCCTCACCGGCGGCTTCGAGCGCGGCGTGCAGCGCGCGCTGGAGCGGGAGGGCGTCGCGGTCGACGAAATCGTCTCGAATCGGCTCCCGGTGTCGGGCGGCCGGCTCACCGGCGAGGTCGACGGGCCGCTCATCGAGGGCACGAAAGACGAGCAGCTCGAGCGGCTCGCCGACGAGCAGGGCGTCCCGCTGAGCCGAACCGTCGCCGTCGGCGACGGCGCGAACGACCTGCCGATGCTGGAGGTCGCGGGGCTCGCCGTCGGCTACGAGCCGAAGCCGGCCGTCGAGCCGGCCTGCGACGTCGTCGTCGACTCGATGGCCGCGCTCGCGACGCTGTTCGAGGAGGACGGCCTGCTCACCGCCGAAACGGAGCCGGAAACGTAGACGGTCCGCGAGTCGCCGGTGCGTGGTCGCCGGTCAGTCCAGCCGCGCGTCCGCCGCGTCGACGCCGGCCGCGACGTCGACGTCGACGCCGGCGTCGGTCATCGCTTCGCCGACGGTGCGGACGCCGCGGAGTATCTGCGCGTCGGTGAGCGACCCCATGTTGGAGACGCGGAAGATGTCGCCGCCGAGGTGCGCCTGCCCGCCGGAGATGGAGACGTTGCGGGCGGCGACCGCGTCGAAGAAGTCGTCGGCGTCGCCGCGAATCGAGTCCGGGAGCGTGATGGCCGTCACCGTGTTCGACAGTTCGGTGTCGCCGGTCGGCTCCGGGAACCGCTCCAGCCCCATCGCGTCGAAGCCGTCGCGGAACGCCGCGGCCTGCCGGCGGTGCCGGGCGATGCGGTCGGGCATCGTCTCGGCCTCGATGGCCTCGACGGCCTCCGCCATCCCGCGGAACAGCGGCACCGCCGAGGTGAACGGCGTCTGGTGACTGTCGGCCTTCCGGAGGTGCCAGTCGAGGTCCTCGTAGAAGGGCGCGTCCTCGCCGTCGAAGTGGGCTGCGGCGCCGTCGGCGACGTACAGCGCGGAGATGCCGGGCGGCGCTTCGAGCGCCTTCTGGGCGTCCGTGACGGCGACGTCGACGTTCCAGTCGTCGACGCGGAACTCGTCGCCGCCGACGCTGGTCACGCCGTCGACGACGAACCGGGCGTCGTGGTCCGCGGCGAGTTCGCCGACCTGCTCGACCGGGTTCAGCAGGCCCGTCGAGGTCTCGTTGTGGACCATCGCGACGAGCGCGGTGTCGTCGCTGACGGCGTCGGCGACGGCGTCGACCGGGATGGATTCGCCCCAGTCGACGTCGACGCGGACGACGTCGTCGGTGTGGCGCTCGGCGATGCGGGCGAACCGGCGGCCGAACTTCCCGTTGTACGGGACGACGACCTCGTCGCCGTCGGAGACGAGGTTCGCGACGGCCGCCTCCATCCCCATCGTCGCGGTGCCGTTCAACAGCAGCGACGTGCCGCCCGCGGCGGTCCGGCCGCCGTCCGGGTCGGAGTGTTCGAACACGTAGTCGACGCCGGACTGCGCGCGCTCGTACACCGCCTCGAAGTCGGCCGACCGGTGGGACACCATCGGCTCGCTCATCGCGTCGAGGACGTGGTCTCGGACCGGTACGGGGCCGGGGTTGAGGAGCAGGAACTCCTCGTCGTCGTCGTCCATACCGGGACGTGCCACGCGGACGGGATAAGCCCCGCGGGCTACGCAAGCATCGCCGTCCTCCCCGGACGCCGCACTCCCGCAGCCACCGCCGAGTCGAGCCGCCCCACCGCTTTAGGCGGAACCACTCCAACGGCCACGTGATGAGCCAGTCCGCCGAGGTCGACGCGGAGGACCTCCGTCACGCCGACCCCGACAATCCGTACCTGCTCGACCCGGACACGGAGTTCGCGCCGGTCGACGAGCTCAGCGAGGAGGCGGCCGAGCGGCAGGTCGAACTGCTCAGGCCCGCGATCCGCGAACACGACTACCGGTACTACGCGGAGAACGACCCGCTGATTTCCGACCGGGCGTACGACGAGCTGTTCGCGCGGCTGGCGGAGCTGGAGGAGGCGTTCGACCTCGCGACCGCTGACTCGCCGACGCGGCGGGTGGGCGGCGGAACGCTCGACGAACTGGCGACCGTCGAGCACGTCGCGCCGATGCTCAGCATCGACCAGTCGACCGACGCCGAGGACGTCCGGGACTTCGACCGGCGCGTCCGGGACGCAGTCGGCGACGTCGACTACGTCTGCGAGCCGAAGTTCGACGGGCTGTCCGTCGAGGTCGTCTACGAGGACGGCCGGTACGCCAGGGCGGCGACCCGCGGCGACGGCGAGGAGGGCGACGACGTCACCGAGCAGGTGCGCACCATCCGGTCGATTCCGGAGCGGCTCGGCGGCGACACCCCCGCGTTCCTCGCGGTCCGCGGCGAGGTGTACATGCCGCGCGACGCGTTCCAGGAGTACAACCGCGAGCGCGTCGAGCGCGGCGAGGAGCCGTTCGCGAATCCGCGGAACGCCGCCGCGGGCACGCTCCGGCAGCTGGACCTCGACGCCGTCGCGGAGCGGCCGCTCGACTGCTTCTTCTACGACGTGCTCGGCTGGGACGCCGGCGACGGCGGCCCGGACCGCCCGGCGACGAACTGGGAGGAGCTGCGGCGCGTCGACGCGCTCGGCCTCCACACGAACGACCGGCCGGAACTCGTCGACGACGTCGACGCCGCCATCGACTACCGCGACGACCTGCTGGCGGTCCGCGAGGACCTGAACTACGAAATCGACGGCACCGTCATCAAGGTGAACGACGAGGCGAAGTGCGACGAACTCGGCACGACGGCGCGGAGCTACCGGTGGGCGTACGCCTACAAGTTCCCGGCGCGCTCGGAAGAGACGACCGTCGAGGACGTCGTCGTGCAGGTCGGCCGGACCGGCCGGCTCACTCCGGTCGCGCTGCTCGACCCCGTCGACGTCGGCGGCGTCACGGTGTCGCGGGCGACGCTGCACAACCCCGACGAAATCGAGGAACTCGGCGTCAACGTCGGCGACAAGGTCCGGGTGAAACGCGCCGGCGACGTCATCCCGCAGGTCGCCGAGGTCGTCGAGTCGAACACCGAAGAGCCGTTCGAGTTCCCCGACGAGTGCCCGGTGTGCGGCAGCGACGTGGAGCGCGACGGCCCGCTCGCGTTCTGCACCGGCGGACTGGTGTGCGCCGCACAGCTCGAACGCGCCATCGAACACTACGCCAGCCGCGACGCGCTCGACATCGAGGGGCTCGGCGAGGAGACCGTCGAGCAGCTCCACGACGCCGGGCTGCTCGAAGCCGTCTCCGACCTGTACGACCTCCCCGACCGCCGGGACGAACTCGCGGCGCTGGACGGGTGGGGCGAGACGAGCGCCGACAACCTGGTCGGCGAAATCGAGGCGTCGACCGAGCCGGCGCTCCCGGACTTCCTGGTCGCGCTCGGCATCCCGGAGGTCGGTCCGGCGACCGCCCGAGCGCTCGCCCGCGAGTTCGGCAGTTTCGACGCCGTCCGGTCCGCCTCGGAGGCGGCGCTCCGCGACGTCCCCGACGTCGGGCCGACGGTCGCCGAGAAGATCCGCGACTTCTTCGCGAACGAGGAGAACCAGGCCGAAATCGACGCGCTGCTCGAACACGTCACGCCGCAGGAAGCCCGCGTGGAAGCCGGCGGCCCGCTCGACGGCCTGACGTTCGTGTTCACCGGGTCGCTCTCCGTGCCGCGCCGCGCCGCCGAAGAGACCGTCGAGGCGAACGGCGGCGACGCCACCAGTTCCGTCTCCGGAAACACCGACTACCTCGTCGTCGGCGACGACCCCGGCACCACGAAGCGGGAGGACGCCGACGAGCACGGCGTCCCCGAACTCGACGAGTCGGGCTTCGCCGACCTGCTCGCCGACAACGGCATCGAGTGGCCGCCCGAAGAGGAAGTCGAGGGCTGAGCCGGGCTGCTCGCGGAAGCGAGCGACGGTTTACAGGTCGGCCTGTTCGAACCGCCAGAGACCCAGAAGCGGCGGGACGAGCAGCCAGGCGAGCAGCATCGCGAACGCCGCGATTTCGGTGTTCATCGCGAAGCCGCCGGCACCCTGACCGGCGGCGCCGCCGGCGAGCAGCGCGCCGCCGACGAACTCGCCGGAGACGATTTTGAACGACCCGGTCGGATTCACGAGCTTCAGGAACCGCAGCAGCGACGACCCGGAGACGGGGAGCCACGACGGCGTCCCGCCGATTCCGAGGTAGAGCCGGAGCGGGAACTGAATCGCGCCCCACAGCGGCACGAACAGGAAGTAGAGGCCGACGGCGCCGCCGATGGCGAGCCGGTTCGACGCCAGCGCCGCCGAGAAGCCGACGGCGATGGAGACGAACGTCGCGGCGAGCAGCACCGTCAGCAGCACGTAGCCGACGAAGACGCCGGGCTGGAGCTGCAGCGGTCCGACGGCCGCGACGAGCCCGGGGAGCAGGAAGCCGACGACGATGGGGACCGCGATGGCGCCGGCGCGGCCGACCACCTTCCCGAAGACGACGTCCGCCCGGCTGTGCGGCAGCGACAGCAGCAGTTTCAGCGACCCGGTCGCGCGCTCGCCGACCACGGCGTTGTACGAGACGACCAGCGCGATGAGCGGGATGAGCGTCGTCACCAGCGCGTCCTTGATGAAGATGGAGCCGAGCAGGTCGCCGGTCGTCAGCGTCTGCCCCTGCCCCGGCCGCACCAGGAAGACCACGAGCGTCACCAGCAGCACGAACACCGCCGACAGCGCCAGCAGCCACCGCGACCGCACCGCGTCCTCGAAGTCCTTGCGCGCGACCGCTTCGAGGCTCATGCCGTCACCTCCGTCTCCGTGTCCTCCGCGCTCGTGTAGTGCAAGAACAGGTCTTCGAGGCTCGCCTCCTCCGTCGAGAAGTCCTTGACTGCGACGCCGGCGTCTTCGAGCGCCGAGATGACCGCGGTCTTCGCGTCGCTGTCGCAGGTCACCGTCACGGTGCCGCCGTCCGTGTCGGCGGTGGAGACGCCGTCGAGCGCCCGCACCGCTTCGAGGTCCTCCTCGGAGGCCGCGTCGACGGTGATGACGAGCTGCTCCTCGCCGCCGACCGCTTCGCGCAGCCCGGAGATGCTGTCCTCCGCGACCAGTTCGCCGTCGCGCATGATGCCGACGCGGTCGCACACCGCCTCGACCTGCCCGAGGACGTGGCTGGAGAAGAACACGGTCGCGCCGCGGTCCGCCTCAGCCCGCACGATTTCGCGCATCTCCTTCGCGCCCGCCGGGTCGAGCCCGGACGACGGCTCGTCGAGGACGAGCAGGTCCGGGTCGCCGACGAGCGCCATGCCGAGGACGAGCCGCTGCTGCATCCCCTTCGAGTAGTCGCCCGCCTTCCGGTCGGCGGCGTCGGCGATGCCGACCCGGTCGAGGATCGCGTCCGGGTCGCCGTCGAGTTCCTTCGACCGCATCGCGAACTCGACGTGTTTCCGGCCGGTGAGCCGGTCGTAGACGTCGTATCCCTCGGGAAGCACGCCGGTGCGTTCGCGGACGGCGACGGACTCCGCTTGCGCGTCGCGCGAGAGCACCTCGACGCTGCCGCTGGAGGGCCGCACGAAGTCCAACAGCATGTTGATGGTCGTCGACTTCCCGGCGCCGTTCGGCCCGAGGAAGCCGTACACTTCGCCTTCCTCGACAGTGACGTCGAGGTCGCGGACGGCGGTCACGTCGCCGTACCGCTTCGTGACGCCGTCCAACTCGATGGCGGCCATGTCCGCCGGTTCCCGCGGTCTCCGCTAAAGCGTTTGGGAGTCCGGGCATCGTCCGGCAGCGCTTGCCGTAACTGACGTGCATAAGAGCGAAGAGGAATATGTTTCGTACACATGACCGAGGACGCTGGCGGGGCAGACAGCCCCGGCGACGACGGCCGACGGGCCGCCGAGGACGGCTGGGGCGCCCGCACGACGGCGCTACACGCCGGGTGGCAGGGCGACCCCGCGACCGGCGCGCGCGCGCCGCCCATCTATCAGACCACGTCGTACCGGTTCGAAGACGCCGACGTCGCCGCCGACCTGTACGCGCTCGAACGCGACGGCGACGTCTACACTCGCATCTCGAACCCGACGACCCGCGTCCTCGAACACCGACTCGCCGCGCTCGAAGGCGGCGCCGACGCCATCGCCACCGCATCCGGGATGGCCGCCATCGACGCCGCGACCTCCGTGCTCGCGCGCGCCGGCGACAACATCGTCGCGTCCGCCGACATGTACGGCGGCACCAGCGCCTACTTCAGCCACATGGCGTCCCGCCGCGGCGTCGACCTCACCACCGTCGAGACGACCGACTACGACGCCTACGCCGACGCCATCGACGACGACACCGCCTTCGTCCACGTCGAAACCGTCGCGAACCCGTCGCTCGTCACGCCCGACTTCGAACGGGTCGCCGACATCGCCCACGACCACGCCGTCCCGCTCGTCGTCGACAACACGTTCGGCACGCCGGCGCTCTGCAACCCAATCGACCACGGCGCCGACGTCGTCTGGAACTCCACCACGAAGTGGATACACGGCGGCGGCACCACCGTCGGCGGCATCCTCGTCGACGGCGGCACCTTCCCGTGGGACCACCCGGACGCCGACTACGACGAACTCAGCGGCGAAAACGAGGCGTTCGGCGTCGACTTCACCGAGCGGTTCGGCGAGCGCGCCTTCGCGGAGGTCGTCCGGCACCGCAGCGTCCGCGCACTCGGCAACTGCCAGTCCCCGTTCGACGCCTGGCAGACCATCCAGGGGCTCGCGACGCTCCCGCTCCGCATGGACCGCCACTGCGAGAACGCCCGCGTCGTCGCCGAACACCTCCGCGACCACCCCGACGTCGCGTGGGTCACCTACCCCGGCTTCGAGGACCACCCGACCCACGACAACGCCGCGACGTACCTCGACGACTACGGCGGCATGGTCGTGTTCGGCCTCGAAGGCGGGTTCGACGCCGGGAAGCGGCTCTGCGAGGAAGTGGAGCTGGCGTCGTTCCTCGCGAACATCGGCGACGCCCGCACCCTCATCATCCACCCCGCGAGCACCACCCACGCACAGCTCAGCGAGACGGAGCAGCGCGCCGCCGGCGTCACCCCGGACCTGCTGCGGTGCTCCGTCGGCATCGAAGACCCCGAAGACGTCATCACCGACCTCGACCGCGCCATCGCGGAGGTGGCCTGAATGCCGTCCACAGAGACGCTCGGCGAGTTCCAGTTCGAGTGCGGCGAGTCCATCCCGGAGCTCGAACTCACCTACGAGACCTACGGCGAGTTCGACGGCTCGAACGCCGTGCTGGTCTGCCACGCGCTCACCGGCAGCCACCACGTCGCCGAGCCGCCGCGCAGCGACAGTTGGCGACGGGACGACGCCGGCGACGCCGACGCTGCGGACGGCGGGAACGGCGACGGCGACGCGGACGGCGCCGGCGGCACCGCCGGGCAGGCGCGCGCCTGGTGGAACGACGTCGTCGGCCCCGGGAAGGCAATCGACACCACGGAGTACTACGTCGTCTGCGTGAACGTCCCCGGCTCCTGCTACGGCTCGTCCGGCCCCGCGAGCGAAGCGCCGGACGGCGAGCCGTGGGGGACGGAGTTCCCGCCGGTCACGGTCGCGGACTGGACGCGGGCGCAGCGCGCGCTGCTCGACGAACTCGGCGTCGGGCGGCTGCACGCGGTCGTCGGCGGCAGCGTCGGCGGGATGAACGCGCTCGACTGGGCGAAACGCTACCCCGACGACGTCCGGCGCGTCGCCGCCGTCGCGACCGCGGCGCGGCTCGACCCGCAGTGTCTCGGCATCAACGCCGTGGCGCGCCGCGCCATCGCCACCGACCCGCACTGGAACGGCGGCGACTACTACGGCGACGGCCCCGACCCGGACCAGGGGCTCGCGCTCGCCCGGCAGCTCGGCCACGTCATGTACCTCTCGAAGGCGTCGATGGAGCGGAAGTTCGGGCGGCGCGCCGCCGGCCGCGACGCCGGGAGCGACCGCTTCCCGGAGGACCCGGCGGCGTCGTTCTTCCCGTACCGCGAAGTCGAGTCGTACCTCGACTACAACGCCGACCGGTTCGTCGAGCGGTTCGACGCGAACAGCTACCGCTACCTGACCCGGGCGATGGACGACTACGACCTCGCCGCCGGCTACGGCTCCGACGCCGACGCGCTCGCCGCCTTCGAGGGCGAGGCGCTCGTCGTCTCGTTCACCGGCGACTGGCACTTCACGGTCGAGGCGTCGCGGTCGCTCGCCGCCGCCTTCGACGACGTCGACGTCCCGGTCGCCCACCACGTCGTCGACTCGGACCACGGCCACGACGCCTTCCTCGTCGAGCCGGAGTCGGTCGGGCCGCCGCTCCGCGACTTCTTCGCCGACGGCGTCGACGGCCGCGCGGTCCGCGACGAGGACCGCGGCGACGACGACCGCGAGGAGCAGCGCAGCGAGCGCGCCCCGGTGCACGCCAGCCTGTTCTCCGGGTGACACCGACGATCCGGGCTTCAGGCCACGGCGGCGCGGCGCTGCAGCGGCGCGGCTGAACGGATGGCTGGCAGGCGACACGGCGCGCTGCTGTCCGCGCGGCGGCGTGTCGCGCACCCGCTGGGCGCCGCGCGGCGACTGTCAGGTCACGGCGGCGACTGGCCGCGGCTTCTGGTTTGAACGTTCGGCTCGGCGTTCCGCTCGGCGCCCCGCGGGAGACGGGAGCAAGGTTTTACTCCGGAACGGCCGACGGTTCCCGCATGAACTACCGCGAAGTGGAGGTGTCGGGCGAGTATCTCGCGAGCCTCGACAACGGCGCGGACTGGCGCGAAGAGATCGAGGCGCTCGCGGACCGCGTCGAGGCGGACGCCGCGTGGTTCAACGCCATGGGCGCCGTACAGGACGCCGAGGTGTGGTTCTACGACCAGGAGGACACCGAGTACCGCTCGGTCGAGTTCGACGAACCGCTGGAGGTCGCCGCCTGCGTCGGCAACGTCGCACGTCTCGACGGCGACCGGTTCGCGCACACCCACGCCGTGCTGTCCCGGCGGAGCGGCCAGGCGCTCGCCGGCCACCTGAACGCCGGCACCGTCTTCGCCGGCGAAGTGTACCTCCGCGCGTTCGAGACGCCGCTCGACCGCGAACACGACGACGTCACCGACCTCGACCTCTGGCTGTAACGGCCGAAAACCGTGGCAGACCGGGGTCTATCGGCGGGTCGACGCCAGGGACGGACAGCCGCGCGGCCGGTGCGGGACGAACTGTTTTTACCTTGGCCTGCGCTGGAGAGTGACGTGTATCGACGACCCCGAACTTCGAACAGAGCCGCGGCCGCCGCGTCGACGACGCGGCCCGCGACGCAGGGGACGTCACCCGTAGAACGGAGGGAGCGGCCGCGATGAGACCGGACGACGAACGCTACTTCGCCCGCATCGAAGACCGGCTCGACGAGGCGTTCGAGCGCGCCGAAGCCGCGCGCGCACAGGGGAAGGACCCGGGCACCGACATCGAGATTCCGGTGGCGCGCGACATGGCCGACCGCGTCGAGAACATCCTCGGCATCCCCGGCGTCGCCGAGCGCGTCCGGGAACTCGAAGGCGAGATGAGCCGCGAGGAGGCGGCGCTCGAACTGGTCACGGACTTCGTCGAGGGCACCGTCGGCGACTTCGACAGCCGCGAAGGCAAAGTCGAGGGCGCCGTCCGCACAGCGGTCGCGCTGCTCACCGAAGGCGTCGTCGCCGCGCCGATCGAAGGAATCGACCGCGTCGAACTCCTGGAGAACGACGACGGCACGGAGTTCGTGAACGTCTACTACGCCGGCCCGATCCGGTCCGCCGGCGGAACCGCGCAGGCGCTGTCCGTGCTCGTCGGCGACTACGCCCGGTCACTGCTCGGTATCGAGGAGTACAGCGCCCGCACCGACGAAATCGAGCGGTACGCCGAGGAGGTGTCGCTGTACGACAAGGAGACCGGGCTGCAGTACACGCCGAAGGACAAGGAGACGAAGTTCATCGCCGAGCACATGCCGATTATGCTGGACGGGGAAGCCACCGGCGACGAGGAGGTGTCCGGCTTCCGCGACCTCGAACGCGTCGACACGAACTCCGCCCGCGGCGGCATGTGTCTCGTGCTCGCGGAGGGCATCGCGCTGAAGGCGCCGAAGATTCAGCGGTACACCCGCCAGCTCGACGAGGTCGACTGGCCGTGGCTCCAGGACCTCATCGACGGCACCTACGCCGACGGCGGCGGCGACGCTGGCGACGCGGACGGCGAGGAGAACGGCGCTGACGGTGACGGCGGCGACGACGGGGGAGAACCCGACGGCGAAGCCGCGTCCGCCGACGCCGACGACGCCGACGACGGCGGCCTGCCGGACGGCGCTGAGCCGGACGGCCCGAAGCGCGTCGAGCCGTCCGAGAAGTTCCTGCGCGACCTCATCGCCGGCCGCCCCGTGTTCGGCCACCCGTCGGAGCCCGGCGGCTTCCGCCTCCGGTACGGCCGGTCGCGAAACCACGGCTTCGCGACCGCCGGCGTCCACCCGGCGACGATGCACCTCGTCGACGACTTCCTCGCCACCGGCACCCAGATCAAGACCGAGCGGCCCGGGAAAGCCGGCGGCGTCGTCCCCGTCGACTCCATCGACGGCCCGACGGTTCGGCTGGCGAACGGCGACGTCCGCCGCATCGACGACCCGAAGGAGGCGCTCGAAATCCGGAACGGCGTCGAGGAGATCCTCGACCTCGGCGAGTACCTCGTGAACTACGGCGAGTTCGTCGAGAACAACCATCCGCTCGCCCCCGCCTCGTACGTCGTCGAGTGGTGGGAGCAGGACCTCGCCGCCGCCGGCGCCGACCTCCAGGCGCTCCGCGACGACCGCCGCGTCGACCTCGACGACCCCGCCGCCGACCGCGCGCTCGAATGGGCCGCCGAGTACGACGCGCCGCTCCACCCCGCGTACACCTACCTGTGGCACGACGTCAGCGTCGACGACTTCGAGGCGCTCGTCGACGCCGTCACCGACGGCGACGTCACCGGCGACCTGCTCGTCGTCGAGAACACCGACCGGGTTCGACGCACCCTCGAATCGCTGCTCGTCGAACACAGCCAGACGCCGGACTCGCTCCGCATCCCCGACTTCCGCCCGCTGCTCCGTCAACTCGGCGTAACCGACGGACTGCAGCGCGAATGGGAGGAACTCAGCGCCGACGCCCGGAACTGGGCCGGCGGCGACAACGCCGTCCGCGCGGTCAACGACGTCGCGCCGTTCACGGTCCGCGAACGCGCCCCGACCCGCATCGGCAACCGGATGGGTCGCCCCGAGAAATCCGAGAGCCGCGACCTCTCCCCGGCCGTCCACACGCTGTTCCCAATCAACGACGCCGGCGGCAGCCAGCGCTCCGTCGGCGAAGCCGCCTCCGAACACACCGACCGCGGCCGCGGCGTCGTCGACGTCCGACTCGGCGACCGCGAATGCCCCGGCTGCGGCACCCACACCTACAAGGTCAGCTGCCCGGACTGCGACACCCACACCGAGCCGTACTTCGAATGCGACGACTGCGGCACCGTCTGCGAACCCGACGAATCCGGCCGCGTCGAATGCCCACACTGCGAACGCGTCGTCGACAGCACCGACTGGCACACCGTCGACCTCAACGACGAGTACTGGAGCGCGCTCGACGCCCTCGGCGAACGCGAAGCCTCCTTCGAGATGCTGAAAGGCGTGAAGGGGCTCACCTCCGCGAACAAGACGCCCGAAGCGATGGAGAAAGGCGTGCTGCGCGCCAAACACGGCGTCTCCGCGTTCAAAGACGGCACCGTCCGCTACGACATGACCGACCTCCCGGTCACCGCCGTCCGCCCCGAAGAACTCGACGTCACCGCCGACCACTTCCACGAACTCGGCTACGAAACCGACATCGACGGCGAACCGCTCGTCCACGACGACCAGCTCGTCGAACTCCGCGTCCAGGACATCGTGCTGTCGGACGGCGCCGCCGAACACATGATGAAGACCGCGGACTTCGTCGACGAACTCCTCACCGACTTCTACGGCCTCGACCCGTTCTACGAAGTGAACGAACGCGACGACCTCGTCGGCGAACTCGTCTTCGGCATGGCGCCGCACACCTCCGCCGCCGTCGTCGGCCGCGTCGTCGGCTTCACCAGCGCCGCCGTCGGCTACGCACACCCGTACTTCCACGCCGCGAAACGTCGCAACTGCTTCCACCCGGAGACGAAGGTATGGTTCGAAGACGAGGACGGCGAGACTCACTACACAGCAATCGAGACGCTCGTCGAGGACCGACTCGACCCCGAAACCGCCGACCAGGACGACTTCGGCACGCTGGTACAGGAACTCGACGGCGACGTGCACGTGCCATCAGTAACCGAGGACGGCGAACAAACGCTCAAGCGGGTCGAATCCGTCTCGAAGCATCCGTCACCCGACCACCTCGTTCGAGTGGAAACGAAAAGCGGCCGTGAACTGACCGTCACTGCAGACCACTCGATGCGCCGGTGGAACGACGGCAGCGTCGACCGCGTCGACGCGAGAGAACTCTCGGAAGGTGACGCGATTCCGGCTCCGAAGGGACTCGACGTCGACCGGAATACGATACCGAACGAAGACGACGCGCTAAATGACGCAGTCGACCGAATCGAGACGCGGTCACAGCGGCTCTTCGGTGACGGTGGAGACGTCTGGGTCGACGAGGTCGTGTCCGTGGAGCCCGTGGCGTCCGACGTCGACTCCACGTACTGTCTCACCGTCTCGGATACGAACACGCTGGTCGCGAACGACCTCTACGTCGGACAGTGCGACGGCGACGAGGACTGCGTGATGCTGCTGATGGACGGCCTGCTGAACTTCTCGAAGGAGTTCCTGCCGGACAAGCGCGGCGGGCAGATGGACGCGCCGCTCGTGATGTCGTCGCGCATCGACCCGAGCGAAATCGACGACGAGGCGCACAACATGGACATCGTGCGGCGGTATCCGCGGGAGTTCTACGAGGCGACGCTGGAGATGGCGGACCCGGAGGAGGTCGACGTCCAGATCGCGGAGGAGACGCTCGGGACGGACGACGAGTACCGCGGGTTCGACCACACGCACGACACGTCGGACATCGCGCTCGGCCCGGACCTGTCTGCGTACAAGACGCTCGGGTCGATGATGGACAAGATGGACGCGCAGCTGGAGTTGGCGCGGAAGCTCCGCGCGGTCGACGAGACGGACGTGGCGGAGCGCGTCATCGAGTACCACTTCCTGCCGGACCTCATCGGGAATCTGCGGGCGTTCTCGCGGCAGGAGACGCGGTGTCTCGACTGCGGCGAGAAGTACCGGCGGGTGCCGCTGACCGGGGACTGCCGGGAGTGCGGCGGCCGGATGACGCTGACGGTGCACCGCGGCTCCGTCAACAAGTACATGGACACGGCGAAGCAGGTCGCCGAGGAGTTCGGCTGCCGGGAGTACACGAAACAGCGGCTCGAAATCCTCGACCGGTCGCTGGAGTCCATCTTCGAGAACGACAAGAACAAGCAGGGGAGCATCGCGGACTTCATGTAGCGCGCCGGGCGGCCGACCGAGCGTTTACTCCGGCGGCGCCGCAATCCGTCTCGTGATGGTGGACGCGACTCGTTCGTCGGTGCTGCTCGGCTGCTGTCTGCTCGCCGTCGTCGCCGGAGCCGCCGCCGTCGTCGCCGGGGTTCTTCGGGGGAATCCGACCGTCATCGTCGTCGGGTCGAGCGTCGTCGCCGTCGGCGGTGCGCTCATGCCGCTCGTCGTTCGAGCGACGGACTGACGCGGCCGTGGTGACCGACGATCGGCCGCCGGGACCCCGAATCGGCCGGCGTGTTTTTGCCTGATGCGGCGTCACGTCCGGGTATGGCCGAAGACGAACCGTCAGTCGGCGTCGGAGCGGCAGTGTACACGGAGTCGGGCGAGAAACTCGGCACGGTCCGCGGGTTCGACGAGGACGGCTTCTACGTGACGACGCGGGAGGGAATCGCGTCGCTGTCCGTCGAACACGAGCGCGCCGGCCACGAGTTCGGCGAGGGCGAACTGGTGTGGCGCTGCAGCGAGTGCGGCGCGATGGGCGACATCGACGAACTCCCCGACGAGTGCCCGGACTGCGGCGCCGCCAGGGAGTACCTCTACTACTGGACCGAGGACTGAGACGGCGAGGCGCCGCAGCGACGCAGCACGACGGCGCCGCGACGCAGCGACTCCGTGAGCCAGCGGCACCGTGAGGCAGCGACGCGACGGCACGCCCGCTCGGCGGGCGGCACCGAACCGCTCTTTTCGGCGCGCGACGAGGCGTCACCATGGACATCGTGGTGTTCGGCGCCGGCTCGCTCGGCAGCCTCGTCGGCGGCGTGCTGGCCCGGGAACACGACGTCACGCTCGTCGGACGCGACCCACACGTCAGCCGCGTCCGCGAGGCCGGGCTCCGCGTCACCGGCGCGCTCGACGCGCACACCTACCCGGACGCCGTCACCGACTGGCCCCCGAGCCGCGGCGAACGCGGCGGACGCGACGCCGAACGCAACGACGGAGTCGACGCCGGGAGCGACGTCGACGGTGCGGGGCCGGACCTCGCGCTCGTCACCGTCAAGACGTACGACACCGCCGACGCCGCCGCGGCGCTCCGCGACGGCGACCCGGCGGTCGTCTGCTCGCTCCAGAACGGCCTGACCGAGGCGGTGCTGGCCGAGGCGCTCGGCGACCGGGTGCTCGCCGGCACCGCGAGCTACGGCGCCGAACTCGCGGAGCCGGGTCGCGTCGAGTGCACCGGCGTCGGCCGCATCCACGTCGGCGAACTCGACGGCGGCGGCAGCGACCGCGCCGAGCGGGTCGCGTCGGCGTTCCGCGACGCCGGCCTGCGCTGTGCGGCCGACCCGGAGATGCCGCGTCGCCGCTGGGAGAAACTCGCGGTCAACGCCGGCATCAACGCCGTGACGGCGCTCGCGCGGGTCCGCAACGGCGCGGTGACGGACGCGCCCGGCCGCGAGCCCGCGGTGCGCGCCGCCCGCGAAACCGCCCGAGTCGCCCGCGCAGAGGGCGTTCCGCTGTCCGACGGCGACGCCGTGGACGCGCTCGACGCCGTCGCGGACGACACGGCCGCGAACCGGTCGTCGATGCTGCAGGACGTCGACGCCGGCAGACGAACCGAGGTGGACGCGATCAACGGAGCGGTCGTCGACCGCGCCGCCGGCCACGACGTCGCGGCGGCGACGAATCGGACGCTCGCGGATATACTCCGGACGTGGGAGTCAGCACGCGGATTTCGCTGAGTAACGAATATTCGAATAATCGCAGTACTGAGATGTGAATTGGAGGAACCAATTCGGGGCCGCTCCGAAGCCGGGAACGTCCGTGTGACGCGGGCGACGCCCGGCGGACTCCGAGCGATTGCTCGGGTATACTGCGTCCGCGACCGCTCGGTGAGGTATGCCAGAGTGCGCGAACTGCGGCGAGTACGTCTCGGACGACTACCTCCGCGTGTTCACGCCGGAGTCGATGGACCAGCCGCGGTGCTGCCCGTTCTGCGACGACAAGATTCGCGACGGCGGCCGCGTCCGCGACGCGCGGAGCACGCGGCAGCCCCGGCGCGGCGCGAGCGGCGCCGAATCCGACCGCGACCGATAGTCGGAAACCGCGGTACTGCGGAACGAATCGGAGCCCGACCTACTCGACGTAGCCGAGGTCGCGGAGCCGGTCTTTCGCTTCGTCGTCCATCTCGTCAAGCGAGTCGTCGGTGACGTCGCCGTCAGCCGCACCTGTCCACGCGCCGCCGGCTTCGGCTTCGAACTCGCCGAGTGCGGCTTCCGCGTCGGCGACGCGGTCGTCGCTCCCGCCGGCGAGGTTCCGGGTTTCGCCGGGGTCGCTGTCGAGCCGATACGCCTCGTCGGGGATGCGGTCGATGCGGACGTACTTGGCGTCGGCGCCGCGTGCGGCCCGCATCCGCGAGTAGAATCGGGAGTCCTCCGGGAGGTCGATGCCGGCCGCCGACGCCTTCTCCTCCAGCTGTTTCAGTTCGACGACGGGCCGGGAGTACTCGACGAAGCCGTACTCGCCGGTCGGGCCGCCGACCTGCCCCGGGTCCGGGTCGTCGACGCCGGCGAACTCGCGGTAGTCGGCCGACAGCAGCGACCGAGTCGAGTCACGCGGAACGGCTGCGTCGCCCGCCGACGCCGGGTCGCCGCCGTCGACGCCGAGTGCGTCAAGGACGGTGTGGTAGAGGTCGACGAGTTCGACGGTGTCCTCGCGGCGGCCGCCGTCGAGGTCCGGGTGTTTCACCATCAGCGGGACGTTCACGAGCGGGTCGTACAGGCTGAACTCGTGGCCGTACAGGTCGTGTTCGCCGTGGAGTTCGCCGTGGTCGGCGCAGACGACGACGGCGGTGTCGTCCCAGCGGCCGGTGTCTTTCAGCCAGTCGAACAGCGCCGTGAGCTGGTCGTCGATGTGCGCGATTTCGGCGTCGTACAGCCCGCGGATGGCGTCGAACTCGTCGTCGTCGATGTCGCGGGCGCCGCAGTTGTACTCCTTCGAGTTCTGGCAGACCTCGGTGGAGTCGACGCCCGGCGCGAACTCCTCGACGTACTCCTCGGGCGGGTGATACGGGAGGTGTGCGTCCATCAGATTGATGAACGTGAACCAGTCGTCGCCGTCGTCGTCGGCCGCCTCGATGAACTCCCGGGTCCGGTCCATCACGGCCGGCGTCTTCGAGTCGGCGCCCTCGCCGGACGCGAGGTATTCGTGGGCGACGTTGCCGAGCGACACCAGTTTGTCCGCGACGGTGCGGAGGGCGTCGCTGTCGTTCATCGTCTTCCACGCCTTCGCGAGCGGCCCGGAGAGCAGGTCGCCGGGCATCACCTCGAAGAAGTTGTCCTGGTCGTCGAAGCCGTCGGTGAGGTGCGTGTACGGCGTAATCCAGGCGTTCGACGAGTAGCACGCCGTCCGGTAGCCGGCGCCCGACAGCGTCTCCGCGAGCGTCGTCGCGCCCTCCAGGTACGGGTTCTCCTGGTCCGCGCCGTGCTGGTGCGGGTACATCCCGGTGAACAGCGACGCGTGCACCGGAAGTGTCCACGGCGCCGGTGCGACCGCGTTCTCGAACACCGTCGCCTCCGCGGCGAACTCGTCGAGCCCCGGCGTCGTGCCGCCGTCGTAGCCGTACGGACCGAGTCGGTCCTTCCGGACCGTGTCTAACACGACGAAGAGGACGTTCTCCGGCGAGTCGTTGCTCATTACCTGCGGAATCCCGCTCGCCGTTAATCCGTCTTCTGGTCTCCACCACCGACGCGGCAATCCAGGACGGACACCCCGATACGGCAGATTCGATATAGCGAGTACGGGTTTACACCGACGGATTCACCCGTACAGAGTCAGCCGTGCCGTGGCGGCAACGCCGAGGCTCCGCGAACCCGAATTTAGGCGGTAGAACGGCGCTGTAGCTATCGAGCCGCGAAAACAGAGGGAAGAAGTGCCGAGTTAGAAGGGGGCCTGCGGGCCTTCGTCGTCCTCGCCGTCGTCGCTCTCACCGGGGAACGACGGGGACATGCCGTCGCTCGAGTGGCTCATCCCGCCGAGGTCGCCGTCGGCGCCGCCGCCCATGCCGGTGTCGGCGTGGACCTGGGTGATCTCCGGGATCTCCTTCGTCATCCGGGACTTGATGGCCTGAATCGTCATCGGCGAGATGCCACAGCCGGAGCAGGCGCCGCCGAGCGAAATACTGATTTCGCCGGTCTCGCGGTCGAGGTGCTGAATCGCGGCGCTGCCGCCGTGCATCTGGATCTGCGGGAAGTTCCGCCGCAGGAAGTTCGTGACGCGGTCACGCAGGTCGTCGCCGTCCTGTGAGTCGGTACTCATTACGTCCGAATTGGGAGTACGTGGGTTTATGCCTTGTGCTCGTCAGGGGACACGTCCGCGTCAGCGGGCGGCTCGACGGCGAACACGCGGTACAGCTCCGCTTCGATCTCCTCGACGTAGCGGTCGAGCGTCCGCTCCAGTTTCTCGTCGTCGACGACGACGCCCGTGACGCGCTCCGTCGGATTCTCGGGCAGTTCGACGCGGAACGCCCCCTCGTCGTAGAACGGCTCGGACTCGTTGAGCACCTGCTGGTCGATGGCGTGAATCAGCTCCGAGTCGTACGCGTCGTTCATCGTCTCGAACGCGTTCTTGTACGCGCGCTGCAGCTCCGGAAAGTAGTTCGCGTACTTGTCCTCGAACTGCTCGGGGTCGAAATCGGCCATTACCGAAGGATTCGGCGGCGCGGACGTAAGCCCGGCGGTCCAGACGATAAATCCTATGCCGCGATACAGAATCCGGTGGAGGTCGCGGGAGTTCGAAAGTGGTGAATCGATTTACGGCGAGGAGAGGCACCATCGCAAGCGTTTAGTCTCGTACACCGCACCTGCCGGCATGGTTACGGTCGCTTTTCTGGGAAGCCACACGCTGGGTGTTCGGTGTCTCGAACGGCTCCACGAGCACCCCGACGTGGACGTCGAAATCATCGTGACGTACCGAGCCGACTCCGACCGGTGGTGGGAGGGGTCGGTTCGAGAGCGGGCGAACGAACTCGGCTACGAGAACGTCCTGCCAATCGACTCCGAGCGGGAGGTGCTGGACCACCCGGTGGACTACCTCATCAGCGTCTACTACCCGAACATCCTCGGCCCCGAACTCCTGAACCACCCCGACCAAGCGCCGATCAATCTCCACCAGGCCGAACTCCCACGGTACCGCGGAAGCAACGTCTTCAGCCACTCGATCATGAACGCTCGGAAGGACGATTACTGGAAGCACGGCACCACGATGCACTTCATGGCCGAGGACGTCGACGCCGGCGACATCATCGACCGCCGGTTCGTGGAGATCGACGAGGACGACACCGCGCGGTCGCTGTACGAGCGAACCCGAGAAGCGTCCGAGGCGCTGTTCGAGGACATGCTTCCGCACATCGTCTCCGGTGACGTCATGGAGATGGGAACGCCGCAGTCGGAGTTCGGCGGCGAACGGTACTTCTACACCAAGGACAGCCTCGATGACGTGAAGCAGGTCGACCCGGAGGAACTCGGCGACCCGGACGACGTCGAACTGTACGACCGCATCCGCGCGGTCGACTTCCCGCCGTTCGAACCGGCGTACACGGAGCTGAACGGCCGACGAATCTACCTGACGAAAACCGGGTACTCCCAGGAGTAGCTACCGGTCGAGCGGAACCGTCTGGTTCCGCTCGGAGGACTCTTCGGCGAGTTCGAGTTGCTCGACGACCTCCGCACCGATTCTCCCCGGCGAACTCGGCTCCGTCCGTTCCTTGCAGGCGGAGACGAAGTCGTCGACTTCGACCCGGAGCGGCTCGTCGTTTTCAACCTCGTACGTCTTCCCGCCTTCTTCGAGCGCGCGGAGTTCGTCGCCGTGTTTGACGACGCGGCTCTCGTGGATTTCGACCACGTTGTCCTCGAGGTAGTCCACGTACGCCGCTTTCTCCGAGCCGACGACGACGAGGTCTCGCTGCTTCCCGAAGACCGGTACCTGCCAGGACTCGTTGATGACGGAGGTCGCCTCGTCGTAGTTCAACACGAGCGTCGCCGTCTCGTCGATGTCGTCGCGGACGACGCTGTCGAGCCGGCAGTAGATGTCGTTCGGCGCGTCGTCGAGCAGGTAGTTCGAGATGTCCACGTCGTGGACGGCGAGCGAGTAGAGGACGCCGGTGGTCGCGCGGGGGACGCGGAACGAGAAGCGACGCGTGTTCATGTACTTGATTCGGCCGAGTTCGCCGCGGTCGATGCGGCGCTTGAGTTCCTTCAGCGCCGGGTGGAACCGGAAGATGTGGCCGACGGCGAGAACCCGGTTTTCGGCGTCGGCGGTTTCGACGATGCTCCACGCGTCGTCGCTGTCGAGCGCCAGCGGCTTCTCGATGAGCAGGTCGACGCCCGATTCGAGGAGGTCGACGGCGATGTCGTGGTGCGTCGGCGACGGCGTCGAAAGCGTCGCCGCGGTGACGCCTTCGTCCGGGAGGTCGGCGTAGTCGGTGACGTACGGGAGGTCGTACGCCTCCGCGATTTCGGAGACGCGCTCCTCGTCGGCGTCACACAGGTACGCCTCCTCGATGACCCCCTCGCTGCGGAGCTCCGAGGCGATTCGGGCGTGGTTGCTGCCCCAGTAGCCCGTGCCGATGACGGCGTACTTCATCGGTAGAACTCCTCGATGGCCGCACAGACCTCGTCGATTTCCTCGTCGGACAGGCGGGGATGCATCGGGAGAGAGACGATGCGGTCACAGAGCGCCTCCGTCCGTTCGAGCGTCACGTCACCGACGCGCTCCTCGATGGCCGGGTGTTCGTGCAGCGGCGTCGGGTAGTGGACGCCGGTGTCGATGCCGCGGTCGTCGAGGTGTGCCCGAAGCGCGTCCCGGTCCGGAGCCTGGACGACGTACAGGTGATAGACGTGCGTGGCGTCTTCGGCCTCCGTCGGCGTGACCACCTCGTCGACGTCGACCAGCGCGTCGGTGTAGCGATGCGCCGCTCGGCGACGCCCGTCGTTCCACGCTCGGATGTGGTCGAGTTGCGCGTCGCCGACGACGGCGCTGACCTCGTCGAGCCGGAAGTTCAAGCCGAGGTAGCGGTGAACGCCGTCGTCGCCCCGCCCGTGGTTCCGGAGCGCGCGCGCCTTGTCGGCGAGGCCGCCGTCGTCGGTGACGAGCATCCCGCCGTCGCCGCCGACGGTCATGTTCTTCGACGGGTAGAAACTGAACGCGCCCGCGTCGCCCGCCGTCCCGGCGAGTTCGCCGCCACGTTCCGCGAAGTGAGCCTGACAGGCGTCTTCGACGACCGCGAGGTCGTGCTCGTCGGCGATTCGGTTGATGGCCTCCATGTCCGCCATCTGCCCGTAGATGTGGACCGGGACGACGGCCGCCGGGTTCTCCGACGCCTCGACAGACTGCTCCAGCTCCGCGGGGTCCATCGTGTACGTCTCCGGGTCGACGTCGACGAACTTCGGCGTCGCACCCGCCCTCAGAACCGTGCTCGCGGTCGCGAAGAAGGTCAGGCCGGGGACGAACACATCGTCCCCGTCACCGAGACCCAGCCCTTCGAGCGCCAACAGCAGCGCCGCCGTTCCGCTCGACAGCCCGACGGCGTGCTCGACGCCGGCTTCGCGGGCGAACGCCGCCTCGAACTGTTCGAGCCGTTCGCCCTTGACGTAGCGGGTGCTCTGGAGAACCTCCGTGACCTCGTCGACGATGTCGTCGTCGACGTAGATGTCGGTGAACGGAACGTGGTCTGTCACGGCCGACGGTTCCCCTCGGCCGATGATTGAACTTTCGGTTCCACGGATTACCGAGTCGACGGAGCCGTGACGCGGGAGAAGTCGCGCGGCCGCGGAGTCACCGAGCCTGGAGCCGGCCGGCCCGGGTCAGAACGACGTCCAGGCGGTCGCGGTCTGCTGCCGGTCGCGGACGCGGAGTTCGCGGGCGCCGTCCTGTTCGCGGGTGTTGATGACGGTGTCGAACGGCTCGTACATGGTGTGGAGCGTCTGTTCGTCGTGCATCGTCGAGCCGATGACGGAGACGGTGAACCAGCCTTCGCTTTCGGCCTGCTTCGTGAGCACGCGGACGAACTGGTAGACGTCCTGCGGGTCGAGGTACATCAGCAGCTCCGACAGCGAGTGGATGCCGACGCCGACCGGGGCGCCGTGTTCGCGGTACACCTCGAAGAGGTCCGTGAACTTCATCCCGATTTCGGTGACGTTCTTCGGCGAGGAGACGTAGCGGACGCGTTCGGAGTCGGTGACGGACGCCCCGCGCTGCCGGGAGACGCAGTCGACGACGCCGACGAGTTCCGGGTCGACGCCGGCGGCCTCCGCGAAGTCGGCGCGGACGTCCTCGGCGGCGTCACCCGTCGTGATGATGATGCCGCGGTCGGCGTTCTCGGCGAGCAGCCGGAACATCAGGTCGTACTTCCCCGTCATCGGCGGCCCGGCGATGAGGAGGCTCCGGCCCTCGTGGGTGCCGTCGATAGAGAACGGGGCGTCCTCCAACATACGAGAAACGACGCGGTCGACGGCTAAAACCTTTGTCCACGCCCGCGCCGCCATGCGCTTCGGGGAGTACACGGCGAGTCACTCCTCCGCGTCGGACCGGTCGGTCGGCGAGCCGAGCAGCGACGGGAAGCCGAGCGCGCCGAGGTCGGCGCCCCCGTCGAGCAGTTCGGCGCGGTCGAGGAGGGCGGCGCGGTCGAGCATCGTCGGGAACTCGCCGGCAGGGCCGGGAGTCCCCGGGTCGTCCTCGGCGTCGACGTCGCCGGGGTCCGTGGGCGACGCGCCCGTGACGAGGTGAGTCCAGATGTCGTCGGCGCCGTCGACGTCGTCGGTGCCGCGGAGTTCGGTCGCGGTCTGTTTCCCCTCCTGGTAGGCGAGGTCGATGATGCTGCGGTCGTAGGAGGTGTCGAGGGCGTCGCGGAGCCGGTCGAACTCGTCGTCGTTCCGGTAGCCGAACGAGGCGGCGACGCCGAGCGCGTACGCCCGGCGGATGGCTTCGTCCGGGGAGATGTCGGTCCAGTCGGTGCCGAGTCGTTCCTCGTACATCACTGGGGAATCGTGGCGTCGGCGTCGCCGACGGCGAGGCCGGCGTCGGTGAACCGGAGGTCGTGGATGTCGGTGTCGACGTCGGTGCCCCGCATCTTCACGACCTGGACGCCGCGGCGCATCCCGTCGTCCTCCATGTAGTTGTGGAAGAAGATGACGCCGTGCGCCAGGTAGTGTTCGTCGGCGTACGCGGACGGGTCGGTCATCTCGGAGATGAGGTACGTCGTGGCGTCGGTCCGCTTGAGCGACGAGAGGAACCGCATCACGGTGTCGTCGGTGTCGTCGAGGTAGTAGCGGAGCAGCATCGTCGAGTCGATGACGACGCGGTCGACGTCGCGGGACTCGACGAACGACGTGATTCGGTTGGAGATGCTGTTGAGGTCGCGGCGTTCGCCCGGCATCCCGAAGAACCGTTTGCCGTCGGAGGAGAAGGCGTCGAGGAACGTGACGTTCCCGGAGTCGAGCACCTCCGCGAAGCCGAAGTCGTAGCCGGCCATGTCCTGTTCGAGGTCATCGCGGCTCTCGTGCATGCTGATGAACAGGCAGCGCTCGCCGTCGGTGGCGCCGTCGGCGACGAACTGTGCGGAGAACGTCGTCTTGCCGCTGCCCGGGGGGCCGCAGATGACGTAGAGCCTGCCGCCCGGGAGGCCGCCGTCGACCAGGCGGTCGAACCCGTCCACGCCGCTCGATACGCGCATGGTCGTGCTGCGCCGACGCGCCGCATAAGGATTCGTCCCCGGCTCTCAGGCGTGATAACGGACTGGGGGCGCGAGCGAAGAGAGCCCGGACAGCTTCGCCGGGGAGCCGCAGAAAAGCGATGTCGATAATACGTCGACGTGCTATCGAAGCGTCACTAAAGCGTCGAAGAAGCACCGTAGAACCATCATCGAACCGTCAGTGAAGCGGTGTCGAAGCGACACCGCGGAACTGGAATCGGAGTTTCGCCGGCGCGACGCGGCCGGGTTACTCGGTCTGCGGTTCGACCCAGACGACGAACCGGTCGTCGCCCTTGACGATGCCGCGGACGTCGTCGTCGCCGGCGGTCGTCGCCTCGTCGACCTGGTCGGCGGCGACGTCGCGGACCTGGAACACCTCGTCGACGACCCAGCCGACGGTGTTGCCGTCGTTGACCTCGTCCGGGTCGAACACGATGATTCGTTCGCGCGCGCCGCTCTCCGCGACGCCGAGCAGCGTCTTCGGATCGATGATGGTCGTCGTCTTGCCGCGGAGGTCCATGACGCCCTCGACGTGCCGGGGCGAGTTCGGGATGGCCGTCAGGTCGGCCGCGTCGACGATCTCGTCGATGTACGCGATGTCGAGACAGTACGTTTCCTCGCCGAGGCCGAACTCGAGTACCTGCGTGACGTCCGCCTCCGCCGCCGCGTCGCCGTCAGATGTGCGTTGCGTGCTCGCCATACCCGATTCGGGCGGGTCGCCGACCTTAACCGTACTCCCCGAGGTATCACCGCTGAAATTCGGGACGGAGCCTTGAAGAACGGCGTGTTGGAAGCTGAAGCCATGACGCGACACGCCACGCGGCCCGGAGGGAGCGCACGCGGCGGCACCGCTGCGCCGCGGACGGTCGTCGTGGACGACTCCCGGTTCATGCGGGGACTCATCACGGACATCCTGGAGGCGGGCGGGGTGGACGTCGTCGGGGAAGCGAAAGACGGCACGGAGGTGCTGTCGGTCGTCCGCGACACCGACCCGGACGTCGTCACGATGGACGTCGAAATGCCGCAGATGGACGGCATCGAAGCCGTCGAGGAACTGATGCGCGAACACCCGACGCCGGTGTTGATGCTGTCGGCGTACACCGAAGACGGCGCCGAGGAGACGTTCGAAGCGCTCGACGCGGGCGCCGTCGACTTCTTCGCGAAGCCGGGCGGAGAGGTGTCGATGGGCGTCTCACGGCTCGAAGACCAGCTCGTGGACACGGTCCGGTCGGTCGCGGGCGCCGACATCTCGGGCGGCGGCGCGTCCACGACGACAGCGAGCCGGTCCGCGACCGGGACGACCGCGGCGTTGACCGCGACGTCGACGCACGACGTGGAGCCGAACACGACGGTCGTCATCGGCTCGTCGACCGGCGGACCGGACGCCGTCGAGCGCGTCCTCTCGGGGCTCCCGGGCGACGCCGACATCCGCGTCCTCGTCGTCCAGCACATGCCGGAGGCGTTCACGGGCCGGTTCGCCGAGCGGCTCGACGACGCCTGCGACCTCGACGTGTCGGAGGCGACCGACGGCGCCCGAATCGCCCGCGGCGAGGCGCTCGTCGCGCGCGGCGGCGCCCACATGGAGGTGTCGGACTACCGCGACGGCCGGCTCCGCGTGAAACTCGTCGACGAGGACCGCGGGCAGGGCGTCCGGCCGTCCGCGAACGTCACGATGGAGTCCGCGGCCGCGGTCATCGACGGTCCGCTCGTCGGCGTCATCCTCACCGGAATGGGGAGCGACGGCGCCGACGGCGTCGAGGCCATCAGCCGCGCCGGCGGCCGCGTCGTCGCGCAGGACGAACAGAGCTGCGTCGTCTACGGGATGCCGAAGCGCGCCGCCGAGACCGGCAGCGTCGACTCCGTGGTGCCGCTCGACGACGTCGCTGTCGGCATCGTCGGAGGTGAGCGCTGATGTCCGAAGCGCACATCCGGGCGTTCGTCCGCGAGTCCGAGGAGGGAATCACGGAGCTGAACAACTCGCTGCTCGCGCTCGAATCCGACCCGGACGACGCGGAGGCGATGGACGCCATCTTCCGGACCGCGCACACCCTGAAGGGGAACGCCGCGGCGATGGGGTTCGGCGACTTCTCCGGGCTCGCGCACGCGATGGAGGACCTGCTCGACGAGGTCCGCGACGGCGACATCGACGTGTCGCCGGAGCTCATGGACCTGCTGTTCGAGGGCGTCGACCTGCTCGACGAGATGCTCGGCGACATCGACGAGACCGGCGACACCGCCGTCGACCCGACCGACACCGAGGAGGCGCTCCGCACCCTCGCCGAGGACGGCTCCGAGGCGCTCGAAACCGCCGGCGGCAACGGCGACGGCGACGACGCAGACACGGAATCGGCGGCCGAATCGGAGTCGGCGGCGACGGCGGACACGGACCTCGAATCGGAACCCAACACCGACGACGCCGAGTCGGCCGGCGTCGACGTCGACGTCGACCACGGCATCGAGCCGGCCGACGACGAGGGCGTCTACCGCGGAACCGTCTCGCTCGGCGACACCGAGATGCCGGGCGTCGACGCGATGTTCGTGCTGGAGGCCGTCGAGGAGGCGTTCGGCGCCGTCGGCACGGACCCGGACCGCGACGCGGTCGAGGACGGCGACTACGACGACACGTTCGACGTGTACGTCCCGGCGACCACCGGCGACGCCGTCGCCGCCGGCCTCGACGCCGTCAGCCAGGTCGACGAGGTGTCCGTGGACGCGGTCGACCCGGCGCCCGGCGACGACGCTCCGGAATCAGCGGACGCCGGCAGCGACGCTGACAGCGACGACGCCGCCGGTGGCGACGAAGACGCGGCGGGCAGTTCGACCGGCGAGCCCGCCGCCGACGCTTCCGACACCGCGGACGACGCGGAGGGCGACGCTGGAGACGCCGCGGACGGCGAAACCGGGGACTCCGGCGGGTCGAGCAGCTCCTCGGACACGATTTCGTCGGTCCGGGTGGACGTCGAGCAGCTCGACGACCTGTACGGGCTGGTCGAACAGCTCGTGACGAGCCGCATCAAGCTCCGCCGCGAGATGGAGACCGCCGGCATCGAGTCGGAGAACCTCGACGAGCTCGACAAGATCTCGTCGAACCTCCAGAACACCGTGATGGACATGCGGCTCATCCCGCTGTCGGCGGTCGTGGACACGTTCCCGCGGCTCGTCCGCGACCTGGCGCGCGACCAGGACAAGCAGGTGCAGTTCGACATCGACGGCCGCGACATCGAACTCGACCGCACCATCCTGACCGAGATCCGCGACCCGCTGGTGCACATCCTGCGGAACGCGGTCGACCACGGCATCGAGCCGCCCGCCGAGCGCGAGGCCGCCGGGAAGGACCCGGAGGGCACCATCGAGCTCCGGGCGAGCCGCGAACGCGACCACGTCACCATCGTCGTCGAGGACGACGGCGGCGGTATCGAGGCGGACGCGCTCCGCGAGAAGGCCGTCGAGAAGGGCGTGAAGACCCAGGCCGAAGTCGACGCGATGGACGACGCGGAGGCCCGCGACCTCGTGTTCCACCCCGGGTTCTCCACGAACGACGAAGTGACGGACGTGTCGGGCCGCGGCGTCGGCATGGACGTCGTCCGCACCACCGTCAAGCAGCTCGACGGCGCCGTCACGCTGGAGTCGACGCCCGGCGAAGGCACCCGGTTCGAGATTCGGCTGCCCGTGACGGTCGCCATCGTCCGCGTCATGTTCGTCGAGGTCGACGGCGTCGAGTACGGCGTCCCCATCAAGAACATCGCGGAGGTGTCCCGCGCCGGCGGCATCGACACGGCCCACGGAGACGAGGTCGTCCGGCACGACGACGACATCTACCCGGTCGTCCGGCTCGGCGACGTGCTCAGCGACTCCGCGAACGCGGCGTACGCCGACGGCGGCAGCGGCCCGGACGACCCGGCCGCCGTCCCCGGCGACCCGGACGCGGACGGCTACGGCGGCGACGTCGGAAGCGCCGGCACCGACGCCGGCGGCGACGAGGACGACGGGATGCTGCTCCGAATCCGGGAGGAGAAGCGGCCGATTGCGCTGCACTGCGACGACGTGCTCCACCAGGAGGAGGTCGTCGTGAAGCCGCTCGAAGGCATCCTGTCGGGCATCCCGGGGCTGTCCGGGACGGCGGTGCTCGGCGACGGCGACGTCGTCACCATCCTCGACGTGGAGACGCTGGGGGAGCCGCGATGAGTTCCGTGGAGAACGACGGGCTGTCGCGGGTCATCCGCTACGTCGAAGACGAGGTGCCGTTCGAGCCGGGGTACTACAACGAGGCGTACCTGCAGCGCCGCATCGCCGCGCGGATGCAGCGGCGGAACGCCGACAGCCACGACGACTACCTCAGCGTCCTCCGCGGCGACGACGACGAGCGGCAGGCGCTGCTCGACGCGCTCACCATCAACGTCACCGGGTTCTTCCGCGACCCGGACATGTGGGCGGACCTCCGGCCGGTGGTGCAGGAACTCACCGCCGAGCAGCGGTCGGTGACGGCGTGGAGCGCGCCGTGCGCCGACGGCCGCGAGCCGTACTCGCTGGCGATGCTGGCGGCGGACGACCCGGACATCGACGACCGCAGCCTCGACATCTACGCCTGCGACATCAGCGAGGAGGCCATCGAGGCGGCGCGCACCGGCATCTACGAGACGACGCGCACCACCGACATCGGCGAGGAGCTCGGGCCGCTGACGAGCTACGAGCCGTACGTCGAACAGGAGGACGCGACGTTCCGCATCCGCGAGTCGCTGAAGCGGCGGGTCACGTTCGAGACGCACGACCTGATTCAGGACCGGCCGCGGACCGACGTCGACCTGCTGTTCTGCCGGAACCTGCTCATCTACATCGACGCGGCGTACAAGGAGCCGCTGTTCGAGACGCTGCAGACCGCGCTTCGGCCGGGCGGCTACCTCGTCGTCGGGAAGACCGAGACGGTGCCGCCCGGCTGCCGTGACGCGTTCGACGCCGTCGCGAAACGCAGCCGAATCTACCAGTACACGGGATAATGTCGCTGTACAAACTCGCCCGCGATAACGACATGGAGACGCTCACCGACAGAGCGAAAAACAGCGACAGCGCCGCTGTTCGCCGCCGCGCCGCGGAGATGCTCGGCGACGTCGGCGACCCGGAGGACGACCGGACCGTCGACGTCCTCATCCACCTCGCGCGCAACGACGACGACGACTCGGTGCGGGCGGCCGGCGTCGACGCGCTCGGCGACCTCGGCGACGGCTGCGTCGAGCGGCTGCTCGCCGAGGAGTTCGGCGTCGACCCGGCGGCGGCCGACTGGGCGGCGGTCCGGGCGTACGCGAAGGCGCTGCAGTCGTCGGTGCCGGAGTTCCGGATGGCGGCGGCGAACGCGCTCGGCGACCTCGGCGACTCGGACGCCGTGAAGCCGCTGGTCGGCGGGCTCGGCGACGACGACCCCCGGGTCCGCGAACGCGCCTGCTACGCGCTCGGCCAGATCGGCGACCCGCGGCCGGTCGGCAAACTGAAGCAGCGACTCGACGACGACCACGGCGCCGTGAAGGCCGCCGCCGCGGACGCGCTCGGCACCATCGCCTCCCAGCCGGCGCTGAGCGCGCTGGTCGACCTGCTGGACGACGACAACCCCAGCATCCGGCGCGTCGCCGCGAACGCGCTCGGGAACGCCTCCAGCGCGGAGCCGGTGCCGATGCTGGCGTCGGCGCTCGGCGACGAGCACGACACGGTGCGGCGGACCGCCGTGTTCTCCATCATCGAACTGCTGTCGAACGCGCCGACGAAGCAGAGCCACGCCGTCCGCGACGCCGTCGTCTCCGAACTGAAGCAGGCCGACGACGAGACCGTGCTCGGGCCGCTCACCGAGATCCTCGAAGAGGCCTCGCAGGCCCGTCAGCGCCGAAACGCCGTCTGGTTCCTCGGGCGCGTCACCAGCGACGACCCGCCGGAGGCCGTCGTGGACGCGCTCGTGGAGGCGCTCGGCGACGACGACAAGATGACGGCGCAGTTCGCCGCGACCAGCATCAGCAACCTCGACGGGCTGTACGTGGAGTCGACGCTCATCTCACTGCTGCGCGACGACGAGGCGTCGACGGAGGCGCGCGCGAAGGCGGCGTACTCGCTCGGCGACGTCGGCGGGTCGCGGGCGAAGGAGGCGCTCGACCGAATCACGGACGAGGACGTCGAAAAGGAGGTGCGGAAGCGAGCGTTCGCCTCGCTGTCGAAACTCGGAGGTGCTAGACAATGACGGAGCAACGCAAAGAGCAGGAGCAAGAAGAGTACAAGGTGACGGACACCCGCGGCCGGTTCGCGCAGGCGATGAAGGGCGGCCGGAAGATCAACGACGTGTCGTGGACGAACGGCCGCATCATCCTGTCGAACAAGCGCATCGTCCTCGTCGGCAACGAGGGGAAACGCACCCTGTCGCTGTCGAAAGTCGAGGGGCTCGGCGGCCGCTACGACGCGAGCCAGGAGGTGGCGCGCGTCTCGAACTACGTCAGCCTCCGGTTCGACGACGAGGTGTTCCTGCTCACCACCGAGGACCACGAGGAGTTCCGGACGAACCTCTACCGGGCGTTCCTCGACCGGAAAGTCATCTTCGCGCGCCACCCCGCCGTCGAGGGCGGCGTCGTCCAGGACACCGAGTTCGAGCGCGCCCGCGTCAAAATCGAGGCGGACGGCGTCAGCGTCGCGCTCCAGAGCGGCGCGTTCGTCCGGCTCGAACTCGACGACATCGGGACGCTCGAAGAGGTGGAGCGCACCGTCTTCGACGAGAAGCGCGGCGTCATCGAAGCCGAACACACCGACGAGAACGGCACGTCCGTCCAGACGTACCTCTCCGGGGAGACGTGGCACGTCGCCGTCCTGAAGTCGTACCTGAAGCAGGGCCAACAGCAGAACCAGGGCGCCGTCGAACTCTCCGAGGCCGAGCGCGAAGTCCTGATGGCGCTGTACTCCGGCGTCTCCTCGTTCGAGGTCCCGAACTTCCTCGGGATGGACGTCGACCGCGTCGAGGAGACGTTCGAGCGGCTCATCGAACTCGACGTGCTCGAGGAGGTCCGGACGCGCCGGGAAGTGAACCTGATGCCGCGCGGCCGCAACATCGCCAGCGAGGCGATGAACGAACAGTAACGACGCCGCTATTTTCGAAGCGTACCGGCCGGAGCCGCAGGGACGACGCGAGGTGAAAAGCGTCGCCGGCGGCGGAACAGATCGGGTCGACGACGGCGGCTGACAGAACCAGGTCGTCGCGGCCGGCTGAACAGGAACCGCGGCTGCGGCGGCCGCGTCAGGTGTTGACGGATTCGAGGCGCTGGCCGACGACGACGCGGCCTTTCGCGGTGAGCGTCGTGCCGGACTCGGTGTCGGCGACGAGGCCGTCGTCGGCGAGGCCGTTGAGCAGCATCGTGAGCCGCTGGGGCTCCATGTCGATGACCGCCGACAGCGACACGGCTTCGCCCGCGGAGTAGATGGCGGTGAGCACCTCCAGTTCGGGCTCCTGCAGGTCGACGTCGTCGAGCTCCTCGCGGACGTCGGCGTACTTCAGGCGGATGTAGCGGCCGAGGATGTTGGTGAGCCGCGGGGAGTCGATGGACACCTCCGAGGTGACGGCGGTGCCGTCCGGGATGTGCCGGAACGAGATGACGGCGGTCTTCCCGCCGCCGATGTTGCGGTCCTCCCGTTCGACGTCGATGACGGCGCTCAGGTCGACCGTGAACGGCTCCGGGCAGTCCGCGAACGTCAGCGCGCCGCGGGTGACGTCCAGCGTCGCCCTCGCGGAGTCGGCGTCCGTGACCCGGCCGCCGACGCGCGCCGGGTGGCGGACGAGCGCGGGGGTGCCGTTGAGCAGCACCTTGAACAGCACCGTCGCGAACCGGTCGATGTTCTTGTCCTTCCCTTCGATGGCGGCGACGCGGCGCTCGTCGCCGGAGCGGTACGCGACGGTGACGGTGTCGTTGAAGTAGCCGGCCATCTCCGGCGGCACCTGCCCGACTTTCACGTCGAACACCTTCGAGAGCGGCACCGTCTCCTTGTGGTCGTCGGCCGCCAGCACCAGCCGGCGCTGGCTGAGGATGATGCGGCCGGTCGGCGGTTCCCCCCGAACGCCGGGGACGAAAAACCGGCCGATGAAGTCCGCGACGACCGACTCGGTCATACTCTTCGCTACACCCAGGAGGACTTGACAGTTTCGCCCCTCGATTCAGTTGTGATAGTCACCGACGCCCACGAAACGGCCGACGCGGTCAGCCTGGCTCATCCCGACGGTGCCGAGGAACGCCGTGAACAGCACGTAGCCGACGGCGAACGCCGGAACCGTCGCGGCGACGACCGGGTTCGGGGAGGCGGCGGCGAGCGCGGCGATGACGAGCGAGAACTCGCCGCGCGGCACCATCGCGAGCCCGACGCGGACGGCGCGCCGGTCGGAGAGCCCGTACAGCCGCCCGGCGAACGTGCCCGAGACGACCTTCGCGGGCACCGTGACCGCGACGGCGACGACGAGCGGAGCGGCGACGCCGATCACCAGCCACGGGTCGGTCCGGAGGCCGACCCACGCGAAGAAGACGGCGGCGACGGCGTCCCTGACCGGTGCGAGCGTCTCCGCGGCGCGGTCGTGCAGCGACGTGCCGCCGACGCCGACGCCGACGAAGAAGCCGGCGACGCCCTCGGAGGCGCCGACGGCGAGCGCGACGCCCGAGACGACGAGCGCGAGCGCGAGCACCCGGAGCACCAGCTCCTCGTCGTTGCCGCCGAACAGGTGGCCGACCCGGGGCGCGAGGAACTGCGCCGCGGCGGCGACGACGAGCAGGAACCCAACGGCGACGGCGATGGACGGCAGCGCCGTCGCCGGGTCGCCGCCGGCGACGAGCGCGGCGGCGAGCGCGAGGTAGACGGCGACGACGAGGTCTTCGGCGACGAGGACGCCAAGCACCGGCTCGGCTTCGGGGTCGGCGATCCAGCCGAGGTCGACGAGCGACTTCGTGATGACCGCCGACGAGGAGACGTAGACGACGCCGCCGAGCAGGAACGCCGCGACCGGCCCCCAGCCGAACAGGAGGCCGACGGCGACGCCGAGCGGGAAGTTCACCAGCAGGTCGACGCCGGCGGCGGCGGTGAGGCGGCGGCGCGCGGCGAGCAGCCGGTCGATGCTGAACTCCAGGCCGAGGAAGAACAGCAGCAGCACGACGCCGACCTCCGCGAGCAGCGTGACGCCCGCCGTCGGCTGGACGGCGAGCGACGGAGCGACCGCGCCGGCGACGTGCGGGCCGACGACGACGCCGGCGACGACGTACAGCGGCACCGACGGGAGGTCGACGCGGCGACCGACCGCGCCGGCGGCGGCGACGGCGGCGAACAGGACGCCGAGCGCGAGCAGGCCGCCGACTCCGGCGCCCGCCATCAGTCCAGCCCGTACTCGGCGGCGAACGCGTCCATCTGGTCGTCGGTGCCGACGACGATGACGGTGTCACCGTCCGTCAGCGTCGTGTCCGGGAACGGGTTCCGAATCGTCTCGTCGCCGCGCTGCACCGCGATGACGGTGACGCCCGTCCGCCCGCGGACGTCCGCGTCCTGCAGCGTCTGCCCGACGAGCGGCGAGTCCGCGGGCAGTTCGTGCCACTCGAGGAGCGTGTCGCCGCCGAGCACCGTCTCGGCGCCGGCGGACTGCACCGGCTGGAAGTACGCGCCCTCGAGGACGGTCCCGAACGTCCGCGCGAGCTCGTCCGGGAGTTCGAACAGCTTCTCGGCGTCCGCGTCCGCCGAGGCGCGGCGGAACACCTCGCGCTTCCCGGAGTTGTGCGTCACGACGACGAGCCTGGCGCCGTCGCTCAGCTCCAGTTCGTGTTTCTTCCCCACCCCCGGCAGATCCGACTCGTACACCGTCATCTGTCGTCGGACCGACGCGGCGCGCCGAGATAAGTGTGGGGCAGCGCCGCGACGGCGACCCCGAGACCGCCGAGCCGGGTCGACTCCCCGATTCCGGTCGATGCACCAGGTCCGTCGGGACCACGAACGTTTTGCCCGGCGCCGCTGACCACGGGGACATGAGCCTGTTTCCGGAGTTCGAGGTCATCCCGGCGGTGGACGTGAAAGACGGCGAAACCGTCCAGCTCGTGCAGGGGGAGCCGGGCACGGAGTCGCGGTACGGCGACCCGGTCGAGGTCGCACAGCGGTGGGTGGACGCGGGCGCGAAGACGCTGCACCTCGTCGACCTCGACGGGGCGTTCGTCGGCGAGCGGGCGAACGCGCCGGCGCTGGAGGCGGTCGTGGACGCCGTCGGCGACGACGTGGCGGTGCAGGTCGGCGGCGGCATCCGGTCGGTCGCGGACGCGACGTGGCTGCTGGAGTACGGCGTCGACCGCGTCATCCTCGGCACCGCCGCCGTCGAGAACCCCGACGTCGTCGAGGAGATATCGGCGGAGCACCCCGGCAGCGTCGTCGTCAGCCTCGACGCGAAAGACGGCGAGGTCGTCGTCTCCGGCTGGACCGAAGCCACCGGGCTGGACCCGGCCGAGGCGGCGGCGCGCTACGAGGGCCTCGGCGCCGGCGCCATCCTGTTCACCGACGTCGACGTCGAGGGGCAACTGGAGGGCGTGAACCGCGCCGCGGTCGCCGCGGTCGCCGACGCCGTCGACATCCCGGTCATCGCCTCCGGCGGCGTCGCGACGCTGTACGACATCGAGGCGCTCCGGGACGCCGGCGCCGCCGCGGTCGTCGTCGGCACCGCGCTCTACGAGGGTCGGTTCACGCTGCAGGAGGCGATGGCGGTCTGACGCCGCGACAGGAGAGACGGCAGGGGAGACGGCGGAGGGGTGACACGGGCGACGCGGCGGCCGGACACGTCCGCGGTTCCGGGGCACCCGCGGTCCCGCCACACCCGCGGTCCCGCCACACCCGCGGTCCCGCCACACCCGCGGTTCCGCCACACCCGCGGTTCCGCAACGGTCTTGTCGCGCGGCGTCGTCGGTCCGACGATGACCGAGCGCACGGCGGCCGTCAGCCGCGACACCGCGGAGACGACAGTCGAGGTTACGCTGACCGTCGACGGCGACGGCGACGCTGAGGTCGACACCGGCATCGGCTTCTTCGACCACATGCTGGAGGCGCTCGCCAAACACGGCCTATTCGACCTGACGGTGCGGTGTGACGGCGACCTCGCGGTCGACGACCACCACACCGTCGAGGACGTCGCTATCGTGCTCGGCGAGGCGCTCGACGAGGCGCTCGGCGACAAGCGCGGCATCCGGCGGTACGCCGACCGGCGCGTCCCGCTGGACGAGGCCGTCGCGAACGTCGTCGTCGACGTCGCCGGCCGGCCGTACTTCGAGTTCCGCGGCGAGTTCTCACAGGCGCAGGTCGGCGGCTTCACCAGCGACATGGCGCGGCACTTCGCGTATTCGCTGGCGACGAACGCCGGCCTGACGCTGCACGCGGAGGTGGAGCGCGGCGTCAACGCCCACCACGAGGTCGAGGCGCTGTTCAAGGCGCTCGCCCGGGCGCTCGACGACGCGACGCGGCTCGACGACCGCCGCAGCGACACGCCGAGCACGAAAGGCGAACTGTAACAGGCGCCCGTCGCGGCCGTCGCCGTCGCTGTCGCGGCCGTCGCCGTCACCACCGCTACCGTTCACCAGAACCGTCGCCGCCGCGGCCGTCGCCGCAGCGCCTCACGCCTTCGTGAGCGCGCCGTTCTCCTCGGCGAGCACGCCGCGGTCGACGGCGTAGTCGATGATGTCGTCGACATCGCGCGTGTCGAGTTCGTAGGCGCCGCTGGCGAGCTCGACGATTTCGGCGCGGTCGACCGGGAACTCGCGGTTGTTCAACAGCCGCATGACCTTCCGGAAGTTCGGCGGTTCGGCCCCGGCGCCGGCGGCCGAGTCGTCGCCGTCAGCGTCGTCGGCGCCGCCCGAGTCGGCGTCCGCGGCGGTCGGGTCGCCGGAACCGCGCGCCGCGCCCCCGGCCCCGTTCTCCGCGTCGGCGTCGCCGCCGGCCTCGGTGACGAGGCTGTTGAGCGAGTCCCCGCCGTCGTCGAATCCGGCGTCGCCGCCGTCGTCGCCGCTGCGGGCCGCCGCCTGCGCGCCGTCCTCGCTGTCGACGCGGCCCGCCGGGTCGATGATGACGGCGTCGTCCGCCGGCGACAGTTTCCGGCCGCGTTCGGCGTCCGCGGGGCCGTCGTCGTCGCCGCCCGCGCCGCCTGCGTCTCCGCCCGCGTCGGGTCCAGGGGTGCGCTCCTGGCCGGCCGCGGCGTTGGCGTCGGCGTCGCCGCCGCCGGTTCTGACGTCGCCCGCGGCGGCGGTGTCGGCGGCGTCGTCGACGCCGAGGCGGTCGAGCAGCGGGCCGACGACGGTGTCGAGAGTGGCGCGGCAGTCGGCGCAGAGGACGACGCGGACCTGTTCGGCGGGCGCCGGGTCGAGTTCCTCCGGGACGACCTCGTAGGCGCCGGCGGCCGGCGCGCCGCAGAAGTCGCAGTCGAGTTCGCGCATGTCAGCCACGTCGGCGCGGGAGGCCAAGTGCCTTCCGTCGGACAGAGGTGTGACGCCCGACCGCGTCGACCCGGCGACCCGGCAGCGACGGAACACCGGCCCGGCGGCGACGCGGCGGCGACGGCGACACCGAACTGTTATGCCCAACCCTGTACACTGTAGGACACGGATGTTCGACGAAATCATGGGGAAGTTCGAGGGGTCGCCCGGTCAGCAGGCCGTCATCCGGCTGCTGTTGGAGCGGGGCTTCTCCGTGAACGAGGACGGCCGCGTCGTCTCCGGCGGCATCGAGATCCCGAACACCGGCATCGCGCGGGAGGCCGGCGTGGACCGCCGCGTCGTCGACACGACCACGACCGCGATTCTGGCGGACGACGAGCTACGCAGCATCTTCGAGAACATCACGTCCGTGCCGAGCCTGATGGACCTCGCGCCGGTGCTCGGGCTGACAGTGCTCACCGTCGAGGTGGGCGACCCGGACGCCGCCGGCATCGTCGCCGACATCACGGGGATGCTCGCGGACGCGGACATCTCGCTGCGGCAGGTGCTGTCGGACGACCCGGAGTTCGCCGACGACCCGAAGCTGTACGTCATCACCGACGAGCCGGTGCCGGGCGACCTGCTCGTCGAAATCCGGGAGCTGCCGTACGTCAAGAGCCTCGAATTCTGAGGCCGCGCGGACGGAACCGACGTGTTCTTCGCCGCCGAGTCCCGACGCCGAGCCATGAACGACCGCGCCGCGACCGTCCTCCGAATCATCGGCGTACAGGCCGCCGCCGTCGCCGCCGCCGTCCACCTGTTCGTCGGACTCCCGAAACTGGCGGTGTACCTGCCGCTGCTCTCGGCGGCCGACCCGCGCCCGTACCTGTTCGTCCCGTCGGCGGTGCTGCTCCTGGTGCTCGCGGCCGTCGTCGTCCGCGGCGCACACCACCGTCGGCTGTACGCGCTGACCGCCGGGGTCCTCGGGACGTACCTCGTCGGCTACTGCTGGTGGCACCTCACCGGCCACGGCGGCCTCTACTCCGGCCACGGCGTCGGGAACCCGGTCACCATCGTCGCCGGCCACCTCGCGACCGACGCGCTCGCGCTGGTGTCGTTCGCCGCGGAACTGGTCGGCGTCGCCGCGTTCCTCGCGCTGTTCGTCGGCGACCCGGAGGCGCAGCACGGCGCGAACAGCGCGAACAGCGCGAACAGCAGGGACGGCGTGGACGACGTGGATGGCGCGGCGGAGTCCGCGCCGGACGAGTGACCTTTCAGCGCTGACGCCCAACGGCCGCCATGGAGTCGTACCGGACCGTCGCAGAGCGGGCGGCCGCCGAGTTCGTCGTGCAGGGCTCGGAGTTCATCGGCCACGTCGCCCCGGCGGACACCGTCGACGAAGCCGAGGCGTTCGTCGCCGCCGTCGAAGCCGAGTACGACGACGCCACGCACAACGTCCCCGCCTACCGCGTCCCGGCCGGCGACGACGCGTCGACGGCGCCCGGAGACGTGCTGCTCCGCGAGTATTCGAGCGACGACGGCGAGCCGACCGGCTCCGCCGGGAAGCCGGCGCTGAACGTCCTCCAGCAGCGCGACCTCCGGAACCTCGTCGTCGTCGTCACGCGGTACTACGGCGGCACGAACCTCGGGGTCGGCGGCCTCGCGCGGGCGTACGCGAAAGCAGTGAAGGACGGCGTCGACGCCGCCGGCGTCGCCGAGGAGGTGCCGCACGAGCGGTTCGCGGTGACGACCGCCTACGACGACTCCGGGACGGTGCGCGGCATCCTGGAGTCGGCCGGCGTCGACTTCGACGCGGAGTACGACGCGGCCGTCGAGTTCAGGGTCCGCGCGCCCGTCGACGACGCGGCGGGCCTCCGCGACCGGCTTCGCAGCGCCACCAGCGGCCGCGTCGACATCGAGTAGCCCGCCGGCGACGACGCGACGAGCCCGCGGCGAAGCGGTAGCGGCAACCGGGTCGGCGGGAGGTACGTTGACGGTGCCGGCGCCGAACCTCGACGTATGGATTCACCGAGCCGCGTCGCCGTCGTCGGCGGCGGCATCGTCGGGTCGTCGGTCGCGTACCACCTCGCCAGCGGCGGCGTCGACGCCGTGCTGTTCGACCGGGTGGACGAGGGCAGAGCGACCGACGCCGGCGCCGGCATCATCGCGCCGGCGACGAGCAGCCGAACCGGGTCGGAGCCGTGGTTCGAGTTCGCCGTCGACGCCGCGGCGTACTACCCGGAACTGGTCGACCGGCTCGAAACCGACGGCGCGACCGACCACGGCTACGCCGACTGCGACCTGCTGAGCGTCGCGTTCGACGACGACGAAGCCGAGCCGTTCGCGGACGCGAAACGGCGCTCCGAGCGGCGAGCCGAACAGTACGGCGCCCCCGAGCCCGGGTCGTTCGAGGAGATTTCGGTCGACCGAGCGCGCGAGCTGTTCCCGCCGCTCGGCGACGCCGACCGGGCGATGCTGTACCGCGACCAGGCGCGCGTCGACGGCCGCGAGTTCGCCGACGCGCTCCGCGCCGCCGGCGAGACGCACGGGCTCACCGTCGAACGCGCCGACGTGACGGCTATCAGAACCGACGGCGGCGCGGTCACCGGCGTCGACGTCGGCGGCGAGACCCGGGCGTTCGACGCGGTCGTCGTCGCCGGCGGCGCGTGGTCCGGCGAGTTCGCGGACGCGCTCCGCCTCGACATCCCCGTCGAGCCGCAGCGCGGCCAAATCGTCCACTTCGACGTCGACGACAACACCGCCGGCTGGCCGATTCTGACCGCGTTCCGCCACAAGTACCTCGTCCCGTGGCCGGACGGCCGCGTCGCCGTCGGCGCCACCCGCGAGGACGGCACCGGGTTCGCGCCGCACGCCACGCTGGAAGGACTCCACGACGTGTACGGCGAAGCGCTCCGCGTCGCCACCGGCCTCCGGGACGCGGAGCCGACCGACACCCGCGTCGGACTCCGGCCGGTCGCCGCGGACGGCCTGCCGCTCGTCGGCGCCGCGCCGGACGTCGACGGCGCGTACCTCGCCACCGGCCACGGCGCGACCGGACTGCAGCTCGGCCCCTACAGCGGACGCGTCGTCGCCGACCTCGTCCGCGGCGAGTCGCCGCCGACCGACCCGGCCGCGTTCGACCCGGCGCGGTTCGAGTGAATCGGCAGGAATCACCCGTACCGACCGCGGAGTTCCGGGTTCAGAACGCCTTTCCGCCGCGGCTTCGACCGCCGCGGTATGGAGCGAATTCAGGCTGCCGACTACCACGACATCGCGAAGCCCGGCGACCCGCGGCTCTCGCCGGACGGAGAGCGCGTCGCGTTCGTGCGGACGGTGCCGGACGGCGACGAGGAGTACGAGTCGACGGTGTACGTGGTGCCGGCCGACGGCAGCGACGACGCGCGGCGGCTGACGCTCGAAGAAGGGAACGACGCCGAGCCGCGGTTCTCGCCGGACGGCGACCGGCTGGCGTTCACGTCGACGCGCGGCAAAGAAGACGACACCCAGCAGCTATGGCTGCTCCCGCTGGCCGGCGGGGAGGCCGAGCAGGTGACGGACGTCGTCGGCGGCGTGAGCAACGTCGAGTGGAGCCCGGACGGCTCCCGAATCGCGTTCACGCAGTCGGTGACCGACGACGACCGCGACGCCGACCGCGACCTGGAGGTTCCGGACGAGTACGAATCCGAAGAGCCGGACCCGCGGGTCATCGACCGCACCGTCTACCGGTCCGCCGAGCACTACTTCGACGGGAAGCGCTCGCAGGTGTACGTCCTCGACGTCGACGACGGCGACGTGACGCGCGTCACCGACGGCGACCACGACCACATGTCGCCGACGTGGGGCGACGAGTCGACGCTGTACTTCGCCGCGGACAAGGTCGGCGACGACCCCGACGACGACCTGCGGTACGACATCGTCGCCTACGACACCGACACCGGGGAGGCCGAGGACGTCCACCGGTCGTCCGGCTGGGGCGCCGCGCTCGCCGCGGCCGGCGACCGAATCGCCTACCTGTACACCGCCGAGGAGCAGGCGAGTATCCAGCCGACCGAACTCCACGTGTACGACCGCGAAACCGGAGAGACGTACGACGTGACCGAGACGCTCGACCGGACGCTCGGCTTCGAGGCGCATCCGCAGTGGGGGCCGGACGGCGAGACGCTGTACTTCACGACGCCCGACCGGGGCGCGACGGCGCTGTGGTCCGCGCCGGGCGACGCGAGCGAACCGCCGGCGAAGGAGTACCGCGGCGGCGAAATCAGCGGCGGCCACGTCGGCGAGTCCGCGGCGGTGCTCGCGAAAAGCGAGTGGGACCACCCCGGCGACGTGTTCGTACTCACCGGCGAGGACGCCGTCGGCGACGAGGAGCAGCGGCTCACCGAGCTGAACGCCGACTACCTCGACGACGTCGAGGTGCGCGAGCCGGAGGCGCTGCACTTCGAGTCGGACCAGGGCGACGTCGACGGCTGGGTGTTGACGCCGCCGGGGTTCGACGAGGACGGCGACGAGCAGTACCCGCTGGCGGTCGAAGTCCACGGCGGCCCGCACGCGATGTGGACGACGTCCGGGACGATGTGGCACGAGTTCCAGACGCTCGCGGCGCGCGGGTACGTCGTCTTCTGGTCGAACCCGCGCGGCTCCACCGGTTACGGCGAACAGTTCATGCAGGCCATCGAGCGCGACTGGGGCGACGTGACGCTCACGGACGTGCAGGCCGGCGCCGAAACCGTCGCCGCCCGCGACTACGTCGACGAGTCGAACGTGTTCCTCACCGGCGGCTCCTTCGGCGGGTTCATGACGTCGTGGACGGTCGGGCAGACCGACTACTACCGCGCCGCCGTCTCCCAGCGCGGCGTCTACGACTTCACCGGCTTCTACGGGTCGACCGACAGCGCCTACAAGCTCGTCGAAGGCGACTACGACACGACCCCGTGGGAGGAGCCGGAGTTCCTCTGGGAGCAGTCGCCGGTGGCGCACGCCGACGGCGTGACGACGCCGACGCTCGTCATCCACTCGGACCAGGACTACCGGACGCCAGCGAACACGGCGGAGCTGTTCCACCGCATCCTGCGGAAACAGGGCGTCGACACGCGGATGGTCCGGTATCCGCGTGAAGGCCACGAGCTGTCGCGCTCGGGCGAACCGGCGCACATCGTCGACCGAATCGAACGCATCGTCCGGTGGTTCGACGGCTACTCCGAGTACCACGACGCGGAGCGCGCACTCGACCGGCCGGAGAACGACGGACTCAGCGCCGGCGACGACGAGGACGGCGAGGAGAGCGACGCAGACGGAAACGGCGACGATGCGGGCGGTGACCGCAGCGGCGACGAGTAGACCGAGGGACGACACGGCCGAATCGGGGGGAGGAACGCCTCTCGGACGCCGTCTGCGTCGCGACTTCTTTGCGGCTGCAGGACGTACGTGACGGCGATGGCAACCACCGCCTGCGCGTACTGCGGCTGTGACGTGACGGCACACGACCCCGTCTACGTCCGAGAAGCCGACGACGACCCGGACGAGGAGACGCCGTTCTGCAACTACGGCTGCCTCGCGGCCCACGTCGACGCGGAGGGGCTGGCCGTCGGAACGACCTGCTCCGTCGAGCCGTAGCGCCGCTCAGTCGACGATGATGTCGTCCTCGTCGACGGTGACGCCGGTCTCCGACTGCATCTTCTCGGCGTAGCGTTCGATCCAGTCGGCGAAGCAGCTCGGGCAGAGCCGCTGCTCGTCGACGTTCGACCGGTCGACCGACAGCCGCACCGTGCGGGCGAGCGCGTCCTCGACGTCGTCGCCGCAGGCGTCACAGGAATCGGCCATGGCTCACCGGTGCGTCAGCCAGGGATATAGGCGTTGCCTCGGGCCGGGTGCGGCACGGCGACGTCACCGGTGCCGTCGGGCGAGTAGTGGGCGGACAGGCGGCACTGGTCGCCGCGGCGGGACGTGCCGCACACCCGCTTCCCCCGCCGCGGCCGCAGTCAGGTCACGGCGGTGCTGGTGCCGTCATGGTTCAAAAAGCCGTGGCGCCGCTCGCGGACGGAATTGTCGAGATTGGCGAGCGGCGAGACGGAAAGCGGTGAGCGGTGGACGGTGACCGGCGAGCGGCGAGCAGCGGTCGCGGGCGCTACTGCGTTCGGAAGGCGCGGTCGCCTGCGTCGCCGAGTCCGGGGACGATGAAGCCGTCGTCGTCGAGTTCGTCGTCGATGGCGACGGTGAGCAGGTCGGCCTCCGGGAACTCGCTGTCGACGCGGAGCAGCCCGGTCGGCGCCGACACCGCCGACAGGACGAACAGGTGTTCGGGCGTCGCGTTCTGGTCGAGGACGTGGTCGAGCACCGCGCACATCGTCGACCCGGTCGCGAGCATCGGGTCGGCGACGATGACGGTGTCGGTCGGCGCGATGTCCGGGAGTTTGGTGTAGTCGATTTCGATGGGGAAGGTGCCGTCCTCGGCCATCCCGGCTTCCTCGTTTCGGCCGGCGGAGATGACGCCCTGTTTGGCGCGCGGGAACGCCTTCAACAGCCCCTCGACGAACGGCGTCGCGGCGCGCAGAACGTTGATGATGACGACGTCGTCGAGCCCCTTGACGCGCTCGCCGGTGGTTTCGGCGAGCGGCGTCTGAATCGACACGAACTCGGTCTCCATCGCGCCGTCGATGATTTCGTAGCCGCAGATGCGGCCGAGTTTGACGAGCCCCTTCCGGAACGCGACCTGCTCGGTCTCGACGTCTCGGAGCTTCGACAGGGTGTCCTTGGCGAGCGCGTGCGTGATGAGTTTCGCGTCCCCCCGGTCCTCGATGGGCATAGCTTACCCTGAATGGGGGACGTGCGGGCTGATAAACCCCGGTCAATCCGCGCAGCCGACCCGTCCTCCGTCGCTGCCGCGGAGGCCGAGAGAGTTGAACGCGGACCAGAATACGACAGTCGACGAATAGAGATACGTCGTCTGCGTGGCGTAGTCTCGGGTTCCGAAACGCTTACCCGAATTTCGACCCCGGGTTTACGTGGTATGACGAAGGTTAGCATCGTCGGTGCGGCCGGAACGGTCGGGGCCGCCGCCGGCTACAACCTGGCGCTTCGGGACGTCGCGGACGAACTCGTGTTCGTCGACATCCCCGACATGGAGGAGAAAACCGTCGGGCAGGCCGCGGACACGAACCACGGCATCGCCTACGACTCGAACACGCGCGTGCGACAGGGTGACTACTCTGCGACCGAGGGGTCCGACGTCGTGGTGATCACGGCCGGAATCCCGCGGAAGGAGGGGCAGACCCGCATCGACCTCGCGGGGGACAACGCCCCGATAATGGCCGACATCGGCGAGTCGCTCGCCGAGTACAACGACGATTTCGTCTCCGTGACGACGTCGAACCCGGTCGACCTGCTGAACCGCCACCTGTACGAAGCCGGCGACCGCGACCGCCACACGGTCGTCGGCTTCGGCGGCCGACTCGACTCCGCGCGGTTCCGGTACGTGCTCTCCGAGCGCTTCGACGTCCCCGTCAAGAACGTCGAGGCGACGATTCTCGGCGAGCACGGCGACGCGCAGGTCCCGGTGTTCTCGAAGGTCCGCGTCGACGGCCGCGACCCGTCGTTCGACGCCGACGAGAAAGAGGAGATACTGGGCGACCTCCAGGAGTCCGCGATGGACGTCATCAGCCGGAAAGGCGCGACCCAGTGGGGGCCGGCGACCGGCGTCGCCCACATGGTCGAAGCCATCCTGCGGGACACCGGCGAAGTGCTTCCGGGGTCGGTCGTCCTCGACGGCGAGTTCGGCTACGAGGACACCGCCTTCGGCGTCCCCGTCAAACTCGGCTCGAACGGCGTCGAGGAAGTCGTGGAGTGGGACCTCGACGACTACGAAGCCGACCTGATGGACGAAGCCGCCGAGAAGCTCTCCGAGCAGTACGACAAAATCTCCTGACTCCGCGCCGCGACCTCGCCACCGCCTTCGGCCGTCTTCGGTTTCCTCCTCGTTTTCGCGCGACGCAGCCGATAGAATCACGTCGGTTCGCTGTCACGGGTGCGGCATGGAGGACGTCGACACCCGCCGCGTCTCGGTGTTCCTCGCCGTGACGTTCGCCGTCTCGTGGGCGACCGCAGCCGTCATCTACGCGACCGGCGGCCTCACCGACAGCGCGACGCTCGTCGGGCCGCTGACCGTTTCCGCGGTACTGCTGCCGACTGGCTACATGTTCGGCCCCGCCGTCGGAAACGTCGTCACTCGAATCGCGACGAATGAAGGCTGGACCGAGTTGCTGCTCGACCCGAACCCGGAGGGGAACCTCCGGACGTACGCCGCGATGTGGCTCGCTCCCGCGGTGCTGACGCTGCTCGGCGCGGCCCTGTTTTTCGCCGCGTTCCCGTCGACGTTCGACCCGTCGATGCAGGGGTACGCCGACGCGCTCGCCGAGGCCGGCGCGACGAGTATCGACCCGGCGCTGCTCGTCGCAATCCAGGTCGTCGCCGCGGTGACGGTCGCGCCGCTGCTCAACGGGCTGTTCGCGTTCGGCGAGGAGTTCGGCTGGCGGGCGTACCTGCTCCCGAAACTGCTCCCGCTCGGCGTCCGCGAGGCGGTGCTGCTCCACGGCGTCGTCTGGGGCGTCTGGCACTGGCCGCTCATCGCGATGGGAGACGAGTACGGCTTCGGCTACCCCGGATTCCCGTGGACGGGGTTCCTCGTGTTCCTGCCGTTCACGGTGTCGCTCGGCGTCATCTTCGCCTGGGCGACGTTCCGGGTCGAGTCTGTGTGGCCGGCTGCCGTCGGGCACGGCGCGGTCAACGCCATCGCGCCGCTCGCCGCCGTGTTCGTCGCCGGCGACCCGAATCCGCTGCTCGGCCCGATCCCGGTCGGCATCGTCGCCTGCGCCCCGTTCATCGCCACCGCGGCGTGGCTGCTGGCCCGGAGCGACCTGCTCGACCCCGCGACGGCGACACCGCTCGTCGACGACGCCGCCGATGCCGATACCGGCGTCGCCGACGACGACGCCGACCCGGTCGCTTCGGACGACGGTGACGCCGCCTGACTCCGCGAAGATTCAAATAGGGGGACGCGGCCAGCGTCGCCGTGACCTGACAGTCGCCGCGGAGCGACCAGCGGGTGTGCGGCGCACCGCTCCGCGTCCGAGGCCGCGCCGCCTGCCAGCCATCACAGCCGCGCCTTGAGCGCCTGCGCCGTCTTCTCGCCGACGCCCGGGACGTCCGTCAGGTCCGCCTCCGTCGCCGCCCGGACGTTCTCGACGCTGCCGAACCGCCGGAGGAGCCGCCGGCGCGTCTCCGGCCCGATTCCCGGGACGTCGTCGAGTACCGTCGAGACGTCGTCCCGGAGCGTCTGGTGGTACTGCACGGCGAACCGGTGGGCCTCGTCGCGGACGCGCTGCAGGACGTGAAGCTGCGGCGCGTCCTCCGGCCAATCGAAGACCCGGTCAGGCGTGATTACGAGTTCGTCCTCCTTGGCAAGCGCAACCGTCGGGACGTCCCAGCCGACTTCGCGGAGCGCGTCCCGAGCAGCGCCGAGCTGTCCGTCGCCGCCGTCGACGAGCAGCAGGTCCGGATCCGGTCGGTCGTCGCGACCCTCGACGGCGCACACCGCTCGCCACCGAATCAGGTCGCGCATGTTCCCGTAGTCGTCGTTGCGGTCGGCGAGCTTCTTCCGCCGGTAGTCCGCCTTCTCGGCGGCGCCGTCCACGAAACAGACGTCGGAGCCGACGACCTGTTTCCCCTGCGCGTGGCTCACGTCGAACCCCTCGATGCGCTCCGGCCGGGGGATGCCGAGCGCGTCGCCGAGCGCCGCGAGGCCGTCCTCGCGGGCCGGCCCGCTTCTCGCGTTCTTCAGCGCGAGCTCGACGAGCTTCGCCTCCCGACCGGCGCCGGGGACGCGGACCGCGACGTCCTCGGCGCGGAGCCACGCGAGCACGTCGTCGTCAGCGGGGCGCTCCGAGAGCAGGACGGCGTCCGGGAGCTCCCGTTCGGCGTAGTACTGCACGAGGAACGCCGCGAGCACCTCCGCCACCCGGTCTTCGGCGTCCGGCGCTTCGAGGACGTGGCGGGTGCGGTCGACGAGCTGGCCGCGTTCGCTGTGCAGCCGAGCGACCACCGCCGAATCACCCTCCACGGCCGCGCCGAGGACGTCGACCGCGCGTTCGTCGCCGCGGCTCGACACGGCCTCCTCGCCGGCGCCGTGGAACGACTCGACTGCGTCGAGTTTATCCCGGAGGTTCGCCGCTCGTTCGTATTCCTGCTGCTGTGCGGCCTCGTCCATCGCGCGGCGCAGCGGGTCCGCGAGCACGCCCGTCTCGCCCTCGAAGAACCGAGTCACGGATTCGACGTCCTCGCGGTACGCGGATTCGGCAATTTCGCCGGTGCAGGGCGCCGAGCACAGCCCCATCTCGTAGTCGAGACACGGGCGGTCGCGGCCGCTGTACTTGTGGTCCGAGCAGCCGCGGAGCCCGTACGTCTCCCGCAGCGCCTTCACGACGGTTTCGACGCGGCCCTTGTCCGTGAACGGCCCGAACACGGTCGCGCCCTCCTCCGGGTCGCGCGTCACCTGAATCCGCGGGACGGCGTGGTCAGTCAACTGGACGAGCGGGTACGACTTGTCGTCTTTCAGCCGGACGTTGAACCGGGGGTTGTGCCGCTTGATGAGGTTCGCTTCGAGCAGCAGCGCCTGCGTTTCCGTGTCGGTGACCGCGAAGTCGAGCGCGTCGGCCCGCTGCACCATCCGGGCGACGCGGGCGCTCCGCGGGTCTGCGTACGACCGCACCCGGTCGCGGAGGTCCAGCGCCTTCCCGACGTACAGCACGGCGTCGCCCTCGTGGAACTGGTAGACGCCGGGCTCACGCGGGAACGCCGCTGCCCGGTCACGGACGGCGCTCGCGTCCATGTGTCTCCGTGGGTGCTCGGCGCGCTTGAGGGTGACGCGTCGGGCGCCGGAGTATCACATCTGAGTATTTGAAGGAAACGTATAGGGGGAATGGTTGGGCGGGTTCCAGTATGCGTACTTGGCTCAGGCGGCTCGGGGAGAAACTCGTCGGGTCGCAGACCGACCCGGTTCCGGACGGTGGGGTCACGGTGCAGGACAGCAGCGACCCCGCCGAGATGCCGACCGCAGAGGAGAAGTCGGAAGAACTGAACGTCGACGACGACCTCCTGCTCGACGGCGTCGGCTCGCCGGTGTTCATGATCGACGCGGACGGTGAAATCGTTGCCTGGAACAACCCGATAGAGGACCTCACGGGCGTCTCCGCCGACGACGCAGTCGGCCACGAACACGCCAGCGAGATGTTCTACCCCGACGGCCGGCGGGCGAAGACGCTCGCCGACAAGGTGCTCGAAGCGCCCCAGACCGCGGACAAGGAGTTCGGGGTGTCCGTCGAGGACCGCGAGCAGAACCTCTACTGCGACGAGAGCGTGATGACCGACCGTCACGGCGAGGACCGCCACATCTACTTCACGGCGATGCCGCTGTACGAGGACGGCGACGTGGTCGCGGTCATCGAGACGGTTCGCGACCGGACCGAACAGCAGCGCCGGCAGGAGGCCGTCGAATCACTGGTCACCGAGTTGCAGTCCACGATGCAGTCGCTCATGGACGGCGAACTGTCGGCCCGCGCCGACTTCGACCACGAGAACGACCTGCTCGACGACCGGCTCCTCACCGTCGTCGAGGAGGTGAACGACCTCGGCCGGGAGTTCCAGGAGATGACTCGCGGCGTGGACGACCGGACGGAGCACCTGCGTGAGTCCGTGGACGAAGCCGTCGACGCCGCCGGCGACATCTCCGAGAACGTCGGCGAGCAGAACGAGCTGCTCACCGAAGCCGTCTCGGAGATGCAGACGTTCTCCGCGTCGATGGAGGAGGTCGCCGCGACCGCAGAGGAGGTCGACACGGCCGCCGACCAGGCGCGCGACGCCGCCAACGAGGGGCTCGACGCCTCCGAGGACGCCCGCGAAGCCACGGAGGAAGTGACCGAAATCGGCGAGGAGCTCGTCGAGTCCGTGACGGACCTCGGCGACCGGATGGACGACATCGAGGCGGTCGTCGAGGTCATCTCGGACGTCGCAGAGCAGACGAACCTGCTCGCGCTGAACGCGAACATCGAGGCGGCGCGCGCCGGCAAGGACGGCGACGGCTTCGCAGTGGTCGCCGAGGAGGTCAAGACCCTCGCCGACGAGACCCGTCAGCACACCGAACAGATCACGGGGAACATCAGCGAACTCCAGAACCAGACCGACTCGACGGTCGTCGCCGCCGAGCAGAGTCACCAGCAGATCGACCACGCGGCCGACCAGATCGACGACGTACTGGAGGCGTTCGAGGACATCGCGGCGTCCATCGATCAGGCCGCCGACGGCATCACCGAGGTGTCGCGGGCGACCGACGACCAGGCCGCGACCGTCGAGGAGCTGACCGCCACCATCGAGGACGTCCGGGACCGGTCCGGCGAGACCGAGGCGGCGGCGGACCGCATCGTCGCGGCGACGGACGAGCAGACGGAGGCCATCGACGCGCTCTCCGATCGGGTCAGGGAGCTGCGCGGCCGCGACTCGGGCGTCCAGACGGACGGCGGCGTGAACCGCGGCGAGTCGCCGTTCCGGACGGACGGCGGCATCGCCCGCCGCAGCGGCGTGGAAGCCGACTCCGAGCCGGACGACGGCGCCGGCGGCGTCGCCGACAGCGACACCGGCGGCTTCGAGTTCGGCGCGGACCGCTGAGCCACGCGGACGCCGCGGCGGCGGCCGGAACTCCCCACTGCTTTTTCCGTTCGCGCCCGACGCGACGGTATGCGCCTCTGGCTGGTCGAACGCGAGTACGACACGCGGCAGACCGTGACGCTCCGGTACGCGACGGTCGACGGCGACGCCACGTACACGCGGCAAGCGTCCGTCGAGTTACTGCAGCGAAACCCGGCGACCGCGGCCGTCGAAAAGACCGAAGACGACGTCGCCGCTGTCGACGACGAGGAGGCGCGCGAGCGCTACGCGGCGGAGGCGGAGCGGATGGCCGACGAACACGATCCGGACGACGTCGTGTGAGTTCGGCTGCGCAGTGTCACCACGGCGGCGCGGCGGAGCGACGTGCTGTGAGTCGACGTGCGGCGGAGCGGCGTGAAAAGTGAAGAGCGGTGCGCGGACGGGTCAGCGGCTCAACACCAGTTCTCGAGGACCGGTGCGTCTCGCTCTCCGATGGAGAGCCACGCGTCGTCGTGTTCGATGTCGGCAATGACGAACTCCGCGGTGGATTCGTCGACTGACGCCATCACCTCGGGCTCCGTGCTGACCCGTGTCATGAATGCGACTCTCTCCCACACACTGATAAGCACATCGGAACGACAGCCGCGGCGACGCGATCGCCGAAACGGCCGAGTGGAACGAGTCGGACGGCGCCCGGGGTTGTGAGTCTGGTGGCCGTCCGGCTGAACGGCACCGTGAGACAGGTGAACGGGGCTTCGCAGTTTACAAGAGGCGTCGGCGGGAAAGCCGGGGTATGAACGTAGCCGACGCGATGACGCCGCGGGAGGACCTGGTGACGGTGTCGCTCCCGGGCAGCCGCGACGACGCCCTAGCGTACCTGCAGGAGTACAAGTTCTCCTCGGTGCCGGTGGTGAAAGAGACGGACGGCGGCGAGCAGTACCGCGGCCTCGTCTCCCGCGACGACATCACGGAGAACCCCGACGAGGACCAGCTCGCGCTGCTGCTGCGCGAGGTACCGACGGTGACGCCGTCGACCAACCTCCGGGACGCCGCACAGATCATGCTCGGCGACGGCATCCGCCGCATCCCGGTCGTCGAAACCGACGACGGCGACCGGCTCGCCGGCATCGTCACCGTCACCGACGTCGTCCACGCCATCGCTCACGGCGACATCGACGTCGACGAGACCTGCGGCGACGTCGCCGGCCGCGACGTCAACACGGTGTACGCCGAGACGCCGCTCCCGGTCGCCGAGCGCGAACTGTACTACGCGAACGTCCCGTACGCGGTCGTGCTGGGCGACGACGGCGACATGGCCGGCGTGCTCACGGAGGTCGACGTGCTCGACGTCGCGCGCATCGTCGAGGGCGAAGACGACACCGGCGGCTCCATCGCCGACGAGGACGACGACTGGAAGTGGGAGGGCATCAAGTCCGTCGGGAACGCCTACGTCCCGACCCGGAACGTCCAGATTCCGGCAGAGGCGGTGTCCGAGTTCATGACCGCCGACGTCGTCACCGTCGGCCGGCGCCGCACCGTCACCGAGGCCGCCCAGGCGATGATCACGAACGACGTCGAGCAGCTCCCGCTCGTCACCGGCGGCGACCTCGCCGGCATCGTCCGCGACGTCGACCTGCTGGAGGCGCTGTAATGGCGACGCAGTCGGACGTCATGGAGCTGGCGAAGCGCCGCGGCTTCTTCTTCGGCGCCAACGGCGCGTACGGCGGCGTCGCCGGCTTCTACACCTACGGCCCGCAGGGCGCCGCGCTGAAAGACAACCTCGAATCCGCGTGGCGTGACCGGTTCACCGTCAAGCAGGGTAACCACGAAATCGAGGCGCCGACCGTGATGCCGGAGGCCGTCTTCGAGGCGTCCGGCCACCTCGACGGCTTCGACGACATGCTCGTCGAGTGCCCCGAGTGCGGCGAGTCCCACCGCGCCGACCACCTCATCGAGGACAACACCGGCATCGAGGAGGCCGAGTCGCTCCCGATTTCGGAGGTCGAGATGCTGATTCGCGACCACGACCTGCGCTGCCCGTCCTGCGACGCCGCGCTGGCGGACGAGCCGGTCGAGGAGTTCAACCTCATGTTCGAGACCGCCATCGGCCCCGGCTCCGGCCAGCCCGGCTACCTCCGCCCGGAAACGGCGCAGGGCATCTTCGTGGAGTTCCCGCGGCTCAAAGAGTACGCCCGGAACCGGCTGCCGTTCGGCGTCACGCAGATCGGCCCGGCGTACCGGAACGAGATTTCGCCGCGGAAGGGCATCATCCGCGTCCGCGAGTTCACGCAGGCCGAACTGGAGCAGTTCATCGACCCCGAGACCGACGAACCGCCGCTGGCCGACGTCGAAGACGTCGAAGTGACGCTGTACCCCGCCGACGAGCAGGAGGCCAGCGAGGCGCAGAGCGCCTCGGAGGCGAGCGGCGAAGCCGCGAGCGCGGACGGCGAGCCGTACACGGCGACCGTCGGCGAGGCGGTCGAGGAAGGCGTCATCGGCTCCGACTGGGTGGCGTACTACCTCGGCGTCGCGCAGGGGTGGTACGAGCGCATCGGCGTCGACATGGACCGGTTCCGGTTCCGTCAGCACCTCCCCGGCGAACTCGCACACTACGCCGCGGACTGCTGGGACGCCGAGGCCGAAGTCGACGGCGACTGGATCGAAATCACCGGCTTCGCCTACCGCGGCGACTACGACCTGAAAAAGCACGCCGAACACTCCGGCGAGTCGTTCACGGTGTTCCAGCAGTACGACGAGCCGAAGACGGTGGAGCGCGCCACGGTCGACCCGGACATGGCGACGCTCGGCCCCGAGTTCGGCGGCGACGCCGGCGCGGTGGCTGACGCGCTCGAGTCGCTCGCCGAGCGCGACCCGGACGCCTTCGACGCCGACGAGGTCACCGTCACCGTCGACGGCGAGACGTACGCGGTGGACGCGGACGTCGCGAACTTCTCGGTGGAGGAGGTGACGGAGAACGGCGAGCACGTCACGCCGCACGTCGTCGAGCCGTCGTTCGGCGTCGACCGCATCCTGTACACGCTCGTCGAACACGCCTACCGCGAGGACACCGTCGACGGCGAGCCGCGGACGTACCTCTCGCTGGAGTCCGAGGTGGCGCCGCGGGACGCCGCGGTCTTCCCGCTCGTCACCAACGACGACGAACTGACGGCGCTCGCCGACGACGTGATGGCGGCGCTGCGCGACGCCGGCCTCTCCGTCGAGTACGACGACTCCGGCAGCATCGGCCGCCGGTACCGACGGCAGGACGAGGTCGGCACGCCGTTCTGCGTCACCGTCGACCGCGACGGCCTCGAAGGCGGCGGCCCGGACACCGTGACGGTCCGCGAACGCGACTCGGCGCGGCAGGTCCGGCTCCCCGTCGACGACGTCGCCGACGAACTCGCGGCGCTGCACGACGCCGAGTCCGACCGGACGTTCGGCGACGTCGCAGCCGCGTACGACGAAATCGACACCGGCGTCGACACGGCCTGAGCCGATGAGCGGCGAACTCAACCGACGGCTCGTCCACGCGTCCGGGACGGGGCTGCCGCTGCTGTACGTCCTGGAGCTGGTGACGTGGTCGCAGCTCCAGGCGCTGTTCGGCGCCGCCGTCGTCGTCGCGTTCGCGCTCGAGTTCGCCCGGCTCGTCGTCGGCGTCGACCACCGCGTCTACGACGAACTGACCCGCCAGTACGAACAGGACAACGTCGCCGGCTACGCGCTGTACATGGTCGGCTCGTTCATCGCCGTCGTCGTGTTTCAGCCGGCGATGGCCGTCCCGGCCGTGCTGATGTTGACCATCGGCGACCCGGTGTCGGGCTACCTCGGCTCGAACGACGCGACGACCGCGAAGGAACTGGGCGTGCTCGGCGTCATGTTCCTCGTCTGCTTCGCGCTCGCCGTGCCGTTCACCGTCCCGGCGTTCGGCCGGGTCGCCGGCGTCGCGGTCGCCGCCGCCGGCGCCGCTGGCGCGACCGCCGCCGACGGACTGAAGCCGGTCATCCGCGGCTACGTCGTCGACGACAACCTCACGATTCCGCCGGTCGCCGGCGCGGCCATGACCGCGACGCTGTCGCTGCTCGGCTGACGGGCGCTGCCGCGGAGACGGGCGCTGCCGCGGAGACGGGCGCTGCCGCGGAGACGAACCCCGGGGAGAAATGGAGGCTTGAGCGGGCGCCGAGCCGGGAGCGGCGGAGCCGAGTCCCGTCAGATGGTCAGGATAGACGTGACGAGGTGTTTCGTGAAGATGGCGACCAGGCAGCCGAGCCACGTCATCAGCACGAAGTGGAGGTAGGCGTTCGCCTTGTTGCCGCCGTCGATGGTCCGAATCATCACCGACGAGAGGACGGCGTTGAACAGGATGACGAGCAGCAGCAGGAACTCGATGAGCGCGATGTCGTAGGCGCCGGCGTAGATGATCTGGCCGACGCTGCCGGTGTCGGTGATGTTGAACTGCGCGGAGAGGTCGGCGAGGATGCTGACGACCTGCAGGCCGATGAAGAACGCGAACGCGGAGGCGGACGTGATGCCGTACAGCAGCCCGATCATGGTGACGGTCGCCTGCCGGCGCTGCTCGCGGAGCTGCATCACCGTGTTCATGTTCTCGGAGATGAGTTCGCCGAGCTGTTTGGGCTCCCCGCCCATCGACCGCCCCTCGAGGTACATGTCGGAGAACTTCTGGATGAGGTACGACCGGGTGTCGGTGGCGAAGGTGTACCACGCCTGCCCGGAGTCGATGCGGATGTTGAGCCGGCGGTACAGCCGCGTGATGGAGTCGGTGAGCGCGCCGAAGTCCTTCTGGTGGAGCGTCTCGAGGACGTCGCCGGTGGTGGACTGCTTCGCGGATTCGGCGGCGCCGAGCGCGCGGATGAACGACGGGAACTCGGCGTCGCGCTCCTCGATGTTGCGCTCTTCGATGCGGAGCATGACGCCGGTGAACGCCATCGGCGTGATGGGGACGCAGATGTACAGCGGCAGCGGGATTTCGTTGAGGAAGAACAGGAGGCCGCGGAGCCCCGGGCCGACGTCGAACAGGCCGGCGCCGACGTACGCGACGAGCAGGAACGTCGCGCCGACGCCGACCGCGAAGCTGAGCCACAGCCGGAAGTCCGACGGCGCGCCCTGCTCGGAGTGGAACCACACCGGGTCGTGCGGCGCCATCGCCCGGATGATGACGTAGAAGGCGAGCTGAACGACCATGAACAGGACGATGACCGCAGACACCGTCGCGGTCGGGTTGTTCCCGGTGAGAATCGGGAGGACGATGGCGAACACCAGCGCGAACGTCATCGACAGAATCATCGACATGTAGAGGTCCTTCATGACCTCGAGGTTCGCGAGCGCGCCCTCGTACACCGTGATGTAGTTCTGGATGACGGCGTCCTGTTCGGACAGCAGGAAGTCGTCGAGCGACTGGCCGGCGCCGATGGTGTAGCCGAGCCGGTCGAAGAAGTCGGAGAAGGCGTCCGACGGCACCTCCTTCGCGCGGCGGCGCAGCGCGTCGTCGAGCGACTGGTTCCAGGTGTCGACGAGGTGGGTGACGCGGGCGAGTTCGTCCGCGGCGGCGCCGTACTCCTCCTCTGCGGCGAGCGTCCGGAACACCTCCATCCGGTCGATGTTCGTCGTCGACAGCACCGTCATGTGCGTCATGACGAGGTGCAGCTGGTTCTCGATGGCGACCTTCCGGCCGTTCAGGTACAGCTTCGGGTAGATGACCGCGGCGACGAACACGAGCAGGCCGAGCGCCGGAATCGGGAGCCTGACCGTCAGCGGCAGCGGGAGCAGGACGGCGCCGACGAGCGTCAGGAGGAGGAAGCCGAACGACGGCAGCAGCACGACGCCGACGTACTTCCGCTTGGACATGTCGAGCGCGTCGTACGAGTCCAGCAGGTCCGCGACTGCCTCGGCTACGGAGTCGGGGAACAGCTCGGAGTCGGACGTCGACGCGCCGGTGCTCATCTGTCGGTCCCGCTACCTCGTCGAGCGGTGCATGTCGAACGGGAGGCCCTCGACGCCGTCGCGCTGGAACGACGTGATGGCCTCGTTCACCTCGTGGTAGCCGAGGACGCCCTCCTGAATCATGCGGTCGACGAGGTCGGCCCGGAACGACAGGTCGTCGTAGATGTCGCGGGTGTCTGCGTAGCCGAGCAGCGTCGCGATCTGGTCTTCGAGGACGTACGAGTTGTTCATGCCGCGGAACACGATTTCGTCCTCGACGGGGTCCCAGTTGAACACTTCGCGGGTGACGACGCCGTCCATCTCCTTCGAGTACCCCTCGATCTCCTGGACGGACGTGACGCGGCGAAGCACCTTGTCGCCCTGCTTCACGCGGTTCTGGAACAGCGCGACGTCGGCGTTGTCCATGAACGTCTCGGGGACGTTGATGGGGTCGGACGTGAACCGCTGAATCATCGAGACGATGTCGGACGCGTGGAACGTCAGCATGACGGGGTGGCCGGTCTGGGCGGCCTGGAACGCCATGCGACCTTCGGCGCCACGCACCTCACCGACGATGATGTAGTCGGGCCGGGAGCGCAGCGCGGCCGCGACGAGGTCGAACATGTCGACGTCGTTCGAGTCGCCGCCGTCGCCCTCGCGGGTGAGCAGCTGCTGCCACGTGTTGTGCGGCGGGACGACCTCCGCGGTGTCCTCCGCGGTGTATATCTTGGAGTCCCGCGGGATGTACGAGAGGATGGAGTTCAGCGTCGTCGTCTTCCCGGACGCCGTCTCCCCGACGACGAACACGGTCTGTTCGTTCTCCAGGCACAGCCAGAGGTACGCCGCCAGCTCCGGGCTGAGCGTCCCCCACTTCGTGATCTGGTTGACCGACAGCGGCGTGTCCTCGCTCTGCCGGATGGTGAGCGACGACCCCTTGATGGAGACGTCGTCGGAGTAGATGATGTTGATACGGGAGCCGTCCGGGAGCGTCGAGTCGACGATGGGGTGGGAGTCGGAGACCGGGTCGCCCATCCGTTCGCCCATGTTGCGGAGCCAGTTGTCGAACTCCTTCGGCGTCCCGAAGTCGACGGTGGTCTCCAGCATACCGAAGACGCCGTGGTCGACGTGGCACTCCTTCGGCCCGATGACGTGAATGTCCTCGTTCTCCGGGTCGCGCATCACCGGTTCGAGCGGCCCGAACCCGACGATGTCGCGGTTCAGCCGGTACCGAATCGACTCGTAGGTCTGCTGGGACACCTCGGTGCGCCCGAAGTTCATCACCTTCGACAGCGGCCCGTAGTCGCCCTGCTCTTCGGCGATGACGGTGACCTCTTCGAGCAGCTCCTCGATGAGGTCGTCGTAGCCGGCTTCGGCGTCCGGCGTCTGTTTGTGGCCGCTCTTGTTCAGCAGTTTGCCCTTCACGATGTCGAGCACCTGCTCTTCGGCCGACGACAGCGTCGGTTCGACGGCGTAGTACTTCGTGTCCTGCCCGAAGTCGCCGTAGACGTGACAGTAGATGGGGCCGCCGACCGGGTACAGCACGTTCGGCCGCCGCGTCTCGTGTTCGCCCTCGATTTCGTCGACGAACATCGGGAACTCCCCGGTGATCTGTTTGAACTTCTGCAGGTGCTCCCGGAGGTGCGGTCGCTTCATCGCGAGCTGCTTCAGTTCGCTGGACGGCTGCGCAGTTCCTTGGTCCGTCATGTCATATCACCTCTGGTTGTCGCGTGTGGCGTGCGGCGTCGCCGCGGCGGTCGCGGCACCGGGTGCACGCCGGGCCCCGGCATCAGGCGACGCTCCGTGACTCGATGACGATTCCCGTGCCGGACCGCACGGAGAACCCGATGGTGTCGCCGACCTGGCTGCCCATGCCGGCGAAGCGTTTCACGGCGATGTTCCGCCGGACGTCGCTGCCGACCTCCACCATCTGGAGTTCGAAGAAGACGTCCGCGATGGAGCGGAACGGGCCGATGGCCTCCTCGCCGACCGCCGAGGGGTCGACGGTGAGGACGATGACTTTCCCCTCCGAAATCATGTCGCGGAAGAACGAGATGATTTCGAGGGCGGCCTGCCGCTCGTCGTTGTTCCGGACGAGCGCCTCGAACGTCGGGTCGTTCCGGAGGATGGAGTCGAACGTGTCGATGATGATGACGTCGGAGTTCCACATCGTCTCCGCCTCCATCAGCCGCTTCAGCAGCTCCTTGCGGTCGCCCGATGACTCCGAGAAGTTGCCGCCGGAGTCGAAGTCGGCTGCGAGGAACAGCAGCTCCTCGTTCAACAGCGGCTTGGTGACGTCGTAGTCGAGCGAGTACATCTGGTCGATGAACCCGGAGACGGTGAGCTCCGTCGACAGCAGCGTGACGCTCGCGCCCTCCTCGACGAGCCCGTAGCTGAACCGCTGGCTGATGGCGGACTTGCCGGCGCCGTAGTCGCCCTCCATGAGGACGATGGAGCCGCGCGGGATGCCGCCGCCGAGTTCCTTGTTCAGCTGGTCGCGCTCCGGAAGGCCGATGGACAGCAGCGTGTTCTGTTGGTTCCGGCTCATGTTCTGAAGGTGAACACCTCCTCGTCTTCGCGGACCACCAGCTTCAGCCGGTGGTCGCCCGCATCGAGGTTGTCTGCGGGGATTTCGAGCTTCACGACTTCGCCGGAGTACCACGTCGACGCGGCGCCGACGACGCTGACGGACACGTCGGTCTCGTACTGACCGTCGAGTATCACGTCGAACGCCGCCGGCGACGCCTCGAGCGAGGACGACCCGGTGTTGCGGACGTAGACCGTGACGTTGCCGTTGCCGGACGTGTTCCAGACGGGCGCGCCGGGATCGGAGACGATTTCGGTGTCGGCACGGACGTCGCCGGCGACGTCGAGGGACCGGGCGCTGATGGCGTCGCTGACCCGGCCGACCTCGCTGGTGAGCGTGCCGGCGACGGAGGCGGCGACGAGGATGGCGGCGATGAACAGGATCATCTCGGCGGCGCTGCCGCCCGCCATCAGGCCACCTCCTCGGCGTCGCTGACGCCGTGGTCCACGACGACGCTGCTCCGACTCGGCTCGGACGGCAGTCCGACCTCGAACCGGGCAGTTTCGCCGGGCAGCCACAGCGACGTCGCGGCGTCGCCGGCGACGGTGACGTTCTCGGGCGGCACCGTGACGTAGCTGTTGTCGGCGAACAGGTCGACGTGGTCGAGCGACAGCGACGTGGTGCCGTCGTTCTCGGCGGTGACGACCAGCGTCGAGTTGCCGTCGTAGTACGTTGCGTTCGTCACGGTGATGTGTGTGTTCTGCTGGTCGAGCGCGCGGTCGCGTGCGGCGTGGTGTGCTTCTGTGACCTGTTCTGCGCCGTTCGCTGCGGCCGGGTAGAGGATGCCCGCGGCGAGGAACACGCCGAGGAACACGACGGCCGACGACGCGCTAACGCTGAGGCCCATGCAGGCCCCCCGAGAGCTGCGGCCACCGGTCGATGACGACCGACTCGGCCGTGGCGTTGGTTAGCTGCATGATGTATTTCAGGCTCTGCGTGTGGTGGTCCAGGTCGAGCTGGGACGTTCCGGGGCGGTCCATGAGGTTCCGGTCGATGTCGCCGAAGCCGGAGAGGAACGCCTTGAGCTGGTCTGCGACGTCGTCGTCGATCCAGTCGACGCGGTGGTAGTAGTTGACGGCGCGGACGGCGTCGGTGGTGCTGGACTCCTCGACGAGGTACTCCAGCCACTCCATCACCATCAGGTCGCCGACGTAGTCGCCGGGGAGGTCACAGAGATACGGCTTCTCCGGCTCGTCGGAGAGGTCGTCCTCCTCGACGAACTCGAAGCCGCCGTCGTCGCCGCCGACGCCCGCGGAACTCGGGTCCGTCGGCGCGGCCGTCGACGTCCCGGCGTCCGGTTCCGGCTCGGGTTCGGGGTCGTCGGCCACGTCGAAGTCGTCGCCGCCGTGGCCGTTGCCGGCTTCCGGGCCCGCGTCGAGCGCGTCGAGCGGGTCGTCGTCCGGCTCCGCCTCCGCCTCGTCGTCGCCGGGCGCTTCGTCCCAGTCGGCGTCACCGGATTCGTATTCGTCTTTCAGTTCGCTGAAGCTCTTACCTCCGTTGTCGCTCGCCATAGTTTCTGAATCAGTGGTGTCGTCGTCGGTTTCATCGTCGAGTTCGTCGAAGCCGTCGTCCAGCCCGTCGAGGTCGTCCCCGTCATCCAGGTCGTCTTCGCCGTCGCCGAGGTCGTCGTCCTCCGCGAGGTCCTCGTCGAAGAACCCTTCCGCGTCGGCGGTGGCGAGGTCCTCGTCGAGGTCCTCCTCTACCTCCTCGGCGCCGTCGTCGTCGAACAGCCCGAAGCTGCCCTCGCCGCCGAGGTCGTCACCGGCCATGCCGCCGGTGGAGACGTCGTCGACGAACGGGTTGATGCCCCGCGTCACCATCTCGTAGATGTCGAGGAGGCTCCGGACGTCCTCGCCCATGTCGTCGACCTGCCCGGAGATCTCCTCGTTCTCCGAGCGGACCGTGTTGACGGTGGAGGAGAGGCTGGCGACCTCGTTTTCGAGGTCTTCGAGCCGCTTCTCTAGTTCGGCTGTGGAGTCGTCGCCCCCGTCGTCGCCGCCGCCGAAGGGGTCGTCGTCGTCCCAGTCGTCCATTTCGCCTAATTCGCCGAGGTCGTCGCCCCCGCCGTCGCCGCCGTCGGCGTCGCCGCCGCCGAACGCGCCGTCGTCGTCGAGCAACGGGTCCTCGGAGTCGTCGGTGTCCACGGAGTCGTCGTCGCCGTCGCGGAACCGATCGAGGAGGCTCGCGCCGAGCAGGCCGAGCGAGGCGAGGAGCCACGCCTGGCCGCCTGGGATGACCCCGGCTCCCGACAGTGCGGTGAGGAGACCCATTGCCTCGATTCTTCCCTGACCGAAACTTAAACCCTCCCCGCAGATTATCGGGGGCGATAACAGACGCCTCAGGCTGTCGCGGACGAGATTCCGGTCGGCGAATCGGTGGCCGTCGTGACTACCGCAGCGAGGAACTACCGCTGTGAGAGACTACCGCCGCGAGGAACTACCGCCCCGAGAGTAATTGCCGCGCGCAGGGGAGCGGTTCGCCGTGGAGAAGGCCGTGAGTGCAGTTTGAGGCTCGGTTGGCGACCGCGACGCTACAGTACGAGCTGTGAGCCGTCGGCGTACGAGATGCGGAGGTCGCCGGAGGCGGTGTCGAACTGGATGGATCGGCCGCGGTCACCGCCCGTGTCGTCCGCGACGACCGGGACGTCGAGCCGTTCGAGCACCGCTTCCGCCGCGGCGACGTTCCGTTCGCCGATTGAGCCGGCGTCGTCGCCGAGATCCAGGTTCAGGATGGCGGCGCCGCCGACGAGTTTCGCGCGGAGTTCGCCGCGGGCCGCGCCGGCGTCGACGAGTTCGTCGACGAGCAGCCCGACCCCTTCCGCGACGAACTTCGTCTCCGGACCCGGCCGGTCGGCCGCGGCCGGCAGCATCGCGTGGAGCAGCCCGCCGGTTTCGGTCCGCGGGTGGTACAGCGTCACGCCGAGACAGGAGCCGAGGCCGCTGGTGACGAGGACGGCGCCGTCGGTGGCGACGCCGTGTTCTGACAGGCCGACTTTGCGTCGCGGCGCGCCGTCGATAGTGAACTCGGTCGGCGGGGCCGCGTCGCCGCCCGGACTGGCGTGAGAATCAGTGAAGTCCATCGCCCCCGACCGTTCCGCCGTCGGCGGCCGCCGGGTCGATGCGGTCGAGCGCCGCCGCCAGTTCCTGCTGGTCCGGCAGCGCGTAGATGTCACACCGGACGTCGCCGTCGGGCGTGTGGACCGTGGAGTCGATGATGAACGCGTGGTCCTGTCGGCGGCAGAGCCGGCTGACGAGCGGGCTCATCACGGCCGACCCCATGTCGTGGACGAACTGCGGCGGCGTGTGCTCGATGGACGTGCCGAGCACGTTCGCCCAGCCGTCGATGAACCCTGACGTCATGATGTTGCCGAGTTCCCGGAGCGCCCCCTTCTCCATGTCGCCGATGCCGGGGTCGGTCTCGGTCGGAATCATGCCGGCGGCGACCTCCTCGGCGGACGCCTCGTCGAACAGGATGGCGAGGAAGCCGCTCGGCTCCCCGTGGAGTTCGAAGATGGTTCCGGCGACGGTTTCGTCGCCCACCTCCGAGGGGACGTCCTGCACCGGGACGAACCGGAGCCGGGAGACGTCGACGTCGGTTTCGGTGCCGGTCATCATCGTGATGTTGTCGGCGGCGCTGGACGCGCCGCGTTTCGTCATCTGGTTGAACGCCGGGAGCTTGTCGACCGGGACGGCTTCGCCGGCGGCGGCGGAGGCGCTCGGGTTCGCGCCGTCGTGGCCGAGCATGTCGGTGAAGCCGGCGTACTCCGGCAGCATGTAGATGGTGAACGACAGCTCCGTGTCCATCGACGAGATCTGCGATTCGAACATGAACACGCCGGCGCGGTCCGAGTCGAACGCGCCGTCCGGCAGGATGTCGGGGCCGGACGCCTGCACGTACGTCGGCGGCGTCATGTCGATGGCGACGCCGAGGTGGTCGGCCCAGCCGTCGATGAACCCGGACGTCATGATGTTGCCGGCTTCGGTGACGCCGCTGCGAACGAGGGCGTCGTCGTCGCTGCCGCCCGGCATGAGCCGCGAGACGAGTTCGCCGGCGGCGTCGCGTTCGAACGCCATCACGGTCTGCCCGGCGATGCCGCCGTGCAGCCCGATTTCGACGCCGACGAACTCCCGGCCGGCGAACGCCTCTTCGAGGTCGCCCGCCGCCATCAGCGTCACGTCCGTGACGTCGACGTACACGTCCGTGCCGGTGAGCTGGCCGAGGGCGTCGGCGGCGCGGTCGGCGCCCTGGCTCGCCAGGTCGCTGAAGGTGCCGAGCGACTGGATGTCGACGTACATCCCTACGCGGGGACCACGTCGTTGATTGCTTCGAGGACGTTCGGTTTCTGGAACGGCTTCGTGATGTACCCCTCCGCGCCGGCCTTCACGGCGGCTTTCATCTTCTCTTCCTGCCCGACGCTGGTGCACATGATGATGTTCGCGCCGGGGTTGTCCGCCGTGATCTCCTCGGTCGCCTCGATGCCGTTCCGGATCGGCATCACGATGTCCATCATCACCAGGTCCGGGTCGTACTCGCCGTACATGTCGACGGCTTCGACGCCGTTCTCCGCCTCCCCCACGATTTCGAACTCGCCTTCGAGAATCTCCCGGAGCAGGTTCCGCATGAACTCCGAGTCGTCGGCGATCAACACTTTAGTCGGCATAGGTATCTGCCACCCTCCAGCGGACATAAACGCTCCCCCGAGAGTATCAGCCGTGAAAACAGACGCGTGCCGCTTCGGTGAGCCCTCGCGGAGGCGCCGGCGCCGGGCGTTACTCCAGCGTCAGTCCGCCGGACTCCTCCATCGCGGCGAGCAGGTCGTCGATGGAGTCGCTCCGCGACAGGCCGAGGTCGGCGAGCGACCGCGTCACCGCCGCGGCCGGCACCTCCACCGACGAGTCCATCTCGACGAGCAGAATCCCGAGCGCCCGCGCCGCCGTCGCGTCGTCGCCGGCGGCCGACCCCGCGAACCACGTCGCCAGCGTCTCGAACGCCTCGACGACGTCGTCAGACGCCATCCGGTGCCGCGTCGTCTCGTCGCCGAACGACAGCGTCGCGTCGAAACCGTACTCGAACTCCGACTCCGACAGCGACTCCGCGAGCCACTGCCCGACCGTCGCGGCGTCCACGTCGCCGGCGGCGGCCGACGAACCGCGGTTCTGCGACGGCGCGCCCCGGCGGCTGTGTGACGCCGGACTGCCCGGCGACTCGTCCTGCTGCCGAGACGCGCCGCTGGACGGCTCGGCGGCCGGCTGCGTCGACGTGGCCGTCCCGTCGTCGCCCGGGAGGCCGTCCAGCGCGTCGCTGCCGGTCGGGACGTCGGCGGCGTCCGCGCTCGCCTCAGCGCCGCCGCCGAGGTCGCGGGCCGCGATGTCGCTCACCGAGGGAGCATTCGAGTCGTCGGGGGCGGCGTCGCCCGCCGCCTCCGGGCTCTGAGCCTCCGCGTCGGCGTCCGGAGCGTCGTCCTCCGGGTCGGGCGGGGCGCGCGGCGGACCCGCGCCCGCGGAGACGACGTAGCGATCGTCGCCCAGCTCCCGGACGTACTCGCTCCGGGAGATGTCGAGATCGTCCGGGTCGAGCGCCGGATCGCTGTGGTCGTCGCTCATCAGTGCAGTGTACGTTCGTGGAGCGCTAAAAAGGTGTGAGTCGATTCAGCGGGACCGGCTTACAGTTCCACGCCCTGCTTCCCGTCGAGGGACTCAGGAACGGTGAACCGAATGGCCGTGGTCGCGCCCGCCATCGTGTTGACCTTGATCGTGACCGATTCGCCCTCGGCGAGTTCGTTCGGCGAGTTCGCGTCGGACAGATCGAAGGTGATCTTCAGCCGGTCGTCGGCGTCGTTGAGAACCGGCGCGGAGTTGTCAGCGTCCTTGACCTCGGTCACCGTGAAGCGGCTGTCGGCGCTGGTCGCCCCCGCAGCCACTTTGTTGTGAACGATGGTGTACGTCCCGTCAGGGCCGATCCAGTTGACGGAGACGTTCCGGAGGTCGATCTCACCTGCACCCGGTGCCTGTGAGACGGTGACGTTGACCTTGTCGACCTGCGAGCCGTTGACGTGGCCGGTGGTCGAGACGGCCTGCAGGCGGTCGGACACCTGCTGTGCGGACTGTTCACCCGTCGCCTGCGCTTTCGATTGGAGGAAGCCGGCCGTGTTGATCAGGACCCCCGCGGCGATCGCCGCCACGAGCACCATCGCGATGAACACGATGAGCGTCCCGATACCAACCTGACCGCGCTCTTCCTCTTCGGTGATGAACTCGAACATGGTTACAGTTCCACCGCGTCCTTGCCGTCGAGCGACTGCGGGACGGTGAACCGGACCGTCGTGGTCGCGCCCGACATCGTGTTAATCTTGATGGTCACCGACTGCCCCTCCTGGAGGAACGCCGGACTGCTGGAAGCGTTGAGGTCGAACTCGATGTTGAACCGGTCGTCCGGGTCGTTCAGGACCGTGTTGGAGCCGTCGGTGTTCTTCACGATGGACGTCGTGAACTGCCACCCCGACTCGCTCGCGGAGCTGTGCGTCAGCGTCTCGGTGCCTTGCGGCCCGATCCAGCTGATTGTGGCGTTAGAGAGGTCGACCTCCCCGGAGCCAGGTGCGAGCGTGACCGTGACGTTCACGAAGTCGACCTCGCCGTTGTTGACGTTACCAGACGTGACGACTTCCTGCAGGCGGTCGGACACCTGCTTCGCTGACTGCTGCCCCGTTTCCTGTGCTTTCGATTGGAGGAAGCCGGCCGTGTTGATCAGGACCCCCGCGGCGATCGCCGCCACGAGCACCATCGCGATGAACACGATGAGCGTCCCGATACCAACCTGACCGCGCTCTTCCTCGTCCGTTATGAACTCGAACATCTGTTTGGTAGTGGGTCCCGGCTCGTGCCGTACGGCCGGGCTCTGGACCCACCGAATCGGATTCACCTATTAAACCTGACTCGCTAGTTTTCAGAGTAGATAACTACCGGCGACGTCTGCCTCAATCCGTCGAACCGTTCCAGTCGGCCAGGTGCGTCGTGGTATTCAGCCGTGATACCGCCCAGTTGCCGCCGACAGATTCGGCGGACACGGCCGGAATGCGGTCGGTACGCTTATACCTCGGAAAATCAGATACGATACTCAATGGCGGTGGACGACGAGGAAATCATCGAGGTGCTCGGGAACAAGTACAACCCCGAAATCCTCGACGCGGCTGGGGAACCGAAGTCGGCACAGGAGCTTTCGGACGAACTCGGCGTCCCGATAGCGACCTGCTACCGACGCATCAACGAACTCGAAGAGACGGACCTCATCGAGCTGCACGACCGGCCGCTGTCGGACGAACACCGCCGAATCAAGGTGTATCGGCGCTGCGTCGACGGGGTCAACGTCAGGTTCCGAGACGGGCTCACTGTCGAGCTGGAGCGGCGGTCGGAAGTGAAGAACAAGCTCGACCAGGTGTGGCAGACGATGAACGACAACTGAGAGACCGGGCGGGTCTGAGGCGCGACGCGTCGGGCGGCCCGGTTAGAAGCCGGCGTCCGGGCCGTCGCGGCCCATCATCGAGAAGCCGCCGGCGCGCTCGTACACTTTGATGCCGCCGTCGGCGATCTCCATCGGGAAGATGTCGGTGTCGATGTCCTGTTTCCGCATCTTCGCGACCCAGACGTAGCGGTTCACGCCGGAGTCGGTCGGCGTCTGGATGAAGTAGATGTTCCCGTCGGTGAGGAAGTTCTCGAGGCCGATTTCGGTTTCGGGGAAGACGGCGCCCTGCTCGTTGATGAGCAGCGACGTCAGCCCGTTCTGCTTGAGGATGTCGGAGAACTTCAACAGGTAGGTGCGTTTCTCCTGCTCCGTCTCGAAGAACAGTTCGAACATCGTGAGCGAGTCGAGGACGAGGCGGTCGTACGCCTGCTCGCCGAAGTCCTCCAGCAGCGTGTCCATCGTGGAGGTGAAATCGCCCTCCCGGAGCATGTGGCTCTTGTCGTACACTTTGATGTCGCCGTCGTCGACGAGCGACCCCCACTCGGAGAACCCGATGGACTCGGCCGCCTCCCGGATGTCCGCTTCGTTCTCCTCGAAGGAGATGTAGATGCCCTGCTCGTCGAACTCGGTGACGCCGGTGTAGAGGTACTGGATGCCGAACAGCGACTTCCCGGTGCCGGGGTTCCCGCTCACGAGTACCGTCGCGTCCTTCACCAGCCCGCCGTTGAGAATGGAGTCGAGGCCGTCGACCCCGGTTTTGACCGTATCGACCATGCTCGTTGACAGACGTGGGGGCCGCATAAATGAAAACGGTTCCGACGCCGAGGCCCGCCGTGTGCGATAGGTTTAAGTTCGGAGGATTCGCCGTCACAGCCATGACTGGATTCCGCGCGCGGCCCACGGTGAGTACGGGGCGATGACGCGGCACGTGCTGATCGTCGAGGACGAACCGGAGGTCGCAGACCTCTACCGGGGCTACCTCGCCGACGACTACGACGTCGACGTCGCGACCACGGGCGAGGAGGCGCTGGAGCTCGCCGACGAGACGGTCGACGCCGTGCTGCTCGATCGGCGACTCCCGGACCTGTCCGGGTCGGAGGTGCTCACCGAACTCCGCGCACGCGACCTGAACTGCCGGGTCGCGATGGTGACCGCCGTCGAGCCGGACGTCGACATCATCGAGATGGGCTTCGACCTCTACCTGGTGAAGCCGGCGACCCGCGACGACATCGTTTCCGCCGTGGAGCGGCTGGACACGCGCGCGAACTACGACACGAAGCTCCAGCGGACCGCCGCGCTCGTCACGAAGCGGGCCGTCCTGGAGACGGAGCGGACGCCGACCGAGCTCCGGTCGAGCCCGGAGTACGACGACCTCATCGCTCGCATCGAAGGGCTCGAATCGGAGCTCGACGACCTCGCGACCGCGTTCTCCACCGACGACTACCGGATGCTGTTCCGCGACATCGGCGACGACGGCAGCCAGTCCACGACCGAATCCGTCTAGCCCCGCACTGGCCGCCGTCGTCGACCAAGTGCGCAATTTTCGGAGGATACCGCGTTATTCGAGTTGTTCGCCGACCAGTTCGTCGGCCGCCTCGATGAACGCGTCACGTTCGCCCCGCGGAATAGTCGCGCCGGCGGCGACGTCGTGGCCGCCGCCGTCGCCGCCGACGGCGCGGGACGCCTCGCGCATCACGGCCGAGAGGTCGAGGCCGTCGCGGACGAGGTGGCCGCTGCCGCGGGCGGACACTTTCACCTCGTCGTCGTTCTTGTCGGCGAACGCGACGATGGGTTTGCTGCGGGAGACGCCGCTGGCGCCGACGGCCATGCCGGCGACGATGCCGACGATGGTTTCGCGGATGCGGCTCTCGGCGTCGAACCACTGGACGTTCTCCTCGGCGGTGACGCCCTCCGTTTTCACCCACTGCAGCCCCTCCGAGAGGTTCCGGCGGTGGTTCCGGAGCAGCGTCCGGGCGCGGTCGAGCGCGCCGCCGCGGTCGCCGAGACACACCGCGAGGCCGACGTCCGCGCGTTCGTAGCGCGCCGTCGCGTTCAGCAGCGTCGAGAACTCGCTGACGTCGCGCAGTTCGGTGCCGGGCGTCTCGTCGGTGAGGACGTACGTGGTGCCGACGAGGCCGTCGATTCGGTCGGACGGGACGCCGGAGGCGACGGCGCGGCGGATGAGCGCCGACGCGACCTGCTGGCGTTCGTCGCCGTCGAGGTCGACCCAGCGCCGCCAGTCGCCGTCGCCGTCCTTCAGCGGCAGGTCCAGCCCGGAGAGGAACTCGATGGCGCCGGCCTCGTCGTTCGAGATACCGGGGATTCGGGCCTCGCTCGCGTACTCGAGCAGCTTGGGGAGCGGCCTGGTCTGCCGGCCGTACAGCGCCAGGTCGGTCTCTTCGGCGAGCACGCCGGCTGCGACGCCGTCCGCGACGATGCCTTCGTTGGCGCCGCGGAGCCCGCCGTCGGTGTCCTGCATGTCGCCGACGGCGCCGACGACGGCGAGCTTCGCGAGGTCGCGGTTGTCGCCGTCGCCTTCGAGCGCCCGCGCGAGCACGTAGGCGGCGCCGGCGCCGGAGAGCTCCGCGGCGCCGTCGATTCCCTCCAGCAGCGGGTTCAGGTGGTACTCCGTGTCGGCGTCCGCCGGCTGGTGGTGGTCGGCGATGACCGGCGTGAAGTCGCCGGCGGCTTCGTGGCGCGCGATGACGTCGAGTTGGCCGCTCCCGAAGTCGGTGAACAGCACGGTGTCGTAGTCCGTGGCGGCGATTCTGGCGACTTCGGCCTCGTCGAGCTGCTTCGAGAACAGCGTCTCGAACTGCAGCCCGGCGCGTTCGAGCGCGCGGGACGCCACCGCGGCGCTCGTCAGCCCGTCGGCGTCGATGTGTGACGCCAGCAGGACCGAGTCGGCCTCCCGCAGCCGCGCCGCACACCGCTGTGCTCGCCCGTGCAGCGCCGGCACCGGGGCGTCAGTCTCCGCGTCAGCCGTCGCCATGTCTGCGTGACGGTGGGGCGTTCTCCCGGTTAAACGCTCGCCTCTCTCGGCGCGGCCGGCGGCGGTGAACCGCGGAAGAATCGTCGGCGGGGCGACGGATTCCGTGGCGGTTCGGAACCACTATCCCCTCACCGACGGATTGTCGAATCGAATGAAGGTGTTCGGCTCCAGCGGGACCCGCGGCGTCGCCGGCGAGGAGCTCACCTCGGAGTTCGTCCTCCGGGTCGCCGGCGCCGCGGCGACCGTGTGGGGGACTGACCGGGTGGCGCTCGGCCGCGACACCCGGACGTCCGGGGCGACGTTCGCGGACGCCGCGGCGTCCGGGCTCACCGCCGCCGGCGTCGACGTCGACGACCTCGGCGTCACCCCGACTCCCGCGCTCGTCAGGTACTGCGAAGTCGAATCGGTTCCCGGCGTCCTCATCACGGCGTCGCACAATCCGCCGGAGTACAACGGCGTGAAGCTGGTCGGCGCGGAGGGAATCGAGCTTCCCGTCCACCGGCTCGAAGCCGTCGAGGAGGTGCTGCTCGCCGACGACGTCAGCACCGTGTCGTGGGACGACGTCGGGACGCGCCGGTCGGTCGGCACCGCGAACGGCGACTACGTCGACGAGATGCTCGCGGCGGTCGACCGCGACGCCGTCGCCGACGCGGACCTCACCGTCGCGCTCGACCCCGGCCACGGCGCCGGCGCGCTCACGTCGCCCGGCTTCTTCCGGCGGCTCGGCTGCGACGTCGTCACCGTGAACGGCCAGCCGGACGGCCACTTCCCGGGCCGGGACCCGGAGCCCGTCGAGGAGAACCTCGCCGACCTCGGCAGACTGGTCCGCGCGAGCGATGCCGACGTCGGGGTCGCACACGACGGCGACGCCGACCGAGCCATCTTCTACGACGAGAACGGCGACTACGTCGAGGGCGACGCGTCGCTCGCGGCGCTCGCCGACGCGGCGCTCTCGGAGGGCGACACGACGGTCGCCGCGGTGAACGTCTCCCAGCGGCTCGTCGACGTCTGCGAGGACGTCGGCGCGAACCTCGAACTGACGCCCATCGGCTCGACCAACATCATCACGCGAATCCGGGAGCTGTGGGACGACGGCGAGTCCGTCCCGGTCGCCGGCGAGGGGAACGGCGGCGTCTTCTTCCCGGAGTACCGGCTGGTGCGCGACGGCGCGTTCATCGCCGCGAAGTTCCTCGAACTGCTCGCCGAGCGCGACGCCGCCGTCTCGACGGTGGTGGAGCCGTTCGCGGACTACCACAACGTCCGCGTCAACCTCGAGTACGACGACGACGCCGAACTGCAGTCGATGCTCGACGCCGCCGAGTCGTTCGCGGCGTCCGCCGACGCCGAACCGAACACCATCGACGGCTACCGGCTCGACTACGGCGACGCCTGGGTGCTCGTCCGGCCGTCCGGCACGGAGCCGAAGGTCCGCGTGTACGCGGAGGCGCGCGACCCCGACCGCGCGGAGGAACTGGCGGACGCCGTCCGCGACGCGCTCGAATCGGCGCGCTGACGACGCACTGACGACGCAGCGTTCGGCGGCGAGCCGACCGAGTGGACTGAGTGGCTTTTCGATGAACCCGGCTGGCCGACTGGTAGACAGCGTCAGCGGTCGCGTTCGTCGTCTTCGGCGAGCGCGTCCGCGAGCGTCGACCGGGCGGCCCGGACGGCGTCGAGTTCGCGCTGGACGCCGCCGCGTTCGAGCCGGTCGCGTTCGCCGGGGCCGAGCCGGGCTTCGGCTTCGGCGGCGGTGCGGAGCCGGTCGTAGTCGTCGCGGTCGGCGAGTCGGCCGACGCGGCGCACCCTCGCGACGACCTCCTCGTCGGCGAACTTCGCGGTGACGGACACGAGTTCGCCGGCGACGGCGCGGAGTTCGCCGGCGGGCGCCGGCGGCCAATCGACGGTGTACGGGTCGGCGGAGAGCCGGTCGAGCGCGGTGCGGTGAACCGGGACGGTCGTCCGGAAGGCGTCGGTGTCGTCGACGTAGTGGCTCAGTTTCGACTGAGAGTAGTCGGCGTATTCGAGCAGCGTCGGCACCGGCTCGTCGCCGGCGGCGTGCGACTCGACGTACTCGCGGAGTTCGGCGGGCACCGGGCCGGCGTCGACGAGCGGGAACGACGCGGCGTCGTCGACGACGCGCAGCACCGTCCGGGCGGGCTCTTCGCGGCGGAACCGGTCGAAGGCGTCGGTGACGGCGTCGTTGTACGACGAGATGGGGTCGCGGAGCCGTTCGGTCGGCGCGGAGAGGTCGGCGGCGCCGAGTTCGAGGAGGCGTTCGAGCGAGTCGATTCGGTCGTCGAGTTCGGCGAGCCGGTCGGTGGCGCGCCGTTCGGCGTCCGCGACGGCGTCTTCGGCGCGTTCGCGTTCGGCGAGCCGGTCGGCGAGATCGCGGGCCGGCGCGAGCGCGTCGCGGGCGTCCGCGAAGTCGGCGTCGGAGAGCCGGCGCTGATCGACGATGTCGTTCGCGGCGTCGAAGGCGTCGCGGGCGGGCAGGTCGTCCGGGAGCGACTCGGCGAGTTCGGCGAACTGGCTCTGGAACTCCAGGTACGCCTCGAAGTCGCCGGTGCCGGTCGCGGAGTCCTCGTAGCGCCGGAGGAGGCCGTCGGCGCGTTCGACGGCGTCGGCGACGGCTTCGAGCGCGTCTTCGCCGACGTCTCGGACGGCGGCTTCGGCGGCGCGGCGGCGGTCGCGGGCGTCGCGGAGTTCCGCGACGAGCCCGGCGACGTCCGTGTCGACCGCGGCGTCAGCGGCGTCCGCGTCGCCGTCGCGGTCGTCGTGGCTGCCGCCTGCGTCGCCGTCGCGGTCCGCGTCGGCGCCGGTGTCGCGGTTCTGTCCCGCCATCACTCGTAGACTGCTTCGGGGTCGAACACGCGCTCGCCGACCTCGTCGCCGTCGAGGGTGCGGTGGAAACACGACCGGTGGCCGGTGTGGCAGGCGCCGCCAGTCTGGTCGACGAGGTACAGCAGCGCGTCGCCGTCGCAGTCGACGCGGACCTCCTCGACGGCCTGGGTGTGGCCGCTGGTGGCGCCCTTCTCCCAGAGTTCGTCGCGGGAGCGCGAGTAGTAGTGGGCGCGGCCGGTTTCGCGGGTGCGTCGGAGGGCCTCGTCGGTGACGTACGCCAGCATCAACACCTCGCCGGAGTCGGCGTCCTGTGCGACCGCCGGGACGAGTCCGTCCTCGCCGAAGTCGACGTCGACGCGCCGCGTCGGCGCCGCCTCCGTCTCCTCCGTCTGCTCACTCATTGGTCGACGGGAGGCGCGTGCGTCGCATAGGTCTTTTGCGTGGCCTCGCCCTCCCCAGCCGACGCCGGCGCGGCCTCGCTGCCGCTCGGTCGCGCCGCCGCCCCTCGCGCGCTTCCGGCCGTGACACGGCACGGCCGCCGCGCGCCACCGGTGGGAGCCGGGGCGGACGCCGCCTCGGAGACGGGGCCGGCTCAGAGAACGCCGACGAGGCGGAGCAGTTCGGTGAGCACGTCGCCGTAGGTGAGCGCGACGACGAGGCCGGCGAACAGCGGCGCGACGAACGGCAGCCCCGGCGACACCCAGACGACGTCGTGTTCGGCGAGCCGGTCGAGCCCCTCCCGGAGCGTCTCGGGCGTCGTGCCGTACGCCGTCCCGCTGATTTCCGCGAGGAACCGGTCGGCCGCCCACGGGTCGTCCTCGGCGGCGACGCCGTCAGCGGCGGACTCGACGGCCGCGTCGACCGCGGCGGCGTCGTCCGTCGGGGCGCCGCCGTCGGGGCGCGGCGTCGTCTCCGCGACGTCGGGGACGTCGGCGTCGACGGCGCCGTCGGTCGGGTCGTTGGTGGCGCCGACGGACGTCGGGTCGCGGTGGGCCGCCGGGTCGCGACGGAGTTCGGCGAGCGTGCAGCCGCGCCACCGGAGGTACATCCGCAGGGCGTCGAGGTCGAGCCCGCGCGTCGGGACGGCGCCGTCGGTGTCGAGCAGCGAGCCGTGCCGGTCGGGGAGCCGGCTCACGGCGGTCGGCGTCCCGACGAACATCGCCGGGGAGAACCGGCCGGCGACGGCGTTCCGGACGCCGATGTGGACGACGTACAGCAGGCCGAACAGCACCGCGTTCGTCAGCGCCGACATCGCGGTGACGCCGAGCGCCGACGGGTGGAGCGGGAAGACGGCGGTGTGCAGCCACGAGGTCTCCGGGAGCAACCACAGCGGCACGACGTACTCCGGGGTCGCCGGGTAGGTGACGGCGAGGACGATGAGCGCCTTCGTGTCGGCGCCGCCGAACGCCGCGAGCCGGTAGGCGAGCAGCGAGAACGGCACGAGAAACAGCAGCGCGAAGCCGACGCGGACCAGAAACAGTCGGCTCTCGTAGCCGGTGAATGGCGCGAACCGGAGGACGTCGAGCGCGAGCGCGACGACGCCGACGGCGAGCAGCGGCGGCCACAGCTTGTTCGGCAGCCGCCGCGTCAGCACGTCCCGGTACGCCGCCCACGCGAACGCCGGGACGACGAACAGCCGGAGCAGGTCGGCGGCTGAGGCGACGCCGAGTACGGTCATTGCCGAACGGCGGGACGCAGGGGAGTTAGGCGTTTGGTATACGCGCGGTGCGGCCGGGAGAGCCGGTGGCTGTCCGCGAGCAAAAACGGTGAAAACGGCGCGGGAGCGGCGTTAGATGACGCGGTTCTGGAGGTAGTCGAGGTGCTTCGCGTTGTAGACGATCTTGACTTCCTCGGCCTCCGGCGTCCCGATGCAGGTGAGCCGGACGTTCTTCTCGTTGACCTCCTCGTCGCTGAGGATCTGCTGCATGTCCATGTTGATTTCGCCCTCCTTCAGGATGGACGCGCAGTTCGCGCAGGCGCCGGCGCGGCACGAGAACGGCCAGTCGTACCCCTGCGCCTCGGCGGCTTCGAGGATGTACTCGCCTTCGTTGACCTCGATTTCGCCGTAGTCCTCCTCGTCGAGGTCGGCGTCGGCGGCCTCCTCGAAGAGGTCGTCGTCGTCCATCTCCCAGCCGTGATCGTCCAGTACTTCGTAGTTGAGGTATTCGACCGTGGGCATCTCACCGGCGTTTTTCGGTCGTTACGCATTAGACTTTGCTATCTCGGTCCCCGGCATCAGCCGAAGCCAGCCGTTTAGGCCAGCCAAAACACCGGTTTCCGTCCCGCGGCTTCGCTCCGGCCAGCCAGGGTCAGCGGCCGCCGCCGAGGAAGTCGAGGTGACGAAGGAAGTTATCGGAACGTCGGCGGAAACCGACGGGAAGCCGGCGAAAAGTCCGCGGAGGCGGCGCCGTACGAGCGGCGAATCGCCGCGTCGACAGGGCGACCGGCTACACCGAAAACAGCGTGAACAGCGCGAACGACGCCGCGAACGACAGCGACGGCGTCAGAATCCAGAAGAAGATGACGCGGCCGGTCGTCCCGGGGTCGAACAGGTCCTCCGCGAGCAGGTCGGAGCCGCGCTCCTCGCCGACCTGCGGCACTTCGCCCGCCTCGGTTTCGGCGGCGAGCGCGTTCACCGACACCTCCGGACCCTCGCCGCGGACCGCCTCGCCGACCGCGTCGCCGAGCGTCGACGTCCGGGTGGCGCGGCCCCAGCCGAGCCCGACGATACACATCGTCGCCGACACGGCGAGCGACGCCGGAATGTCGATGTACGACAGGAACGTGATGAGGCTCGCCGAGACGACCTCGACGACGAGCGCGGCGAGCAGCGGCAGGTCGGTGAGGTCGTTGCCGACGGTGTCGAGCGTCCGGCGGGCGATGGTGAACGCGCCGAGGCCGATGGCGGCGGAGGCGAGCAGGATGCCCTGCTCGATTTTCAGCGGCCCGGAGCCGCCGGCGACCAGCGGCGCGACGGCGTTGGCGGCGTTGGACGCACCCGCGGAGAACGCCATGTAGCACGCGATGACGACGACGAGGACGGTGCCGGCGAACTCCCGCGGCGTGGTGTTGTCAGCGAGCGTCGGGACGACGCCGTCGAACGACAGCAGCGAGCCGTCGCTGCGGTCGACGGCGAACAGGGCGTCGAGGTGCGGGTAGAGGTAGCGACCGATGACGGCGCACACCCAGAAGGCGATGACCGGCGAGACGAGCCACCAGCCGACGATGCGGACCATCGTGTCCGTGATGAGCGTCCCGGTGGCGGCGCCGAGGCCGGCGATGGCGCCGACCGCCGTCATCGACGTGGACGCCGGGACCCCGAACGTGTTCGAGATGAGCAGCGCCAGGCCGACGAAAAACAGGACGGCGACGCTGACGCCGAGCGTGAACTGCGCCGACGGGACGATTCGGCCGCCCATCGTCGCGATGACGCCGCGGCCGACCGTCCACGCGCCCGCGAACGCGAACCCGGTCATCAGCGCCGCGGCCGCGAGTTTCGACAGCAGGCCGCTGCCGACTGCGGGGCCGAACGATACCCCCGTGGAGGAGCCGCCGATGTTGAATCCGACGAACGCGGCGACCGCGAGTCCGACGATGAGGAGTACTTCGACCACGCCGGTAGTGGTGGCGCGTCGGAAATAAGTCCCCCGCGTCACCGCCGACCGCGTCGCTGCCGCTCCGTCACCACCACCGCCACCACGGGTCGTCGTCGCCGTCTCCACCGCCGCCACTGCCTCCATCCTCGCCGCCACCATCGTCGCTACCGCCGCCACTGCCTCCATCCTCGCCGCCACCGTCGTCGCTACCGGGGTCGCCGTCGCCGGTGTCGTTCCCACCGCGGTCGCCGTCGCCGCCGCCACGGACGAGTGCGAAGTCGGAGTACGTTCGGGCGTCGTCGCCGGCGCCCCGCGAGAGCGACGCGAGGTAGAGGCCGTCGGGCACGTCGATGCGGGCGCGGTAGCGGTAGTCGTCGCCGACGGCGCGCACGGTGAACGCGTCGCGGGGCAGCGTCGCCACGCGGGTCCACTCCCGGCCGCGGAGGCCGTAGACGGCGACGCGGACCGTGGACAGCCGCGCGTCGGCGCGGACGCTGACCGAGAGGTCGCCGCCGGTGCCGTGCGCTCGGAAGGAGCGGATTTCGGGCGGAGCGGGCGTCGCGGTCGGCGACGGCGTGGCAGTCGGCGTCGGCGACGCGGTGGCCGTCGGCGTCACTGTCGGTGTCGCCGTCGGCGTCGCTGTCGGCGTTGCGGTCGGCGTCGCGGTGGCTTCGGGTATCTGGACGACCGCGTCGTCGACGACGGCTCCGGTCGGCTCGTGGACGACGTACAGGTGGACGGTCGTGCCGGCGGGAAGCGGGAGCGGCGCGCCGCCGTACCGCATCGTCGTTCCGGGCGCGAACCGGTCAGCCGTCAGCGTCACCGCCGGGTCGGTGAACGGGACGCGGGTGGTGCCGTCGGGGCCGCGGACGACGAGCGAGAGGACAGCCGGGTCGAGCGCGTCGCCGCCGGCGTTCGTGACGGTGACCTCGCCGTCGACCGCGAACCGGTAGTCGCCGACCGGGTCGCGGCTCGGGGCCTCCGTGACGGTCCCGCCGACGAACGCGTAGCTGACGGTGCCGACCACGAGGACGATGACCGCGGTCGTCGCGACGACGCCGAGCACCGACGACTGCCCGCGCTGCTGCACGGACAGACCGGGTGGAACGGCGACAATAACGCTTCCCGTTCGCGTATTAGTTCTCGGAATCGGGCGGGCCGCGGTCGCCGCACGCACGACAGCGTTTAAGCCGTCCGTCAAGTAGTGAGAGACATGGAGTGGAAGACGGACTGGGGCCTGCGCGGCCGGATGTTCTTCACGATGTTCCTGCTGTTCGCGCTGTACGTCGTGTTCATCGCCGTGCTGTCGCAGACAAGCATCGGAATGTTCGGCATCGTCGCGGTGATGGGGCTGTTCCTCGTCGGCCAGTTCTTCTTCAGCGACAAACTGGCGCTGTACTCGATGGGCGCCCACGAGGTCAGCGAGGAGGAGTACCCCGAACTGCACGCGACGGTGACGCGGCTGAGCCAGCAGGCCGACCTGCCGAAGCCGAAGGTCGCCGTCGCCGACTCGCGCGTCCCGAACGCGTTCGCGACCGGCCGGTCACAGAAGAGCTCGGCGGTGTGCGTCACGACCGGACTGCTGCACGCGCTCGACGACGACGAACTCGAGGGCGTGCTGGCGCACGAACTGGCGCACGTGAAGAACCGCGACGTGATGGTGATGACCATCGCGTCGTTCCTGTCGACCATCGCGTTCATCGTCGTGCGGTGGGGATGGCTGTTCACGGGCGGCCGCGACCGGCAGAACGGCGGCGCGCTCGCCGCCATCGCCGTCTCGCTCGTCGTGTGGGTCGTGTCGTTCCTGCTGATTCGCGCGCTCTCGCGGTACCGCGAGTTCGCGGCCGACCGCGGCGGCGCCGCCATCAGCGGGAAGCCCGGCGCGCTCGCGTCGGCGCTTCTCACCATCGACGGCCGGATGGACAAGGTGCCCGACGACGACCTGCGCGACTCCGCGGAGATGAACGCGTTCTTCGTCATCCCCATCAAGACCGGCATCGTCGGCAAACTGTTCTCGACGCACCCGAGCACGGAGAAGCGCGTCGAGCGGCTCCGCGACCTGGAGCGCGAGATGGAAACCGTCTGATGGGCCTGTTCGACTCGCTCAAGTCGGCGCTCGGTGTCCGCGCCGAGTCCGACGCCGCCCGCGACGCCGACCCCGAAGACCTGTTCGGGATGAGCACCGCCTACGTCACCATGGAGGCCGACCTCGGCTTCCGGCCGGTCGGCGAGGCCGCGCTGTGTTTCTCCGCCGTCGACTCCACCGACTTCGCCGACACCGTCGACGCCGTCGAGTCCATCCTCGACGCCGGCAGCGAGGAGACCGGCACCGAGTTCCGGCGGCACGAGGACGACCACGGCTACAACTGGGTCGTGCTCGCCGACGACGACCCCGAGGACCTCGTCACGTCCGTCCACTTCGCCGCCGACGAGTTCGTCGAGCGCGGCTACGGGTCGCGGCTCCTCGCCGCCGTCTTCGGCTTCGAACGGGACGGCGACGGCGGCGGGTCCGGCGGCCGCGACGCCGGCCGCGAGCGCGCCTACTGGGTGTACTCGTTCCGCCGCGGCGCCTACTACCCGTTCGCGCCCGACGGCGGCGAACACGACCGCCGAATCGAGTTCAAACTGGAGTCCGTCCTCGACGGCGAACTCGACTTAGAGCCCGACAAGGAGTACTGGTACCCGCTGTGGCCGGACACGCCCGGGGCACACCCCTGGGAGTGACCCAGAACCAGAAGCGACCTTGACGCGGCGAGACTCCCGAGTTCGCGGCACCGGACCCGACCCCGGCCTCCCACCCGGTTCAGTTTCGCTCGGCCCGCGGCGACGCCGCCGACGAGTCGCCCGTCGGCATCCGCCTTCTCCCGCCTAAACCTACGGTTTCCCGAGTAGCCGGCGGCTTCGCGTCCCGCATTTTCACTTTCACTTTGGTGTTAACGAGGGTTTATGTGCGGAGCCGCGCAACGAGTAGTCACGATGGCAGAGGACGACCTCCAGAGCCTCCCGGGCGTCGGCCCGGCGACGGCGGACAAACTCGTGGAATCGGGCTTCGAGAGCTACCAGAGCATCGCGGTCGCCAGCCCCGGCGAACTGTCGAACACCGCCGACATCGGCGACTCGACGGCGAACGACATCATCCAGGGCGCCCGCGAGGCCGCCGACGTCGGCGGCTTCGAGTCCGGCGCGCAGGTGCTCGAACGACGCGAACAGATCGGGAAGCTGTCGTGGCTGATTCCGGAGGCCGACGACCTGCTCGGCGGCGGCCTCGAAACGCAGTCCATCACCGAGGTGTACGGCGAGTTCGGCGCCGGGAAGTCGCAGGTCACCCACCAGATGGCCGTGAACGTCCAGCTCCAGCCGGAGGACGGCGGGCTCGGCGGCAGCGCCATCTTCATCGACTCCGAGGACACGTTCCGCCCCGAACGCATCGACGACATGGTGCGCGGGCTCGACGACGACATTCTCGAACGCGAGTTCGAAGAGCGCGAAATCGATGGGTCGCCCGACGACGACGAGGCGATGCAGACGCTCGTCGAGGACTTCCTCGACTACATCCACGTCGCGAAGGCGTTCAACTCCAACCACCAGATTCTGCTCGCCGAGAAGGCGAAAGAGCTCGCGAGCGAACACGAGGACACCGAGCGGCCGGTCCGGATGCTCGCTGTCGACTCGCTCACCGCGCACTTCCGCGCGGAGTACGTCGGCCGCGGCGAACTCGCCGACCGCCAGCAGAAGCTCAACAAGCACCTCCACGACCTGATGCGCATCGGCGACCTCTACAACTGCGTCGTGCTCGTCACGAACCAGGTCGCCTCCAACCCCGACTCCTACTTCGGCGACCCGACCCAGCCCATCGGCGGCAACATCCTCGGACACACCTCGACGTTCCGCATCTACCTCCGGAAGTCGAAGGGCGACAAGCGCATCGTCCGACTCGTCGACGCGCCGAACCTCGCCGACGGCGAGGCCATCATGCGCGTGCAGGACGAAGGCCTGAAGCCCGAGTAACCGCCGACCCGGCAGCGTCACCGGCCGGCGGCCCTCGTCCCGGTCCCCGCCCCGACGCACCGATTCTCACGCGGACCTCATCTCCTCGCGCGCAAGACCGTGGCCGAGCGGGAGCAGCGTCCCTACGGCGCCCGGCTACCGAGCAGCGCCACCAGCGACACCGCGCCCGCGAGCAGCGCGAGCACCGCGATCGCCGACGCCGACGAGACGGCGAGCGTCGCGAGGTACCCGCCGCCGCCGGCGAGGAGAACGACGATGAGCGTCAGCGCCGACCCGCTGAGTTCGGCCTCCCGCGTGTCGGTCGTCCGCCTCGACCCGGCGCGGAGCGTCGCCGCCCGGTCGGCGGCGTCGTACGCGAGCGCGGCCGCGCCCGACGCGACGAGCAGCGGCACCGCGCCGACACCGACGGCGCCCGCGAGGAGAACGCCGGCCGCGAGCGTCAGGCCGCCGAGCGAAACCGGGCGCCGAGCCGGCCGGTGTGCGCCGACGGCGACCAGCGCGACGCCGCCGAGCGCGAGCAGCGCCGGCCGGGGCTCGCCGACAGCGAGGAGCGCGCCGACGGCGACCGCTCCGGCGACGACGGCGACGCCGAGTCCGGTCCGCCCGGGCCGAGTCACGGCGCCCTCCGCCGGAGTGCGTCGCCCGGGTCGGCGTCGAACGGGACGTCGACGACCGTGATTCCGCGGCTGCGAAGCGCCGTGAGCCGCCGGTCGCGTTCGGCGCGCGCGAAGCGGGCCACCGGGGAGTCGACGGTCGTCGGGTCCGGCGAGAGCACCGCGACCTCGTGTCCGTACCCGGCCAGGCGCCGGGCGGCGTCGACGGCCCCGTCGTCGGTCAGCGGCGAGCAGACCACGACTCGCGCGTCGCCCGGCAGCCAGCGGCGCACGCCGTCGAGCACCGCCCGTGCGTCCCGGTCCGCGTCGTCACCCGCGACGGCGTCCGCGTCGTCACCCGCGGCGTCGTTCGGCGGTGGCGCCGCGTCGAACGCGGAGGAGAGCGCGAGCGCGCGCTCCAGCCGGGCACGGTGGCCCGACCCGGCGCCCGGGCCGATTCTGCACGGCCGCGGCGACAGCGCGGCGACGCCGACTCGGTGGCCGGCGGAGAGGAGGCCGCCGGCGACGGACCGGGCGGCGGCGACACACCGGTCTACGGCCGGCGGCCCCGCCGGGTCGGGAGCGACGTAGGCCGCGGCGCGGGCGTCGACGACGAGTACGACGCGGGCGGTCCGCTCGGCGCGGAACGCGACCGTCGTCGGCTCGCCGCGCTTCGCCCAGCCGCGCCAGTCGATGTGCGAAACCGGGTCGCCGCGGTGGTACTCCCTGACGGAGCTGAACTCGGTGCCGGCGCCCTCGCCGGGGCTCGGAGCGGTGCCGGCCAACCGGGCGACCGCCCGACGCGGCGGCCGAGGGTCGCTGTCGAGCCGCGGGACGCACTCGACGGTGACCGGGTCGGCTCGGACCGTGGTTCGCCGCTCCCGACCGGACGGCGGGGCGCCGGTCCGAACCGTCAGCGCGTCGAACTCGTGGCGCCCGCGGGCCGCGGTCACGACGTACTCGACCGTCGCGGTCGCGTCGGGCCGGAGCGGCGTGGCGCGCTCGGGGGAGCCGTCGACGACGTCGAGTCCGCGCGGGACGTCGTCGGCGAACCGGAGCGACCGGAGCGTCCGGTCGCCGTCGTTGCGGACGCGGAGCGAGACCCTGACGTCCTCGCCCGGGCGCGGCGTTCGCTCCGAAACGTCGCGGGAGACGGTGAGCGTCGGCTCCGGCGGGGCGCGCGCCCGCGTGACGGCGCCGAGCGCGAGCGGCACCGACGCGGCGACGAGCAGCGCCGGCCGGCCGGTCACGACGCCGAGCGCGACCGCGAGGAGCGAGAGCGAGACGGCGCCGTCCCAGCGGCTCGTCCGGGTCACTCGTCCACCTCGCGGATCGCGGCGACGGCGGCCATCGTCCGCCGGGCGCGCCGACGGAACGGGGCGTCGCCGCCGAACACGGCCCTGATTCGCTCGGCGAGCGACGGCGGGTCGCCGCGGAGGTACGCCGCCGCGAGCGGGTCGTCCGTCCAGACGCCCCGTTCGACGCGGTCGCGGGCGGTCTCGGGCGGCGTGCCGCGTGCGGCCAGCGCCGCGACCGCCGACGCGGCGAGGTCGTCGCGGAGCGCGCGCTGGGCGTCCTCGTCGGCCGCGCTCGTCGCTGCGAGCCTGGCTCGCCAGTCGTCGCCGGGCGCCGGATACGGCTCCGGGCCGTCCCCGACGGGGAGCGGTCGTGGCCGCCGGACCCGCCGCATCCCGCCGACAGCGGCGGCGGCGAACGCGGCGAGTCCGACCGCCGCGACGACCGGGGTCGAAAGGGGGAGCGGGACGGCCGCCGCCGGAACCGCGACGGCGACGAGTCCGTACGCACAGCCGACGACGCCGACGGCGAGCAGGGCTCGCCGGAGCGACGCGGGCGTCACTGTGCGTTCTCGCCGCCCGCGTCCAGCCGGTCGACCGCGGCTTCGGCGCGCGCCTCGCGTTCGGGCGTCACCGGCGCGCCGCCGTAGCGCACCCGCTCGAACAGGCCGCGGAGTTCGGCGACGGAGGCGGCCGGCAGCCCGTCGTCCCGCGCCGCAGCCGCGATTTCGCCGGGCGTCCGGCGTCGCCAGTCGGCGCCGGCGACGCGGCGCGCGAGCGTGAGCCACGCCGCAGTGACCGGGTTCTCGGGCGTCGGGTCCGCCCGGTCGGCTCTCCGCCCGGCGTCGTCGTCGGAGCCGTCGCCGGTCGACCGGTCAACGGACTCGCCGTCGCCGGCGGCGAGCCTCCGGAGGAGGACGGCGGCCGCGAGCACGCCGGCGGCGACGAAGCCGACCATGAGAACCGGGGACCCGCCGGTGCCGGTCCGGTCGACGTCGCCGCCGGTGTCGGCGCCGGCATCGTCGTCGGGCGCGGCGTCCTGCTGTTGGCTGCGCTGCTGTTCGGGGCTGGCGCTGGACGAATCCGCGCGCACACCGTCGTTCGGCGCGCCGGCGGACGCGCCGTCGAGCCGGTGGACGGCGTCGAACGTGCTGGCGCCCACGGCGAGCGCGAGGACGGCCAGCGCCGCGACCAGGAGGGGAGCGGACGTGCGGGGAGGCACGGTCCGTGCATACGCGAGCGACCGCGTGAATCTTTCGCCGGCGAGGCGAAGCCGGTCGCGCGGCCGACGAACGCGGCTCCGCTGGTCGAGCCGCTCGGGCCGGGAGAAGGAGCCGCCGTCGCTACTCGTCGTCTTCGGTCTTGGTGACGTCGAGGTCGTCGAGGTCGCCCTCGTACAGCTTCGCGCCGTCCTGTGCGACCTGCCGGGCGAGCACGGCGCACTTGATTCGCATCGGGGAGATGTCGACGCCGAGCATCTCGGTGACGTCGTCGGTGTCCATCGCCTCCAGTTCGTCGATGGTCATCCCCTGCAGGCGCTGGGAGAGCATCGACGCCGAGGCCTGCGAGATGGCGCAGCCGTCGCCGGAGAACGTGACCCGCTCGATCGTCTCGTCGTCGTCGGCCAGTTTCACGTCCACCTGGATGGTGTCGCCACAGGAGGGGTTCTCGCCGACGTGCGAGAACGTCGGGTCGTCCATCTCGCCGTAGTTCCGCGGGTTCTTGTAGTGGTCGAGGATCTGCTGCCGATACATGTCGGAGCCGCCGCCGATACCCATATTACCGGAATATTGGGCGCTGCGGTGGAAAAGGCTACCGCCCCGTGGACCGCGCCGGCAACGCCGACCGCTCCGGCTCCGCCTCCGCTTCAGGCGAACAGTTGCCGGGCGTCGTCGATGGCGTCGACGAGCGCGTCGATTTCGTCGCGGGTGTTGTAGACGTAGAAGCTGGCGCGGGCGGAGGCGGCGACGCCGAGTTTGTCGTGGAGCGGCTGGGTGCAGTGGTCGCCGGCGCGGACGGCGACGGCGTGGTCGTTGAGGATGCTCGACAGGTCGTGGGCGTGGACGCCGTCGACGTTGAACGCGACGAGGCCGCCGCGGTCGTCGCCGGGCGGACCGTAGATTTCGACGTCGTCGAACTCCGTGAGCCGGTCGTAGGCGTACTCGGCGAGCAGGGACTCGTGGCGTTCGACGTTGTCCATGCCGAGGTCGTCGAGGTAGTCGATGGCGGCGTGGAGCGCGACGCCCTGCGCGATGACGGGCGTGCCGGCTTCGAACTTCCACGGCAGGTCCTCCCACTCGGAGTCCTCGTAGGTGACGGACCGAATCATCTCGCCGCCGTACAGGTACGGCTCCATCTCTTCGAGCAGCTCCTCGCGGCCGTAGAGGACGCCGATGCCGGTCGGGCCGAGCATCTTGTGCCCGGAGAACGCGAGGAAGTCGGCGCCGAGGTCGTCGACGTCGACGGGACGGGTCGGGACGGACTGGGCGCCGTCGACGAAGATGTACGCGCCGTGGTCGTGCGCGACGTCGGCGAGCGCCGAAATCGGGTTGATGGTGCCGAGCGTGTTCGAGACGTGGACCGCCGACACCATCGCGGTGTCGTCGTCTATGAGTTCGGCGGCGTGGTCCATGTCGAGGCGGCCGTCGTCGTCGATGCGGATGAACCGGACGTCGGCGCCGGTCTTCTTCCCGATCTGCTGCCACGTGACGAGCGACGCGTGGTGCTCCATCTCGGTGAGCACGACGTTGTCCGACGGGCCGAGTTCGTTCAGCCCCCAGGCGTACGCGACGAGGTTCTCGGCCTCGGTGGTGTTCTTCGTGAACACGACCTCCTCGCGGCCGTCGGCCCCGATGAACTCCGCGACGCGGTCGTGGGCGTGCTCGTAGGCGACGCTCGCCTCCTGGCTGAGGTGGTGGATGCCGCGGTGGACGTTCGAGTTGTACGACCGGTAGTAGTCCGCGATGGCGTCGACGACCTGGTCGGGCGTGTGGCTGGTCGCCGCGTTGTCGAGGTACACCAGCGGCTTCGTGTCCCCGTCGCCCTCGCCGGGGACGGTGGCGTCACCGCCGACCGTCCGGTCGAGGATGGGGAAGTCCGCCCGGATGGCGTCGACGTCGAGCGGAGACAGCTCCTGTGTTCCCATTAGGTCCACGAACGGTTTGCAGGACTAACACCCCTTCGGTCGCGTCAGCGACGCGAAACCGCGAGCAGTTACGCGAAGCGCGCCGAGAAGCCGCGTTCGGCTTCGGCGCCGCGAACCGGCCGGGGCTCAGGCGTCGGTATCGGTGCCCGTGCTGGTGTCGCCGTCGGCGTCGGCCGCAGCGCCGGTGTCGGCCGCGGCGGCAGTGTCGGACGCCGGGGCGGCGTCGACGGCGCCGAGGAACCCGGAGAGATACGACCACAGCGCGTACAGCCCGGCGGCGACGACGACCAGCGCGACGCCGCCCGCGAACGCGTTCAGCGCGACCAGAAAGCAGCACGCGACGAGGAGCGACAGCGCCAGGAGGCCGAGGAGGACGTCGATTCGGACGAGGACACGTGACTCCATGTTCGGCTGGTCCGCGGCGCGCCGGAAAACCGTTCCGCTCGGCCCGGATACAGGGCGTCAGTTAGACGTACAGGAGCTGTGCGTGGGGCGTCCCGTCGACTTCGAGTACGCGCTCCTCGTCGATGATGCCGGCGTCGACGGCGACGCCGACGCACTCCTCGCCGACGAGGTTCGCGGTCGTGGCCGAGCGGAGACTCGCGACGACGGCGTCGGCGTCGGCCAGTTCGGCGTCGTCGCCGCCGTAGAACTCCTCGGTGACCGCGAGCGTGACGTCGCCGCTCTCGAACGTCTCGCCGAGGCAGTCCGGGTCGCAGACGGACACGAGCGTGCCCTCGGGCGTGTCTCGCTCCTTCAGCAGCATCAGCGCTCCCCGTACTCCTCGACCATCTCGGCTTCGGCCTGCTGGCGGAGTTCCTCGGCTTCCTCTGCGACCTCCTCGGCCTCCTCGACTTTCCCGAGTTCGTCGAGCGCGCGGGCCTTCTCTTCGAGCACCTCGGCGTTCCGCATGCCGAGCCGGATGGCGTTGTCGAAGGCGTTGACGGCGTCTTCGAGCAGGCCGCGTTCGACGAGGAAGAAGCCGCGGTTGTACCACGCCTGCGGCGACCGCGGGTCGGCCTCGACGGCGCGTTCGGCGTGTTCGAGCGCCTGCTCGGTCCGGCCGGACTTGTGGAGCGCGTACGCGAGGTTCGTCTCGGCGGACGCGGCGTGTTCGGAGCTGTCGTCGATGCGGATGGCCTCCTCGTAGGCGCCGATGGCCTCGTCCCACTCCTCCAGTTGGGCGTGCGCTGCGCCCTTGTTCACCCACGCCTCCTGCTCGTCGAGCGAGTCGTCCTCGGCGAACTGCGCGGCGCGGCCGAACGTCTCCGTCGCGGCCTCGAACCGGTTGATACCCATGTACGAGAGGCCGACGTCGAGCAGGCTGTCGATGTCCACCTGGTCTTTCGCGATGTTCCGCTCGTCGAGCATGTCGGTGATGACGCGCGTGTCCACCGGGTCGACCTTCGACGGGTCGGCGTTCAGCTCCTCCGGGTCGAGCGAGAACTCGTCGTAGTCCTCATCGAGCCCCTGCCCGGACGAGAACTCGTGGCTCCCAGGTTCTGGCTCTTCGTCACTCATTACCCGTGAGTTGGCCGAGCGGACGGATGTATGTTGCGCGTCGGACTTTTCCGGCTCGGCGGCGGAGCCACCGGTATGCCGCGACTGTTCGTCTCGGTCGACCTCCCGGCGACGCTCGCCGGCGAGTTCGCCGCCGTCCAGCAGGAGCTCGAAGACGTCGAGGCGCTCCGGTTCACCGACCCCGCGCAGGCGCACCTCACCGTGAAGTTCCTCGGCGACGTCGACGAGGACCGCGTCGACGACGTGGTCGCCGCGCTCGAACGCGCCGTCGACGACGCCGGCGTCGAGCCGTTCGAGGCCGAAGTCGGCGGCGTCGGCGCGTTCCCGTCGCCCGAGTACATCAACGTCGTCTGGGTCGGCGTCGGCGACGGCGCCGACGAACTCGCCCGGCTGCACGAGGCCGTCGAACGCGAAACCACGGCGCTCGGCTTCGAGCCGGAGGAGCACGACTTCACGCCGCACCTGACGCTCGCCCGGATGGACGACGCCCGCGGGAAAGCGACGGTGCAGGCGTTCCTCGACGAGGAGCCGGTCGTCGGCCGGTTCGACGTCGACGCAATCCGGCTCACGGAGTCGACGCTGACCGACGACGGCCCGGTCTACGAAACCGTCGAGAGCATCCCGCTGCCCGCGTAATCCCCGGGAGGCGGCGGTCGCGGCGACTCCGACAACTCCCGGTGACTCCCGGCGGCATCGACTACCCCCGGCAGCCTCGACGACTTCCGGCGGCCCCGACAGCTTCCGGTCGAACGCCGGTTTCCGTCCGCTTTTCAGGCGGCGCGCCGACGGCTCGAACGACCATGCGCGTCCGGGTTCCGCGGCTGTCCGCGCTCGCCGACTACGACGCGCTGACGCTGACCGCGCTCATCTGGTTCCTCGCGAAGTTCCTGCGGTACGCGTTCCCGCCGCTGTTCCCGACGTATCAGGCCGCGTTCGGCGCGTCGAACGCGGCGCTCGGCGCGGCGTTCACCGCGATGATGACGGTGTACGCGCTGATGCAGTTCCCGAGCGGCGCCGTCGCCGACCGGCTCGGCGCCACGAAAGTCATCGCGGCGGGCGCGGTGACGGCGGCGGTCGGCGCGCTGGCGCTGTTCCCGGCCGTCGGGGACGACGTGGTGGTGGTGCCGGTCGTCGGCGACGTCGCCGCCGGGTTCGTCGCGCTCGTCGCCGGAATGCTGCTCGTCGGCGTCGGCACCGGCGCGCACAAGACGGTCGCCGTCGGCCTGCTCTCGCGCATCTACCCGACGCGGACCGGCCGTGCGCTCGGCGTCCTCGACACGTTCGGCGCGTTCGGCGGCGTCGTCGCGCCCGCCGCCGTCACCGTCGCCGTCGCCACCGGGTGGGCCGACTGGCACACGCTGTTTCTCGCCGGCGGCGTCGCCGGTCTCGCGCTCGTCGCCGCGTTCCTGCTCCGGGTGCCGAACCGCGTCTCCGACACCGACCGCGGCGGCGGCGACGGCGGCGTCTCCGCGGCGGCGTACGTTCGGCTGTTCCGCCGGCCCGCGTTCTCCGCGTTCGTCGCCGTGACGCTGTGCTTCTCGTTCGCGTACAACGGCGCCGTCGCGTTCCTGCCGCTGTACCTCACCGACAGCGCCGGGCTGCCGGACGCGACGGCGTCGCTGCTGTACAGCGCGCTGTTCGTCGTGAACCCGGTTCAGCTCGTCACCGGCGACCTCTCCGACCGCGTCGGCCGCCTCCCGGTCGTCGGCGCGACGCTGACGCTCGCCGCCTGCGGGCTCGGCGCGCTGCTCGCCGTCGGCGCCGCCGGCCCCGCGGTGCTCGGCGCCGCCGTCGTCGCGTTCGGCCTCGGCAGCCACGGCTTCCGGCCGGTCCGCGGCGCCTACCTCGCGGCGGTCATCCCGGACGAGGTCGCCGGCAGCGGCCTCGGCGCGGTCCGGACGCTGCTGATGGGCGCCGGCGCCGTCGCGCCCGCGGTCGTCGGCGTCGTCGCGGACGCCGTCGGCTTCGGCGCGGCGTTCGGCGTCCTCGCGCTCGCGCTCGTCGCCGCCGCGGCCCTGACGGGCGTCGTCGCGCTGCTCGAATCCTGACGGCACGGGGATGGACCGGCGACGGACCGGAGGAGCCGAGAAGAATCAGTCGTCGTCGCCGGCGTCGCCGACGTCGCTGCCACTGCCCCGGTCGACGTCGCCGGCACCGCCGGCACCGTCGCCGTCGGCGGCGAGCGCGCCGCGGACGTCGTTGTAGCGGGCGACGAAGTCGTCGATCGCGGGGTCGTGCACCGGCTCCTGCGGGACGCGGAGCGCGGAGAGGCTGACGTCGCCGTCGACGACGGCGGCGCGGTCGGACCACGTCGGGTACGTCCGGCTCACCTGCTCCAGCGTCGGGTAGCGGTCCGGCTGGTCGAGCCGCGCCCAGTAGTCGCTTTCGAGCCGGTAGGCGCCGCCGTACTCGTCGCGCTCCTCGTCGGTGGCGTCGCGGGCGTCGACGCCGTAGTCCGCGAGCGGCTCGGTCACCCGCATCGGGCCGGCGTCCTCGACCGGGACGTTCAGGCTGAGGTAGTCCGCGGCGTCGAACACGTCGGCGTCGCCGCCGCCGGCCGCGCGCTCGACGACGTCGCGGGTCACCTGCGCCGGCAGGTCGAACGTGAACCGGTTCGGCGGGAAGAACTCCTCGCGGTGGTACGCGGAGACCGCGACGGCGGGCGTCCCGAGGTAGGCGGCCTCGACGGCGGCGCCGACGGTGCCGGAGTGGCCCATGATGTACTCGCCGCAGTTCGGGCCGAGGTTACAGCCGGAGACGACGACGTCGAACCGGCGGTCGAGTCCGCGGAGCCCGAAGGCGGCGCAGTCCGCGGGCGTCCCGTGGACCGCGTACCCCCACTCGTGGTCGTCGACGTCGACCGCGCGCGAGCGCGAGCGTCCGACGCCGGACTGGTCCGCCGCGGGCGCGACGACCGTCACGTCCGCGACGGCGCGCAGCTCCTCGTACAGCGCGGCGAGCCCCGGCGAGTCCACGCCGTCGTCGTTCGTCAACAGCACCTGGCGGTCGCTCATTGCCGAAGCGTTCGTGCGCGCCGGCAAGTGCGCGTCGGTCCGCCGCGTCGCCGAACGGCGCGGCGCTCGGCGGCCGGCAGACCCCGGCCGACTTTTCACGGGGGCGCTCGTTGCCCCGAACGAATGAGTACCGGCGGGCGCGGCGACGGCGTCGGCGGCGTGCTGGGAACGGCACGGGAGGCCTACCGGGAGGCGTTGCCGGCGCTGTCGGCGTCGCTGGTCGGCGGGCTGCTCGCCGGCGTCGTGCTCGGCGGGATGCGCGCCGAACTGCGCGCCGTCGAGGGGCTGCTGGTGCTGGTGCCGGCGCTGCTCGCGACCCGCGGAAACGTCTACGGGAGCTTCGGGGCGCGGCTCTCCACCGGGCTGCACCAGGGGCTCATCGAGCCCCGGGTGACCGTCGGCGACGAACGGCTCCGCGGGGCGGCCGCCGCGGCGCTCGTGAACGGCGTGTTCGCGTCCGTGTTCGCCGCCGTCGCCGCCGCCGTCGTGCTCGCGGTGCTCGGCCGCGGCGCGGCGCCGCTGCCCGTGCTGGTAAGCATCGCGCTCATCGCCGGCGTCCTGTCGGGCGTCGCGCTCACCGCCGTCGTCGTGACGGTCGTGTTCGCCGGCTACCGCCGCGGCCGGAACCCGGACACGCTCGTCGGGCCGCTGGTCACGACGACCGGCGACGTGTTCGGCGTCGCGTTCCTGCTGCTCGCGGTCCGGGTGACGCTCGCCGCACTCGGAGGTGGCGGGTAGTGCCGACCGAGTGGACCGTCCGGTCGATCACGCGGGCGACGCTCCCGGTGCTGCTCGCGCTGACCGTCGTCGAACTCGGCTCCGGACTGGTGCTCGGCAGCTTCGAACAGCGGCTGTACCGGGCGCCGTCGCTGCTGGTGCTGGTACCGGTCACAATCGGCACCGCCGGGAACCTCGGCAGCGTCCTCGCCTCGCGGCTGTCGACCGCGTTCCACCTCGGGACGCTCAGCTTCGACGCGACGGACGACGAACTCGCCGGCAACGCCGTCGCGACCGTCGCGCTCGCCGCCACGCTGTTCCCGGTCGTCGGCGCCGGCGCCTGGGCGCTCGCGTCGCTCACCGGCGGCGCGTCGCTCCCGGTCACGACAGTGCTGCTCGTCGCCACCACCGCGGGCGTCACGCTCGCCGCGCTCGCCGTCGCCGTCACCGTCGTCGCAACCTACGTCGCCTACGTGCTGTCGCTCGACCCCGACGACGTCGTCATCCCGGTCGTCACGAACGTCTGCGACGTGCTCGGCGTCGTCGTCCTGTTCGGCGCCGTGGTGCTGTTCACGTAGCGGCGGCCCCGGCGTCGCTACCCGCGGGTCGCGTCCGGGTCGACCGGCCGGCCGCCCTCGGTTGGCGGCGCGATGTGGTCGATGTACTCCTCGACGGACGGCTCCCGGACGGTCACGTCGACGCGGATGTCGCCGAGTTCGTCCGTGTCGCCGACGGCGAAGTTCACGACGCCCTGCAGCGCCGCCTGCTTTTTCAGTTCGAACGAGAAGCCGTCCTCGTCGGCGTTGCGCTCGAACTCGCGGCGCGCCGTGTCGAGAATCTCCTGTTCGTGCAGCAGGTCCGAAAACGGGTCGAGAGTGTGCGTCTCCGCGACGAGCCGGCCGGGGTCGCCCGGCTCCGACTCCAGTTCCGCGTTCGGAAACAGGTTCGTGACGGCGTCGGCGACGCGGTCCGTGACCTCCGTGCGGTGCACCGGCACCTCGATGCGGGCGTCGACGCTGTACACCGTCGTCATTCGCGCACCTCCGCGGCGTCGTCGCCGGCGGCCTCCCGCCCCGCCTCGTCGGCGTCCGCGTCGGCTGCGGCGCCGCCGAGCAGGTCGCGGACCCGGTCGCGGAACGCCGCGAGCGACTCGGTGTTCTCGACGGTGACGTCGGCGGCGTCGATGACCTCGCCCATCCCGAACTCCAGTTCGCGCTCCTCCCGGCGGCGCAGCGCGTCCACGTCCACGTCGGAGTCGTCGCGGCCGCGGGCGCCGAGCCGCTCGGCGCGCACGTCGAACGGCGCCTCGATGCTGACCAGGAGGAAGTCGTCGCCGAAGCGGTCGCGGAACCGCTCCAGTTCCACCATCGACCGGAGCCCGTCGACGAGCACCGCGTCCGCGTCGGTCTCGGCGGCGGCCTCCTCGATGAGCGGAATCGACCGCTCCGCGATGGCGGCCGGGCCCTCCTCCTCGCGGAGCGCCTTCGCCACCTCGCCGTGGTGCTCGGCGGGGTCGAGTCCGCGGCGCCGACACTCCTCGCGGATGACGTCCCCCATCGTCACGACGGGGACGCCCTCCTCCTCGGCGACCGCGGCGGCCTCGCCCTTTCCGCTACCCGGCAGGCCGACCGTCCCGATAACTCGCATTACTCCCGGCTTCGCCGCTCCCGGAGTTAAGGGCTGCGGGACCCCGTGGCGGCGCCGACGCATCCGCGGGACGTGTCCCCGAACCGGAACGTCACCCGGGCTCTTGTCGACGGCGGCCGACCGGCTCGTATGGTCCCCGACACAGCACCACGCAGTCGCCCGCTCGTCCGCGACACGCCGGCCGCTCGCGACGCGCCAGCCGGACGCGGCGACCACCGACTCGACGAGGACCCGGACGACGAAGACGACCCCAACGACGACCCCGACGACGACCCGGACCAGGAAGACCCCGACGACGGGACGCAGCGCTCCGCTGAAGCCGGCCGCCGGGCGCCGTGACGGCTCGCTAACCGCGTCGTTTTTCCCGCTGTCCGCACTCACCCACGACGGGGCACGTAGCTCAGTCCGGATGAGAGCGCCGGACTTCTAATCCGGTGGCCGTGGGTTCAAATCCCATCGTGCCCGTCCACCGAACCGCGGACCGGCGGTCCGCCGACCACCGCGAGACGCCGTTTTCGAGCTGAACCGGCCGTTCGACAGCGCCGCCGCTCGGCGGGTCGCGTCGAATCGGAAAAACGGGAGTCGAGTCGTGTGCAGTCGTGGCGGCGAAGCGGGGCTGGCGGCTCAGTACCGCGACGGCAGGTACGCCAAGCCGGTCATGAGGAAGGCGACGACGCCGCTGAGGATGGTGACGCCCCACAGCCCGTTCTTCATCGTCGTGTGTAGCGACGACTGGTGCTGGTACTCGTCGTACTGCTCGAAGTTCTGGGTCAACACCAGCGTCTGGTTGTTCGGGAAGTGCGCGAAGTACGTCGTCGACCCGAGCGTCACGTTCGCGGTGTCCGCGACGTCGATGGTGTTCGTGCGCGGCGCGAACCACTCCAGCGTCGCACCGCTCCCGGTCACGGACGCGACCGTCGCGGTGTGGTTCTGGACGTCCGAGACCTCGTCGCCCTCGGCGTACTCGCGGGTCGCCGGCTCGGGGAAGTAGTCGTCCGCCGGGACGAGTTCGCGGCTCCCGTTCTCGGTCGCCTTCCGCACGACGTACGTCTGGCCGTCGACGGTCGTCGTCTCGTTCTCGACCGACGAGTCGTTCTGCAGGATGGCGGACCGGTCGATGTTCTCGCGCAGCGTGAACTGCGTCGGGTCGTCACCGCTCTCGACGACGACGGTCCAGTCCTCGCCGTCGTACGTCACGGTGGAGCCGTTCGCCCACTCGACGGTGTACCGCGACGACTGATTCGTCCACTCCAACGTCCCCGAGCGGACCAGGGTCGCCGGGCCACCGCCGCCGTGGCCGCCGCCACCGCCGCCCTGCATCTCGGCGGTGATCTCGGTGAGCCGGTACTGAGTCCCGTCCACGGTGATGCTCTCGCCCGGTGCGAGCTCGTGGTTCGGGTTGTCGAAGGAGAGGTGCGGCGCGCTCGCCGTAGCGATGAGCGAGAACGACGCCGCTCCGACGACGACGAAGAACGCGACGTAGATTGCCGCGGCACGACGTTGCATACGCGGACGACAGTCCGCCCGGCGTTTAACCGTTACTTTTCGATGAAGTGTGCGACCCGCCCGGCCCGCTTTAGGCGCGCGTCGACGGGCGCTCGTCGACGGGCGCTCGTCGGGACACGGACGCGTCGCTGAGGCTGTCGCGTTTCGTCGCTGAATCGAAAGAAGCCAAGGGCCGGATTTGAACCGGCGTATAACGGCTCTGCAGGCCGTCGCGTATGGCCGGACTCTGCCACCTTGGCGCATGTACGGAAAGACGGGTGCCGCGCTTAAGCCTAGCGAATCACCTCGTTTTCAGCGGCGGAGAGCTGTCGCTAAATCGAGTCGTACGTGCAGGGGGTGTGGCTGGGCGCGCTGGGGAGCGTCGAGTGCGGGGGAGTGTCGAGGCGAGGGTCGGGTGTCGGGGTGGTGCGGGGTGCCGTGGCGGCGTGGTGAGGCGTGGAAGTGTGTGGGTGCGGGGGTGCCGTGTGGGTGGCGGCGGGGAGGGTGGAGGGCGG
>NZ_JBNTKB010000005.1:0-262367 GCF_051195155.1 Halobaculum sp. P14
CGACGCGTTCTTCGAGGTCGTCGACTGGGAAGAACCCGCCGACCGCTACGAACACGCCGTCGAACTGTTCGAGTAACGCGGCGGCTTCCCCCCGGACAGCGACGACCGGGCCGACAGGCCCGAGCGGTTTCCACAGTTTTTCGCACGGCGCCGACCCGTGAGCCGCGCGGCTCGGCGGCGGACGGACGTGGCCGGCGCTAGCTTTAGGTCGCGGCCGACACATCGGCCGGCATGGAACACGTCGACATCGACGACGTCGAACCGTCCGTTCCCGGCGGGCGAGACGTCGACTGCCGGGGTCTGACGGCGCCGCTCGACACCGACGGGCTCGCGCTCAACTACTACCGACTCAGTCCCGGCGACAGCTTCTCCGGCGGCCTCCACACGCACCTCGACCAGGAGGAGGTGTTCGTCGTCGTGGAGGGAACCGCGACGTTCGAGACGCCCGACGAGGAGTTCGCGGTCGGGCCGAACGAGGCGGTCCGGTTCGCGCCCGGCGAGTACCAGACCGGCCGGAACGAGGGAGACGACGACGTCGTCGCGTTCGCGCTCGGCGCGCCGCGCGACTCGACGGAGATACGGATACCGCTGGAGTGCCGCGAGTGCGGCCACGACGCGCTCGCCGCGCTCCCCGGCGACGACGGGATGCAGTACGAGTGCCCGGAGTGCGGAACGCCGGCCGACCTCGGGTAGCCGCGGTCGACCGGAGGCAGCCGCAGTGAGCCGCAGTCGTTCGGATGCGCCGCCGGTGCCGGCGGCGCATCCGTCCCTATTTTCCGGCGGCCGCCCGAAGCGGACGCCATGCCCACGCCGAAATCCGAGTTCCCGGAACTGCACCCGTGTGACTTCTACACGCCGAGCGAACTGCTGTCCGCCGATTCGATGTACACGGTGTACGAAATCGCCCGCCTCCTCCAGGGGCTGGAGCCGGACGCGGAGATAGACGAGGGGACGGAGGAAATCCTCCTCGACTGGGCGATTCCGTGGGTGATGCAGAACGCCGACGACCTCGTGGTCGCGGAGCCCCGGACCGACGAGGAACCGGGCTTTTACGGGCTGAAAGAGTCGGCCGAAGAATCCGCGGAGTCAGACGAATCCGCCGATTCCACCGAGTCCGACGAGTCGGCCGCCGACGAGGGCGGCGAGCGGTGAAGGTACTGGTCGCCGGCGGCGACCGCGTCGACGCCGGGAAAACCACGTTCGCCGTCGGCTTCGCGGCGGCCGAGGAGTCGCTCGCCGCGTTCAAGCCCCGCGCCGGCAACGACTACTGGTTCGACCACGACGACGTCCGCGCCGCCACCGACGACGGCAGACTGTACGGTAAGGACGTCTCCCGGCTCGTCGACGCGGCGGCGCCCGTAGTCGCTCCGGAGGCGCGGAACCCGATTCACCGGCTCTGGCGTCCGACTCCGGGCCGAACCGGGATGCTCGGCGAGCAGGGGCGGACGTTCCTCGTCGACCGCGTGTCCGTCGGAGCCGGGAGCGGTGGCGAGGACGGAGCCGACTCCGCCGAGTGGGTCGTGAACGCCGCGGCGGCGGAGGCGGACCTGATTCCGTCGGTCGTCCGCGACAGCCTCCCGCTCGGCGACGCGCGCGAGGTCGACTCGGTTGCCGCGTTCAACGACGCGATGCGCGACCTCCACGTCCCGGCGCTGGAGCGGACGACCGAGGCGGTCCGGGCGGCGGACGAGGCGCTCGTGGAGTCGTACAGCGACATCGCCGACCCGCTCCGCGACGTCGACTACGACGCCGTCGCCGTGGTGGACCCGGGGCGGGCGCGCATCTACGACGGCGACCGCTGGGGCGTCGCCCGCGAAGCCGTCGCCGGAAGCGACCAGCAGGGCCAACTGGAGGAGCGCGTCGGGCCGCTTACCGAACTGGTCGACCCGGTGAGCACCCACCGGCTTCCGGCGCTGACCGCCGAGCAGCGCGCCGACCCCGACGCCGTCGCCGCGGCGAACGCCGACGCCTACGACGCGCTGCGGGAGGCCGCCGCCGCGACGGCCGACTGAGCCTCGCCGCCCGGGCTCTGCGTCGCGTCAGTCCGCGACGTACGGCTCGAACCGGCGGTCGTACTCGATTTCGTCGGCGACCCGGTCAGCGACGTCGGCGCCGGCTTCGCGGGCGACGACGTGGAGCGCGAGGTCGAGCCCGGAGGTGACGCCGCCGGCGGTGAGGACGTCGCCGTCGTCGACGACGCGCTCCTCGCGGACGTCGGCGTCGCTGGCGCGGAGGTCGTCGAGCGCCGACCCGTGCGTCGTCGCCGGCCTGCCGTCGAGGACGCCGGCTTTCGCGAGCAGCATGCCGCCGGTGCAGACGGACGCGACGACGGCGCCGGCGTCGTGGTGCGCCGCGACGGCGTCCGGGATGGCGCCGCGGTCGTACTCCGCGCGGACGCCGACGTCGCGGCCGCTGTTCCAGCCGCCGCCCGGGACGAGAAGCAGGTCGACGTCGCCGGGCGCGGACAGCGCGCCCTCGGCGCCGACGCGCATCCCGTGGCTCGCGGTCACGGTGTCGGCGCCGTCCAGCGTCACGAGCCGCGTGTCGAACGGGGCGCCGAACGCCTCCGCGTTCCGGAAGATCTCGAACGGCGCGACGGCGTCCAGTTCGTCGAATCCGTCGAACAGCAGCACGGCGATGTCCATGCCTCACCCACGGCCCGCGACGCCAAAGTCGTGTCGCGGCGCGGAGCCCGGTTCGGGGGCTTCCGGGCCGCGTCGCCGCGTCGCTTCCGTTGCCGTCAGGAGAGCGCGGCGATTTCGTCTCGGAGCCGCTCGGCGAGCGCGTCGACGTCTGCGTCGCCGTCGCCGACGCTGAACCGGGCGCGCTCCTCGTCGGCCTCCGCGAGTTCGGTGAACACGCCGCCGCGCCGGTCGACCTCGACGAACACGTCCAGTTCGTCGTCGCCGTCCTGCACCAGCAGCTCCACTTCGTCGACGTCGCCGGCGAACTCGCCGCTGGCCGGGACGTACTCGAACTCCTGGGCGAACCGCGAGCCGAAGTAGCGGTCGAACGGGTCGGCGGACACCTCGACGCTGTGCAGCGAGAAGCCGAGTTTCTCCATGGCGTCGAACGTCGCGGCCATCCGCGGCGTCGGCTCCACGTCGAGGTAGTCGACGTCCTCGGGGTCGACCGCCATCGAGATGTCGAGTTCCGTCTCCACCCAGACCTCGGTGCCGCCGACGGTCAGCGGCGTCTCGTACGGGACGTCGAGCTGCGTCCCGATAGTCCGCTCCTCGCCGGGTTCGATGGTGAACCCTTCCGAGAGTGTGTACGTCCGCAGGTCGGCGTCGCGGTAGCCCTCGTCCTCCGTGAGGAACTCTGTCTCCAGTTCGAGCCTGACCGCGCCGACCTCCTGTTCGGCGTCACCGCCGTCGATTTCGATGCGCGCGTCCACGGTGTCGCCCGGCGACACCGAGGTCGTTTCGAGCACTGTGTCCACCGTCGCGTTCCCGATTCCGACGCTCGCGAGGACCTTCTTCATAGGCAACCGGGACTGCGGCGGCCTCCGGTATCAACTTTCGGCCTGGGCTTCGCGGCCTACTCGTCTTCGTCGTCGCCGCGGGCGGCCTCGAACATCGCCAGCGCGGCCTCGCGGGCCTCGCTGTGGTCGACGACCGGGTCGGGGTAGTCCGGGGCGAGCCGGTCGCGCTCGTCGGCGTCGAGCGTCGGCCAGTCGTGGACGTCGGCGGCGTCGACGCCGCGGAGCTCCGGGACGTACTCGCGGACGTACTCGGCGTCCGGGTCGTACCGTTCACACTGCGAGGCGGGGTTGAAGATGCGGAAGTACGGCTGGGCGTCGGTGCCGGTGGAGGCGGCCCACTGCCAGCCGCCGGAGTCGTTGGCGGCGTCGTGGTCCGCGAGCAGTTCGCGGAAGTGCGCGTAGCCGCGCCGCCAGTCAAGCCTGAGGTCTTTCGTCAGGAACGACGCGACGACCATCCGGACGCGGTTGTGCACGTGCGCCTCCTCGCGGAGTTGGCGCATCCCGGCGTCGACGATCGGGTAGCCCGTCTCGCCGTCCTTCCACCGCTGCAGCGCCTCGTCGTCCGCGCGCCATTCGATGCCGTGTTCGTACTCGCGGTAGTTCTCGGCGACGACGCGCGGATTCGCCCACAGCACCTGCGTGTAGAACTCCCGCCACGCCAACTGTGACTGGAACTCCTCGACCGCCGCCGCCCGCTCGTCGGCGACGTCCCCGGATTCGTCTCCGTCCGCGTCGTCCGCATCTGTGTCGTCCCCGTCTGCGTCTTCTTCGTCTGCGTCGTCGGCATCTGCGTCGTCTCCGGCGACCGCGGCTTTCGCGTCGGCCGTCGCCGCGTACACCTCGCGAATCCCGACCGTCCCCCACTTGAGGTCGGCGGACAGCCGGGACGTCGCGCGCTCGGCGGGGTAGTCGCGGGCGTCGTCGTACCGGTAGATGTCGTCGGCGCAGAACGCCGAGAGCCGGTCGCGCGCCGCCTCCGTTCCCGCGGCTTGCACGTCGGCGTCCGGCTCCGAGAAGCCGAGGTCGTCCGTCGACGGAACCGCTCCGGCGTCGTCGACGGCGGCGAGCGAATCGGCGTCCGGCGCCGGAATCGGGCCGTCCTTCGGCCGGTCGCGCCACTTCCGCCAGAAGTACGAGTACACCGCGTACGGGTCGCCGTCGTTCGTCGTGATGCTCCCCGGTTCGTGCAGCACCGCGTCGTGGAAGCAGCGGTGGGCGACGCCGGCGTCGTCGAGGGCGTCGCGGACGGCGTCGTCGCGGCGGCGCGCCAGCCCGGAGTAGTCGCGGTTCCAGTAGACGGCGTCGGCCCCGTGTTCGTCGGCGACGCGCGGGAGTTCGTCGGCCGGGTCGCCGCGAACCACGAGCAGGTCGGCGTCGCGCGCACGGTACCACTCGCGGAGCGACGACAGCGCGTCCAGCATGAACCGGACGCGCGGCGCGCCGGCGTACTCCAGCAGGTCGTCGTCGACGACGAACACCGGCAGCACCGCGTCGCCGTCGCGGTCCACATCGACTTCGCCGTCTGCGTCGCCTCCGGGGTCTGCGTCGGCGTGGTCGTCCGCGTCGCTTCCGTAGTCGCGGCCGGTGGCGGCCGCCGTGAGCCCGCGGTTGTCCGGGCCGCGGAGGTCGCGGCGGTGCCAGAACAGGCGCATGTGACCGTGGTTGGACGCCTCGAACGTAACGGTACTGGCGCGGCGGACGGCACGGCGAACGGCACGGCGGACGGCGCGGGCGGAGCCGCCGCGGGGTAGATTCTTGCCGCTCCGTCACGTCCGTCCGCTATGACCGCTCGCGACATCTCCCTCCCGGTGGCCGCCCAGCCGTCGCTCGACGACCTGGTCGACCTCGCGGTGACCGCCGAGTCGGCCGGCTACGACCGCGCGTGGCTCCCCGAGACGTGGGGTCGGGACGCCGTGACGACGCTCGCACTGGCCGCCGAACGCACCGACGACATCGGCCTCGGCACCTCCATCGTCAACGTCTTCTCGCGGTCGCCGGCGCTCGCCGGGCAGACCGCCGCGACGCTACAGGAGGCAAGCGCCGGCCGGTTCCGGCTCGGCGTCGGGCCGTCCGGCCCCGCGGTCGTCGAGCGGTGGCACGGCGCCGACTTCGACCGGCCGCTCCGCCGCACCCGCGAGTTCGTCGAGGTGACGAAGCGAGCGCTCTCCGGGGAGGCCGTCGAGTACGACGGCGACTACTTCGACCTCGGCGGCTTCCGGCTTCGACAGGGGCCGCCGGAGCCGACGCCGCCGGTCGACGTCGCCGGGATGGGGCCGAAGTCGGTCGAGCTCGCCGGGCGGTTCGGCGACGGCTGGCACGCGCTGATGCTGACGCCCGACGGCCTCCGCGACCGCCTCGACGACTTCCGGCGCGGCGCCGACCTCGGCGACCGCGACGTCGACGACGCGCGCGTCACGCTGTCGCTCACCTGCTGCGCGCTCGAAGACGCCGAGCGCGCCCGGTCGCTCGCCCGCCAGCACGTCGCCTTCTACGTCGGCGGCATGGGGACGTTCTACCGGGACGCGCTCGCCCGGCAGGGCTACGAGGACGTCGCCACCGAGATTCACGACTCGTGGACCGACGGCGACCGCGAGGCGGCAGTCGCGGCGCTCACGGACGACCTGCTCGACGACGTCGTCGCCGCCGGCGCCCCCGACGCCGCCCGCGACCGCCTCGAATCCTTCGCGGCCGTCGACGGCGTCGACGCGGTCGCCGTGTCGTTCCCGCGCGGCGCCGAGGACGCGGACATCCGCGAGACGATGGCGGCGCTGGCGCCGTGAGCGGCAACGACACGGGCGGCGACTCGGAGCCGCCTGCGGAGCCACCGGGAAGCGACGACGCCGCGGGGGCCGACGACGCCTTCGGCGCGCTCGGCAACGAGACGCGGCTCCGGACGCTCCGACGGCTCGCGGCCGCCGACGAGCCCCCGACGTTCACGGAGCTGTTCGAGGCGAGCGGCGAGGACACGTCCGCGGGGTTCGCGTACCACCTCCGCCAGCTCGTCGACCGGTACGTCCGGAAGGACGAAGAGACCGAGCGCTACCACCTGACGTACGCCGGCCGCGAGGTCACGCGGGCGCTCGACGCCGGCACGTACACCGACCGCGTCGACCGCGAGCCGGAGCCCGTCGACGACGACTGCCCGGTGTGCGGCGCGGCGGCGCTCGCGGCCCGCGTCGCGGACAACTACGTCGCCGTTGCCTGCACCGACTGCGGGACCGAACTGCTGTCGCTTCCGTTCCCGCCGAGCGGCGCCCGCGACCGCGACGCCGACGAGGCGCTCGCCGCGTTCGACTCCTATCACCGCAGCCGGCTCCGGCTGCTCGCGGACGGCGTCTGCCCGGACTGCGCCGGCGACGCCACCGGCCGCATCGAGTTCACGGAGCCCGACCCGCTCCCGGGGGACGAACGCCGGCCGGTGCTGGTCGGGCGCTGTTCACAGTGCCAGTTCGGGATTCGGACACCGGTGTCGCTCGCCGTCGTCACGCATCCGGCGGTCGCGGCGTTCTTCAGCGAGCACGGCGAGTCCGTCCGCGACCGGCCGCTGTGGAACCTCGGTCCCGAGTGGAGCGAAGCCGTGCTGTCGACGTCGCCGCCCGCGGTCCGCGTCTCCATCCGTCTCGGCGATGACGCCGTCGACGACAGCGGCGACAGCGGCGAGAGCGACGTGGGCGGCGACGCGGGCGGCGACGCGAGTGGCGACGCGAGTGGCGACGGCGATGGAGAAGTGCTGCGTCTGTTGGTCGGCGACGGCCCGACGGTAGTCGACGTCACTCGGGAGGCCGCGTCGGGTCAGGAGGTGACGGCGTCCGGGTCGTCGTAGGTGTCGACCGCGACGTCGCCGGCGCCGGTGAGGGTCGTGACGGCGAGGCCGTTTCCGGAGGCGAGGTCGCGTTCGCAGGCGGCGGCGACGGCGTCGGCGGCGAGCGACCTCGCGTCGTCGCGGCCGAGTCCGTCGTCGTATCCCGCTTCGAGGACGCCGTACGCGGTCGGGCCGCCGGAGCCGTCCGCGGCGAACGGCTGTGCGAGCGCGCCGCCGGCGGCGTCGAAACTGAACAGGTGCGCGCCGTCGTCGTCGACGCCGCCGAGGATGTGCTGGAGGTGCATGGGCCGTTCGCGCATCAGGCCGGCGGTCCGGGCGGCGAGCGCCTCCACCGACATTCGCGCGTCCCGCCGCAGCTCGTACAGCCGGACTTCCCGCTCCAGCTCCGGGACGAGCGCCTGCGCGGCGCCGACGGACCCCGTGAACGCCAGCGCCGCGCGGTCCGCGACGGAGAAGAGTTTCTGCGCCCGCTTGCTCGACACCATGCCGCCCATGCTCGCCCGCCGGTCGGACGCGAGCACGACGGCGTCGTCGGCGACGAGCCCCACGATTGTCGTTCCGAACTCGGTCGTCGAATCGGCTGGTTCGACCATACGCTCCGTCGGATCCGCCGCCGAATAAGTGTCTGCTAAAATATGTTTTAGCCGCGTCGTTGCACCGAACTCCGGGTCGGCTCGGCCGTCTCTCCCCCGCCGCGCTACGCCCAGACCCGTTCGATTTCGTCGCGGCGGCCGTCGAGCACCGGGAACCGTTCGTCGCGTCGGTGTTCGAGCCACCGCAGGAGCCGCTCCGCCCACCGCAGTTTCCGGGCTTTCAACCCGGAGACGGCGGAGTCGTCGAAGTCCCACCCGGCGAACCGGAGTTCGGCGGCGCCGCAGTGGTCCGCGAGGAACGCGGCGCGGTCGCCGTCCGTGAATCCGCCGACGTTCACGACGTCGTCGACCGGCGCGGCCTGCGTCGTCACCAGCGCGTGGTCGGCGTCGTACCGGGGCAGCCACGTCTCCACGAGTTCGCGGTTGTCTCCGTGCGCGTGCGCGACGACGACGTCGCCGCGAGCGGTGCGGTCCAGGCCGGTCTCGGGGTTCTTGTCGAGGTCGGTCACCATCGCGTCCACGTCGACGCCGGCGTCCGCGAGCCGGTCGGTCGCGGTGGACGCGGCGAACACTCGGTCGGCGTCGCGGGCGACCGAAACTTCGGCTTCCAGCGACGGCCCCGCGCCGCAGACCGCGACGCTCCGACCGGCGCAGTCGAGCCTGTCGAGGTCGAACGGCGCGGCGAAGTCGGCGGCGCGGTCCCGGACCGCCTCGTCGGCGGCGCGGTCGAATCCGAAGTCGGACAGAATCCGCTCGTACACCGGCTCCCACTCCGCGAAGTTCATCGGTGCCTCCGGGCGGTCATGGCTGCGGCTGGTCGGTCGAATCCGCCGAGTAATACGGTATTGGGCCGGAAGCGCACCAGAGTACCCCTACCCGTGGGCCCTTCCGGCTTCCAGTCGCCTCTTCCGGCCGGGATGGTATAAGTTTTCTCACTCGGTCACACCCCGTAACGCCCGTAAGGCCGCATCGAGACCGTCGCTAACGCCACTTGCGGCCGCTGAAATATTCCGGAGTCCGGCGGGCGTCCCGACCACCAGCGCCGTCCCCGCGTCGCCGACGATGAACGCCGACGACTCTGCGACAGCGGCCCGCAGCGCCCCGATTTCCTCCGGGTCGAGCCCGGAGAACTCCACGGTGCGCGTCACCGCCTGCCCGGCCAACGCGGGGTCGCCGCCGACCCGGTCGATGTGGCGCGCGGCCTCGCCGGCGGTCGTCACGTCCAGTTCCTCGACGGAGACCGCTTCGCCCTCGTCGCCGGCGGCGTCGCGGCGGACGCGGTCGCGGGCGAACTCCTTGCCGATGAGCGCGGCGTCCCGGGTCTCGGCGACGTCGTGGGTGCGGACGACGTGCGCGCCGCGTTCGACGGCCATCGACGTCGCCGCCAGCGACACCGGCAGCGCTGCCTCCGTGTCGCGTCCGGCGACCTCCCGGAGGAAGTTCTTCCGGTTGATGGACACCAGAATCGGGTGGCCGTAGCCGCGGAACTCCCGGAGGCGACGGAACGTCTCCCGGTCGTCCTCCAGCGTCTTCTCGTCGGACCAGCCGCCGAACGCCGGGTCGACGATGGTCTTGTCGGTGAAGCCGTTCAGCGCCAGCGCGTCGTAGATGTCGTCGACGTCCTCGACGGCGCCGGGCCGTTGGAGGTCCGGGGGCGACGCCATCTTCACGACCGCCGCGTCGTGGGCCGCACACACCGCCGGCATCTCCGGGTCCGCGAACCCGCAGATGTCGTTCACCATGTCGAAGCCGCGCGAGAGCGCCGCGTCGGCGACCTCGTGGTACCGCGTCTCGATGCTGAACACGGCGTCGCCCGACGACGCCTCCATCGCCGCGACCGCGGTGTCGAGCCGCTCCAGTTCCTCCTCGGCCGACAGCACCTCGAACCGCTTGTTCGCCGACTCCAGGCCGACGTCGACGATGTCGGCGCCCTCGCCGATGAGTTCCTCGTCGACGTACGCCGCGGCGGCCTCCGGGTCGTCGAAGACGGACGGCGAGTACGGCGACTCCTTCGAGACGTTCAGCACCCCCATGATTCGGGGCGGGTGTTCGTCGCCGATCGGCAGTCCGGCGGCGTCCACTGTTCGCATGGCTCCGCGGTCGGGTTCGTCGTGCTTCGGTGTTGCGGTCCACGCGAGCCGGCAGCGGGGAGCGGCCGGACGGACGGCCGTCCGAAGCCGGGCGGCGTGAACGCGCCGTTTATCACCGCGCACCCGCAACGGCCGACAAATGGGTAAGGTGAGCATCGGCCTGCGGGGCTGGCGCTTCGACGAGGACGACCTGTTCACGGACGACGGCGACTGGCGGCCGCTGGAGGAGGTGCCGCACGACCCGCGGCACCGGCTCCTCCGGCTGCAGGTCGTCATCGGGAAGCCGTGTGACGCCTGCTACCTGATTCACGGGGAGGCGGACAAACAGCGCTGCCGCGAAGCGAAAATCGTGTACGGCGAGCCGCTCGACGAGGTGCTGCTGTGTGACGACCACGAGGCTGACTTCCTCTACTGGTTCCGCGAGCGCGGCGGCAGCGACGTCGCCGGCGAGGAGACGTTCCGTGACGCCTTCCACGAGTGGTTCGCCGACGGCGGCCGCGCCCCGGACGGCTACGGCGGCATGGACCACGTCGAAGCGGCGCCGGACGACCTGCCGGACCTGCCGGACCCGGAGGACGTCTACGACCGCGAGCAGGAACTGCTCGAAGACGAACGGCCGGACTTCGACGACTCGGCGGACGGCGCCGCCGGTGACGCCGACGGCTCCGCGCCCGACCTCGACGACGCCGACCTCGACCTCGACCTCGACCGGGAGTATCCGACATGAGCGGCCGCGAGTTCGCCGTCGTCGTCGTGGAGCCGGAGACGCCCGGGAACGTCGGCACCATCGCGCGGGCGATGAAGAACTTCGGCGTCACTGACCTGAAGCTGGTCGACCCGCCCGAGATCAAAGAGGGCGGCGAGGCGTACGGCTTCGCCGGCCACGCCCGCGAGGACGTGCTTCCGAACGCCGACGAAGTGACGTTCGACGAGGTCGTCGAGCGGTACCACACCGTCGGCACCACCGCCATCACCGGCGAGGACGCCAGGCGGCACGTCCGCTTCCCATTCAAGACGCCGGCCGAACTCCGCGAGTCGCTCGCGGCGGTCGACACCGACACGGCGCTCGTGTTCGGCCGCGAGGGCCGCGGCCTCAACAACGAGGAGCTGGCGCGCATCGACGAAGTCGTCTCCATCCCGGCCAGCCCGGACTACCCGGTGTTGAACCTCGGGCAGGCCGCGACCGTGACGCTGTACGAACTCCGCGACCTGTTTCTGGCGGACACGCAGCTCCCGGACACGGAGCGCGAACGCGCCGCGGAGCCGACCATCGAGCGGCTGTACGACCAGTTCTCGGCGTTCCTCGGCGAGGTCGAACACCGCGACCACAAGCGCGACCGCACCGAGCGACTCATACGGCGGCTGGTCGGCCGCGCACACCCGACGGACAAGGAGGTCAGCACGCTCACCGGCGTGTTCCGGAAGGCGACGCGCGACCTCCGCGAGGAGTGACTACGCGGCGTCGCGCCGGCGGTACATCACGTTCCCGACCATCGAGAAGACGCAGTCGCTGTCGCCGTTGTACGTCTCGATTCGCGGCCTGACGACGCCGCGTTCGGGGCGCTCGGGAATCGCCTCCTCGACTTCGACCTCGATGCGGAGCACGTCGCCGGGGCGGACCGGGACGCGCCACCGGAGTTCGTCGACGCCTTTCGCGCCCACGACCGCGGCGTCGTCGAGCACGCCGTCGACGAGCAGCCGCATCGTGACGGACGCCGTGTGCCACCCGGACGCGATGAGGCCGCCGTACGGGGACTCCTCGGCGGCGCGCTCCGGGTCGGTGTGGTACCACTGCGGGTCGTACTGCTCGGCGAACGTCAGGATTTCCTCGCGCGTCACCTCGTAGTCGCCGTGCTCGAAGGTGTCGCCGACGGCGACGTCTTCGAAGTACGTCGTCATGCGTCGGGGCACGCCGCGCCGCCCCATCAACGTTCCGTGCCGACGCGTCCGCGCCCCGTCGCCGTCGGCCGCTTAACTCACGTGAAACGTCGACACGTCTAAGCCCGACACAGCCGTCCGTTCGGACGCCCCTACCCGGGTGTGCCCGTTCACGCCCTCCGCGGCTCTTTCGTTCCGGCGCCGGCACGCCGAATCCGGGTCCGTTTTCACCCCCGCCGGCGAAGCCGGCCGTAATGACCGACATGGACGAGGAGCTGCGAGAGCGGGTCCGCGCCGAGGCGGAGACGGCGGCGCTGTTCAACGCCCTCAAGCACGGCTCCGACCCGGAGGTCGGCGCTATCATGGGGCCGCTGATGGGCGAGAACCCAGAGTTCCGCGAACACGGAGACCAGATTCCGGGCGTCGTCGCGCCCGTCGTACAGGAGGTCGCCGGCATGGACGAACAGGAGCGGCGCGAGCGGCTCAGCGAGCTCGCCCCGGAGCTCGTCGAGGAACTCGAAGCGGAGGACGAGGCGGACGAGCGGGCGCTGCCAGACCTGCCGAACGCCGACGAGTACGACGAGATTCGGATGCGCGCGGCGCCGAATCCGAACGGGCCGTGGCACCTCGGCCACGCCCGGATGCCGTCGGTCATCGGGACGTACAAGCAGCGGTACGACGGCCACTTCATCGTCCGGTTCGACGACACCGACCCGGAGACGAAGCGCCCGGACCTCGACGCGTACGACGCCATCCTCGACGACGTCGACTACCTCGGCTTCGAGCCGGACGAGGTACTGCGCGCCTCGGACCGCGTCGAGACGTACTACGACTACGCCCGCGACCTCATCGACGAGGGCGGCGCGTACACCTGCTCGTGCCCCGCCGAGCAGTTCCGCGAACTGAAGGCCGACGGCGAGCCGTGCCCGCACCGGGACAAGGACGCCGAGACGGTCCGCGCCGAGTTCGAGGAGATGGTCGACGGCGAGTACGACGCCGGCGAGATGGTGCTTCGCGTCCGCACCGACATCACCCACAAGAACCCGGCGCTGCGCGACTTCGTGGCGTTCCGCGTCGTCGACACGCCGCATCCGCGGGAGGAGGCCGCCGACTACCGCGCGTGGCCGATGCTCGACTTCCAGTCCGGCGTCGACGACCACCTGACGGGCGTCACCCACATCATCCGCGGCATCGACCTCCAGGACTCCGCGAAGCGCCAGCGGTTCGTCTACGACTACTTCGGCTGGGAGTACCCCGAGGTGCTCCACTGGGGGCACGTCCAGGTCGACGAGTACGACGTCAAACTGAGCACCTCGACCATCAAGGAGCGAATCGACGCCGGCGACCTCACCGGCTGGGACGACCCGCGCGCGCCGACGCTGAAATCCGTGCGGCGCCGCGGCATCCGCGGCCAGGCAATCGTCGACGCGATGGTCGAACTCGGGCTGTCCACAAGCGACGTCGACCTCGCGATGTCGAGCGTGTACGCGAACAACCGCGACCTCGTCGACGAGGAGACGGACCGGAGCTTCCTGGTCCGCGACACCGACGTCTCCGCGCCCGGCGGCGACGTGGCCGGCGAGGTTGAGCGCGCCCCCGACGGCCCGGCGCAGCGGCTCGCCGTCGCCGGCGACGACCGGCCCGACGCCGGCCACCCGCCGGTCCACCCGAACCACGAGGAGCGCGGCGACCGCGACATCCCCGTCGGCGACGCCGTCCTGCTGGAGGCCGGCGACGTCCCCGCTCACGGCGACCGCGTGTGGCTGAAAGGCTACGGCTGTCTCCGCAACGACGACGGCACGCTCCGCTGGGTCGGCACCGACATCGAGATGGTCCGCGAAGAGGACGTCCCGGTGGTCCACTGGGTGCCCGCCGACGACAACGTCCCCGTCCGGATGCGGACGGTCCACGGCGACGTCCTCGGCTACGCCGAACCCGGCTTCGCCGACTACGAACCTGACGACCTCGTCCAGTTCGAGCGCGTCGGCTTCGTCCGGTACGACCGCGACACCGCCGCGGACGCCGACGCCGATGCCGACGGCGACGCGGAGGCGGACACCGGCGCCGCGGACGAAACAGTCGTCTACTACGCGCACCCCTGAGCGGCCCGACGGCACTCGGACGACGCCGAGCGGCGGTGCAGAGTCGAACGAGCGGCGTTGAATCCGAGGCGACAGGGCGACCGCGGAGGCGACCCAGTTCGGCCTCGTGGACGACCGTCCGCCGCGGCTGTGCGCGAACCGTACTCGGCGCCGGTAGTTCTTTTTGGGGTTACCCTCACCATTGTTCATGGATTCTATCCCGGTCGACGAGACCGTGCGGAACTACGTCGACGGCGAGTGGCGCGCGCCCGGCGGCGACGACCACCAAGAGGTGTTGAACCCGGCGACGAACGAACGCGTCGGCACCGTCCCGTTCTCGTCCGCGGCGGCGCTCGACGAGACGGTCGCGGCGGCCCACGCGGCGTTCCAGGAGTGGCGGTCGACCGCGGTCGAACAGCGCATCCAGCCGCTGTTCCGGCTGAAGTCGCTGCTGGAGGAGAACCAGGAGTCACTGGCGGAGACGCTGGTGACCGAACACGGGAAGACGAAGCGGGAGGCGATGGGCGAGATTCGGCGCGGCATCGAGAACGTCGAGGTGGCCTGCGGCGCGCCGACGATGATGCAGGCGGGCCACCTGCCGCACGCGGCGCCCGACATCGACGAGACGGCGGTGCGTCAGCCGCTCGGGCCGGTCGTCGCGGTGACGCCGTTCAACTTCCCGGCGATGATTCCGCTGTGGTTCCTGCCGTACGCCGTCGCCACCGGCAACACGTTCATCCTGAAGCCGAGCGAACGCGACCCGTTCACGGCGGTCCGCATCGCCGAACTGGTCGAGGAGGCTGGCTTCCCCGACGGCGTCGTCAACGTCGTCCACGGCGGCGTCGACTCCGTGAACCACCTCATCACCCACGACGACGTGGAGGCGGTGTCGTTCGTCGGGTCGACGCCGGTGGCACAGCACGTCTACGAGACCGCGGCGGGCGCGGGCAAGCGCGTGCAGGCACAGGGCGGCGCGAAGAACCACATCGTCGTCTCCGCGACCGCCGACGTCGACTACGCCGTCGAGAAGACGCTGTCGTCCGCGTTCGCGAACGCCGGGCAGCGCTGCCTCGCGAACCCGGTCGCGGTGGTGGAGGACGACGTCTACGACGAGTTCGCCGACGGCCTCGTCGCGGCCGCCGAGGAGATGACGGTCGGTGCGGGCCTCGACGACGGCACCGAGATGGGGCCGCTCATCTCCGGGCCGCACCGCGAGTCCGTCCTGGAGTATATCGAGACGGGCGTCGAGGAGGGCGGAACGCTGCTACTCGACGGCAGGGAGCGGGACGTGCCCGCGGAGGGGAACTACCTCGGGCCGACCCTGTTCGGCGACGTCGACCCGGACGACACCGTCGCCCGCGACGAGATTTTCGGGCCGGTGCTCGCGCTCGTCCGCGCCGACGACTTCGACGACGCCGTCGCGACCGTGAACCGGTCGCGGTTCGGGAACGCGGCGTCGCTGTTCACCAGCGACGGCGGCGAGGCGCGGCAGTTCCGCCTCGACGTCTCCGCCGGCAACCTCGGCGTCAACGTCGGCACCGCGGCGCCGATGGCGTTCTTCCACTTCGGCGGACGCGACGACAGCTTCTTCGGCGACCTGCACGCGCAGGGCGACGACGCGATTCGGTTCTACACGGACGAGACGGTGTACATCGAGCGGTGGCCGGACTCGGACGCGTAACCGTCGCGTCGCTGCTGCGGTGCTGGTGCGTCGCTGTCGCGTCGCTGTTGCGGTCCTTCTGCGGTCCTGCGGGTCGCTGCCGCGGTGCTGCCGCGTCGATGCCGCGTTGCTTCCGCGATTTTAGCGCCTCGCCGCTGAACCGGCCGACCCACTGCTTGCGGGTGGGGAGCGAGACGGACGGGATTCGCCGTGCTACCGCGCCACACGGCGCCTCCGGCGGTTCCCGCACTTCGTGACGTTTAAGTACCGATGCCGAGTTAGTCCGGGTGTAGTCACTGTAGGGGCGTCGGGTCCCGAGTCCGGAAGGGCGACCATACGAATGCAGGTTGCGGTAGCCAAGCCTGGCCCAAGGCGCTGGGTTGCTAACTCAGTGGCGCAAGCCTCCGGGGTTCGAATCCCCGCCGCAACGCTGACCAGCACACCAACAATATGAGCGCAGAAGAACCAGAGGACGCGCCCGAAGACGACGAGGACCTTCAGTACTTCGTCCGAATCGGTCAGACGGACCTTGACGGGACCAAGACCGTCGAGCGCAGCCTCACCGACATGAAAGGTATCGGCCAGCGCACGGCACGGCTGGTCGCCGAGGCAGCCGACGTGGACCGAACAGCCACGATCGGCCGCCTCGACGACGACGCCATCGACGCCGTCGTAGACGTCGTGGAGAACCTCGAAGACCACATTCCCGAGTGGATGGTCAACCGGCAGAAGGACTTCTTCACCGGGGAGACGGCCCACAAGGTGGGCTCCGACCTCAACGAGAAACGTCGCCACGACATCAACCGCATGAAGATGATTAACTCCTACAAGGGGATCCGCCACCAGCGCGGCCAGAAGGTCCGCGGCCAGCGGACGAAGTCCACCGGCCGCACCGAAGGCACCATCGGCGTCAACGTCGAGGAGATCCGCGAGGAGATGGCTGAAGAAGCCGAAGGTGAAGGCGAATGACGACCGGGAACTCGACCAAACTGTACGAGACGCCGAACCACCCGTACCAGGGTGAACGCATCGCCGAGGAGTCCGACCTGCTCGGCCGCTACGGCCTCTCCAACAAGGAGGAGCTGTGGCGCGCGCAGTCGGAACTGCGCGACTACCGACGCGAAGCCCGCAGCCTCATCGGCGAGGCGCAGGGCGACGTCGAGGCGGCCGGCGAGGCCGGCTCCGAGTTCGTCGCGCGGCTCCGCAAGTACGGCATCCTCGGCGACCACGACGACATCACGGAAGTGCTGTCGCTCGACGTCACCGACGTGCTCGAACGCCGCCTGCAGACCGTCGCGTACCGCAAGGGCGTCGGCAACACGCCGAAGCAGGCGCGGCAGTTCATCGTCCACGGCCACGTGGTCGTCGGCGACGCCCGCGTCACGCGGCCGTCCTACCAGGTGCCGACCGCGGAGGAGGACCTCGTCTCGTTCGACGAGCAGTCCCCGCTCGCGGACGAACTTCACCCCGAACGCGCGGAGGGTCAGTAAATGAGCGAATCAGAGAACACACCGGAAGGCGAGAGCCACTGGGCCATCGCCAACGTCTTCGCATCGTTCAACAACACGCTCATCACCGTCACCGACGCGACCGGCGCGGAGACCATCGCGAAGTCGTCCGGCGGTGCGGTCGTGAAGCAGAACCGCGACGAAGCGTCGCCGTACGCCGCGATGCAGATGGCAGAACAGGTCGCCGAAGAGGTGCTCGCACAGGGCGTCGAAGGCGTCCACGTCCGCGTCCGCGGCCCCGGCGGGAACGCACAGAAGTCCCCCGGGCCGGGCGCGCAGGCGACGATTCGTGCGCTGGCTCGCGCCGGCCTCGAAATCGGTCGCATCGAGGACGTCACCCCCATCCCGCACGACGGGACGCGAGCACCGAAGAAGAACCGCCTGTAATCCATGGCTGACGACGACTTCGACGTGGAGGTCATCACGCGGGACGACCGCTCCGCGCGCCTGCTCGTCCGGGGGCTGACGCCCGCGGTCGCGAACGGGCTGCGCCGAGCGGTGCTCTCGGAAGTGCCCACCCTGTCGATCGACACCGTTCGGTTCGTCGAGAACTCGTCGGTGATGTTCGACGAGATGGTCGGGCTCCGCCTGGGACTCGTTCCGCTGACGACGCCGCTGGACGACTACGAGATCGGCGACACCGTCACGCTCGCCCTCGACGTCGAGGGCCCGGCGACGGCGTACTCCGGCGACCTCGAGACGTCCGACGACCTCGTCCAGCCGGCCGACGAAAACATCCCGATTATCGAGCTGAAGGAGGGCCAGCGCCTCGAGTTCGAGGCCGACGCCGTCCTCGACACCGGGAAGGAACACGCGAAACAGCAGGGAGGCGTGGCCGTCGGATACCGGCACCTCCAGCGCGTGAACGTCGTCGGCGACAAGGACGAATTCGACGAGGAGGAACCGAACATCCTCCGCGGCGTCATCGAGACCGAAGACGGCGAGCTCGTCCACACCGACGAGTTCGGCGCCGACCTGACGAACCGGTACCCCGGCAAGGAGCTGGAGGTGTCGGACGTCCCCGGCGCGTTCGTCTTCCACATCGAATCCGACGGCTCCATGCCCGTCGACGAGCTGACGCTCCGCGCCGTCGCGTCGCTTCGCGACCGCGCGGACGAACTGGCAGAGAAAGTCGCAGTATAACCACCAATGTCCGCTGCCTCCGCTCACACGGCGCTCGCCTTCACCGCGAGCGACGGCGCCGGTCGCCGAGACCGCACGCCGTCGCCCCGGTGGAGTATCGAAAGCCGTTTAACCGGGGGCGCGGTACGACGGAGTGCGAGCAGGGATAGCCAAGTCAGGCCAACGGCGCAGCGTTCAGGGCGCTGTCCTGTAGAGGTCCGCAGGTTCAAATCCTGCTCCCTGCACTCCACTCCGTTCTTTCGTGGCTCCGACTCGGAGTCACGGCTCACTCCACTACGGAGGGCTCACTATGAGTAGTAGCAAGACTAATCCGAGACTTCAGAACCTCATCGCCGAACTGAAGTCGGTCGCGCGGCAGTCCGATGCCAACGTCTGGCAGGACGTCGCCGACCGGCTCGAAAAGCCGCGGCGCACGCACGCGGAGGTCAACCTCGGCCGCATCGAGCGGTACGCGAACGAGGACGAGACCGTCGTCGTGCCGGGCAAGGTGCTCGGCTCGGGCGTGCTCCGCAAAGACGTCACCGTCGCCGCCGTCGACTTCTCCGGCACCGCCGAGACGAAGATCGACCAGGCGGGCGACGCCGTGGCGCTCGAAGAACTGCTGTCGAACAACCCCGAAGGGACGAACGTCCGGGTGATCCGATGAGCCTCGCAGAGTTCGAAGCCGACGTCGTCGTCGACGCCCGCGACTGCATCGTCGGTCGCGTCGCGTCGAAGGTCGCTCAGCGCGCGCTCGACGGCGAGCGCGTCGCCGTGGTGAACGCCGAACACGCGGTCATCACCGGCAACGAGGACACCACGGTCGAGAAGTTCCGGACGCGAGCGGAGCTCGGCTCCGACCGCGGCCCGTACTACCCGAAGCGTCCGGACCGCATCTTCAAGCGGTCCATCCGGGGCATGCTGCCGTACAAGAAGCCGCGCGGCCGCGAGGCGTTCGAGAACGTCCGCGTCTACGTCGGCAACCCGTACGACGAGGACGGCGACGTCCTCGACGGCACCTCGCTGGACCGGCTGTCGAACATCAAGTTCACCTCCCTCGGCTCGATCTCCGAGGACCTGGGGGCTAACGTCACATGGTAACCAACACGTCCGGCAAGAAGAAGACGGCCGTCGCCCGCGCCACCGTGCGCGAGGGCGAGGGCCGCGTTCGCATCGACTCCAAGCCCGTCGAACTGACCGAGCCGGAGCAGGCTCGCCTGAAGATGCTGGAGCCGTTCCGCATCGCCGGCGAGGACCTCCGCTCGAACGTCGACATCGACGTCGACGTCACCGGCGGCGGCTTCTCCGGGCAGGCTGACGCCGCCCGGACGGCCATCGCCCGCGGGCTGGTGCAGCACCTCAACGACGCTGAGCTCCGCGACGCCTTCATGGAGTTCGACCGCTCGCTGCTCGTGAACGACTCACGGCAGAGCGAACCGAAGAAGTGGGGCGGCCCCGGCGCTCGTGCCCGCTACCAGAAGTCGTACCGCTGAGGTGGTTCGACCATGATGATTCCCGTCCGGTGTTTCACGTGCGGTAACGTCATCGGTGAACACTGGGAGGAGTTCAAAGCGCGCGCCAAGGAGGGCGACGAGGACCCCGCAGCGGTCCTCGACGAACTCGGCGTGGACCGGCACTGCTGCCGGCGCATGATGGTGAGCCACACCGACCTGGTCGACGTCGTCTCGCCGTACCAATAATGAGCACGAACACCCAGTACAACCGGTACGAGAAGGCCCGCATCCTCGGCGCACGAGCGCTGCAGCTCGCGTACGGCGCGCCGGTGCTCATCGACACCGACCAGTCCGAGCCCATCCTCATCGCGGCCGAGGAGTACGACGCCGGCGTGCTGCCGTTCACCGTCCGGCGGGAGGGAAAATGACGCTCGTCGCCTCGGTGTCGCTGCGACGCGTCCTGGACTCCCGCGGCAACGCGACCGTCGAAGCCGACGTGCTGACGGAGTCCGGCGGCTTCGGCCGCGCCGCGGCCCCCTCGGGGGCGTCCACCGGCGAGTACGAGGCCATCGAACTGCCGCCGCGTGAAGCCATCGCGGCCGCGCGGCAGCACGCCGTGCCGCGGCTCGAAGGCGAGGTGCACACCGGCAATCAGCGCGACGTCGACGCCGCGCTGCGCGCCGCCGACGGCACCGACGACTTCTCCGAAATCGGCGCGAACAGCGCCGTCGCCATCTCGATGGCGGCCGCGAAGGCGGGCGCCGACGTGCTGGGCGCGCCGCTGTTCCAGCACCTCGGCGGCTCGTTCCGCGACGCCGGCACGTCGTTCCCGACGCCGCTCGGAAACGTCGTCGGCGGCGGGGAGCACGCCAAGGAGGCGACGCACATCCAGGAGTTCCTCGCCGCGCCGGTCGGCGCGCCGTCCGTCTCGGAGGCCGTCTTCGCGAACGCGAAGGTGCACGGCGCCGTCGGGGACGTCCTCGACGAGCGCGGCGTCGCCGCCGCGAAAGGCGACGAGGGCGCGTGGGCGCCCGCCGTCTCCGACGCCGAGGCGTTCGAGATCGTCGCGGAGGCGACCGAGCGCGTCGAAGACGAGGTCGGGTTCGACATCACGTTCGGGCTCGACGTCGCCGCCGCGGAGCTGTACGACGCCGACGCCGGCGTCTACCGCTACGGCGACGAGGAGCGCAGCCCGGCCGAGCAGGTGGAGTACGTCGCCGGGCTGGTCGACGAGTACGACCTGGCGTACGTCGAGGACCCGCTCGACGAGGACGACTACGACGGCTTCGCCGACCTCACCGAGCGGGTCGGCGACCGGACGCTCGTCTGCGGCGACGACCTGTTCGTCACGAACGTCGACCGGCTGGAGCGCGGCATCGACGTCGGCGCCGCCAACAGCATCCTCATCAAGCCGAACCAGATCGGGACGCTGACGGAGGCGTTCGACGCCGTGGAACTCGCCCACCGGAACGGGATGGACGCGGTCGTCTCCCACCGGTCGGGCGAGACGGAGGACACGACCATCGCACACCTCGCCGTCGCCACGGACGCCTCGTTCATCAAGACGGGGACCGTGGGCGGCGAGCGCACCGCCAAGCTGAACGAACTCATCCGCATCGCGGAGGAAGCCGTATGAGCGAATCAGAAAACGACGCAGACGAGGCGCCCGACGCCGAGGAGGAGGTCGCGGAGACCGAGACCGAGGCCGAGGAGGCGCCCGATACGACAGAGGAACAGCCCGCCGACGCCGAGGAGGAGGTCGCGGAGACCGACGCCGAGGCCGACGAGGAAGCCGAAGAGAGCGGTCCGCGCTTCGACGAGGACGTCATGCCGGACGAGGAGGCCGACCTCCTCATCCCGGTCGAGGACTACCTGTCCGCCGGCGTCCACATCGGGACCCAGCAGAAGACGAAGGACATGGAGCGGTTCATCCACCGCGTCCGCGACGACGGCCTGTACGTGCTCGACGTGAGCCGGACGGACAGCCGCATCCGGACCGCGGCGGACTTCCTCGCCGGCTACGACCCCGAGCAGGTGCTCGTCACCTCCTCGCGGCAGTACGGCCGCTTCCCGGCCGAGAAGTTCGCGGACGCCATCGGCGCCCGCGCCCGCACCGGCCGCTTCATCCCGGGGACGCTGACGAACCCGAAGTACGCCGGCTACATCGAGCCGGACGTCGTCGTCGTCACCGACCCGATCGGTGACGCGCAGGCCGTCAAGGAGGCCATCACGGTCGGCATCCCGGTCATCGCGATGTGCGACTCGAACAACCAGCTCAGCAACGTCGACCTCGTCATCCCGACGAACAACAAGGGTCGCCGCGCGCTGTCGGTCGTCTACTGGCTGCTCGCCAACGAGACGCTCGACCGGCGCGGCGCCGAACCCGGCTACGCCCTCGAGGACTTCGAGGCGGAGCTGTAAGTCGGCGTTTCGATTTCACTGGATTCCTTTCGCGGCGACGACCCACACTTCGAGCGGCCGCTCCGACCTGCGCTTCGAATCGGAGAGCGGTTCGGCAGTTTGAGGAGCGGCGACGCTGCCGGGCGGAGCAGCGACGAACGAACCGTGAGCTACGTCGAGAGCAGTTGGGCGGCGGCTTCGGGGTCGGACGCGGCGACTGCGGCGTTCTCGACGGCGCGGCCGGTGCCGACGCGGACGACCTCGCAGGCGCCGGCGCGTCGGAGGACGGCCTCCCACTCGGCGAGCGCGTCGAGCGCGCCGTCGCCCCACGAGCAGTCGCGGACGTCGACGACGACGCCGAAGCCGGGGCGGCAGCGTTCGACGACGTGCCGCGCGCGCGCCATCGCTTCGACGACGTCTGCGGCGCCGAACGACCCAGTGAGCGTGAGCGACACGCGGTTGTCGTCGGCGTCACGGTCGACCACACGGGTGGCCGGCTTGGAGGTCGTCGAACTCATCGGGCGGACCTGCGCCGGTGACCAGCATAATTCCACCGAATAGAGTATCGAATTTGATACTAGTCCTGTCGGCTGGAGCGGTCCAGGGCAGGGCGGGGATACTGCGGGCCGATTCGTCGGGGCGTTTCGGGACGGGTACGGCTCCGCGGAAAATCGGACGTGAAAACTCGGCGGGGAGCGGGCGACTCCCCGCCGCGTCGGACGGCCGACCGGGCGCGGTGGGCGGGTGAATGCCGGGCGTGCACTCACTTGGTGTGGGTGGTGGCCGCGGTCGGTCGCCGTCACGCCGTGCTGTTGTGTCTCCGGCGGTCGAGTCTGCACGGCGGGACGTCACGTCAACGCGTTCCCTCTTCCCCCTCGACTCGGCGCCGGCGTTGGGACGTGATGCACAGCCGGTCAAGCCGCGTGACGGCTGAACTGCACCACAGTAGCCGCAGAGACCGAATTGTGCATAAAACTTTCGCCGCGTGTATCGCGGAGAATAACTGGAGCGTATCGGACGCCGACGGTCCGCGCCGAGTCGGAACATCTGTTACCCCGCGACGCTGAACGGGCCGTATGACCACCTGCAGCGCGCCGGGGAAGGTGTACCTCTTCGGCGAGCACGCCGTCGTGTACGGCGAACCGGCGGTGCCGTGCGCCGTCGAACGCCGCGCCCGCGTCACCGTCGAACCGCGCGACGACCGGAAGGTGCAGGTCGACGCCGCGGACCTGTCGCTCGACGGCTTCACCGTCACCTGGGGCGGCTCCACCGACGACCGGCCGGACGTCGACGTTCCGACGCCGCTGCTCGAAGCCGCGATGGGCTACATCGACGAAGCGGTCGCACAGGCCCGCGACGCCGCGGACGCGCCCGACGCCGGCTTCGACGTCACCATCGAATCCGACATCCCGCTCGGCGCCGGCCTCGGCTCGTCGGCCGCCGTCACCGTCGCCGCCATCGACGCGGCGACCCGGTCGCTCGGCACCGAACTCGCCGCCGAGGACGTCGCGGACCGCGCCTACCGCGCCGAGTACGACGTCCAGGACGGCCAGGCGTCGCGCGCCGACACCTACTGCTCGGCGATGGGCGGCGCCGTCCGCGTCGAGGGCGACGACCGGCGCCGCATCGACGCGCCGAACCTCCCGCTCGTCATCGGCTACGACGGCGGCGCCGGCGACACCGGGAAACTGGTCGCCGGCGTCCGCGCGCTCCGCGACGAGTACGACTTCGCCGCCGACACCGTCGCCGCCATCGGCGACATCACGCGGGAGGGAACCGAACTGCTCCGCGACGCGCCCGAGACGCCCGACGAGGCGTTCCTCGCGGCGCTCGGCGACCTCATGGACTTCAACCACGGGCTGCTCGCCGCGCTCGGCGTCTCCTCGCGGTCGCTCGACGACATGGTGTGGGCGGGCCGCGACGCCGGCGCGTACGGCGCGAAACTCACCGGCGCCGGCGGCGGGGGCTGCATCGTCGCGCTCGACCCGTCGCCGGAGACGAAGACGGCGCTCGAGTTCACGCGGGGCTGTGAGGACGCCTTCCGGGCGGAACTCGCGACCGACGGCGTCCGCGTGGAGGAGGCCTGAGATGGTCACCGTCCTCAAACTCGGCGGCTCCGTCATCACCGACAAGGACCGCCCGGAGACGCTCGACGGCGAGGCGCTCGCCGCGGCCGCGGACGCGATTGCGGCGGCGCTCGCCGACGGCGCCGTCGACGACCTCGTCGTCGTCCACGGCGGCGGCAGCTTCGGCCACCACCACGCGGACGAACACGGCGTCACCACCGACACCGGCAGCCGCGACGCCGGCGAAGTGATGGCGGTCCACGGCGCCGTGAAGACGCTGAACCGGTTCGTGCTGTCTCGGCTCCACGACCGCGACGTCCCGGCGCTCCCGGTGCATCCGCTCTCGGCGGCGAGCCGCGACGCCGACGCCGCGCTGTCGATGCCGACCGACCAGGTCGCGACGATGCTCGACGAGGGGTTCGTGCCGGTGCTCCACGGCGACGGCGTCGTCCACGCCGGCGAGGGCGTCACGGTCGTCTCCGGCGACGAACTCGTCACGCACCTCGCCCGCCGGCTCGCCGCCGACCGCGTCGGGCTCTGCTCGACCGTCCCGGGCGTCCTCGACGCCGACGGCGACGTCATCCCCGAAATCCGGGCGTTCGAGGACGCCGCCGACGCGCTCGGCGCGAGCGACTCCACCGACGTGACCGGCGGGATGGCGGCGAAGGTCCGCGAACTCCTCGCGCTCGGCGCGCCGTCGTACGTGTTCGGTCCGGACGCGCTCGCGGACTTCCTCGCCGGCGACGACGTCGGCACGAGAATCGAGTAGCCGCGCCCGCCGCCCCGGGTCAGTCGAACCGTCGGCGCAGCGCGGCGCGGACCGCGTCGCGTTTCACCAGCACGAACGCGACGAAGATGAGCGCGAAGCCGCCGACGGTCGTCGGCGCCAGCGTCTCTTCGAGCACGAGAAAGCCGAACAGCGCCGCGAACGGCGGCACCGCGTACTCCAGCAGCCCGGTCTGAATCGGGCCGAGCCGGTCGAGCAGCCGGAAGTACAGCAGGAAGCCGCCGGCGCCCGGGACGACGGCGAGGTACACGAGCCAGCCGTAGCCCGCCGGCCCGGCCGTGACGTCCGCCATCCCCTGACCGAGCGCCGCCGCGGTGACGTGCAGCATGACGGCGCCGGTGAGCGCCATCCACGACTGCAGCGCGAGCGGGCCGAGCGTCGCGTCGTCCTCCCGTGTCGTCACGGCGCCGACGACCCACGCGATGGCGGAGCCGAACACGTACAGGGCGCCGGTGTTCACTGCGAGGTTCGACGGGTCGGGCCGGGCGATGACCGCGAGGCCGGCGAAGCCGACCGCCAGGCCGACGGCGCCGGTGGCGTCGATGCGCTCGGACGGCATGACGAGCCGCGTCGCCATCGGCGTCAACACCGGAATCAGGCCGAGCAGCGTCGCGGCGACGGCGCTGGAGACGTAGTCCTGCCCGGTGAACAGGAAGGCGTGGTGCGCGCCGATGCTGAACGCCCCGCCCGTCAGAATCGGGGCGACGTCGCCGCGGGTCCGCGGGACGACGTTGCGCCCCGCAGCGGCGGCGACGAGGAACAGCAGCGCGGCGGCGAGGCTGAACCGGAGCGCCGCGAGGAACACGGGCGGGAAGCCGTCGAGCGCCGCCTTCGTCGCGACGAACGCGGTCCCCCAGACCGCCGAGAGCGCCACGAACCCGGCCACGTCGCGGTTCACGCCGCGGAGCGTCGCCAGCACCGTCAGACCTCGAACCGCAGGCCGTCCTTCGCGAACCGGACGTCACCGTCGAAGCGCCGGCCGACGCTCTCGAGCATCTCGTCGTGCCGGCCGTCCGTGTGCGGATACAGGTGCGTCAGGTAGACGCGGCCGACGTCGGTGCCGGCGAGCGCCTCGCCGAGCTGCGTCGGCGTCGGGTGGTTGTCGACGTCGACCTCGTCGGGGAACGAGCAGTCGTGTGCGAGCACCTTCGCGCCGTCGGCGAACGACGCCAGCCCGGCGAACGCCTCGGAGTCGCCGGAGAACACGAAGCCGTCGCGGCCGCTTCCGTCTCCGCCCGATTCGTCGCCGGCCGTCCCACCCGACTCATCGCCGGTCGTCCCGCCGGGGCCGTCCTCGTCGCCGCCGCGGTCGCTGAATCGGTAGGCGAACCCGCGCTTCGAGTGCCGCGTCCCCTTCGCTTGGACGTCGAGGCCGGCGACCTCGAAGTCGGCGCCGTCGTGGACTTCGCGGACCCGGAGGTCGACGCGGCCGTCGAGGTACTCGTAGGCGCCGACGTCGAGCAGGTCGTCGACGAGCGCCTTCGTTCCGGGCGGCCCGACGACTTCGAGGTGGTCTTCGCCGGCGAGCCACCGCGCTTTCACCAGCGGGAGCAGGTCGGCGACGTGGTCGAGGTGGTGGTGGGTGAGAAGCACCGTCGACGCCGCCTCGTAGCCGGGGTCGGTCTGGCTGAGCCGGTGGAGGACGCCGGCGCCGCAGTCGACGAGCAGCGGGGCGCGGTCGCCGGGCGCCGCTTCGACCAGCAGCCCGGTCTGCACCCGGTCGGCGACCGGCATCGCCGACCCGGTTCCGAGAAACGTGACGCGCATACAGCGGCTCCGCGGCCGCCGCCGAAATGGGTGACGATTCCACCGCCGACCGCCGCCGGCGACACAACCCACTTACCTGTTCGCGCCCTGCCTCGGACAATGACTGGTCGGGAACTGCTCGCCGCCGGGGACGAGCAGTACGGCTTCGACCCGGACTCGGTCGACATCGCCGACGAGGACGTCCTGCGCCGGCTGGAGCCGGCGGTCCGCGAGTGGTGGGTCGAGCAGTTCGGCGAGTACGTCCCGGCGAACGGCGGCTTCTTCACGCCGCCTCAGCGGGAGGCGATTCCGCTCATCGACGACGGCACGAACAGCCTCGTGTGCGCGCCGACCGGCTCCGGGAAGACGCTCGCGAGCTTCACCGCCATCCTGAACGACCTGTTCCGGCGCGAACGCGACGGCGACGGCCTCGACAACGAAGTGTACTGCCTGTACGTCTCGCCGCTGAAGTCGCTCGCGAACGACATCGCGCGGAACCTCGAAGCGCCGCTCGACGGCATCGCGGAGCGGCTCGCCGACCGCGGCCACGACACGGACCTGCGGCAGGCGATTCGACACGGCGACACCGGCGACTACGAGCGCCAGCGGATGCTGGAGGAGACGCCGCACATCCTGAACACGACGCCGGAGACGCTCGCCATCCTGCTGAACTCCCCGAAGTTCCGCGAGAAGCTCCGGAGCGTCGAGTACGTCGTCGTCGACGAGATTCACTCGCTCGCCGCGAACAAACGCGGCACCCACCTGTCCGTGTCGCTCGAACGGCTCGAACGGCTCTGTGAGCGGTCGCCGACCCGCGTCGGGTGTTCGGCGACCGTCGAGCCGCTCGACGCGATGGCGGAGTTCCTCGTCGGCACCGTCCCGGACGGCGACGGCGGCCGCGAGCCCCGCGAGTACGAACTGGTCGACACCCGGTTCGTCCGCGAGTTCGACCTGCGGCTGGAGTGCCCGACGGACGACCTCATCGCGACGCCGCGCGGCGTCGTCCGCGAGCGGTTCCACGACCGACTCCACGAACTCGTGCAGTCGCACGAGAACACGCTCGTGTTCACGAACACCCGGTCCGGCGCCGAGCGCGTGCTCGCGACGCTCCGCGACCGGTACGACGCCTACGACGAGTCGAACTCGGGCTGTCACCACGGCTCCATGTCGAAGGAGACCCGCGAGGACGTCGAGGAGAAACTGAAGTCCGGCGACGTCGACGTCGTCACCTCCTCGACGTCGCTGGAACTCGGCATCGACATGCCGCACCTCGACCTCGTCGTACAGGTCGGATCGCCGAAGTCGGTGGCGTCGCTGCTCCAGCGCGTCGGCCGCGCCGGCCACCAGCTCGGCGAAACCGTCGAGGGCCGCGTCGTCGCGCTCGACCGCGACGAACTCGTCGAGTGCGCCGTGATGCTCGACCAGGCGGAACGCGGGTTCGTCGACCGCGTGTTCGTCCCGGAGAACGCCCACGACGTCGCCGCCCAGCACGTCTACGGCATGGCCATCAACGCCGTCCGGCGGGAGGCGGACGTCCTGGAGACGCTCCGGTCGGCGTACCCGTACCGGAATTACGGCGACGACGACTGGGAGCGGCTGATGCAGTACCTTACCGCCGGCTACGCCGGCATGGAGGACCGCAGCGTCTACGCGAAAATCTGGCGCGACACCAACGACCCGCCGAGCGGCGAGCACCACTACGAGGAGTTCCCGGTCGGCGAGCCGCTCGTCGGGAAGCGCGGCCGGCTCGCCCGCGTCATCTACATGACGAACCTCGGCACCATCCCGGACTCGTTCACCTGCGACGTGCTGCTCCGCGGCACCGACGACTGGGTCGGCCAGTTGGACGAGGACTACCTCGACACGCTCGACGCCGGCGACGTCTTCCAGCTCGGCGGCGCCACCTACGAGTACCGGTACCGCCGCGGGTCGAAGGTGTACGTCGACCACAGCGCCGACCGGCCGACGGTGCCGTCGTGGTACTCGGAGCGCCTCCCGCTGAGCTACGACCTCGGCCGGAAGGTGCTGGCGTTCCAGCGCGACCTCCTGGAGCGGCTGGACGACGGCGGCACCGCGGCCGCGCGGCGCTGGCTCCGGCGCTTCCCGCTCGACGAGAACTCGGTGCGCGCCATCACGCGGATGTACGACGAGCAGCGCCGGTACGCCGGCGCGGACTCGGTGTCGACGCCGACGCGGCTCGTCGTCGAGGCGGAGCGGGACCGCGAGGAGTACCAGCGGCGCTACTACGTCCACAGCAACTACGGCCGGCAGTTCAACGACGGCCTGTCGCGGCTCGTCGCGTACCGCTGCGCGCAGCGCGCCACCGCGAACGTGAACGTCGCCGTCGCTGACAACGGCTTCACCGTGACGATGCCGCTGAACCGAAAAGTCGACGTCGCCGGCGTCATCCGCGACCTCGACCCGGACGCCGTCACCGCCGAGCTGCGCGCCGCCCTCGACGGCACAGACCTGCTGAAACGCTACTTCCGCATCAACGCCACGCGGTCGCTGATGATACTGAAACGCTACAAGGGACACGAGAAGTCCGCCGCCCAACAGCAGGTGTCCTCGGAGATGCTGCTGTCGTTCGCGCAGGGCCTCGACGAGTTCGCCGTGATGGAGGAGACGTACCGGGAACTCACCGAGGACAAACTGAACGTCGCCGGCATCCGCGAGGTCCTCCGCGGGGTGCAGGCCGGCGACGTCGAGGTCGTCCAGCGCGACGTGGAGTCGCCGTCTCCGCGGGCGTTCGGGCTGGCGACGCTGCTCGCCAGCGACGTCGTGCTCGCCGACGACGAGTCGGCGGTGCTCCAGGAGTTCCACAGCCGCGTCCACGACGCCCTCGACGACGACGTCGACGCGGAGCCGCTGACCGAGGCGGACTCAGACGACTGAGCGGCGACCCAATACGGAACGGCCGGGACCGCGACACAGCACGGAACGGCCGAGGCCGCGACCCCGCACGGTTTTGTCCCCCGAGTAACACCGGGCCGTATGGAGACGCTTCATCCCCGCGTCAGGCTCGTCTGGGCTGTCGGCGCCGTCGTCGCCGCCGCGGTCGTCGGCGTCGCGGCGGCGGTCGTCGGCCGACTCGACCTCCCGGTTCCGCCGTGGCTCCCCGCGGCGCTCACAGTACTCGCGGTCGTCGTCGCCGTCGGCGGCGTCGCGCTCGCCGTGCTTCGCTACCGCGTGTGGCGCTTCGAGGTCCGCGACGACTCGCTGTACCTCGTCCGCGGCGTCCTGACGCGGACGGACACGTCGGTGCCGTTCGTCCGCGTTCAGCACGTCGACACGCGCCGCGGCCCGGTCGAGCGCGCCGTCGGCCTCGCGTCGGTCGTCGTCTACACGGCCGGGACCCGCGGCGCCGACATCACGGTGCCGGGGCTCACGCCGGAGCGCGCCGCCGACCTCCGCGAACGGCTCCGCGACCTCGCGACCGAGAGCGAGTTCGACGCCGTATGACCGGAGCCGCAGACGCCGACGACGGATTCAGCCGGCTGCACCCGCTCTCCGGGGCGACGTGGGCGGTCAGCAGCGCCGTCCAGGTCGGCTCGTTCGGCTTCTTCGTCGGGGCGATGCTGTCGGGCGTCGCGGACTTCCCGATTTCGCTGGTGTTCGTCCTCGGGCCGCTCGGCGTCCTCGCCGGCGCGGGGTGGGCGGTCGCGCGCTGGTTCCGGTTCGAGTACCGGCTCGGCGAGACGCACCTCGTCGTCAACTCCGGCGTCGTCAGCCGGCAGGAACGCGAGATTCCGCTGCGACGCATCCAGAACGTCGACGTCTCCCGGTCGGTCGTCCAGCGCGTGCTCGGACTGGCGACCGTGAAGTTCGAGACGGCGGGCGGCGGCAGCACCGAGGCGACGCTGAACGCCGTCGGCGCCGACGACGCCGAGTGGCTCCGCGAGCAGGTCGGCATCCGCGCCAGCCGCGACCGCGACGGCCGGCGGAGCGACCGCGGCGCCGCAGCGGAGCGGGACTCCGAGCCGCTCGGAGGCGGTGCCGCGGGCGGCGGAGCGGGCGCCGAGTCCGAGGGACGGAGGCGGGAGACGCTGTACGAGCTGTCGACCCGGGAGCTGCTGGTGTTGAGCGCCGTGTCGTTCCGGCCCGGCGCGCTCGCGGCGCCGTTCCTCGGCGCCGGCGTGTTCGACGACGTGTTCGTCGGCCTGCTCCAGTCGCTGCTGCGGGCGGTCGGCCTCCCGGTGGAGCCGGGGACGGCGGAGATTCCGACGCTGTCGCCGGTCGTGCTCGGCGTCACCGTCGTCACCGGCGTCGCGCTGGTCGCGGCGACGACGTGGGTCGCCAGCGCGGCGCTCACCATGATTCGGTACTACGACTTCCGGCTGGAGCGCGTCGGCGACGAACTCCGGTACGAGCGCGGCCTGCTCGGCCGGTACAGCGGCACCGTCCCGCTCGACAAGCTCCAGACCGTCACGGTCGCCGAGAACGTCGCGATGCGCCGGCTCGGCTACGCGAGCCTCACCGTCGAGACGGCCGGCTACGCCCCCGGAGCGGAAAGCGGCGGCGCGGGCGGCGCCGAGACGACGGTGCCGCTGGCGGCCCGCGACCGCGTGTACGAACTCGCCCGCGACGTCCACCCGTTCGGCGAGCCGTCGTTCGAGCGGCCGCCGACCCGCGCCCGGCGGCGCTACACGGGCCGATACGTCCTGCTGACGCTCGCCGTCACCGCGGCGGTCGTCGTCGCCGACGCGGTCCTCCCGGTGGTGGCGCTCGGCCCGGCGGCGTTCGCCCCGCTCGTCGGCCTCGCGCTCGCGCCGGTCGCGGCGCGGCTCAAACACCGCCACCGCGGCCACGACGAACTCCCTGAGGGGTTCGTCACCCGGAGCGGCTTCTGGCGGCGCGCCACCCGCGTCGTCCCGTACTACCGGCTCCAGACCGTGTTCGTCACCCGGACCGTCTTCCAGCGGCGCTTCGAAATCGCGTCCGTCACCGGCGACACCGCCAGCACCGCGAGCCTGCTCGGCGGCGACGCGACGGCGCACGACGTCGACGCGGACGCGGCGGACGCGCTCCGTGAATCCCTGCTCAACCGGCTCGACGCGGACCTCGCCGAGCGCCGGGACCGCCGCAGAAGCAGGGCGGTGGCGGACGAGGCGGAAGAATCAGACCGCGGAAGCGACTCGGGCGGCGGGGCGGACCGCGGCAGCAACGCCGACGGCAACGCTGACGCAGACGCCGGCGGTGACACCGATGCCGATACCGACGCGGACGCCGGCGCAGACACCGACGCGGGCGCCGACGCGGCGGACGACTCGGGGTTCGAGTTCGGCGGCTAGCGTCGCGCCCACTCCAGCATCCGGCCGTAGAACGGCTCGGACGCGAGGGCGTCGGCGTCGCCGACGAGACACAGCGCCTTCTTCGCTCGCGTCAGCGCGACGTTGACGCGGCGGTAGTCGTCGAATATCGGCGACTCCATGTCGTCGGTGGCGACGAACGAGACGACGATGACCTCCTCGCTCGACCCCTGGAACCGGTCGACGGTGTCGACGGTGACGTCGGTCCGCCGGCCGATTTCGGCGACCTGCGCGCGGAACGGCGCGATGACGCCGACGTCGTCCGGGTCGACGCCGGCGGCGACGTAGCTGTCGACGATTTCGGCGACCCGTTCGGCCTCGCGCGGATTCGCGTTGCCGTCGCGGCTGCCGTCCGGGTCGACGAAGCTCACCGGCTCGCGGAGTTCGGCGGGGAGGTCGGCGACGTCGACGCCGAGGTCCGCGAGCGTCTGCCCGGCGACGTCGGGCGTCGCCGGCCGCAGGTCGCCGCCGTAGAACTCCGCGGAGCTGAACGACTGAATCCGCTGGCTCATCCGGTACTGCCGGTCGAGCATCACGCCGGCGTCCGGGTTCTGCTCGATGAGCCGCTGGAACAGCGACGTCGACAGGTCGGCGCGGCCGTCCGACCCCTCGGCGCCGGCGGAGCGGGCGGCGGCGTCGCCGGCGCGGTCCGTGGGGTCGACAGCGTCGCTGCCGGCGTCGTCGTGGTCGGCCTGGACGACCGGCGGGAGCTGCTGGTGGTCGCCGACCAGCACGAACCGGTCGGCGAGGTTCGTCGCGGCGAGCGTCGACGGCTCGGTGAGCTGTGACGCCTCGTCGACGACGGCGACGTCGAACGACTGCTCGCGGAGTTCCCGCGAGCCGCAGGCCGCCGTCGTCGCCGCGACCACCGGGGCGGACGACAGCGCCGCGGCGCGGTCGTTCGGCTCGCCGCGTTTCACCAGCCGGACGTCCTGCATGTCGCCGCGGACGCCGTTTTCGGTGCCGACGCGCACCACGTCGTCGAACCCCTGGTCGCGGAGCGCTTCGAGGGCGTTGTCGACGGCGCGGTTCGTGAACGCCGACAGCAGCACGCGGTCGCCGCGGGCCGCCAGCGCCCGGATGATGCGGGCGATGGTGTACGTCTTGCCGGTGCCGGGCGGGCCGTGGACGAGCGCGAAGTCGTCGGCGTTGACGGCGCGGTTCACCGCGCGGTTCTGCGCGTCGTTGTTGCCGATGTACTCGCGGTGCTCGTCGCGGAACTCGGGGTCGCGCCGGCCGAACAGGACGTCCTTCCGGTCGGGGCTGCCCTTCAGGACGGCGTCGTGGAGCGCGGTCAGCATCCGGTCGACCGATATCTCGGACGGGTAGACGTCGAGCCGTCGGAGTTCGACCGGCTCGTCGGTTTCGACGACGACGGTCTCGCCGAGTTCGCGGATGCGGCCGAGTTCGGCGTGGCCCGACACCGGGTCGCCGTCGGAGGCGAGCGCGACGTCGCCCTCGCGGAGCTTCGAGACGGTTTCGGGGTCTTTGCGGGCCGTGAGCCGCCACTTCCCGCCCGGCAGTTCCGTCTGGTCGACCGGGTCGAGGTCGACGAGCGCGCGGTCGGCGGCGGCGCGTTCGTCCGGCGTCTGCTCCCAGAGCTTGCGGTACTCGGCGTGGGTCGCGCGCCGTTCGGCCTCGATAGCGCGGTAGAATCGGTCGAAGTAGTCGCGCTCCTCGTCGGGGAGCGGCGTCCCGACCTGGCCGGCCTTCGACTCCTGGTCGAGGCGGCCGGAGACGACCATGCAGGTGTCCTGTTCGAAGCAGTACTCGCAGGTCGCGTCGGCCTCGAACCCGGTCGGGACGGAGACGTCGAACTCCATCGCCGCGATTTCGTTGCGGGTGCGCACCACGAAGTCGAGCAGTCCCTTGCCGACCGAGAACTCCTTCGCCGGCGAGAGGTCGCCGGTGGCCTCAGACCGGTCGAGCGCAGTGTTCTTCGTGTACAGCAGCGTCCCGGTGTCGGCGTCGACGCCGCGTTCGCGGAGCAGCAGCGCGTAGCACGCCGCCTGAATCTTGTCCTGGAACCGCGGGTCGCGGTTCGTGTTCTTCCCGGTCTTCAGCTCGACCGGCATCCCGCGGCGGAGCGCGTCGGCGCGGCCCTTCACGCCGAACGTCGGCGAGATGAGCGTGTACTCCGAGCGCCAGTCGTCCTCCTCGGGCGTCAGCGTCCCCTGGTTCAGCCAGCCCTCGATGGCGGCGGCGTTCCGGCGGACCTCGTCGCGGACCTCGTCGCGCTCCCGGCCGAGCAGCCCGAGTTCGAGGCCGGCGTCGGCGACGCGGTCGTCGATGGACTGTTCGAGGTCGACGCCGCGCAGCAGGTCGCCGAACACCTCGTGGACGATGGTCCCCTTCACGACCGGGTAGTTCAGCGGGACGCCGGACAGCTTGTTCAGGTAGTACATCCGCGGGCACTGCACCCACGATCGGACGTCGGTCACGTCGACGAGGAAGTCCGGCTCCAGCACCACGTAACTCCCCTTCGACGTCGTGTAGCCGACGTCGCCGCCGTAGTCGTCGCGCTCCGCGTCCGTGACGAGCAGCTCCATCCCCGGCTCGGCGTGCTCGGCGGTGTGCGTCCACTTCCCCCACAGCGTCACCGTCACGGGGTCGTCCGCGCCGCCGTTCGGCCGCACCGTGAGCTCGGTCACCTCGCGGTCGCCGTACGTCGTGTCCACCGACCGGACGTCGCCCACTTCGAGAATCGGTCCGCGAACGTTCACTACCCTATCCGGGTCGCTGCGGGCGAAAAACGGTGTCGGTACCCGAGCCGCCGCGGCGGCAATCAGGGCGTCTCTCCGCCCCGTCGGCTCCGGTGGAGTTTAGCCGCGGGCGGTTCGACGGCGAGTGATGGAGTACTTCGCGGTCGCCGTTCGCTGGCTCGACCTGGTCGACGACGGCCTCGCCGGGAAGCACCGGGCGCTGTGCGGCTACGTCGCGCCGGCGTGCCGGGCGGCCGAGTCGGACGGCGACATCGACCGGTGGATGCACTCGTACTGGGACGCGAGCGGCCGGTTCGACGCGCCGACGCTCCGGGTCGTCGTGGGCGTCGACGGCGACCCGGCTGCCGGCGCCGCCGCGGTGGCGGACGCGCTGGACGCGGTCGGCGTGCCCGCGGAGTCGTTCGACGTCGACGAGGCGTACGACGCCGAGCGGCTCCGGCGGTTCTGGGGCGACCGCGTCGACGACTGGACCGCCGCGAAGGCCGCGCTGTCCGGGCTCGCGGTCGACGCCGTCGAGGGGCAGCTCGGCGAGTCGTACGCGTTCCACCGCACCGTGAACCGGCCGGGACACGTCTGGGCGAACATGCTCGGCTGCACGTACCTCGACGAGGCGGCGATGTACGTCGCGCTCGCCCGCGGCTACCTGCGGCTGTTGAACCACGGCGACGGGCCGAGCGGCGGCCCGGTCGCGCAGGCGCTCGCCGACCTCGACGAGGCGGCCGCGCGGCTCCCTGACCCGATGCGGGAACTCGACACGACCGAACTCGGCTCCGCGAACGCCAGCGGGACGCGGACGCCGCGGCGCTGACACGCCACCGGCTCGTCGGCGCCACGCGGCCCGCCGGGCAGAATTAGTCGTCGGCGCCGGGCTCGATTTCGACCATCGTCAGGTCGCGGTCGAGCGCGCAGACGTCGTGCGGCGGGTCGCCGTGCACCTCGTCGATGCGGTACTCCATGTCGAAGTCGGCACCGAGCGGGACGCAGTACTCGTGGCTCGGGCACTCCACGTGCGGACACGGCCCTGCGAGACTGGTTTTGCTGCCGGCGTACGCGCCCTTCGACGGGACGTTCACCGTCACCGACGCCGGCTCCACCTCGACGGCACGCACCCCCTCGTCGTGCACCGCGCAGTCGAGCAGCTGCGTGTTCTCGCGAACCCCGGTCACCTCGTACCGGCGCCCCTCCGCGAGATTCAGACACTGCCCCCGGTACGGACAGCCCGCGCAGGCGTCCGACTCGCCGCCGTAGACGAACTCCGTCCCCTCCTCGGCGAGCCGCGACCCGATGAGCGTGACCGTCGTCATGCGCGTTGCTTCCCGCGGCCCGCGGTTACGCTTTTCGGGGCGATTCGACGACGTTCTTCTCGTCGGGACTCGACCGGGTTCGACGAGCGGAGAGCAGCGTGAGCACCGCGAACAGTCGCGCGGACCGCAGAGTCAGTACGACGACCGCGAAAGCCCCCTCGCGCTCGCGGGCTGCGACCGCACTGCGCGCCTCGCGCTCGCTGCGCTCGCGCTGCGGTGCTCGGGCGGTCTCGCTCCGCGAGCGCTCGGCCCCTTTCAGTCCCGCCTGAGGCTCGGCCGGGTGGTCGCCGAGAGTCAGGCGTCGGCGTCAGGGTCGGGGTCGGGGTCGCGGCCGGTGAGGTCGTCGAGTTCGGCGAAGTAGTCCTCGCGCGGCACCTGGTAGACGGCGCGGTAGTCGACGTCGCCGGCGGCGAACCGGGCGGCGACGTCGACGGCGGCGTCGACGGCGGCGTCGCGGTCGTCGTACGTCGTCGACTCGGCCTCGATTTCGGGCTCCAAGAACAGGGTGACGTGCCACTCGTCGGTGCGGTACTGGCCGGCGCCGGGCCGCTGGTTCCGCGCGCCGTTCGTCAGGTAGATGGTCGGGAGACACGGCGCCGGATACTGCTCGGAGTCGAAGACGTCCGGCCGGTAGACGAGGATGCTGCGGCCGTCGTCGTCGTCGGTCCACACGCGCCAGCCGTCGGGCAGGTCGGCGTCCGCGAAGCTCATACCGGCCGTTGGCCGCCGACGGACAAAGACCGCTCGCTTGCCTGGCCGGGCTACGCCGACCGGACGTCGCGCCGCGCGAGCGACGCCAGAAGCACCGTGACGAGGACGAACGCGACGAGCGAGAGCCGCGGAATCGTGAGCAGGCCGCCGAGCATCGGGTACAGAATCGCGGTGCAGCCGTGCGCGCCGGAGCAGGTCCCGCCGGTCGACGGCGCGATCTGGATGTAGGTGTGGTAGCCGGCGACGACGACGCCGAGCGAACTCAGCGGCAGCGCCGTCCGCCACACGTCGCTTCGGCCGTCCGCGGCCGCGACGCCGATGACGACGACGAGCGGATACATCAGGATTCGCTGGTACCAACAGAGCGTACACGGAATCAGCCCGAGCACCTCGCTGAAGTACAGGCTTCCGGCCGTCGCGACGGCGGCGACGGCCGCGGCGGCCGCGAGCATCCGGTTCGACCCGTCCATGTCCGTACTGGGCCGGCACCGAACCAAGAAGCTACTGGGACCGCGGCGGCCCGCCGGCCGCGACGCCGACGAGTCCCGCGAGAAGCCCGACGACGACGGCGAGCATCCCGACGTCGGCGAACAGCCCGGTGCTGTTCGTCGCGAGGAAGCCACCGAAAACCAGGACCAGCAGGCCGAGTTCGTACAGCCAGTTCGACATGGCTCGGCGTCGTCGGCCGGCGAGAAAACGGTTCGGATGCGCGGCTCGCCGGGGCTGTCGGTTCGGTCCGCGCGAGAATGCTCGGTCAGGGATTTGAACCCTGGTCGTCGGCTCGAAAGGCCAACATGATTGGCCGGACTACACCAACCGAGCGTACCTCATCGTATCCGGCGGGGTATGTTAATCCCATCGAATCGCGGCGGCCCCGTCGGGCGTTCACATCCAGTCGTCGAGCCCGGTCTGCGTCAGCGCGTCGTCGATTCGCTCGAAGCCGCGCTCGACCTCGTCGGCCGGCACCTCCCACTCGTCGGTGACGTACGCGCGGGCCGCCTCAACGTCTGGGGTCAGCGTCGTGTCGAACTCGTAGTCGTCGGTGACCGGCGGGTCGAAGAACAGGTCGCGGATGCGGTCGGCGTGCTCGATGTGCGCGTCGCGAGCGTCGAGCACCGCGAACAGGTCGCCGTGCTCCTTCACGGCGTCCAGCGCCGTCTTCGGGCCGACGCCGGAGACGCCTTCGTTGAAGTCCGTGCCGCACAGCATCGCGATGTCGACGAGCTGCTCGTAAGTGATGTCGTGGTCGTCGAGCGTCGCCTCCAGGTCCATCAGTTCGGGGTTCCCCTTCGAGGTGAGCTGGCGGAGCGTCAGCGGCCCGCCGAACAGCATTGTGTCGTAGTCCTCGCTGCCGGAGTAGTCGGCGTCGCCGACGCGGTTCATGTACGCGCACTGCGCTTCGCCCTCCGCTGGCGCCTCGACGACCGGGACGTCCAGCAGCCCGAGGAGTTCGCGGCTCGTCTCGTGGATGACGTCCGTGATTCGCTGCGTCCGCGCTTCGAGCCGCGCCGCCTCGACCGCGTCGCCGCGCTCCTCGGCCGCCTCCCGCTTCGCTTCTGCCTCCTCCTTCCGCTCGCGTCGCTGTTCGACCTCGGCGGACTTCAGTTCGGTGACGCCGCCGTCGAAGACGAACACCGGAACCAGGTCGTGTTCGAAGAACTTCGGCAGCCCCTGGACGAGCCCGACGAGGTTCGCGACCTCCTCGCCCTCGCTCGTCGTGTAGACGGACTCGTTCGTGAACTTCACCGTCGTCGTCAGGTACCGGTAGAGCCAGTTGTGCGCGTCCACCGCGACGACGCCGGAGACGTCGTCGAACGACACCTCCTCGATGTGCGCCAGCGACCGGAGGTCAGCGTTTCCCATTACGTCACCGTTGGGCGCTCCGCGATTTCAAACCCCCGTGTCGGCGCCGACTCACCGACTCGGCGGTTCGCCACCTTGTCGGCTCGACCGGTCCGCGTCGCCGACCGCCGGCGGCCCGGCGCCGAGTTTCCGGTCGACGAATCCGCGTTCGTCGTCGCCGACGTCGTCGCGGCCGCGGAACTCGCGGAGGCCGGCGCGGTACCGCTCCGGGTCGACGGCCGCGGGGGCGTCGGCGGGGCGTTCGAGCACCAGTTCGGCGAGGCCGGTGTCGCGGCCGGTCCACGCGAACCCGGCTTTGTGGAGCGCCTCGTACGAGTAGGCGTTGTTGACGCCGATGCGGACCGTCCGGTAGCCGCGGTCGGCGGCGCGGTCGGCGACGAATCTGCACAGCGCCGCGCCGACCCCGTCGCCGCGGCGGTCCGCGCGGACCGTGACGTACCGAATCCAGAGCGCCGCGTCGTCGGTCCGGTCGTCGTTGAACGCCGCCGCGCCGACCGGGTCGACGTACTCCGTCTTCGGCCGCTCGGGGACCGGGAACCGTCCGTCGTCGAGGGAGTCGGGGTCCGCGGCGACGGCTTTCCCGGTCGAGGTCATCACGAACTTCCCGGCGTAGGCGAACCGCTCGTGGTTCAGCCGGAGCGGGACGCCGTCGGCGGGCCAGCCGAGCAGCCGATACTCCATGCGCCACCTCGGCCGCCGAGCCGTATGAGCACCACGGCTTTGTCGCTGCGGCGCGACTCCCCGCCCATGTTCGGCCGCGGCGACGTCCGCTTTTTCGACCGGGTCGCTCCGCTGTACGACGCCGTCATGCCGCCCGCGAGCGCCGACCGGCTCCGCGCCGGCCTCGCGTTCGCGCACCGGCCCGTCGAGCGGGCGGTCGACCTCGGCGGCGGCACCGGCCGAGTCGCGCTCCGGCTCCGCGAACTCGGCGTCGACGCCGCCGTCGTCGACGCGTCGCCCGGGATGCTCCGCCGCGCCCGCGACCGGGGGCTTCCAGCGGTTCGGGCTGACGCCGGCCGCCTCCCGGTCCCTGACCGCGGCGTCGACGCGGTCGTCGTCGCAGACGCGCTCCACCACTTCCCCGACCCGGACGCGGCGCTCCGAGCGGCCGCCCGCGTCGTCGCGCCCGGCGGCGTCGTCGTCGTCCGCGACTTCGACCCGGACACCGCGCCGGGCCGCCTGCTCGCCGCCGGCGAACGGCTGCTCGGCATGGACTCGTCGTTCCGGACCGCCGAGGCCGTCGCCGACGCGCTCACCGACGCCGGCCTCCGCGGCCGCGTCGTCGCCCCCGGATTCGACTACACCGTCGCCGGCGTCAAGCCGACCGAGGACGGCCCCGAATCCGGGTGACTGCGCGTCGCCGAACCGCCCGACGGTGAGCCGCGTCGGCGCGAGTCGAGAACCCGGAGCGTTAAGCGGGTCGGCGCGAACCGGTGAGACATGGCAGCCGCCGAGTTCCTGGAGCAGCGAATCGACCGACGGGCGCTCCCGCTCGCAGTCGGAGACCTGCTGGTCATCGTCGCGTTCATCTACGTCGGAACGGTCACACACGGTGAAACGTCGTTCCCGCCGGCCGGCGCGCAGACGGTCGGGACAGTCCTCGCCGTCGCCGCACCGTTCCTGGTCGGCTGGGTCGTCTGCGCACCGCTCATCGGCGCGTACTCGGCGGGCGCCGCCGAGTCACCGAAGGCGTCGGTGCCGCTGGCGGTCCGGTCGTGGATTCCGGCGGCCGTCGTCGGCCTCGCGCTGCGAGCCACGCCGTGGGTCGGCGGCGGCGTCGCCGTGACCTTCGCGGTCGTGATGCTCGTCGTCGGCTCCGTGTCGCTGGGCGTCTGGCGGTTCGTCGCCGGCCAACTCCGCTGACCCCGGACGAATCAGCCGTTCCTGTCGCTTCTCGGTCTGACTGTTCATCGAGATGCCGCGTCGGGGAGCGCCGCCGAAAAGCGCCCGCGGTACTGTGGGGCGGCGACCCGGAATGCCGGGTCGACCCGAGCCGGGCAGCGACGGGCCCCCTGTGGCCGGGGACCGTCCGCTGCGTCGACCGACGTCAGTGGGCCGCCGCGTCGCGGGCTTCCGGCGGACTCGTTGCTCGTCCGCCGGCGCTTGAATCAACCGGCGGCATCCGGGTAAGCGACCGCCTTCGAGCGTCAACTCGTTTTTCCCGGACCGGTCGAGGATCCGTGAGTCCCCCGTCAGGAGTCCGGTCCCTGACGCCGTTCGTGGTGTTCGACGACGAGGTTCCCGACGCCGCGCCGGAGCCGCTGTGAGACCGCCTGCGTCGACACGTCGAACTCGTCGGCGAGGTCCCGGAGCGCGCAGCCGCGCGGCGTCTCGAAGTACCCGCGGCTGTACGCCTCCCGCAGCGTCGCCCACTGCTTCGACGAGACGACATCGTCGTCGGACCGCCGCTCCCGCGTGACGAGCTTCTCGACCGACAGCGAGGCGTCGCGGTCGGCGGCGGACTCCTGGAACCGCTGGGCGTCGTCGGGGCCGTCGAACCGGACGCGCAGCGACCACGTCCAGTCGTCGAGCGTCGCCTCCAGCACCGCCGCGTTGGTCTCGGCGAGCGCCGAAAGCACGGGGCGCTCCGCGATCCGAGCGGCGTCCGTGTCTCCATCCGCGTCTGTGTCCGCGTCCGGCTCCGCCACCGCCTCCGAATCCGCGTCGCGCTCGGTGTCCGCATCTCCGGTCCAGTCGAACCGATACAGCGTCGTGCCGTCGCTGTCCGCGTCGACCGGGCTGACTCGCGCGGCGGGGAGCAGCGAGTCGAGCGCGTCGGCGACGGACTCGGCGGCCGCAGGGCCCCCGTCTGCGGCGACGGAGGCGTACGGCGGCAGCGGCTGGGCGGCCGGAACGACCGGGTCCAGCGTGAGCGTCACCTCCCTGACGTCGCCCGGCGGCGGGTGGCCGTCAGGGAACAGGAGGCCGCCGCCGGGCAGCCGACAGTCGAGGAACACCGCCATGGACGGACAGACAGGGGAGCGACCGGAAAGCGTGGCGGCCGCAGAGCGAAACGGCTAACAGACCACCCTCACAACCCGGGGACACAGATGAGCAGCCGAGACTGGCCGCACGACCCCGACGGGGAGGAGGGTAGCGAGGGCCGCCGGAAGTACGGACACGCAGTCCTCGTGAAGAAGGTGGACGAGGAGGACGACTTCCCGCTGCGTGCGGGCGACTACCGCGAGGAGTTCGGCGACCACCCGGTGCGACTGGACAGCGACACCGTCGTCTCCGTCGACGACATCTTCCAGCACATCGACGACGACGAGGAGTTCGACGACATCGTCGCGTTCCACAAGCGCGTCGGCACCGCGATGCGGAACCACGACATGTGGACCTACGAGGGAGCGGACCAGTTCACGCGGACGCGCGGCTGACCGGCGCGGTTTCGCGAGCGAGGACTGTTCGGCTGACCGTCATCAGCCGTTCGAGGTACTGAGACTCGACAGCGCCGGCTAGTTCTCCGCGTCGCTGCGGCGGTTCTCGGTGATTCGCTGTTCGAGTTCCGAGCGCTCCCACGTCCGGGCGCCGTCGCCGTTCACTTCGTTCTGCAGTTTCTCTTCGAGGAGGTTCACCGCCATCGAGTTCGCGCCCTCCGGGATGATGAGGTCTGCGTGCTTCTTCGTCGGCTCGATGAACTGCTCGTGCATCGGCTTCACCGTCGAGAGGTACTGGTCGATGACGCCTTCGAGGTCGCGGCCGCGGTCGACGACGTCGCGTTCGATGCGCCGAAGGATGCGGACGTCGGCGTCCGTCTCGACGTACAGCCGCAGGTCCAGCATGTCGTTGATCTCGTCGTCGTACAGCGCCAGAATCCCCTCGACGACGATGACGTCGGTCGGGTCGACCGGCGTCGTCTCCTCCTTCCGGTTGTGAATCTCGAAGTCGTACTGCGGCATCTCGACGCGCTGGCCCGACAGCAGCGCTTCGAGGTGTTCGCGGAGCAGCTCCCACTCGAACGCGTCGGGGTGGTCGTAGTTCACCTGCTGGCGCTCCTCCAAGTCGAGATGCGAGAGGTCCTTGTAGTAGTTGTCCAGCGGGATACGGGTCACCGAGTCCTCCACGTTCTCGGTGATGAGCCGCGACACCGTCGTCTTGCCCGCGCCGGTCCCACCGGCGATGCCGACGACGAACGAGGGATACGTCATCTGCTCGTAGCTGCCGCGCTCCGCGCCTATCAGCGCATCGGACCGCGTCCGCGACCGCGACACGTCTACCCTCTACCGCGACGCGACCGCAACATCACGGCGACGCAGCCAGCCGCAGCATCGCAGTCGGCGGCGCCCGGGGCCACGTGCGTCGCGGGGACGCCGCAAGAGTAGATGCAGTGGTGAGGTTTAAGACCGGGTACGCTAACCCGTACCACATGGCACGTGAAATTCAGCGTCGCGACGTCCTGAAGGGCGTCGGCGGCGTCAGCGCCATCGGACTCGCAGGCTGCATCACCCAGGACAGCGGGGGCGGCTCGACCCCGACCGACGACGGCTCCGGCGAGGGGACGTCGACGGCGACGGACGAACCGAGCGAATCGAAGCGGACCATCAAGCACTCCGTGCTGATGCCGATCACCGGCGACCTCGCGTCGCTCGGGAAGATTATCCGCGACGGCGGCACGCTCCCGGTGAAACAGCTCCGGGCGGCCGGCGACATGCCGGTGAAGTTCGACCAGACCGTCGAGGACACCCAGACCGACCCGCAGGCCGGGATTCAGGCGGCGAACGCGCTCGCCAGCGCCGGCTACCCGTCCGTCACCGGTCCGGCGTCGTCGGGCGTGAATCTGCAGGTGACCCAGCAGGTGCTCATCCCGAACCAGATGGTGGGCTGCTCGCCGTCGTCGACGTCGCCGGCGGTGACGGACCTCCAGGACAACGGCTTCATCTTCCGGACGGCGCCGTCGGACGCGCTGCAGGGGCAGGTGATGGCGCAGGTCGCCTCCGAGAACCTCGGCAACTCCTCGGCGTCGGTCATGTACGTCAACAACGACTACGGCCAGGCGCTCGCGGACTCGTTCGCCACCTCCTTCGAGAACAACCACGGCGGCTCCGTCCAGACGCAGGTGGCGTTCACGAAGGAGAAGTCGAGTTACACGTCGGAGCTGTCGTCTGCGATGAGCGACTCGCCGGACATGCTCGTCGTCATCGGCTACCCGGCGTCGGGCATCCAGATTTTCCGCGACTACTACGCGGACTACAGCGACCAGACCGACATCATGGTGACCGACGGCCTGAAGGACTCCTCGCTGCCGGGCGAGGTCGGCAACGACATGTCGAACGTCTACGGTACCGCGCCGCAGGCGTCCGGGCCGGGCGTCGACGCCTTCAACACGCTGTACCAGGAGGAGTACGGCCGGGCACCCGGCGTGTTCAACTCCCACGCGTACGACGCCTCCGCGGTGTGTCTGCTGGCGAACGCGATGGCCGGCTCGAACGACGGCGCGGCGGTCCGTGACAACATGCGGACCGTCGCGAACCCGAACGACGGCATGAAGGTGACGCCGGCGAACCTGCCGGAGGGCCTCCGCGCCGCCGCGAACGGCGAGTCCGTCTTCTACCAGGGCGCCTCGTCCGCGGTGGACTTCGACCAGAACGGCGACATGAAGGCGGTGACGTACTCGTACTTCAAGTTCAACACGGACGTCGAGGGCAACATCGAAACCCTCGACACCGTCAACTTCAGCAAGTAACGCCGCGCCGCCGGAGTCGACGCCCCGCTTCCGCTTTTTCTGCCCGACCGAGCCCGCAGCGCCCGCTCCGCGACGCCGCACGGACTCGGCGGAGTTATGCGTCGAGTCGACAGACCGACAGGCGTGACTGCGCTGGACCTCCTCTTCGTCGTCCTCGTTGCCCCCGTCGTCGCGCTCGCGGTGGCGCTTCACGCGGCCAGCGGTGCGTCCGCGCGCGCCGCGCTCGCGGTGGGCGTCGGCGTCGGAGCGGTATCCGTCTCAGGGTTCGCCGCGATGCACCTGTTCGGCGACGCGCTCGTCCGGGCGTACCTCCGGCTGCTCAAGCCGTCACCGGTCGTCTCGTCGCCGCTCGAACTCGTGGTCGTCCACCTCGTCGCCGGGTTCGCAGTCGCCGCGTCGGCGGTGGCGGCGTATCTGGTCGGGAGTCGCAGCGGCCGCTTCACGGCCGAGTGACGGAGAGATATCTGTCTCTCAGGGCCGGCGCGCCGCGGCCTGTGTGCTGCCCGGGCCGCCGGGACCCGGACCTTTACGCCGCCGCTCCACCAGCATCGGCTATGCACGTCCTTCGAAACGGAACGGTAGTCGACACCGACGGCGCCCGCGAGGCCGACGTCGCAATCGAAGCCGGTGAAATCGTCGCGGTCGGCGACGTCGGCCGCGGAGACACCGAAACCGACGTCACCGGGCAGTTCGTCGCGCCGGGGCTCGTCGACACGCACGTCCACCTGATGATGGACGGCCGGCCGGACGTCGCCACCGCGCAGTCGGAGTCGCGCTACGACCACGCCTACATCGCGGCGGAGAACCTCCGCGCGGCGGTCGAAGCCGGCGTCACCACGGTCCGCGACCTCGGCGGCCCGGAGTCGATGGCGCTCGACGCCGCCGCCGCGGTCGAAGACGGCCGTATCCCGGGGCCGCGGGTGCTCGCCGCCTGCGAGAACGTCGTGATGACCGGCGGGCACGGCCACTGGTTCGGCCGGGAGGCCGACGGCCCCGACGAGGTCCGGAAGGCGGTCCGCGAACAGCTGAAACGCGGCGCCGACGTCGTCAAGTGCATGGCCACGGGCGGCGTGCTCACCGAGGGCGCCGTCACCGGCGCGCCCGAACTCACTCGCGAGGAGATCGAGGCGCTCGTCGACGCCGCGGCTGCCAAGGGCGTCCCGACGGCGGCGCACGCCCACGGGAAGGAGGGCCTGTTGAACGCCGTCGAGGCCGGCATCTCCAGCATCGAACACGGGACGTTCATGGACCGTGAGGCGGCCGCCGCGATGGCCGACGCCGGGACGTACTGGGTGCCGACCGCCGCCGCGCTCCGCAACATCGTGGAGAACCCCGACGCGGGCATTCCGGAGTCGACGATGGCGAAGGCGCGGGACGCCGCCGAGTCGTTCGACTCGTCGTTCGACCACACCGCCGCCGAGGGCGTCTCGGTGGCGATGGGGACGGACGCCGGCACGCCGTTCAACCACTTCGAGAACATCCCGGACGAGATGGAGTACATGGTCGAAGGCGGCATGAGCGAGCGGGAGGCGCTCGAGGCGGCGACCGTGAACGCCGCCGACCTCTGCGGGCTCGACGACGTCGGCCGCGTCGCAGACGGCTACCGGGCGGACCTCGTCGTGCTCGACGACGACCCGCTGAGCGACGCCGCCGCCTGGCAGGACCCGGTCCACGTGTTCAGCGGCGGCGACCAGGTCGTCTGACCGGCCGAACTCGACGCTCCGAGCAGTTTCGTTTGTCCCGCCCGAACGCTTTACCGCGGCGTCGACGAACCGTGCGGCATGACGGCGATTTCGGCGGACGGCCTCGTGAAGACGTACGGGGAGCTCCGCGCGCTCGACGGCCTCTCCGTCTCCGTCGAGCGCGGCGAGTGCTACGGCTTCCTCGGGCCGAACGGCGCGGGGAAGACGACGACGATACGGGTCCTGACGGGGCAGACGACGCCGGACGACGGGTCCGCGTCGGTGCTCGGCGTCGACCCGGCGGCCGAGCCGGTCGAGGTGCGTCGGCGCGTCGGCGTGCTCCCCGAGCAGGAGTCCCCGCCGAGTTTCCTGACGCCGCGCGAGTACTTCGGGTTCGTCGGCCGCGTCCGCGGCCTCGACGACGACGCGGTCGAGTCGCGCGCCGCGGAGTGGGCCGAGCGGCTCGGGTTCACCGGGAAGCTCGACACGCTCCACACCGACCTCTCGCGGGGGCAACAGCAGAAGGTGATGCTGACGCAGGCGTTCCTCCACGAGCCGGCGCTGGTCGTCATCGACGAGCCGCTCGCGAACCTCGACCCCATCGTTCAGGAGACCGTGAAGTCGGCGCTCGTCGAGTACGCCGACGCCGGCAACGCCGTGTTCGTCTCGACGCACAACATCGAGGTCGCCGCGGACGTCTGCGACCGCGTCGGCATCGTCGCCGACGGCCGCGTCGTCGCCGAGCGCTCGGCGGCCGACGAGGCGTTCACGGCCGACTCGCTGCTCGACGTGTTCCTCGACCGCGTCGGCGCCGCCGACGCCCGCGACGTCCCCGACCTCGGCGGTGCGGGCGCCGAACGGACGGCCGCGGGAGGCGACCGCGGCGGCGACCGATGAGCCGCGGCAGCGGGACGTGGCCGGTGTTCCGCGAACTGGTCCGCGAGGAGTGGCGGCTGCACGCCGAACTGTTCGGCGGCCGACGGTTCGCGCCGTTCCCGGTCGTCGTCGCCGTCCTCACGGCGCTGGCGGTCGGCGGCGCGGCGTTCGGCGGCACCGACGCGGCGACGCTCGTCGTCTCGGTGCACCTGCTGGTGCTCGGCTTCGGCGCGTACACCGGGACCGCCGGCCTCGTCGGCACCGACATGCTGGAGCACGTCCTCGGCGACGTGACGCTGCTGCTGTCGTCCGCACGGGTGCTGCCGGTGTCGCGCCGGCGCCTCCTCGGGCTGTTCCTGCTGAAGGACGAACTGTACTACGCCGGCCTGTTTCTCGCGCCGATGGCGCTCGGGTTCGCGCCGCTCGTCGCCGCCGGGGGGCTGGCCGCGTCGACGCTGCCGGCGCTGTGGCTGTCGTTGACGCTGACGTTCTCGGCCGGGCTGGCGTCGTCGTTCAGCGGCGTCGCGCTCCTCACGCGCGGCGTCCGCGGCCGGTGGCTCGCCGCCGCCGCAGGGCTCGCCGGAGTCGCAGCGTGGCGAGCCGGGCTGCTGCCCGCGGTCGTCGCCGTCGCGGTTCCGATTCGAGCCGGGGTTCCGGCGGCGGTCTCGCTCGCGGTCGCCGCGCTCGTCGTCGGCGCCGCCGCGCTCGCCGTCTACGACCCGACGTATCGGCCGCCGGCGCGGACCGCCGACGACCGGTTCCGGCCGCTGCAGCGCCGCCTCCCGGACCCGCAGGGGCTCGTCGCCAAGTCGGTGCTGGACGTCGCTCGCAGCACCGGCGGCCTCTGGAAGCCCGTGGTCTCCGTCGGGATTCTGCTCGGCGTCGCCGCCGGCCTCGCGGCGCTCTCGGCGGTCATCACCGGGCTGCGCCCGGCGCCGGGCGTCTTCTACGGCGGCATCGTCGGCCTGTCGGCGTTCACGTCGTACAACTGGCTCACCCAGTTCGACGACGTCGAGTCGTACCTCGCGTACCCGGTGTCGGTGGCCGCGCTGTTCCGCGCGAAACGCACGGCGTTCCTCGCGGTCGGCGGTCCGGTCGCGCTGGCCGGCTACGCCGTCGCCGTGGCCGCGACCGGGACGGCGCTCCTCGACGCCGCCGTCGGCGCGGTGCTCGCGGCGGGCCTGTCGCTGTACTTCTTCGGCCTGACGGTGGCGCTCGCCGGCTTCGACCCGAACGCGTTCCTGTTCGACCCGGCGCGGTTCGCCGCGTTCTTCGTCGGCGTCGCGGTGCCGCTCGTCCCGGTGCTGCTCGCCGGGTTCGCCGTCGCCGCCGGCCGGTCGTCGGCGCTGCTCGGCGCCGTCGCGGTCGTGGGCGTCGTCGCCGGCGGCGTCGGGGCGTGGCTCTCCGAGTACGCCGCCCGTCGGTGGACGCGCCACTACGCCGCCGGCTGACGCTCTGAGTCGTCACTCCCCCCGCGGTCGCCCCGACGGTCACCCGCGGTTTCCCGCCTCGCCAACACGCCGCACGGCGATTCCGAAACGACACCGTTTTAATCCGCAGTCGCCTACCCGTGAATGCGCACGACGGACGTGCGACGCACGCTCTGGTGGTGTAGTCCGGCCAATCATATCACCCTCTCACGGTGATGACCAGGGTTCGAATCCCTGCCGGAGCACTTCTTCCGACGCTACTCGACTACTCGCGAACCCGTCGGTTTCGACGAACGGACGACTGACCGGGTAGCGACGGCCGACGGCAAAAGCGTGTTCGCGAGAACCGGTGCGGCGAAACGGTGGCTGCGGGCCGCCCTACCAGGGCGTCTCGTCTTCGTCCAGCGACGTGAACTCGAAGAGGTCCTGGAACTCGTCGGGCAGGCCGTCTTCGACGTCCTCGATTTCGCCTGCCGGGTCGAGGTCGGCGACGAGCGCCGTCACCGCCTTCGCGCGGTAGGCGGCCTCTGACTCCTCGACGTCAGCGCGGTCGGCGACCCGGTTCACGAACTCGTCGTAGCCGAACCGCTGGCCGGAGTCCGCCTCCGTCAGGAACCGGTCGATCTCCATCGGGAGCGGCCCCGCCAGGTCCGCCGCCTCGTCCGTCTGCACGCGCTCGCCGAGGGACGAGAGCACTGCGCGGGTCGTCTTGACCGCCTGCGCCTGCGTTCCGACGTCGATTCGGTGCTGTACTTCGCCGGTGAATTCGCTGTAGTCCATTGTTTCGGGGGAGTTCGGTCGTGTCTGCTGCGCTGTACGGTCGTCGCGGAACCGGCCGGCTGGCTCGGCCGCGGCCGGTCGCGTCGTCAGTCGCTCGTCGTCGTCCACAGGTCGATGCCCAGCGGGCATCGCGTCACCTCGGCCCACTCCCGCGTCCCTGAAAAGCGCTGTCGCCGATTCGTCGCCGACGGCCGCCGAAGTGGGCGACACCCGCCGGGCAGCCTCGGTCACCCGCGCCATTCAAGACCGCTCCGGGTGACCTGCGGACACCCGTGACCCCTCCGCTCGCGCTGTCGGTCGGCTTCGCCGTCGCCGGACTGTTCACCGTCGTGCTGGGTGCCGTGCACGTCGCGATGCCGTGGCTGCTCGACTTCGACGGCGCGATACCGACCGACGGCGAGCCGCTGAAGCCGCTGAATCTGCTGGTGGTGACGTACCAGACGAAGCGCTCGGACGTCCGCGGAGTCGCGCAGATCATGAATCACGCCGTCTCGTACACGCTGCTCACCATCGGCGTCGTCGACCTGTTCGCGGCGACGTGGCTCTCGGCGCCGTTCGCCCCGCTCGTCCTGACGTGGATTTCGGGGTGGTGGTTCCTCCGCGCGGCGACGCAGCGACACATGGGGTCGCGTCCGGGGGACTGGGTCGTCGCCGCCGGCTTCTCGCTGCTCGGGCTGTTCCACCTCGCCGTCGCGCTCCGCTAGCCCGCCGTCGGCCGCTGACCGCTGCCGTCCCGCTCGGCCGTCCGTCCCCAGGGCCGTCGAGGGGTGACTCAGTCGCCGTCGGCGTCGACCGCGGGGAGCGTGAACGAGAACGTCGCGCCCTCGCCGGGCGTCGACTCGACGTCGAGTTCGCCGCCGTGGCGCTCGACGACGCGCTGGCACAGCGCGAGCCCCATCCCCGCCGTCCCGGACTCCGCGTCGCCGGCGTCGACCTGCTCGAACAGTTCGAAGATTCGGTCGTGGTGTTCCGGCGGAATACCGACGCCGTCGTCGCTGACCGAGAACTCCCACCGGTCCCCGGCTCGCTCCGCGCCGACGTGAATCCGCGGCGGGTCGTCGCCGCTGTGCCGGATGGCGTTCGAGACGAGGTTCCTGAACACCTGCGCGAGCTGCTCGGCGTCCGCCTCCACGGTCGGGAGGTCGTCCGACGTGATTTCGGCGTCGGTCTCCTCGGTCCGCAGGCGGAGGTCGTCGAGCACCCCGTCGAGCACCGCGTCGGCGTCGGTCGGTTCCAGCGGCTCCTCGTCGGCGGTGACGCGCGCGTACTCGAGGAGGCTCGTCACCATCGTCTGCATCCGGTCCGCGCCGTCGACCGCGTAGTCGATGAACTCCCGCGCGTCGTCGTCGAGTTCGTCGCCGTAGCGGCGGTCGAGCAGTTCGAGGTAGCTCGACACCATCCGCAGCGGCTCCTGCAGGTCGTGCGAGAGCGCGTACGCGAACCGTTCGAGCCGCTCGTTCGACGCCTCCAGATCCCGGTTCACGTCGGCCAACTGCTCGCTGGCGGTCTCCGCCCGTTCGGCTTCCTGCCAGGCTAACACGTTGTTGTATCCGGCGAGACACCCGGCGAGCGCGCCCGCGGCCGTCGACACGAGCAGCGGGAACTCCGGTTCGGTGACGACGCGCCCCTCGAACACCCGGATGAGCAGCGTCGAACCGATGACGACGAAGAACACGGCGCTCCCGCCGAGACTCCACGCGCAGACGCGCCACCGCTGGTCCGTCGACAGGTCGGACGCCGACAGCCGGCGCCCGGCGTAGACGACGCCGAGCGCGAGAGTGGCGTCCAGAAGCACGGCGGCGAGCGGCCCGACGCTCCGGTGTAAGGCGAGCACCTCGCGCCAGTGGTGGACGGCGGCCGCGAACGCGAGCGCCACGCCCACAGCGACCATGACCGTGCCCGGGTCCGGGAGCCACCGGCTGTCCGTCATGGCTCCGGCTAACGGGGTGACCGGCATAACCGTTGTGCGTATTCCTGACAGTTCGGGAGTGGCCCTCGACTCGTTCGGGTGTCTCCGGGGACGAAACACCGTCGCGCGTCGATTCGGCTCCGGTCTGCAGCCACTCGTGCTCCGTCGTCCACGACGATGGTGCGTGCCCGCCGGGTAGCCACCGACGGGCAGTCGAGTCCGCACCTGCCGAATCCGAACGTACCGGACTACTTCGGCGGTCGGAGCCGGTAGTAGCGACGGTTGAGGTCGTACATGTAGCCTTCGCGCATCGTCTTCAGCGCCGCGTACGCGACGCAGCCGGCGATCGGCGGCACGAGGAACGTCAGGTCGAACAGCAGGTGGACGTCCATCGGCACGAGGTTCTTCGCGGAGTAGACGCTCAGCGTGAAGGCGAACGTGACGCCCGCGACGCCGACGGCGGCCCAGAACGGCTGCTCGACGGGGCGGCGCGCGCTCCCCTTGTTCACGAACGGGACGACGGCGATGGCGCCGACGACGACGAGGTTCGCGAGGACGCCGAACGTGCGGTCCGCCATCAGTTTGGGTCCGTTCAGAATCGCGAGTTCGGGGTTGAGCGGGCCGAGTTTGAGCAGGCCGAACGACCAGTAGAGGTACCAGTCGGGGAGGATGATCGCCGGCGTCACGTTCGGGTTCGCCGGGTCGGCGATGTGCGGCGGCATCGTCGACGCCAAAAACAGGATCATGCCGACGAAGAAGCTCGTCAGCGCGAGGTTCCGCACGATCTCGTGCGGCCACGTCGGGAACGCCAGCACGTCCCGCTCCACGTAGTCGGATTCCCGCCGCAGGTCCTCGTCTTCGCGGCGCGCCCGCTCGAAGTACTCGTACGTCAGCCGGGACAGCCCCTGTGAACGCTCCTTCCGCTCGCGCCACGTCGGAGTCTCGTCGTCCGGCGCCACGATACCCGTTCCGCCGTCCGTCGCGGCTGTGGGCTCAGAGCGGTTTTCCGAGTTGCTCGCGGCGTCGTCGGTCCCGTCGGGTGCCGAGTCGGTGTCCCCGGGCATCCTATTCGACGATGAGGGCGCCTTTCATGCCGAGCGAGCGGTGCGGGCCGCAGGCGTACCGGTACGTCCCCGGTTCGTGGAAGGTGTGGCTGAGGTGAACGCCGGGTTCGGTGAACACCGCGTCGGTCCCGACGTCGTGTTCCGGGAACTGGACGCTGTGCGGGGCTGCCGGCTCGGTCCAGCGCCAGCGGACCGTGGTTCCGGTCGACACCTTCAGGACCGGCGGTGCGAACGCGAACCGGCCGCCGTTCCCGGGCGCCCCGACGCGGATGGTCGCCGCGTCGAAGCCCGTCTCGTCGACGACGGTTCCGTCGAAGTTGCTCGCGTCGACGACCCAGTCGTCGACCGACGGATACCCGGTTTTCGGCGGCTCCCTCACCAGGACGGCGCCTTTCATGCCGTCGGAGCGGTGGGGTTCGGACACGTAGCGGTGCTCGCCCGGTTCGTCGAAGTAGTAGTGGTAGCCGGTTCCGGGCTGGGCGTTCGTCCGGCCGCTGTCGAACGTCCCGTCGAGCGCGACGACGTTGTGCTGGCCGCCGTGGCCCGTCCAGTCCCAGTGGACGACCGTCTCGGGCGGCACCTCGATGACCGGCGGTGCAAACGCCAGTCCGTCGTCGAGCGGTTCGCCGACCGCAATTCGCGGCCGGGACCCGGGACCGTACCGTCTCGGCGTGCCGTCGTAGCCGTTCGCGTCCGCGAGCCAGTCTTCGAGGGGGGTGTCCGTCGCGGCGCCGGAGCGTTCCTGCTCCGTCTCGTTTTCGTCGCTGAACCGCGGCGTCGCGGTCGCGGAGACACAGCCCGCGGCCGCGGTGAGGGTGGCGGCACCGATTCCCTGGAGCGCTCGCCGTCTGGATGGGGACCAGTTCATCACAGGAGGGCGGTGACACGCCGCTTCAAACAAACGACTGGATGCTTTCCAGACCCTGGAAAGCGTCACAGCGTCATTTATATAGTCGGCCCCAGGAACAGACGCGCAGGCAGCGTCCCGCACGGCTGCTCCAGACCACCGATGTCCCCGACAGCCCTCCCCCGTCGAAGCGGTCCGGCGCCCTCCCGGACGAACCGCCGGTTCACCGCGGCGACCATCGCCGCCACGGACAACGGACTCCCGCCGACGACGCGCCGGTGACACACCGATGAGTGAGGACTCCGAAGCTGACACCGCGGTCCAGCCGGTGCTCGAAACGATGGCCGACCCCGACTGCCGGGCGATTCTCGAGACGCTCGACACCGCCAAGAGCGCGAAGGCGGTGGCCGAGGAGTGCGGGCTGGCCCAGACCACGGCGTACCGGAAACTCGAAGCGCTCGCCGACGCCGGCCTCGTCGAGACCGGAACGGAGCTCCGCGCGGACGGACATCACGTCACCACGTATCAGCGCGACGTTCAGGGCGTCATGGTGCTGCTCGCGGAGGACGGCGGCTTCGACTGCGAATTCGTGCGCGAACCGAAACAGCCAGACCAGCGGCTCGCGCAGTTCTGGTCACGCATGAGTGAGGAACTGTGAGCATGTCCGGAAACGTCCCGCTCATCGTCGTCGCCTTCAAGACCGTGACGCTCGTCATCGGCGGCTTCATCACCTACACGGCATCCACCGCCGCCCGCAAAACCGGCTGGAGCGGCCTGAGGTACCTCGCGGTCGGCTTCGGCGTCGTCACGTTCGGCTCGCTGCTCGCCGGCGTCGCAGACCAGGCGCTGCTCGTGAACACCACCGACGCGCTCATCATCGAAAACGCGCTGTCCGCCGTCGGCTTCTCGATCATCGGCTACTCGCTGTACAAAACCCAGCGCTCCGGCGGCGAAGGCGACGACTGAACCGGAAATCCCGCAGTCGCTTCGGGTTCAACCGCGGTGACTCGGGCCGTCAGCAGCCCGGTTGACCGTGGACGGGAGGACCGAGAGTGAACGGGTCTCGGTCAGTCTTCCGTGGGTGGGCCGTCGCCGTCGGTCAGCCGAACGAAGCGGCTGAGGAACTCCGCTGTGGGCACGCGGCCCGCGCCGGCGTCGACGAGCGTCGATTCGAGTCCGGACCGCGGCTGCCGTGAACGCTCCCGGTCGCAGGGCTTACAGAGGTACTCGAACCGCTTGCCGTCTCGCGTGAACCGGTCGCCGTGTTTGTCGTACTCCCGTGCGTCCCCGCGCGGCACAGTCTCCCCGCAGGCGATGCACGTCACGTCATCGGCGTCGTCACGGAACAGTGCCGACCCGCTCATCTCACCGGTCCACCTCCCCCATGATGGTGTCGAGGCTACCGAGCGACGCGATTAGGTCCGGGACGTACTCGCCTTCAGCCATCTCCGGGAGCGCCTGCAAGTTCGAAAAGGACGGGCCGCGAATCTTGAACCGCGCCGGCTCGTCCGTCCCGTCCGACCGGATGTAGATGCCGAGTTCGCCCTTGGCGGCCTCCACGGCAGTGTACACTTCGGCGTCGTCGTCCGGGCGGAGCGTCCGCGGGACGTTCGACTGGATTGTTCGGTCCGCCTCCGGCCAGTCTTCGAGCAGGTCGGCGCACTGCTCGACGATTCTGCCGGACTCTTCGATCTCGCGGAGCCGGACGAGCAGCCGGGCGAAGTTGTCACAGCCGTCTCTCACGGCGACATCCCAGTCGAGTTCGTCGTAGTAGCCGTACGGGTCGTCGCGGCGCAGGTCGTAGTCGATGCCGGAGCCGCGAGCGACCGGCCCGGTGCAGCCGTACGATTTCGCGACCTCCGGCGCGATCTCGCCCGTGTCGACGGTCCGCTTCTGGAACAGTTCGTTCGCCGACAGCAGGTCGTGGAACTCGGCGACGCGTTCGGGGAGGCGGTCGACGAACTCGCGGACGTCGTCGAGCCACTGGTCGCGCGGCTCCGGGAGATCCCAGACGACGCCGCCGAGCCGGAAGTAGTTGAACATGAGCCGCTGGCCGGTCAGGTCCTCCAGCAGGTTCTGGACCTCTTCGCGCTCGCGGATGCCGTACATGAACGTCGCCGTGAAGTCGCCGATGACGTCGAGCGCGTAGGCTGCGACGGCGAGCATGTGCGAGAGAATCCGCGACAGTTCGGCGCTCAGCGTCCGGATGACCTGCGCGTACTCCGGTACCTCGATGTCCGCGAGCGTTTCGGCGGCGCGGGCGTACGCCCACTCGTTCAGCAGCCCGCCGCCGCCCCAATCCCACCGGTCGGGGTACGGCATGATCTGGTGTCGGTACGTGCCCGACTGGCACATCTGCTCTTCACATCGGTGGATGTAGCCGATGTCGGGGGTGACGTCCGCGACGGTTTCGCCGTCGAGGACGGCTTCCAGGTGGAGGACGCCGTGCGTGGCAGGGTGGTGCGGACCGACGTTGATGAGCATCGCGTCGCCGTCGCGCGCGTCGTCAGCGATCGGGTTCGCGTTCTCCGCGAACGGAACGACCTGCGGCCTGTTCTGGTCGTAGTCCAGCGAGAGCGGATGGCCCTGCCACGTCTCCGGGAGGAGGAGCCGTTCGAGGTTCGGGTGGTCCTCGTACTCGATGCCGACGAGGTCGTACGCCTCCCGTTCGTGCCAGTCCGCCGTTCGGAAGACCGGTTCGGCGCTCTCGGAGACCGGGTCGGACTTCGCGGTCGGGACGACGACGCTCACCTCGGTCGTCGGGTCGTCGTACTGTTTCAGGTGGTAGATGGTCTCGTATCGGTCCTCGTACTCCTGCGCCGTGACGCACGAACAGTGGTCGAACCCCGCCTCGTCGCGCAGCGTCCGCAGCGTCTCCTGAACCGCGTCGGGGCGAACCGTCACCGCCGGGGCGTGCACGTGGTCGTCGCGGCCGACGGCGACCTGTTCGAGGAGGTCGTCGAGCGTCGCCTCGAGGGACTCGGTCTGCGGCGGCTGCGTCTCGCGGTGGTGCTGTGAGCTCATAGTCGGCGTCTCTCCTCAGGTTTCCTCGCCAGCAGCGAGGGCGTGGTGCCGCACAAACGCGGCGCCTTTAAGTCGGAACCGAAGCCAGGAATCCGCGTGCGGTCACTCTCAGTCCGGCTGCGGTTCGAGGACGCGGCCATCCACCCGATGCACGCGTTCGTCTCCGAGGACGACCGGTACGGGCCGACGCGGCTGCTGCAGTGGAACGTCACGTCGCGCGGAACCGGGCTGATGGTGTTTCAGGTGACTGGGCCCCGCGACCCGTACACGGCGACGCTGGACGCGACGCCGAACGTCGAGTCGTACGAAACGGTGTCGATGGCGGGCGGCTCCGGCCAGTTCGCGGTGCTGGTCGAAGACGCGGTGGCGGAGGCGGCCGGCGGGATATTCGACGTCTACGACGGCGAAGACGTCGTCACGGTGCCGCCCGTCGTCTTCCGAACCGACCGGTCGGCCGACCTGCAGCTGGTCGGGCGGACCGGAGCGCTGCAGGAGTTACTCGACCGACTTCCGAACGGCGTCGACGCGGAGGTCCGTCGAGTCACGGCGGGGAGCGGCGCCAGGCTCTCGGCCACGGAGCGACTGACGGCCCAACAGCGCCGCGTCGTCTCGGCCGCCCTGGAGGCCGGGTACTACGACGAGCCGCGGAGCGCGACGCTCGGAGACGTCGCCGAACGGCTGGGGCTCGCGACTGGAACCGTCGCGGAACACGTCCGGAAGGCGGAGGCGAGGCTGGTGGCTGACGCGGTTCGAGAGCAGTGAATCGAACGTCGGCGGCCGCGGGCGGTCAGAGGCCGGTGGGGTAGAGTTCGGGGACGCGCTCCCGGTCCGGGTGGAGTTCGAGCGGGTGGAGCGCCTGCGACTCGTCGACGTGGATGAACGCGTCGTAGCGCCGGCGGAGGTCGGTCGGGACGTAGTTGCCGGACTCCCACTGCGGGTGGTAGACGACGCCGATGGCGCGGTGGCCGCGCGGCTCCGAGAGCGCGTCGTCGTCCGCGATTCGGTCGGTGTACAGCAGGCGGTCGTCGCCGCCGGCGCGGTGGAACACGTCCTCGTAGCTGCCGTCTTTCGCGGCCGGGACGTCCATCGTCTCCATCGGCGCGCCCCACTCGTCGCCGGCGACGACGCTGCCCTCGTACGAGCCGAACCCGACCAGTTTCACGTCGTCGTCGCCGAAGCGTTCGCGGGCGAGCTGGCCGATGTTGAGCCGTCCTTTCCCCTCCATGTCCGTCGCGCGGGCGTCGCCGACGTGCGTGTTGTGCGCCCAGACGACCGCCTGCGCGTCGCCGCCGTGGTGTTCGACGAGCCGGTCGAGCGTGTCGGCCATGTGCTCGTCGCGGACGTTCCACGAGTCCGTGTCGCCCGAGACGAGCGCCCGGTAGTACGCCTCGGCGTTCTTCGCGACGAGCGCGTTCTGCTCGGCGCTGAACGCGTCCTCGTCGTGGGTCGGCTCCGCGGCGGCGGCCTCCTCGCGCAGCTCCGTCAGGACGTCAACGACGTCCTCCTCGCACGACGCCGGGACCATGCGGAGCGACCGCGCGTACTCCTGCGCGTCGGTGCCGTACGGCTCGAAACACCGGTAGGCTTCCCGGGCGTGCTCGGCGGCCTCCGGGTTCGTCTCCTCCAGGTACTCCACGACGGCGTCCATCGACTCGAACAGGCTGTACACGTCGAGGCCGTAGAAGCCGACGTCGTCGGAGGCGAACTCGCGGTTGTGGAGTTCGAGCCACTCGAAGAACTCGACCATCTCCCAGTTCGCCCACATCCACGTCGGCCACCGGCCGAAGGCGTCCATCACCTCCCGGACCGTCTCGCCGGAGTCGGGCAGCCCCTTCACGAACCGGTTCGCCTCGTAGCAGCTCGTCCAGTCGCCCTCGACGGCGACGAAGTCGAAGCCGTGTTCGCGGATGAGCCGCGCGGTCAGGTGAGCGCGCCACCGGTAGAACTCGGAGGTGCCGTGCGACGCTTCGCCGATGAGCACGACGTCCTCGTCGGCGAGGCGGCGGGCGAGGCCGTCGAGGTCCGCCGGGCCGGACAGCGTCTCGCTCAGCGCGGCGACGTTTCTGGCGGCGCGGTCCACTTCGGCCGGTTCCTCCCACGTCGAGCGGCCGCTCAGAGACATCGGTGTCGCCGGCGTTTCGCCGCCGCGACGGATAGTGCTACTGGCTGTCACGGCGGTAGTCACGTCGGCTGGCATGGCGGCAGACAGGGCGGGTGGGGTCCGGGCGGCGAACAGACTTTTTCGTCCGTTCGCGGATAGTTCTCCCGAGGGATGTTCAAGAATCGGACCGACGCGGGCGAGCAGCTCGCGGACAGGCTGCAGAGTGAGGGCGTCACCGCCGACATCGTCCTCGGGATTCCGCGCGGGGCGCTCCCGGTCGCCCGGCCCGTCGCGGACGCGCTCGGCGTCCCGCTCGACATCGCCGTCGCGAAGAAGATGGGCGCGCCGAACAACCCCGAGTACGCCATCGGTGCGGCGGCGGTCGACGGCAGCGTCTGGCGGAACGACGAGGCCATCGACCGGCTCGGCCTCGACGAGGAGGAGGTCGAAATCGAGCGCGACCGCGCCGCCGAGACCGCGCGCGAAAAGGCCGAGACGTACCGGACCGGCTCGGCGCCCGACCTGACCGGACAGACCGTGGTGCTCGTCGACGACGGCGTCGCGACCGGCGCCACCGTGACGGCGTGTCTCCGGATGCTGCGCGACTCCGGCGCGGCGCGCGTCGTCCTCGCGGTCCCGGTCGGCCCGCCGGACACGCTCGACCGACTCGAGCGCGAAGCCGACGAGGTCATCGCGCTGCAGCGGCCGACGAACTTCCGCGCCGTCGGCCAGTTCTACGACGAATTCGGGCAGGTGAGCGACGAGGAGGCCATCGAGTACCTCCACGGCGAGCCGCCCGAACAGTCCGGCTGACCGGCGACGGAGCCGGCGAGCGCCGCTGTTTCCGAGCCCCGACGTCGACGGGCCGCCGAATCGGCCACGGCGCTTTTCCACGCCCCCGGAGCAGACTCCCCCATGAGTCACAGCGACCCCGGAATCGTCGGCGAACTCGTCGAAATCCCCATCGAGGAAGTGACGCTCGACGGAACCCTGTCGGTCCCGGACGACCCGCAGGGGCTCGTCGTGTTCGCACACGGCAGCGGCAGCAGTCGGAAGAGCCCGCGGAACAACGCCGTCGCGGCCCAACTGAACGACGCCGGGCACGCGACGCTGCTGTTCGACCTGCTCACCGAGGAGGAGGACGTCGTCCACGAGAACCGCTTCGACGTCTCGCTGCTCGTCCAGCGGCTCGTCTCCGCCACCGACTGGGTGCGCGGAGAGCCCGCAGTCGCGGACCTGCCAGTCGGCTACTTCGGCGCGAGCACCGGAGCGGCGGCCGCACTCCGCGCCGCCGTCGAGGCCGACGCGCCGGTGGACGCCGTCGTCTCACGCGGCGGCCGCGTCGACCTCGCCTCGCCCGTCGCCGACGACGTGACCGCGGCGTGCCTGTTCATCGTCGGCGGCGACGACCCCGACGTGCTGGAGTTGAACCGCGACGTGTACGACGAACTCGGCTGCGAGAAGCGGCTCGAAGTCATCGAGGGCGCCGGCCACCTGTTCGAGGGCCCCGGCGAACTCGACCAGGTCGCCGAGTACGCGGCCGAGTGGTTCACCGAGCACCTCGGCTGAACCGCGGCGCCTGCGCGGGCCGTCGCGGCGCCGCCGAACGAATCACTGGACGCGGCCGTCCGTCGGCTCTCCCGACGCCGACACGGCCGCCTCGTTTTAAGTCCGTTCCGGACGGAGCCGAACGCATGCCCGACGTGACGCTCGTCGACCGTGGCCGGGTCCGCGCCGACCGCGGATTCGTCGTCGACGGCGACGCCATGGCGACGGCGGCCGACCCGGAACCGGAACACGAACGCATCGACTTCGTCGTCTGGAACGCCGTCGTCGAAACCGCGGAGGCGACGTACCTGTGGGACACCGGCTGCCCCGTCGACGCCGCAGAGTCGTGGCCGGAGCCGCTGTACGCGACCTTCGAGGCGTACGACGCCGACGACCACGGCCTGGAGGCCGACCTCGCGGCGGCCGGCTACGACTTCGGCGACATCGACGCGGTCGTGATGAGCCACCTCCACATGGACCACGCCGGCGGCCTCTCCGCGTTCGAGGGGACCGGAACGCCGGTGTACGTCCACGAGGACGAACTGAAGTACGCCTTCTACTCGGCGAAGACCGCCGAGGGCTCCGTGGCGTACCTCGCCGACGACTTCGACGGCGACATCGACTGGCAGGTCGTCAAGCGCGACCGCCACACGCTCGCCGACGGCTTCGAACTCGTCCACCTCCCCGGCCACACGCCGGGCGTCCTCGGCGCGAAAATCGAGACGGACGACGGGACGCTGCTCGTCGCCGGAGACGAGTGTTACGTCCACGCCAACTACGCGGAGTCCGTCTCGCTCGGCCCGGGGCTGGTGTGGAGCGAACCGGCGTGGCGCGACAGCCTCGAGACGCTCCGCGAACTGGAGCGCCGACACGACGCCGACGTGCTGTACGGCCACGACCTCGAACGGTTCGAGACGCTGGCGGAGACGTACTGACGAACGCACCGAACCACGTCCAGCCCTCCTCACGCGTCGCTGCGGCTTCCTGTTCGGTCGCCGGCGTCACAGTTTCGCGAGCGTCGCCGAGGCGTCGACGCCGATTCGGTAGTCGACGGCGTCGGGGTCGTAGACGACGCGGTTGGCGTCCGGGTCGTACGAGTCGCTCCACGCCATTCCCTCGGCGAACAGCGGCCAGCCGGCGCCGTCGACGCCCGCTTCCCGGAGCGCGGCGGCGACCGGGTCGCGGTCGGACCGGCCGACGACCGGCGGAATCAGGCCGCTCTGGCCGCACACCGAACACTGACAGTCGAAGTACGCCGCCATCGACGTCGAGCAGTTCGGACACGGCCCGTCGCTTCCGTCGTGGTCGGCGCAGCCGACGAGGTCGCGGTCCATCTCGCCGCCGCAGCGCGGGCAGGCGCCGTCGACGTAGGTCCGGGCGCGGTGACAGAACCGGGCGTGAATGCGTTCGAGCAGCCGGTTCTGGTCGGTGTCGGCGATGCCGCCGGGCTGTACCGGGACGGCGCTGAGCGTCCCGTCTGGCGTGTAGTCGAGGTCGAACGCCCCGGGGCAGTCCGCACACCGCGTCATGAGCCGCTCGCCGTTGTACTCGACGACGACGTCGCCGCCGCAGCGGAAGCAGGCGGCGTCGACCTCGGTTGGCCCGAACGACGACTCCTCGACGCCGTAGCTCGCGAGCGCCGCGCGGACGAGGTTCTTGCCGGCGTACTGAATCGCGTAGCCGCCCGGGCGCTTCTCCACGAAGTGGTCCGTCAGCCGGCTCAGGTGGTAGTTGAACTTCCCGCTGTCGTCCTCGCCGACGGCGCTCTGGAGTTCGGAGTACGGCACCGCGTCGTCGCTGCGGCTCCAGCCGGACGCGCGGTCGTGCAGCGTGAACAGGATTTCGAGCCGCGTCTCGTTGCCCAGCGCGGAAAACACCGTCTCGGGGGGCGGCTGGCCCCCGCCGTCGTCTGTCATGCGACGAGGTGCGTCCCCATCACTGATAATACTGTTCAGTTGATTACTTCGCGCGACGTCGACGGCGTGCGCCGGTAGGCGACCGCGACGTGGTCGCGCTACCGACGCGGACGCGTCGGCGACGAAAACGCGTCGGCGACACGGACGTACTGCGTGCCAGTCTCGGGAAGCGTCCGGTCCGACGGCGAGTCCGTAAACCTCTTTGTGAATGTTGGTTTACGGGCTGTCGAGATGAGCACGTCAACGGAGGACGTCGACCTCGTCGGCGACGAAGTCGTCGGCAACCTCGCCCGCGCGGCGCTGTTCGCGGCGCTGACGGGCGTGTTCGCGTACGTATCGTTCCAGCTCCCGGTGACCTCGGTGCCGTTCACGCTGCAGGTGCTCGGCGTGTTCCTCGCGGGCGCCTACCTCGGCCCGAGATGGGGGTACGTGTCGCTGGCGCTGTACGTCGTCGCCGGCGCGGTCGGCGCCCCGGTGTTCGCGTACGGCACCGCCGGCTTCGACTCGCTGTTCGGTCAGTGGGGCGGCTACCTCTGGTCGTACCCGTTCGCCGCCGCCATCGTCGGCGCCGCGGTCCACGGCGTCGGCGACCTGAAGAATCCGGCCGACGCGTCGCTCGCGCGCCTCGTCGGCGGGATGACGGTCGCGACCGTCGTCATCTACGCGTTCGGCACGGTCGGCTACGCCGTCGTCGGCAACGTCGGGCTCGTCCCGGCGCTGCTCGCCGCCGCCGTCCCGTTCATCCCGGCGGAGGCGCTGAAGGTGGCGGCCACCGTCGCCGTCGTCAGGAGCGACGCCGTCGCGGCGCGGTAACCGAACGGGGCACCGACGCAGATGCTCTCCGTTCGCGGCCTCACGCACCGCTACGGCGACGCGGTCGCCGTGGACGACGTCTCGCTCGACATCCCGGACGGCGAGTTCGTCGTGCTCGCCGGCGCGAACGGCTCCGGGAAGACGACGCTCGTCCGCCACTTCAACGGCCTCCTCACCCCGGACGGCGGCGAGGTGCGCGTCGACGGGACGCCGGTGACGGACGACCTGGTCGCGGCGCGGACCGCCGTCGGCATGGTGTTTCAGGAGCCGCGCGACTGCTTCGTCGCGGCGACCGTCGCCGCGGACGTCGCGTTCGGCCCCGAGAACCTCGGGCTGCCCCGGGAGGAGGTGGACGCTCGCGTCGGCGACGCGCTGGACGCAGTGAACATGGCGGGCCGCGGCGACGAGCGCATCGACCGGCTCTCCGGCGGCGAACGGGAGCGCGCCGCAATCGCCGGGGCGCTCGCGATGCGGCCGACCCACCTCGTGCTCGACGAGCCGTTCACCGGGCTCGACGAGCCGGCGCGCCGCTCCGTCCTCGACCGGCTCGCCGCGCTGAACCGCGACGGCACCGGCGTCGTCGTCGTCACCCACGACCTGCGTGACGTCGCGTCGCTCGCGGACCGCGTCGTCGTCATGGACGGCGGGAGCGTCGCCGTCGACGCGCCGCCGGCGGACGCGCTGAACCGACTGGACGGCCTCGGCGTCAGGCGGCCGGCAGCGACGACGCCGGCGGAGCCGGACGGGGACACGTCGCCGCCGCAGGAGCAGGACTGATGCTGAGTTACGACCCCGGCGACTCGGTCGGTCACCGGCTCGACCCGCGGACGAAACTGGTCGCGCAGAGCTGCGTCGTCGTCGCGGCGTTCGCGCACACGACGCCGCGCGGACTCGCCGCGCTCACCGTCGTCGTCGCGGCGGCGCTCGCAGCGTGCCGGCTCTCGCCGCCGGACGCGCTCGCGGAGTTCCGCGCCGTGTTGCCGTTTCTGCTCGTCGGCCCGGCGCTGGAGTCGCTGCGGCTGTCGGCGCCGTGGGTCGTCCCCGCTGACGCCGTGCCGCCGCTGCTCGCGAGCTACCGGACCGTGTTGCTGCTGGCGCTCGCGGCGGCGTACGTCCGCACGACCCCGGTCCGCGACTCGGAGGCGGCCGTCGCGTGGCTCGTCCCGGGGCGGCCCGGCCGGTTCCTCGCGGTCGGCGTGAGCCTCGTGTTCAGGTTCCTGCCGGTGTTGCAGGCGGACGTCAGGCGGGTACGGTCGGCGATGCAGGCGCGGCTCGGGACGGAGCGACCGGTCCGCGACCGGGTCCGCATCGTCGGCGTCGCGGGGCTCCGCCGGGCGCTCGGCCGCGCGGACTCGCTCGCGCTCGCGCTGCGGGCGCGCTGCCTGTCGTGGAACCCGACGCCGCCGCCGCTCCGGCTGCGCCGCGCGGACTACGTCGCGCTGGCCGCGTCGGCGACGCTGCTGCTGTGGGGACTGCTGCCGACCGCCGGGTCGCTCGCGTCGTCGCTGCCGGCGCCGCTGTGACCGGCGCGGCGACGCTCGGCTCGGCTGATGCCGACGCGCTTTTTATGCCCGACGCGGGAGAGTCGAACATGGCCGAACGCGAAGCGGAAGACTGGCTGCTCCGGTACCTGGTCGTGATGGTCGTCGCCGCCACGGCGCTGCTCGCACTGATATACGGTGTCGCGCTCGACCCGTCGATGTCCGTCACGGCCGTCGCCGTGCTGGCGCTGGCCGCGACCGTCGTCGTCGTCAGCCGCGACCTCAGCCGCTGGCGGTCGCTCTGAACGGCGAGCGCCGCATCGAGTAGCAGACCGGCCGACCGGCCGACTGAACCACCCGTTTCCAGCCGCCCGGTTCCGGGCGGAGTTACGCGGCGTCGGTGAGCCGCGCGACCTGCTCGTCGGTCAGCGACAGCGACGCGGCGGCGACGTTCTCCGCGAGGTGCTCCGGCGACGACGTCCCCGGAATCGGCACCGTCACGTCCGAGTGGTGGAGGAGCCACGCGAGCGCGACCTGCCGCGGCGTCGCGTCGGTCTCGGCGGCGACGTCGTCGAGGGCGTCGGCGGCGTCGCCGAGGTCTCCGCCGGCCATCGGGAACCACGGGATGAAGCCGATACCGGCGTCCTCGCAGGCTTGCAGCACCGCTTCGTCCTCGCGGTTCGCGACGTTGTACTGGTTCTGGACGGTCGCGACGTCGACCTGTTCGCGCGCCTCGTCCAGCTGGTCGACGGTGACGTTCGACAGGCCGACGTGGTCGACGTGGCCCTCGTCTTTGAGCGCCGCGAACGCCGCGACGCTGTCGGCGAACGGCGTCTCCGGGTCGGGCCGGTGGAACTGGTAGAGGTCGATGGTGTCGACGCCGAGCCGGTCCTTCGAGACGAGCACCTGGTTCCGGACGTAGTCGGGGTCGCCGTGCGGCAGCCACTCGCCGCCGCTCTCGCGGAGCAGCCCGGCTTTGGTCGCGACGACCGCGTCGTCGACGACGCCGGACTCGCGGAGGAGGCGTTCGCTGACGCCGGGGCCGTACGAGTCGGCCGTGTCGACGAAGTTCACGCCGTAGTCGACGGCCTGCCGCGCGACCTCCCGCGCCGTCTCCTCGTCGTCGGGCGCGCCGATGACGTCGTCGCCGCAGAGCCGCATCGCGCCGAACCCGAGCCTGTTCACCGTCGTTTCGCCGTCCAGGTCGACCGTACCCGCGTCAGCCGCGTCCGGGGCGTCGAGAAAGTCACTCATGCGTTCGTCCCTCCGTCTCCCGCCGCTTCGGCGTTTCGGCCGCGGTCGACGACGCGTCCCGTCTCGAAGCCGGCGGGCTGCGTCGCCGCCCCGCTCACAGTTCCCGCTGGACGTACCGGTCGATGTCCGCGACCAGCGACTCGTCGAACGTCCAGAAGCCGCGCCACCGCCGCGGCTCGACTTCGAGCGCCACCAGCGCCGCGTCGCCGCCGGCGCCGGGTTTCCCCGCTCGCTTCCCGTCGCTGCCGACAGTGTTGCCCAGGTCGTCGCCGGCGGCGTTGTGAGCGGCGTTGCCGTTCCGGGCTTCGTCTCCGTTCCGGGCCTCGCCTCGGTCCGGGGCCGTGCGGTGAACGACGAACCACGAGTCGCGGAAGTCCTCGTCGTAGCCGCCGTGCATCGTCACGCCGAGTTCGGGCGGCGGCGTCCAGTCCGGCACCCCGTACAGGTGGACGTCCACCGGCGAGTCGGCGATCTGGTCGTAGACGGTTCGGGTGCCGCGTTCGTCGTTGATTCGGGAGAGCCGCTGGAACGACGACCGGAGTTTCCCGGCGCCGGACTCCCACGCCAGCCGCTCGATGTACCGCGAAATCAGGACCAACAGCAGCTTCTCCTTGTTCGACTCCGGGTAGCCGCGGAGCGTGAACGGGATGTCGTCGAGCCCCGCGAGCACCTCCGGGAGTTCGAACCGGTCGAGCGACTTCGTCCCGGTGATGTACAGGTCCGAGTTCACCAGCAGCAGCGAGTTCTGGAGCTCGGTCAGCGTCGAACTCGCGAGCACCTCGCCGTCCTCGACGAGCACCACCACGTCGTCGTCGGCGTCCGGGACGGCGGACTCGGAGACGGAGACCGGCGTCCCCTCGAAGGCGTTCGCGAGCATCGTCTGAATCGGGTCGGGCGCCGCCCGGTTCAGGACGACGAGCGACCGCGCCGGGCCGTCGGGCTCGTCGACGAACTGTTCGAGCGTCATGCGGCCCCTCCGTCGGCACGACGAAGTTCGATGCAGAACACCGCGCCCGTCGGCTCGTTGTCGACGACCCAGATGGAGCCGCCGTACGTCTCGACGAGGTTGTCGGCGAGGTACAGCCCGAGTCCGCTGCCGGCGCTTTCGAGGCCCTTCTCGCCGCGGCCGAACACGTCCCGTTTCCGGTCGTCGGGGATTCCGGGGCCGTTGTCCGCGATTCTGACCACCACGGTCTCGGGCCGCTCCTCGACGGACACGTCGATGTGGACGTCGTCGGAGTCGTTGTGGAACACGGCGTTGTCGAGGACGTTCCCGAGCACCGACGACAGCAGCGCGGTCGCTTCGACGTCGACGTCCGGGACGTCGCCGACGTCGACGGTGAGCGGGCCGGCGCGGTAGTCGAAGTTCGACCGGACGCGCGTCACCTCGCTGTCGATGGTGTCCCGGAGCGACACCTCGGTGAGTTCCGGGTCGTCCGCGCCGAGAATCTCCGCGAGGTCGCCGACGGCTCCGGTCAGGTTCTTCGTGTGGGTCGCGGCGTTCAACACCCGTTCGAGCGCGTCTTCGGCCTCGCCGTCGTCGACGTGCGACCCGAGAATCTCGCCCCAGCCGAGCGCCACCGACATGTCGTTGCGGATGTCGTGCCGGACGATCTGATTCAGGACGGCGAGCCGGTCGCGTTCCCGCTCAAGTTCCCGCTCGGCGGCGACCCGGTCGGTGACGTCCTTCTGGAAGCCGACGAAGTGCGTCGTGTTCCCGTCGCCGTCGTTCAGCGGCGAGACGGTGACTTCGTTCCAGAACGGTTCGCCGCTCCGCGTGTAGTTGCGGACGACCACCGTCACCGAGCGGCGCTCGTCGACGGCCGCCCGCATCTCCGCGACGGGGGCCTCGTCGGTGCCCTCCCCCTGTAGAAACCGGCAGTTCCGCCCGAGGACCTCGTCGAGCGGGTAGCCGGTGATGCGCTCGAAGGCGGCGTTGGCGTAGATGACGGGGTTGTCCGGGAGCCGCGGGTTCGAAATCGTGATTCCGACCGGGGCCTCGTCCATGGCCCGCTGTTTCAATCGGAGGTCGACCGCGACGCGGGACTCGCTCTGCCCCGCCGACTCCAGGACGGTGACGTACCGCGCTCCGTCGTGGGTGAACGGCACGACCGCGAACGGGACCGCGTCGACCTCGACGCGGACGTCCCGGTCGTCGTCGCTTCCGAGGAGGTCGTCGATTCTGTCGGCGAGCGACCGCACGTCGGGGTCGGCGGCGTCGCCGATGCTGTCGAGGTAGGGTGCGCCGCCCGGTTCCGGAACCGGGATTCCCGAGTCGATAGCCGCGTTCTCCCACGCCTCGTTCGAGTCGTACAGCGACCCGTCGGCGCTGAACGTCGCGAAGCCGCACGGGAGCGCGTCGACGACGGCCCGCGGGAGGAACGGCTCCCGGTTCCGTGACCCGGTCACTGACCCCTCCGCCGGCCGCGCCGAGTTCCGCTCTGAGCTGCAACCATCACTATACGGGGTCGGTACGAGTCGAACCATCCTGTTCGTTTCGATGAAACCTACCGCCGCCTCCGGCGAAAACTGTGGCGTCGAGCCGAACGGTCCGGCCACCGACCCGGTCCGGCCACCGAGCGGGTTCTGAATCGCCGCTACAACTGCGGTCCGAGGTACCCCCACGCCTGGAGGCGGTCGCCGTCGCCGTCGACCCAGCGCTCCCCGATGTCGTCCCGGTAGTACATGTTCGGCATGACGATGTCGTCGATTCGGCCGTACGCCTCCTCGCGCGCCGCCTGCATCGTGTCGCCCTTGCCGGTGACGACGATGGGCATCCCGTTGTCGCCGGCCACGCGCCACTGGCCGTCCACCTTCTTCGCGTCCTCGAGGTGGATTCCCTCTCGGCTGTCCGTCTCGAACACGACGGCCGCGTTCCGCGAGTTCTCGTCGTACGTCTTCTCGTCGTCGAACGGGAACGGCGGCAGGACGATCCGTACGCCGATCTGGTAGCCGTTGTGCACCTCCAGGTCAGGGTCGTTACCGTGGGCGAGGTCGTAAAAGAACTCGCCAGTGGATGACTCGATGGACTCTTCCTGCAGCGCAATCGTCGGGTACCCGAACCGCGGCGTGAACTCCAGCGGGTAGATGCCGTTTTCGTTCACGATGCAGTTGATGTCGATGCTCCCGACGTAGCCCTCGTTCGCGAGCCAGTCTTCCAGTTTGCCGAAGGTCTCCTTGAATAACTTGTTCTGGCCGGCCCAGAACATCGACGTCCCCATCTCGCCGGTCTGGGGCCCGATGTTCCCTGGGAATAATTTCTTATGCTCAAAATTAAAATTGACCTGGTCAATGAACTCGTTGCCGTTGAAGAACCCGCAGATAGCGACTTCAACGCCCTCAACTTTCCGCTGCAGTTGGAATCCCTTCATTCGGTGCCCCCATGCCTTCTTGTAGGCTTTCAGCACCTCAACAACGTCACTACCGTCATCCTCATTCCCGACGTAAAGGAGCCGCTTGACGTTCTGAACCTCTCCAAGCGGCTTGATGACGTACGGTGCCGGGTTCTCCTGGACGTGCTGGATGCCGGCGTCGAAGTCGTGGAAGATGTGGTGTTCGACGGTGTTGACGCCGTGCTCTTCGAGAACCTCCATCGCGTATCCGCGGTCCTCTTCGAGGTGATCGGTGTTCGGCGTCCCCCCGACGACGGCCGTCCCCTCCTCGCGGAGTTCCTGGGCGAGCGCTCCGGTACCGATGTCGGAGCCGACCCAGATGTCGTCGAAGATGACGACGTCGGCCCACTCGACCTCCGCGCGCCAGTCGTCGACCTTGGGCACGAAGCCGTCGCCGATCTCCTCGTCGCTCTCGGCTTCGATGTAGTATTTCACGTCGTGGCCTTCCTTGTGGACTTGCCACGCGAGGTCGGTGATCAGTGCGGCGTCGGCTGAGACGAACAGGAAGTGCCTGGATTCCATCGGGTGTGTCACGCGGCGGTGGTTCCGGTCTGTCGCTCGGCCCGGCGCGCCGAGGTGTGCAGTCGGGCGAAAAGACGGGAGGCGGACTCGGCCGGGTCGTCGTGGTACTCCGACCGGACGTGTAGGTCGGCGTCGCCGATGGGTGCGGCACCCAGCGAGCCGGGGGGGACGGTTGTCAGGTCCATACGTCCGATTCAGCCCGGGCGATTATATAGCCGATGGCGACTCGCCGCTCCCGCGTGCGGTACCGACTCCCGTGCCCGTTTCGATGCGAAACACTTGACTGACCGGCCAGTCAAGCTTCGGTAACGCGGCCCCGAGTCGCAGCCCCCATTCGATGAGCCAGGATTCAGAGACAGAGTCGGCGTTCATGGAGGCGACGTACCGCGCGCTCTGCGAGCACGGGTACGCCGACCTCACGATGCAGGACATCGCCGACGAGACGGACAAGAGCAAAGCGACGCTCCACTACCACTTCGACGGGAAGGCGGAGCTGTTCCGAGAGTTCCTCGCGTACCTCAACGAGGACTTCACGGACAGCGTCGCCGACCCGGGGGGCGACACGCCGGCCGAGCGGCTGATTCGGCTGCTCGAGACGGTGCTCGAAACCCCGGCGGACGGGACGGACCAGCAGTTCAACACGGCGTTCCTCGAAATCAAGGCGCAGGCGCCGTACCGCGACGGCTACCGCGAGGCGCTCGACAGTTTCGACGGCCACCTCCACAGCGAGGTGCGCTCGCTCGTCGCCGCCGGCGTCGACGCCGGGCAGTTCCCCGACGACACCGACCCGGACCACGTCGCGAACCACGTCCTCACGTACATCCACGGCACGTGGACCAGGTCGGCAGCCGTCGGGTCCGAGGTGGACGCGCTCCGCGACGGCCTCGTCGACTACGTCGAGTCGCTGCTCGCAGACGACGTTGAGGTTCCAGTCGCAGACCACGGCGGGACTGAATCCGGTACGGACGACGACGCGAACGACGGCGACGAAGGCGGTCAGGGCACCGACGAGGTGACTGCCTGAATGGGGCTTCGCAGTCGTCTCTCGTCGGTGTTCAAGGGGCGAGAGGAGTTCGAACTGACCGAAGGCAGCATCGGGAAGCCGCTGTTTTACCTGTCGCTCCCCATCGTCATCACGAACCTGCTGCAGACCGCCTACAACCTCGCAGACACGTTCTGGCTCGGCCAGTACAGCACCGAGGCGCTCGCCGCGATTTCGTTCGCGTTCCCGATGGTGTTCCTGCTCATCTCGCTCGGCATGGGCGTCTCCGTCGCCGGCAGCGTCCTCGTCGCCCAGCACACCGGCGCCGAAGAGGAGGCGGAAGCCGAATACGCGGCGTCACAGACAGTCACGTTCGCCGCGATTGCCGCGCTGCTGCTCGGCGGCGTCGGCTACGTCTTCGTCGGCGAGTTCCTCGGGCTGCTCGGCGCGTCGCCGGACGTGCTGCCGCTCGCGACGTCCTACATGGAGATCATCGCGGCCGGGCTGGTGTTCATGTTCGGCTTCTTCGTGTTCATCTCGCTGATGCGCGGCTACGGCGACACCATCACGCCGATGCTCGTCATGCTCGGCACGGTCGTCCTCAACATCATCCTCGACCCGTTCCTCATCTTCGGGTTCCAGGGGAACCCGCTGTTCACGATGCTCGGCCTCGGCGGCCTCGAAGCCACGCTGTTGTCGCTCACCGGGTACACCGGCTCCGGCGTCGGCGGCGCGGCGTACGCGACCATCTTCTCGCGGGCGGTCGCGTTCGTCGTCGGCCTCGCCATCATGTTCCGCGGGGAGCGCGGCGTCGAAATCCATCTCGACGACATGGTGCCGAACCTCTCGTACGCCCGCCGAATCGTCCGAATCGGCGTCCCGGCGTCCATCGAAGGGACGGGCCGGTCGCTGTCGGTGAACCTGATGCTCGTCATCGTCGGGTTCTTCTCGACGACGGTCGTCGCCGGCTACGGCATCGGCGTCCGCGTGTTCTCCGTCATCTTCCTGCCCGCCATCGCCGTGGCTCGCGGCGTCGAAACGATGACCGGGCAGAACCTCGGCGCCGGGAAACCCGACCGGGCCGCCGAGGCCGCGCGGCTCGCCGGACTGGTGACGTTCGGCGTCCTCTCGGCGGTCGGCGTCGTCGTCTGGGTCGCCGCCGCGCCGATTGCGGCGGTCTTCACCGACGACCCGGAGGTCGTCGAGGTGACGACGCAGTTCCTCAGGTACGTGGCGCCGACGTTCGGCTTCATCGGCGTCATGCGAGCGTACACCGGGAGTTTCCGCGGGGCGAGCAAGACGCTCACCGCGGCCGCGATTTCGGTGCTGATGCTCGGCTTCATCCGAATCCCGGTGGCGTACGCGCTGGTCCGACCCGGCAACGTCGGACTGCCGTTCGCCCCGATGAACTACACCGGCATCTGGATCGGGTTCGCTGTGTCGAACGTCATCGGCGCGGTCCTCGCGTACCTCTGGTACCAGCGCGGCACCTGGCGGGACGCCGACGTGACCGGCGGCCCGAGCGCCGCTGACGGCGCCGAGGGCGACGCTGAGGAGGAACTGTCGGCGTCGATGGTGGACGACTGAGTGGGCTGACAGGCGACAGAGACCGCCCGCGGAGCGCCGTGTCGCACGACCGCTGGACGCTCCGCGGCGACGTTCACATACCCCGGCTGGCTCGTCACCGAATTTGAAACTACGCAGGACTCGTCCCGCCGGCGCGGCTCATCGAGCCGTGTTACCACGCCGTCCGACGCCTCTTTCAGCCCGGCCGACTACCCGCAACTATGAGTACAGCAGACGATACGGGCGGGAAACCGACGAGGCAGGACGAGACGCGGCTCTGGCTGGTCGAACGGACCTACGGGGACGACGAACTGAACCTGATCATCCTCGTGTACGCGACGACCGACGGCGAACGGTACTTCCGGAAGGAGCGGGCGCTCACGAGCTTCGCGGACGACCGGCCGACGCGGGCTTCAGTCGTCGTCCCCGACGCGGAACTCGGCAGCGTCGACGACGAGGAGCAGCGCGCGCGGTACGAGACTGAGGCGACCCGGATGGCGGCCACGCACGACCCAGATGAGTCGCTCTGAGCAGAACGGGTACCGCCCGCTACGTTCGGTCAGACCGCTCCCGACTCGAGGACAGATGCGGCATCGGGGCGGAGCCGAAGAGCGTCAGGGGGGAGGATGACGAGCGACGGGGACGCCGCTGACGGTGGCTCGGCGGGCGACACGTTCGGAGTCGGCGTACAGGTGACGGACGAGGAGTTACGGTTCGTCGTCCACGTCCCGTCCGACATCGACTCCGGGTGGAGCGACCCGGACTCGTTCCAGCAGCGCATCGAAGCCGTGACCTGGGACGTGCTGGACCGGCGAGAGACGCTGGGCCGAATTGACGCGGTGGCGGAGGCCGGCGACACCGTGACGCTCGGGACGGTGACGATGCAGCCCGGTGGCGACGTCACGGGGCACACGCTGTCGGCGCCGAGGGTCGACGGAGAACGGGACTGACGGACCGGCCTGACGGGGCGTCTATTCGGGGTGCGCGTCGAGTGCGTCGCCGATGGCGTTCGCGCGGACCGGGTCGTAGGCGGTGAGGTCGTACCGGTTCGCGGCGACCGTGTCGCCCCAGACGTCGAGCGCGCCGAGCGTGACGAACGCCTGAAGCGCGGCGCCGAGGGTCCGGGGCGTCGTCTCCGGGTCGGGAATCGCGGCGTGCACCTGCTTCGCCTGCGGGTAGCTCATTTCGACCGCTTCGAGCCCTCTACGCGCCTCCCGCCAGTGCCGGCGGAGGTAGCCGAAGTTGGTGGGGTCGACGCTGCGGAGGTGTTCGAGCGCGGCCGCAGACACCGCCCGTTCGGCGTCGTCGTCGCTCGGCGAGAGGTGCCGAGAGAGCAGCGCTGCCGCCCAGTCGTCGCTCGGAACTCCCGTGTGAACTTCGGCGCCGAGGTCGGCCGCTGCGGTCAGGAGCGTTTCGAGCGCGGCGTCGGGGTTGGCTGTCTCGCCGAGCACCGCGCCGACGTCGTCGACGACGAGCGACCCGGCGTCCTGGCTGGCGTGCTCGAACGCTCCTCGGACGAACGAAGCGAGGTCGGCGGCGGACTCCGTCGGGGTTTCCACGGCGGAGAGGAACACGCCGCCGGCGAGGCGCTGTGCGCCCCGCATCCCGGCCTGTCCGTCCGCTCCGACTTCCGCTCCCCCGGCGGTGGCGCCGCGGACGACGTCGTCGACGCTCACCAGATGCCTGTAGGCGGGTGGGTTCGGCGTCGACGCGAGCGCGTGGTGCCACTCGTCGACGGCGTCGGCTGCGAGGATCGCGACGTGCGCGCCGCCGGCGGCCCCGGCCGCAGCCGCGAGACCGGACGTATCCCCGTGGATGAATCCCTCCGCCCGGTCGGACCCGTCGGTGCCCATTCTATATTGAGTACCGGTCCGTCGATGATAAAAGTATGGATGGCCGCGACATCTGGTGACGTGGACTTTTCCGTGCAGCGGCCGCATCGCCGGTGATGACGTCCGAACGGAGTGCGGTCGAGGCGACGGAGGCGCTCGAAACCGTCCAGGAGGCGGCCGTCGAGCACGCGCTCGCTGCCGGCGACGCGCGCCGGGCGCTGGCGCTCGCAGGGGCGCTCGAACCGCTTCGCCGTCGGACGTCCCGAGCGGACGACAGCGACCCGGACCCCGTGGTGACCGCGCTGTACACGACGCTCAGCGCGTGGGTCGCGCTGCGCGAGCGGTTCGGGTCGGTCGGGACCGAGTCGCCGCCGGCGCCGCCGGAGCCGGGGGACTTCGGGCTTCCGGAGGGTGAAGCCGAGAGCGCGGCGGTCCGGGGCGCGGCAGTGGCGTGCGCCCGGTTCGACGTGCCGGTGGCGCGCGCGGCGTCGCTGGCGGGGTGTTCGCGCTCCGAACTGGAGCGTCAGGTGGCGTCGCTGGCTGACGAGCCGGCCGGTGACCGGTCGGAGCCGGCAACCGACGGCGGGTAGCCGTCACCGGAGCACCCGGCTTTATAAACCATCGGTTTATAAGCAGAGGTGAGGAAAGACGACGCATGACGGACCCTGCAGACTCAATCGAGATTCAGAACGTGGTGGCATCGACCGGGATCGGGCAGGAGCTCGACCTCGAAGCGCTCGCGGAGGACCTCCCCGGCGCCGACTTCAACCCCGACAACTTCCCGGGGCTCGTCTACCGGACGCAGGACCCGAAGGCCGCCGCGCTCATCTTCCGCTCCGGCAAGATCGTCTGCACCGGCGCGAAGAGCATCGACGACGTCCACGACGCGCTCGGCATCATCTTCGAGAAGCTCCGGGGCCTGTCGATTCCGGTCGAGGAGGACCCCGACATCACGGTGCAGAACATCGTCTCCTCCGCCGACCTCGGCCACCAGTTGAACCTGAACGCGCTCGCCATCGGCCTCGGCCTCGAGGACGTCGAGTACGAACCCGAGCAGTTCCCGGGGCTCGTCTACCGGATGGACGAACCGGACGTCGTGATTCTGCTGTTCGGCTCCGGGAAAATCGTCATCACGGGCGGCAAGCGCACCGACGACGCCGAGGAGGCCGTCGAGGAAATCGTCGAACGCATCGAGTCGCTCGGCCTGCTCGGCTAACTCACGCCGCCCGACCGCCGCTCCGCCGCGAGCAGACACGGCCCTCCGCGCTCACCGACGGTTCGCGTTCGTGAATAGGCGGTGAGCACGCCCGGAAACCGGTCGAGGGCGTTCTTCGGCAGATTCCGCTCCGTTTTCTCCAGAGACCTCGCAGTCCGTATCCGTGCAGCGGGCCGTGATTCGACGCGTCTGGGCCCGTCGACGACCGAGTCGGCGTCGGGCCACCGAGAAACTGGAAACCGGTCGTCGCTGACGCGGAACACGGCGCACGAACGGGGGTAAAGGGTTTATACGAGAACTGCTAATCCCCGGTATAGTGGCTTCCCGACAGGGCGGTCCCGACGCGAGCGCGTCGGAGCAAACCGGTCGCGGCGTGTCGTTCACGGACGCACCCTCCCGCACCCGGACCCCGGATTCTCCCGCGGGCGGCGTTCGCGACGTCTCCACTCCCCCGACGCGTGACCCGGGGGCGTACGCGCAGACGGACCACTTCCGCGAGCGGCTGCGCCAGCCCGGCCGGTACATCTCGCTCCCGGTGGTCGGCGAGACCATCCGGCGGGGGCAGCTCCGGTGGAACAGCACCGACGGCTGGCGGTTCGCGCTCGTCAAGTCCGGCGTGCGGTTCGTCGTCGTCGTCAGCGACACCGAGACGGCGTCGCCGGTGCTCGTCACCGGCTGGACCGAGGTGGCGGACTGGGACGCCGCCGTCGCCGCCGACCGGTGGAGCGACGCGGACGTGGAGACGATTCGGCTCCGCGCCGACCTCTCGGCGCACAGCGACCGGCAGATACCGGGCCGCATCCGGCCGCGGACCGTCACCCGGCCCTTCGACCTCGGTGGGCACAGCGTGACGACGGACGCCGGCGAGAGCGCGGTGACGTGCGTCGACTGCGGCGGCCGGTTCCGGTCGAAGCGCGCGCTCGTCGAGTGCCGCTGCCGGCGCTCCTGAACCAGGTGAAAGAGCGGACAGTAGAGACGACCCGCCCGGCCCGCTCGGACGCTCGGCGCCGAGTGGCCGTTTTCAGAGGAACTCGTCGAGCGTGGCGGTGTCGCGGCTGATCTGTCTGGGCGGGTCGCGTTCGACGAAGTCGTAGCCGTAGTCGTCCGCGAGCGCCGCGGCGTCGTCGCTGATTCCGGGGCCGACGACGATGCCGCGGACCGAGTCGGTGGCGCCGTCGGGCGTGTCCGCCTCGCAGTACCGGCGGAGTTGGTGGACGGCCTCCGGGTCGATGGCGCGCTGTTTCAGTTCGACGAGCGTCCGCGTGCCGTCGGCGTCGCGGCCGACGATGTCGACCGGGCCGGCGCCGGTGTCGTACTCGTCCTCCTCGACGCGGAACCCCGGCTCGATGTCGTCGGGGTCCGCGAGCAGCGCCGCTTTCAGGTCGGCTTCGACGCCGGAGATGTCCTTCGCGCCGTGGTCCGCGAGCCGCCGCGCGTCGAGGTGGTACACCGTCGAGACGTACACGTCGAGTTCGTCGACGCTGCCGCCGGAGCCGTCGCGGCCGCGGAGCAGCAGCCGCGGTTCGTCGTTGTCGCCGGGGTGTTCGGCGCCGGCGACGACGCGCGTCGAGAGGGTCGCGCCGCTGCCGAGCCAGTTCTGCGGCTTCGTCCCGGTCGGGGCGTGCACGGTCAGCCCGCCGTCCTGTTTCACGATGACGTCGCGGTCGCCGGCGGTGAGTTCCGCGACCGCCTTCCCGTCGTACTCGGTTTCGCACTCGGCGGTCAGCAGGACGCGCTCGCCGCGCACCCGCGCCGCAGTGATGCGGTCTGCGACCGACTCGAACCCCGCGGTCGACGCCACCGGATACGTCACGTCGTCGCCTTCGGTCACGGCGCCGAGTTCAGCGGCCCGGGAGAAATCCGTGTCGCTTCCGGCGGCTCGGGAGTCTGTCGGTCACCGCGGCTCGCCGGTGCCGTCGGCGCCGCCCGAGTCGGCACCGACGGCCGCGTCGGTGTCTGCCTCGGCAGCCGAGTCGCTGTCCTCGTCGGGGTCCGCACCGGTGTCGGCTCCGCCGGGGGCGGCACGGAGCGGCGGGAGGTCGACGCCGCCGGCGTCGCGGTAGTCGTCGAGGACGAACGTCGCGACGACGCCGACGAACTCCCAGACGGCGAACCAGAGCGCGACGGTGACGGCGGTGTCGGCGACGAGTTCGAAGTCGAACTGCGCGAGCGTGACGCTGTGGAGTGTCCGGCCGAGCGTCGTCGCCGGGTCGAGCGTGAGCGCGGCGACGAACAGCCAGCCGGCGACCGGGACCGCGACGGCCCCCAGTCCGACGTGTCGACGTCGCGACCGAAGCCACGGCACGGCGGGTAGTCGGTCCGGGCGGAGCCACGGAAGCGCGGCCGCGGTCACTGCGACGGCGAGCGCCGCGACGGCGATTCCGGGAACCGCCAGGTACAGCGCCGCACCGGTCACGTCGACGAGACAGAGCGCGGCGGCGACGGCGTACACGACCCCGAGCGAGACGACCGGCGGATCGCTCGGGCCGCGACCGAGCGGCGGATACAGCTCCGCGTACCCGGCGAGCGTCCGGCCCGCGGGGACGCTGAGCGCGACGACGCCGGCCCCGGCCGCGAGGACGCTCACGGCGCCGGTCAGCGCGACCGGGTCGACCGGGAGGTACGCCGCCATCGCGTCCGCCGCGGGGACGTCCGCGAGCGTGAGTCGGACCCACGGAATCACGCCGAGCGCCACCGTCGCGGTCAGCGTGACCACGACCGCGACGACGCCAGCGGCGGCGACGACGCCCGTAGCGGCCGTCCCCGTGGTCGCGCCGCCGGCCGGATTCCCATCGGTAGCCTCCGGGGTGGCGGTGACTGCCGCCGCCGCGTGGGCGGCCGCTTCGACGCCGACGAACGCGAACACAGCGGCGCCGGCGCCGGCGACGAGCCGCCCGACCGGGTCGGCTCTGAGGTCGGCGGTCGGCAGCACCGGCTCGAAGCTGCGCAGCGTGAACTCCCCGACGCCGGGGACGAACGCGGCGAGCAGCCCGAGCGTCAGCGCCGCGACGACGCCGACCGCGACCGCGGCGACGACGGAGACGGCGCGGCGACGACCGACCGCGTGCGCGAGCCAGCCGGCGACGCAGACCGCGACGGCGACGCCGTCGGCGAGCGCGGGCGTCGGCGCGACGCCGAGCAGGTCGACGAGCACCGGCGGGACGGCCATCGACTCGTAGAGGTACGACCCGGCGGTCGCCGGGAGCGGCGCGAGGTGGCCGAGCCAGTCGGCGAGCAGCGCCACGAGCGCGACGTACGCCGCCAGCGACGGCCACGACGCGAGCACCCCGAGTCGGCGTGACCCCCACGTCCGTGAGACGGCGCGGTAGACGACGCCGTCCCCGGGGAACGCGGCGGCGAGCACGGCGTACGCGGCGGCGACAGCGACGGCGGCGGCGCCGGCGAGCAGGTACGACAGCGGCGAGAGCGGCCCCGCGGTCTCCGCGACGCCGCGCGGCACGTACAGGAGGCCGCCGCCGACGCACGCCGCGACGCCGACGCCGAGGACGCGGAGCCGCCTCAGCACCGCCGTCGTGTCCCGAGCCATGGCTTCGGTGTGTTACGGAGTGACAAAAGCGTGCGGCGGACGTGCGCGCCGGTCCCGCCGTGACGGCCTCGACGAATCGGCGGTCCCGTCAGCGGTTCCGGCCGAGCGGGAAGCTCACGCGGTCGGGGTTGTCGTTGAACTCGTCGAGGATTCGCTCGTACAGTTCGTTGCGGACGTTCGTGGCGCCGCGCGGCCGCGTGAGGTAGCGCAGCCGAAGTTCGACCCACGACTCCGTCTGGACGACGTTGACTGACGGCCGCTCGGCGACTTCGAGTTCCACCGCGGTCTCCGAGAGCCGGCGGCGGTAGTGTTCGATGGCGGCCGCCATCTCGTCGCCGAGGTAGTCGTCGGCGACGCCGACCATGGTCTCGCGGGCGAACGCCAGGTCGGTCTCGTAGGCGACCTGCACCGCGAGTTCGTTCCAGACGTACGGGAAGCCGGCGCCGCCGAAGTTCACGATGTCGGAGCTCAGCACCTTGCTGTTCGGGACCGTGACCACGCGGCCGGACGGCTGGTTCGTGGAGACGAGCGAGCCGTTGATCTCCCACAGCGTCGTGACGAGGAAGTCGACCTCGATGACGTCGCCTTTCTCGCCGTCGATTTCGACGCGGTCGCCGATCCGGTACGGCCGCTTCACCGTGATGTAGAACCACGCCACCAGCGACAGGAGCGGCTGCTGGAGCGCGAACGTGACGGCGAACCCGACGACGCCGAGCGACACCAGCACGCCGACCCACTGGTCGGTGAGCACGCCGAGCACGCCGAGCAGCGCGAGCGCGCCGAACGCGAGCCGCAGCGCGTTCCGGAGTTCGTGCCGCCGGCGGGTGCTGGCTCCCCGCGTCGCGACGGTGGACACGAGGAAGTTCGCGCCGTTCGTCGCCAGCACGACCGCGGCGGCGAGAAGCAGCGTCGCCGCCGCCGAATCGGGGGCCACGCCGGCGACGGCGGGCAGCCCGAGCGACGCCAGCGGCGTCGTCGCCCGAATCCCGACCGACGCGAGCGTCGCCGCGACGGCGAGGACGAACGACGCGTATCCGAGTGGTCGTCGCACACGACGAAGCACCGGCCGCCGGGACAAAACCGTTCGGATACCCGGACTCCGGCCAGCTAGCACCGTGCTCTGGTATCTGACGGGTCGCGTCCGGCGTGAGACGGAACGCTGAATTGGCTCTCCACGAACCGGAAGGCATGGGCACGGACTCGTCGGTCGACCACGCGGCCCGGGCGCGCGAGATTCTCGGCTTCTCGCGGTGGTGGCAGGTCGTCGCCGCCGCGGTGATGATGGCGCTCGTCAGCCCGTACCAGTACGTGTGGTCGTCCATTCAGTCGCCGCTCGCGGAGTCGCTGAACATTTCGCCGGAGGCCATCGGGCTGGTGTTCACGCTGTTCGTCGTGTTCCAGTCCGGGTCGCAGTTCCCGGTCGGCTGGATCCGCGACCGGTCGGGGCCGCGGCGGCTGACGCTGCTCGCGGGAGTCCTCGCCGGCGGCGGCTACCTCGGCCTCTCCGTCGCCACCGAGGTCTGGCAGCTCTACCTGTTTTACATCCTCGGGGCGGTCGGCGTCGGCATCGTCTACACGGTCGCCGTCAACACGGCGCTGAAGTGGTTCCCGGACCGCCGCGGCCTCACGACCGGCGTCGGCACGATGGCGTTCGCGGGCGGGTCGGCGCTCGTCGTCCCGTACGTCCGCGCGAACGCGGACGTCGGGTCGTACGCGGACGTGCTGTTCAACCTCGGACTCGTCATCGGCGTCGGCGTCCTTGTCGGCGCGCTCGTGCTTCGCGACCCGCCGACCGACTGGCTCGAAGCCACCGACGCCGGGGAGCGTGACAGTGACAGCGACGTTGACGTCGACAGCGACGCCGACGGCGACGCGGATACGGACGCGGACGCTGACGACGCCACCGCTTCGGCGACCGGCGAGCAGTTCACGTCGACGGAGATGCTCCGGACGTGGCAGTTCTGGGTGATGTACGCCATGTTCATCGGCGTCTCCGCCGCGGGACTGATGCTGACCGCGCAGGTCGTCTCGTTCGCGGACGCGCTCGGACTGAACGCGATTACGGCGACCGCGGGCGCGACGGTGCTTCCCATCGCCGGCGGCATCGGGCGGCTGGTCGTCGGCGACCTCTCCGACCGCGTCGACCGCGAACGGGCGATGGCGGCGTCGTTCACGCTGTGCGGGCTCGGCGTGTTCGGCGTCGTCTACTTCGCCCAGCGCGGCGCGGCGCTCCCGTTCGTCGCCGCCGTCGTCGTCGCGACGTTCTTCTGGTCGCCGCAGTACACGCTGTTCCCGAGCGTCGTCGGCGACTACTACGGCCACGAGCACTCCTCGGCGAACTACGCGCTGCTGTACTCCGGGAAGATGTGGGGCGGCGTCTTCGGCGGCGCGCTCGTCGGCTGGCTCGTCGGCGTCACCTCCTGGACGGCGGCGTTCTCCGTCGGCGGCGCGGCCGCGGTGCTCGCCGGCGTCGCCGCGCTCGCGCTCTCGTCGCCGCGGTAGCGTCGGACCGAGCCGCAAACCCTCTTTCGACCGCATTCGCTGTTTTCGCTGTTCTCACCACCGAAAGCCGTGGATAGCGACCCGTCCCGGGGGCGGTTCGCGTCGTTCTGTCGCACTAGTTCCGACGCGGGATTTTGTGATTCACAAAATCGTCGCGTCTGAGCGGTCGGCGTATCGCCTGTTTCGAGCCTCCGCGGAGCCGTACCTCCTCATAACTTATGAGAATCCATTTCGTCATTCGCAGAGGACGTACCAGGCGGGTATGGGAAACTATTATATTACCGGGGGTAGTAGAACTACATGGATTATGACTGGATACCACGACTACGTTCTCGGCCTCATCCCCGCCGCGCTTCTCGGAATCACCGCAGTTCTGGCGCTCGCGGGGCTGCCTGTCCGGGCGGCCGTGCCCGTGGGCGGCGCCGCGTCCGCGCTGCTCATCGGTCACGCCATGTTCGTTCGTGGCCCAGTCGCGTCGACCGGGTCGACCGCGTCGGGCACCACGAACGCCGCCTCCGGCCCGGCACCCAACGCGGACTGAACGGCCAGCAGACCACCGACTCGACGACCGCTGCATTTCTTCGCCGACCGCTCACCCGACCAGCCCCGGCTCCGTCGTTCGGTCGACCGCGGCCGCGCCGCCCGAGTCGGGGCCTCAGTCGGCCGCGGAGCCGGTCCAGGGTCGACTCCGCACCGCGTCGAGCCGCCGTCTCCGTCGGCGTCCCGCTTTTATCCCTCCCGGGCGAACGTCGACGCGTGACTGAAACGCTGTACTTATCGAGCGACGACGTCGACGGGCTGGCGACGCCCGCGGAGTACGTCGACGCGGTCCGCGACGCGTACCGACAGGTCGGCGAGGGCGCGCCGGCGGAGCCGCGGACGAAGCTGGTGAACGACGAGCCGCCGGGGATGCTGACGACGTACGCGGCCGTGCTGCCCGACACCGGGGCGATGGGCGGATACATGTACTCCGCGGGGTTCGGCGCCCGCGACGCCTGGTTCATGTCGCCGCTGTTCGACGCCGACTCCGGCGAGCCGCTGGCGCTGCTCGACGGCGCCTCGATGAATCCGTACAAGACCGGCGCCGCCGGGGCGGTCGGCGTCGACGCGCTGGCCCGCGAGGACGCGACGTCGCTCGCGCTGTTCGGCAGCGGCGCGCAGGCGCGCGGCCAACTGAAGGCGACCGCCGAGGTCCGCAACCTCGAAACGGTCTGGGTGTACTCGCCGACGAAAGAGCACCGCGAGGAGTTCGCCGGCGAACTCAACACGGAACTGGACGCCGCGGTCGCTGCGGTCGCGTCGCCGGCCGCCGCCGTCGAGGACGCCGACATCGTGGTCACGGCGACGAACGCCGACGAACCGGTGTTCGACGGCGACCTGCTCGACCCGGGGACGCACGTCACCGCGATGGGGCAGTACGACCCCGACAAGCGCGAACTCGACCACACCACCATCGAGCGCGCCACGTACGTCCCGGACCTCCGCGCCCGCGCGACCCACGACGCCGGGTCGTTCCTGTCCGCGCTGGACGCCGGCGTCGTCGACGAGGACCACGTGCACGCGGAACTCGGCGAGGTCGTCGCCGGCGTCCAACCGGGCCGCACGAGCGACGACGAAATCACGGTGTTCGACTCCGGCGGCACCGGCGTCGAAACCGCGGCCGCAGCGTACCTGCTGTACGAGAAAGCCGTCGACGAAGGGCTGGGCTCCACGATCGACGTTTCGCCGGCGAGCCAGGCGCTCACCGGCCAGTAGTCGACGGGCCGAACCGACAGGCCGAGTCGACCGCGGCGTGGCGCCGGGCGGCAAGAACACACTTCACTGCGGCCGCCGAGACGCCACTGTGCCTTCGACGCTCTCGACGCGGGTCGGCGCCGCCGCCCGCGAAAAGCCGCTGTTGGCAGCGTCCGGCGCCGTCGCGGCCGCCGTCCTCGTTGCCGCCGCGGTCGGCTACGTCGGCGTGTTCGACCCCGGCGCGACGGCGCCCGGTTCGGCGGTCGGCGCCGCGCTGTTCGCGCTGCTCGGCGGCGAAGCGGTGCTCGCCGGACTCGTCCTCCTCCGCGCGGTCCACGGCCTCGTGACGTACTACGACACCGGGAGTCGCCCGTCAGCGGTCGAACTGGTGCTGGCCGGCGCGGAGGTGTTCGTCGTCGGCGTCGGCGTCGTTCTGGGCTCCGCGGCGGCCGTGCTCGCCGACGGCGCCGACCCGGAGGTCGGCGGTGAAATCCTCGCGGCCACGCTCGGCGTCGCCGTCGCGCTCGGCGTCGTCCTCGCTGTCGCGTCGGCCGTGCGCGCCGCGGTTGGGCTGTCGGGGCTCGGCGACTCGGCCACGTAGCCGGCGGAGGGCGCGGCGGCATCGAACCCGTGCCGCGCCCGCAGAGGCAGGTCAGGAGCGGCGTCGCTCCCGGACGTGGAGCGCGAGCGCGCAGGCGACCGCCAGGACGCCGCCGGCGGTGACGATGCCGAAGGCGACGCGGTAGCCGGTGACGGAGTAGATGCGGGCGCCGTCGACGACCTTCCCGGTCCAGTAGGCGTCGAGCGCGGCGCCGAGGACGCCGGGGAACACGGCGGCGCCGGCGTACGCCAGTCCGTTCACGGTTCCGGTCGCGGCGCCGCTGTCGTCGGCGTGCCGCTCTTTCGCGACCGTGTAGGCGACCATGGCGCCGCCGGAGACGAACATGGCGACGAACAGCACCGCGGCGACGACGACCAGCGGCGGGGTCCCGGTGACGAACACGACGCCGTAGGCGGCGAGGAAGACCACGCAGGAGGCCAGTATCACGCCGGTCCGGCTGCCGATTCGGTCAGAGAGCGCGCCGAACGCCGGCGAGCCGAGCGCGAAGCCGACGTTGGCGGCGAGCACCGCCGTCGCCGCCGTCGCCACCGAGGCGTCGTACACGTGGACGATGTACGGGACGCCCCACAGCCCGACGACCGTGAAGTTCAGCCCGATGACGAGGAACAGCATGACGCCCATCAGCCACGTGTCGAGGTCGGAGAGCACGCGCCGGGCGCCCGCGAGCACCTCACTGAGCCCCGCCGCGGTTCGGTCGTCGCCCGCGACCTGCCCGCCGGCGACGGCGTCCGCGGCCTCCGGCCGGTCCTCGACGCCGACGAACACGGCGACCGCGACGAGCAGCATCGTCGCGGCGGCGGCGAACAGCACCGACCGCCACCCGGCCATCCCGGCGGCGACCGCGAGCGGCGTCGTCGCCAGGACGCCGCCGAGCCCCGCCGCGGCGATGGTGAAGCCGGTCATCGTCGCGAACTCTTCGGGCGCGAACCAGTTCGCGCAGAACCGGAGGACGGCGACGTAGATGACGCTGCCGCCGAGCCCCGCGAGGAAGCGGCCGAGGAAGCCGACCGCCAGCGAGTCGCTCGCGGCGAACACGCCGACGCCGACCGCCATGCCGACCAGTCCCGCACCGACGACGCGCCGCGGCCCGTAGCGGTCCGCGACGAGCCCCGCGGGGAGCTGTGCGGCGGCGTAGATGTAGTAGAACGACGAGTGCAACAGCCCGAGTTCGGCCGCCGTCGCGTCGAACGTCGCGGCGAGGTCGCCGGTCAGCACCGCCGTCGAGTTCCGGAAGAAGTTGACGAACAGGAACCCGAACGCCAGCACCGCCCACATCAGGTGCCGACGCTCCAGCCGCTGGTAGAACATGGTCGTTCCTTATAGACGGGCCGCTTGTAGGTTTGGGACGCGGCGAACGGCGACGGCCGCGCGGACGACGCCGAGACATCGCTGGACGCGAAGCATCGACGGGCCGAGACGCCCGGAACGTGAGGAATCCTGGTGTCGGCTGCCGGCCGTGGCCCTACGGCTACTGGAGCCGGTAGCGGAGGAGCGCGGCGACGCCGCCGAGGTTCGACAGCTGCTGGCCGGGCGCGAAGTCCGCGGAGAACACGACGACGTCGCCGCCTTTCTGTTCGACCTCCTCGATGAGGTCGTTGGCGTCGACGTCCCAGTCGCCCTCCCCCTGCCGTTCGGCGCGGAGGCGCTCGTCGAGGATGAGCAGCGTCTCGACGGCGCCGAACTCGGCGGCCTCCATCGTCTCCTCGACGCCGTACGTCGCCTTCGCGCCCTCCGCGATGCGTTCGGTGAGTTCGTCGATGAGTTCGGCCTCGCGGGCGATGCGCGTCTCCTCTTGGACGTCGGCGACGGCGCCGCGCTTCAGGACCTCGTGGACGCCGCGGTCGCCGGCGGCGGAGGTGTCGACGACCGTGATTCGGTCGTCGAGGTCGCGGAACTCCTCGGCGACGTAGTCGCGGGCGTCGTTCTTCGTGAACCCCGGGCCGGCGAGGATGATGGCGTCGGGGTCGAGGTGGGACAGCGCCTCGCCGAGCTCCTCGAACAGCTCCTCGCGTGGCCGGGCGTAGTCGCCCTTCCCGGTCGGCTTCGTGAAGCTGGCGTACTCCTCGGTGCCGTACTGCTGGACGGTGTGGATGTAGGCTGCGCCCTCCTCGACGGTGGCGATGGCAACGTCCGGGGCGCCCGTGGCCTCCTCGGCCTCCTGGACGCGTTCGAGCTGGTCGGGCTTGAACTCCTTTTCGATGGTGAGCTCCTTCCGCTCTTCGACGTTGATGGTGTGGTGGTGGCCGAGCTGGTCCTCGCGGGAGGCGTCGACGATGACGCCGCCGACGCGGAGCCGGTTCGCGAACCGGGCGAACTCGACGTCCTCGACCTCGATGGTGACGTGGATGTGTTCGCGTTCGCCGCCGGTGTCCCGGAGCGCCTCGTCGTCGCGCTGGATCCGGCGCGTGGTGTCCGCCTCGACGAGGTCGCCGGGTTCGAGGACGTGCGAGAGGTGCCAGAGGTCGTCGGTCGTCTCCGGGACGACCGTGAGGCGCGTGCGGCCCTCCTCGCCGCGTCCGCGGCCTTCGATGCGCATGCGGAACCCTCCGGCGGGCGGCTACAAAGGCCTTCTCAGACGCCCGCCGAACACGGCGCCTGCGACGTGGAACCCCGGAAGAATGCCCGACCGTTCAGTACGCGTCGCGCTGCGCGTCCGCCACCGGGCCGCCTGCGGCACCGGCGCCGGCCCCGCCGCGGGCGTCGGCGAAGCCGCGGCCGAAGCAGTAGTACGTGACCACCTGCCCGTAGAACAGCAGCGGGATGCCGACGAGGAGGAACACGAGCGGCGACGCGATGGTTCCGATGACGCCGCCGAGGACGACGCCGAGCAGCACGCCGACGAAGTAGTCGCCGGTGAGCGCGACCTGCTTGATTGTGTCGACGTCGAAGGCGGCGCTCAGCGAGCCGTCGAGCGCGAAGTTGGTGAGCGCCGCGGGGATGACGTACGAGATGACGAGCGCGACGAGTGCGACGAGCGCGAACAGCAGCACTGTCACGGCGCTGAGTGCGGCGACGCCGCCGAATCCCTCCGTGAATGCGGCGCCGCCGATTCCGACGACGCCGACCAGGACGAACGGCACCATGATGGCGATTCCGTAGACGAGGTTGATGACGAGCAGCTTCAGGCCGTCGACGAACAGGTCGCCCCAGTCGGTGAACGACGGCGCCGCCTCCTCGCCGGTCGCGGCCGCCCGAAGCACCCGGATGAGGTAGCCCTGCACGATGAACGCCGGGATGATGAGTACGCTCAGCAGAGTGAGCACGCCGCCGATGATGAGCGTCGACACCCGGTCCTCGCTTTCGAGGGGGAACTTGACAGCGTCTTCGAACATACGTCTCCGTCAACAGGAGCCGAGAAAACGCTTTCCCCCGACGGCGTCGCGGACCGCGGCCGCGGCGACGACCTCGGCGTAAAACAGCAGGAAGTAGCCGACGAGCGCGACCGGGCGCGCCGGCGACGTCGCGAACGCAGCCGCGACGCCGAGCGCGCCGACGCCGATGCTCCAGCCGTAGAAGTACCGGGCGTTCGTTACGACGCCGAGCAGCGCCCGGACGTCGAAGGCGGTGCGGAGGCCGCTGCGGGCCGCCGCGGCGAGCGCCGCGGGGAGCGGGTAGGTGAAACAGCAGACGAACAGGATGGTGGCGGCGCCGCCGACGATGACGCCGAGCCGGCCGACGCCGGCGCCCGGGCCGCCGAGGAACAGTCCGCGGGCGGTGATGGCGAGGCCGACGACCGGAACCGCGAGGTACGCGGCGGCGACGACGGCGGCGACGACGCCGTCGCGGAGCAGCGACGGGACGTCGGTGAACCGCGGCGGCGCGTCGACCGCGTCGGGCCGGAGCACCCGGAGCAGGTAGCCGAGCACAGGGACGAGCGGCAGCACCGGCACCCACACGGAGACCAGGTGGAGCCCGAACCCGACGGCGAGCGTTTCGGCGGCGTCGCCGCGGTCGCCGCCGAACGGGTAGCGGAGCGCCTCGGACAGCACGGCTACACTCCGAGGAGGTCGCTGCCGCCCGGCGGCAGGAACTCCTGAATCAGGTCGGCCGACGCGACTTTCCGGACGAACGAGTCGTCGGCGAACCGGGACTTGAACGCCCGGTAGCACTTCATCGCCGCGTCGTTCTGCGCGAACTGCCCGGGCTGCAGTTCGATGGTGGTCTCCGCCTCCGGTTCGATGGCGGACGGCGGGCCGCCGATGACGCGCGTCTCCGGCTCCACCTGGATGCCGACGGCGACCCGCGCCGGGACGTCGCGGTAGTAGTCGCGGTCGCCGCGGATGACGAATCCGCCCTTCTCGATGTACTCGCCGGACTCGGGGGTCTTCGACACCTGGTCGGGCGTCACGAGGTAGGCGTCGCCGGCGCCGCGGCCGTCCTTCCACACCGACGAGTACGACACGGCGAACTGCGCGGCCTCCTCGCGGCTCCGCTCCGGGATGGTGACGTCCTGCGCCGGCTCCGAGGGCGCGGTCGCCTTGACGAGCGTGACGGGGCCGCCGTGCGCCTGCGTGTGCAAGAACAGGTCGTCGGCGTCCATGTAGTTCTTCACGAGCTCCTCGTTCTGGTCGGCGTTCCGGCCGCCGAGCACGAGGAAGCCGTCGGAGGTCCTGAACCACCGGAACCGGTCGTACCAGTGGTCCTGCTTCCGGACCGGGACCGACGACCGCGACAGCCAGTCGACGGCTTCTTCCTCCGCTTCGCCCTCCTCCGCCTGCGCCTCCGCCTCGGATTCTTCCTCCTCGGCCTCCCACGCTTCGCGGCGCTGCTTGACGGCTTCGAGCTCCTCGCGGGTGTTCTCGATAGCCTGCTTCGCGCCCTCCATCTTCTCTTCGATGCGCTTCGCCTCCTGATACAGCCTGTCGGCGTTCTTCTCGGGGCCGTTCGCGGCGTCGAGCGTCACGGCCGTGTCGTCGAGCCGGAGCGTCACGGTGCCGTTCGCGCCGTCGACGTCTTCGACGGCCTCGGCCTCCGGGATGCCGCGTTCGGCGCCCGTTTCGAACGTCTCCGCGATGTCGTCCCACGGCCGGCCGTCCTCGCGCGCCCGCTGGACCGTCGAGAGCACGTCGTCGACGAGGTCGTAGTGAGCGTACACCAACTCGGCTTTCTCGCGCTCGCGTTCGGCCTGCTCGCGGAAGTCCTCGATGGCGTTCTCCTGCTGTTCGATGATGCGGTTCTGCTTCGCGATCTCGGCTTCGAACTCCGGGGACTCGTCGACGTCCTCGTCTTCGGTGAGGTCGAGCCGGTGGAAGTAGGCGTCGAGCGCGGCGTTGAAGTCGTCGTACGCCTCGGACTCCAGGCCGTCGCGCTCCTCCAGCGGCAGCGGCGTCACGTCGACGACGTCGCCGTCCTCCAGGTAGACGCGCGGGTCGAGGTCGCCCGAGCGGAGCCGCTCTGCGAGCCGCTCCATCGCGTCGTGGATGGCGCGCAGTTCCTCGTCGGTGACGTCGTCGATGTCGGTCGTCTTGTCGACGCCGGCGCGCGTACAGAACTCCTCGCCGTAGAGCCCGCCGAGGTTGAGCTGGGTCGCGAGCGTCCGCACGACGTCGGTGTCTGATTCGCGCATCTTCGCTTCGAACGCCTCGAAGCGGACGTCGAGCGGGTTCAGCCGGCTCCCGGGGTACTCGTACTGGCTACCCGGCGCGACCGTCCGGGATTTCAGCCGGACGGTTTCGAGGCTGCGCTGCACCTCGTTGTTCTCGTCGAGCACCGCGACGTTCCCCTCCCCGAACAGCTCCGCGACCACCGTCGTATCCTGGTCGGGCCGCTCGAACTCGAAAGTGAGGATGCGGTCGAACTCGTACTGGGAGACGTCGACGAAGTCGCCGCCGCCGATCTGTGCGCGCAGCGTCTTCGCGAACTCCGGTGGGCGGCCCGGCGCGTCCGGGACGTGCTCCGCCGCCGCGACGTGACACCGCTTCACTTCGCCAGTCTCCACCAGCAGCTCCACGCGGCCGCGGTCGAAGTCACGGAGCTTGAACCGCACCAAATCGTCGCCGTAGAGGTAGACCTTGTCGACCTTCGCGCCCTCGTAGCGCTGCAGCTCGCCGACGAGCGCGGTGAGGTCGACCGACGTCATCTCGCGTTTCGGCTCCATTCTTCTCTGGACGTACACGGGGCGGCCGTTTGGGCGTTGCGGGATTGCGCTGCGGGAGTGCTCTGCGGGAGCGCTCCGCGGACCGCCGTGACTCGGCGCGTGTCCGTCCGGTCCGCGCCGCGGCCGCTCGCGCTCGCGGTGCTCGCGCGGCCTCCCCAGCCGATTCGCCCGTCGCTCGCGGTGCTCGCTCCGGGCTCATCCCTCGCGCGCACCGCTCGCGACGCAGCGCGAGCGACGCGCGCCACGCACGGACCCGCCACTGACCGATTCGTTCCGTGCCTGCCGGTCGGTTCGCGGCGGACTCCGCCTCGGTGGGCGGCGTCGAAAACGCGGGTCGGTGGGACTGGGATTCGAACCCAGGAGGCTTGCGCCACCTGCTTTCAAGGCAGGCGCAATGGGCCACTCTGCCATCCCACCGCGTCGCTGCCTTCGAGGCTCCCCACCTAAGGAGTGTCGATGACGACTTCGCCGTCCCGCACCCGGAGTCCGAGGTCGTGGACGACCGTCGCGGTGTGTTCGGGGACGGCGCGCTCGGCGTCGAGGCGGCTCCACAGCACCGGGAGGAGGTCGCGGAGGTCGGCCGCGTCGGCGACGCCGACCTGCAGCGGGAGGTACTCGACGTCGTTGCCGGCGTCGGCGCTGCGCGCCGTCAGCGTCTCCAGTTCGTCCTCGCCCAGGGCGTCCTCGAAGTCGACCGGCTCGGTGAACCCGGCGAAGTAGACGCGGCCGCGCGTCGCCGGGCCGAGGACGGTCTCGTTCGTCCGGAGCTTCATCGCCGCCGAGTCGACGAGCGACCGGGTGAGAAGCGGCGCGGTGCCGCGGACGACCGCGACGGACCTGACGTCCTCCTCCCGCAGCAGGTGGGTCGCGGTGTTGCCGGCGCGCGCCGACTCCGTGGAGCCGACCTGCGGTTCGAACCGGGCGTCCGTGATGTCGTCGAGGGCGTCGCCGGCGAGCGTCCGGAGCGCCGCCTCGCTCGCCGTCTCCGCGACGTGCTCGTCGGGGAGCAGGTCGTCCGGCCGGAAGTTGACGAGCAGGTCGCCGCCGCTGCGCTCGACGGCGCGGAACGTGTCCTTCAGCATCGCGCCGTACAGCGACGCGGCCTGTTCTGCGGACAGCGGCGACGAGTCGACGAGGCCGTCGAGCACGAGTCCGGGCCGCGGCGGGTCCGCGAGCACGGCGACAACAGTCATACCGGAGGCAACGTCGGCGGCCGCCTAAGGGTTTCTCAAATCGCGGCGAGCGAACGGGCCACGACTCCTCGGTGGTCGGGCGCCGACAGTGCAGCGGTTCGCGGCTCGGTACCTCGGCGGCTCGGCGGTCCCGCGGCTCAGCGGCTCCGACGCCCCTTCGTCTGCCGGTAGTCGCGCGAGAAGACGTTCTCCGTGACGTGTTCGACGAACGCGTCGGCGTCCGCGTCGGTGAGGTCGCCGAGCGCCTTCATCGGGAGCAGTTCGAAGCCGCGGCCGCGCACCGTCGTCGCGTGCTCCGCCTCGGCGTCGAAGTCCGACGGCGCCCGCGTCGTGTACTCGACGGCGAGCGCCTCCAGCGCCCGCTGCCCGACCGGCACGATGAGTTCGGGGTTTATCATGCGGAGCTCCGCGTTCAGGTACGGCTCGCAGGCGCGCTCCTCCTCCGTCGTCGCCGCCCGGTCCGGGTGGCGACACCGCGTCAGGTACGTCAGGTAGACGTTCTGCAGGTCCGGCTCCGCGGCGTCCGGCGGCGAGCGCGACAGCCCGAGGTCGCCGAGAATCCGCTGGAGCCGCCGGCCCTCGCCGTCGCCCGTGAACGGGACGCCGCGCGCTTCCGCCGCCGCCGTCGGTGCCTCGCCGACGACGACGACGTCGCCGCCGGCGTCGCCGTAGCCGTGGACGACGTCGTCGCGGCACGACGCGAGTTCCGGGCAGTTCTCACAGCCCTCGTCCATCCCGAACGGGTTCGCCAGTTCCTCTTGGACGCGCACACCGACCCTGGACGGGTCGCGAATAAAACGGTACGGGTTCACAGAGCGCCGAGGCGGCGACGCACCGACCGAGTTGCTCGGCGAAGCCGGTGGAGAGAGCGGTTCAGAGCCGGCGCTGAATCTCGTCGCGGAGCGCGTCGGAGACGACTTCGCCGTCGGCCTTCCCGCGGAGCGCGCCCATCGCCTCGCCCATCAGCGCGGAGAAGGCGGCCATCCCCTCGGATTCGACCTGTTCGGCGTTCCGGTCGACGACTTCGGCGACGGCTTCGCGCACCTCCTCCTCCGTGACGCCGCCGAGACCGGCCTCCTCGATGGCCTCCTCGGCGGTCAGCGCCGGCTGCTCGGCGAGCGTCGTCAGCACCTCGTTGACGCCTTCCTTCGCGAGCGTGTCCTCCTCGACGAGCCGGAACACGTCGAGGAAGTGCTCGTCGGTCAGTTCGCCGACCGGGACGTCGTCGCGGCGGAGCTCCGTCACGGTGGACTCCAGCGTCGTCGCGGCGAACGTCGGGTCGACGCCCTCGGCGACGGCCTCCTCGAACAGCGGCATCCGGCGGCCGTACGCGACCTGCTCGGCGAGGCCGGCGTCGAGCCCGTGCTCCTCCTGGTAGCGGTCGACCTTCTCGGTGAGCAGCTCCGGCGTCTCGACCTCGGAGGGGTCCGGTTCGACCGGCGGGACGTCGGTCTCCGGGTAGAGCCGCGCCGCGCCGGGCAGCGGGCGCATGTACCGCGTCGTGCCGTCGTCGTTCGCGGCGCGCGTCTCCTCCGGGACGCCGTCGATGGCGGCGGCGGCGCGCTCGGCGGCGGCGTCGATGGCGAGCTCGGCGGTTTCGGGGTCGTCGGCGACCAGCACGACCGCGTCCCGGGTGTCGGCGTCGACGGCGTCCCGGAGCGCCACGACCTCGTCGGCGGTGACGCCGTACGCCGGCAGTTCGTCGGTGTGGAACACGCCGCCGGCGCCGTGCCGCTTCGCGTGGTCCGACAGCTCCGTGCCGAGCCGGCGGTCCGGTTGAATCTCGCGGCCGACGAGGCCGTCGAAGCCGTCGAGCCGCACTGCTTTCACGACGCCGCCGTCGTCGAGCGCGCCGGCGATGACGCCGGAGTCGGTGTCGGCGAAGACGTCCGTGACGTCGACTGGGTCGGCGACGGCGGCGCCCCGGTCGCGGAGCTCCTCGGCGACGTCGACCAGTTCGACCTGCCGGTCGACCTCCAGTTCGACGAGGTCGCGGATCTGGTCGAGCGCCTGCACGCCCTTGATTTCGACGCGGGCGCCGTCGGCGATGGAGACGTTCACGTCCTGCCGAATCGTGCCGAGGCCGCGCTTGACGGCGCCGGTCGACCGGAGCAGCATTCCGATGCGCTGGGCGGCGGCGTGCGCCTGCGCCGGCGACGAGATGTCCGGCTTCGTCCCGATTTCGACCAGCGGAATCCCGAGCCGGTCGAGCGAGTAGCGGACGCCGTCGTCGGTCTCCTCGACGCGTTTGGCGGACTCCTCTTCGAGCATCATGTCCTCGACGCCGACGGGGCCGTACTCGGTGTCGAGTTCGCCGTCGCGCGCCAGCAGCATCGACCGCTGGAACCCGGAGGTGTTCGACCCGTCGATGACGATTTTCCGCATCACGTGCGCCTGGTCGACGACAGTCGCGTCGAGCAGGTCCGCGATCTGCATCGCGACGTCGAGCGCCTCCCCGTCGACCTCCCGCGGCGGCTCGTCGTCCTCCTCGACGAGGCAGGTCGTGTCGTACGCGAGGTACTCGAACTCGCGGTCGACCTGTGACTCTTCGAGCGCCGCCTCGTCGATTTCGCCGAGTTCGGACTTCGTCGGGTGCAGGTAGCGCGTGATGGTCCGGTCGGCCTCCTCCGGTTCCCGCAGCGTCGTCGGCGACTCGCAGAACAGCTTCGTCGCCGTGTCGAGCTGCTGGTGGATCTCCAGCCCGGCGACCAGCCCCAGCGAGTCGTAGTCGCGGTCGGTCATTAGCGGTGCTGCGGCGGCCGGGGGCAAAAAGGGTGTGAGTCGCGGCGCCCGCGACGGAACGCATTTCCGCGGCTCCGCCGAACCGTCGGTATGCGCGACCTCGACGAGACAGACGCCCGGATTCTCCGGCTGCTCGCGGAGGACAGCCGGCGGCCGTACAGCGAAATCGGCGACGCGGTCGACCTGTCGCCGCCCGCCGTCTCCGACCGCGTCTCCCGGCTCCGGGAGGCCGGCGTAATCCGCGGATTCACCATCGACGTCGACCGGTCGACGCTCCGCGGCGGCGTCCCGATGCTGCTCCGATTCGACCTGCGACCCGACCGCGTCGACGACGCCGCCGACGCGCTGCGGGACGCCGACGAGGTGGAGCACCTGTTCACGACCGCCGACGGCGACGTCGTCGCGTTCGTCCGCCTCGACCACGACGCGGTCCACGAGTGGGTGGAGTCGGTCGTTGGCGATGACGGCGTCCGCGACTACGAGGTCGACCTCGTCTCCGACGTCGACTGGACGCCGAGCGTCGACGCCACTGGGTTCGAACTGAGTTGCGCCGAGTGCGGCAACACCGTCACCAGCGAGGGCGTCACCGCCCGAATCGGCGGCGACCTCCGGCAGTTCTGCTGCCCCACCTGCAAGGCCCGGTACGAAGAGCGGTACGAACGGCTCGAAGACGGTGTCTGACGGGGCGCCGCGGCGACCGCGGGGGAGTCGGCGGCCCACACCGATTTCCGGGTCGACGCCGATGCGGGAGCCATGAGCGGCCCGGCGCAGTACGACGTGTCGGCGGTCGGTGACACGCCGCTCGTCGAACTGGACCTCGGCGTCGCGCCGACGGTGTACGGGAAGGTGGAGTGGCTGAACTTCCCGGACGCGCCGCTCGGCGGCACCGTCAAGTCCCGAATCGCCGTGTCGATGCTGAACCGGGCGGAGCGCCGCGGCGACCTCGACGGCGACGCGACGGTCATCGAGCCGTCGAGCGGAAACACCGGGTCCGCGGTGGCGCGCGTCGCCGCCGCCCGCGGCTACGACGCCGAAATCGTCGCCCGGTCTGACGTCGGCGCCGGGAAGGTCGCCGCGATCCGCGACGCCGGCGCGACCGTCCGGTTCGTCGACCCGTCGCTGCCGTACTTCGCGAAGATATCGCGGACCCGCGAACTGTGCGACCGGCACGGAGAACGCTACTACTTCCCGAACCAGTACGTCAACCCGGCGAACCCGGCCGCCCACGAGCGGACGGGACAGGAAATCGTCGCGCAGACCGACGGCGACGTCACCGCCGCGGTGCTCGGCGTCGGCACCGGCGGGACCGCCACCGGCGTCGCCCGCGTGCTCCCGGACGGGGCTCGCGCCGTCGGCTTCGAACCGGCGGCGGTCCACGGCATCGAGGGGCTCCGCCACCGCCCCGGCGCGCACGGCGAGCCGACCGAGGCGTTCGAGCGCGCGCTGCTCGACGACGAGTACACGGTCAGCGGCGACGACGCCCACGACTGGGGGCGGCGGCTCCGCGACCGCTACGCCGACGAGGACCCGCGAATCCACCGCACCGGCCGACACGACGAGGCGACGGTTCGCGACCGGCTCCGCGTCGACGGCGACTTCCTCGTCGGCGAGTCGTCGGGCGCAGCAGCCGCGCTCACGGCCCGGCTCGCCGAGCGCGGCGAACTCGACGCGGACGACGTCGTCGTGATTCTGCTCGCCGACCGCGGCGACCGCTACCCGGAGACGATGTGGCGAGACGCCGTCGACGCGGACGAGCAGTTCGGTGACGAGAACAGCGACGACTGACCGGAAAACGGGCCGCGGTGAGCGTTACTCCTCGTCGCCGAGGATGCCGCGGTGGGTCATCTTCTCGGGGTCGAGCACCTCGTCGGCCTCCTCCTCGGTCAGGTAGCCCTTCTCGAGGACGACCTCGCGGATGGTCTTCCCGGACTTCATCGCCGTCTTCGCGACCTCGCTGGCCTTGTCGTAGCCGATGGCGGGGTTGAGCGCGGTGGCGAGCGCCATCGACTGCTCGACGCGCGTCTCGCAGTGCTCCTCGTTGGCCTCCAGTTTCGCGACGAACCGGTCGGCGAAGACGCCGCTGGCGTTCGCGAGCAGCGCCGCGGACTCGAGGAAGTTGTGCGCCAACACCGGCTTGTAGAGGTTCAGGTCGATCTGGCCCTCCGCGGCGCCGGCGGAGACGGCGGCGTCGTTCCCGACGACCTGCTTGTGGACCTGATTCACCGCCTCGGCGACGACCGGATTGATTTTCCCGGGCATGATGCTGCTGCCGGGCTGGTTCTCGGGCTGCTCGATTTCGCCGAGCCCGTTGCGCGGCCCGGAGGCGAGCAGCCGCAGGTCGTTCGCGATCTTGTTGAGGCTGCCGGCGACCGTGCGGAGCGCGCCGTGCGCCTCCGACATGGCGTCGTGGGCGGCCTGCGCCTCGAAGTGGTTGTCCGCCTCGCGGAACTGCGTGTTCGTCTCCTCGGAGATGTACTCCGCCGCGAGCTCCGGGAACTCGGGGTCCGTGTTCAGGCCGGTGCCGACGGCGGTGCCGCCGAGCGCGAGTTCGCGGAGGTGGTACCGGACGTCGTTGACGCGCTTGATGCCCTTCTGGACCTGCGCGCGGTAGCCGCCGAACTCCTGGCCGAGCCGGACCGGCGTCGCGTCCTGCAGGTGGGTTCGGCCGGTCTTGACGACGCCGTCGAACTCCGACTCCTTCTCCTCCAGGGCGGCGTGGAGTTCTTCGAGCGCCGGCAGCAGGTCCTTCTCGACGGCTTCGAGCGCGGCGACGTGCATCGCGGTCGGGATGACGTCGTTGCTCGACTGCCCGAAGTTCACGTGGTCGTTCGGGTGGACGACGCGGTCGCCGACCGCCTCGCCCATGAGTTCGGCGGCGCGGTTCGCGATGACCTCGTTCGCGTTCATGTTCGACGACGTGCCGGAGCCGGTCTGGAAGACGTCGACCGGGAACTGGTCGTCGTGGTCGCCGGCGATGACTTCGTCCGCGGCGTCCGTGATGGCCGCGGCGACGTCGTCGTCGAGGTGGCCCAGGTCGTTGTTGGCGCGCGCGGCCGCCTTCTTGACGACGCCGAGTGCGCGGACGAACCGCCGCGGGAACGTGATGCCCGAGATGGGGAAGTTCTCCAGCGCTCGCTGCGTCTGTGCGCCCCAGTAGGCGTCCGCCGGCACCTGCATCTCGCCGAGACTGTCCGATTCCGTCCGGAACTCGTCGGAGTCCTCGCTCATACCCGGGGGGTCGGTGTCATCGCTCCTAAAAGGGTGTGGTCCGCCGTCGAACCCGGGTTCGGCCAGTGGCGTCCCGTCCGCTCGCACCGCACCGCGCCGCACGAGCGACGCCCGTGTTCCTCGTTACCGTGGTATACTCACGTTGAAGTGACGGGGCGCTGACGACTGAAGCGGAGGTGACGACGACGTGCACACCACGATTCCGTTGTTCGCTGGCTGGCGCCGGCTCGCCCGCTCCATCCCGGACGGGCGGCCGGACCGGACCAGCAGTGCGCGCGTCGCACCACTCGCCCGCTGAGTGACGGCGCGCCACCCCTGTTGTACCGCCGTCGACCGACCCCATCTCCCCAGAGACGATGCTCCGATACACCCCCGCGTTCAGCAGCACCGACGCAGACACCGCTCGCCCCTCGACGAACCTGACGGTCGCCGTCGCCGTCACCGCCGCGTTCCCCGTCGCGATGGTCCTCGCGACCTACCCCGCGTTCACCCTCGGCGCCGCCGTCGGCGTCGTCGGATCGACGGCCCTCCGGCGATAACCTCGCCGCCCCCTTCCCGGGGCAGCAGGCGAACATGTTCGGTTGCCTTCTCACGCCGCAGGAACTGGCCCGACCCGCTATTTCAGTCGGTAGTGTAGACCCACCTGTCCCATGAGAGAGCGCATCGGCGCACCCGGAACAGGTCTATCTCGACGCGAATTCGTTGCGGCAACTGGCGGCGCCGGCGCGGCGGCGCTCGCCGGCTGTCAGGCGCCCACGAGCCGCGCGAGCACAAAGACGAGCGACTCGCCGACCGCCGCCCAGACGTCGGCGGACCTGCCGACGACCGCGCCGCCAGAGGTCGTCAACGTCGACGAACAGGGGAACAAGGTGACGCTGAAAACCCAGCCCGCGGTCCACGAGGCGCATCCGCTCGACTCGATGGGCGGCCCCGTGAAGCTGCCCCGGGTGTGGGCGTTCCAGGCGGACGACCGCGACCCGAGCGTCCCCGGGCCGATTCTCCGAACGACGGAGGGGAACGACATCGAGGTCACGCTCGACAACACGGACGGGAAGCGGCCGCACACGGTCCACTTCCACGGCGTCCAGAAGGCGTGGAAGGACGACGGCGTCCCGACCACCACCGGCATCAGCGTCGCCCCCGGTGAGAAACACACGTACACGGTGCCCGCGAACGTCCCCGGCACCCACTTCTACCACTGCCACTTCCAGACCCACCGCCACATCGACATGGGGATGTACGGCATCTTCCGCGTCGACCCGAAGGGGTACGAGGAGGCCGACAAGGAGTACTTCATGACGGTCAAGGAGTGGGACTCGCGGCTCAACCGGATGATGGCCGGCGAGAGCGTCTCCTACAGTCCGCGGAACCGCAACCCCGACGTGTTCACCGTCAACGGCAAGGTGGCGCCGCGGACGCTCCACCCCGAGAAGGGGTCGCCGATTCTGGTCGAACAGGGCGACACCGTCCGAGTGCACTGGGTCAACGGCGGCTACATGAGCCACCCGCTGCACATCCACAACCACCGGTTCCGCCGGGTCGAGAAGGACGGCGGTCAGATTCCGGAGGCCGCCCAGCACGAGATGGACGTCTCCAACGTCGCCCCGGCGGAGCGGCACACCATCGAGTTCACCGCCGACGCCGACCCCGGCATCTACCTCATGCACTGCCACAAGGTGAACCACGTCATGAACGGGAACTCCTACCCGGGCGGGATGCTCTCCGGCGTCGTCTACAAGGAGGCGATGAAGACCGACATCTTCAGCAAACTGATGGAGTACGCCGGCTACCAGCAGTAGTCGAATCACCGGACAGCTGCCACCGACGACAACACTAATTTCGAGACAATGACGACCTCACAGACCCGACCCGTCACGCGGCGCACAGTCCTCCGCGGCGCAGCCGGCGCCGCGACCGCCGGCGTCCTCACCGGCGCAGCCGGCACCGCAGCGGCACAGAGCCAAAGCGGCCCCGACTACGGCGGCTGGTTCGACAACGTCAGCAACTTCGACGGCACCGTCGACAAGACCGGCCAGAAAACCGTGACCATCACCGTCGGCGCCGCCGGAAACGGCGGGAACTTCGCGTTCGCTCCGGCGGCCGTCCGCGTCGACCCAGGGACGAAAATCGTCTGGAAGTGGACCGGGAAGGGAAGCCCGCACAACGTCGTCGACGAAGCCGGGGCGTTCGAGAGCGACCTGCTCAGCGAAGCCGGCGCGACGTTCTCGTACACCGTCGAGTCGGAGGGCATCATCAAGTACGCCTGCGTCCCGCACAAGGCGATGGGGATGAAGGGCGCCGTCGTCGTCGGCAACCCGGACTCCGGCGGCAGCGCGGCCACCACGACGGCCGACTCGACCGCAGAGGCGACCGGGCAGACGACCGAACAGCAGGTCGCCGCAGAGTACGGGGACTGGTTCAGCAACGTCAGCAACTTCGACGGCACCGTCGACAAGACCGGCCAGCGGCGCGTGACGATTTCGGTCGGTGCCGCCGGAAACGGCGGGAACTTCGCGTTCAGTCCGGCGGCCGTCCGCGTCGACCCCGGAACAACGGTCGTCTGGGAGTGGACCGGGAAGGGCAGCAGCCACAACGTCGCCGCGGCCGACGGGAGCTTCGAGAGCAAACTCACGGGCGAGTCGGGGTTCACGTTCGAGCATACGTTCGAGTCACGGGGCGTCCACAAGTACGCCTGCGTCCCGCACAAGGCGATGGGGATGAAAGGCGCCGTCGTGGTCGGCGGAAGCGGAGGGTCGGCGAGCGGCTCCGGCTCCGACCTCCGAGACCTGCTTACGCTCGCCGGCGGCATCGGCCTCGCGGGGGCGCTCCTCGGCGTCTTCGCCTTCGGCGCGCGCGACGCGGCGACCGACGCCGGCCGCCGGCGAGACTGACCCGGCACGACGGCTGCACCCGGCGCGTCCACCGCCGGTGACTGTTTCTATCCGGCCCGCGAACACCTTCCCGTGAACACGTACCGTCGCGCCACGCGCGTGGCCGCGCCGCTGGACGAGGTGTGGGCGTTTCACTCCCGGATAGAGGGTCTCGAAGCGCTGACTCCGTCGTTCATGAACCTCCGGGTGCACGGCGTCGAGCGGCCGAACGCCGACGAATCGGCCGACGACGAGTCGCCCAAGGTGAACGATTCCGACGGGTCCGAGTCGGTGCTGGACGCCGGAACGCGGGTCGAACTCAGCATCCGACCGTTCGGCGTCGGTCCCCGGCAGCACTGGGAAACCGAAATCGTCGAACGTGAGCGGGACGACGACGCTGCCTACTTCGTCGACGAGATGAACGGCGGCCCGTTCCCGTACTGGCGACACGCCCACCGGTTCTTCGGCGTCGACGGCGAGACCATCATCGTCGACGAAGTGACGTACGCGCTTCCCGGAGGCCCGGTCGGCGACGCGGTGAGCCCGCTCGCTGTCGTCGGATTCGAACCGATGTTCCGGGACCGGCACAGACGGACGAAGCAGCTGCTCGAATAGCGCACATCCGCCCGGTGAACCCGGTCACTCCGCGGACGCATCCGCACTTCGTCGAGCCGACGCCGTCAGCCAGACGCCCAAGAGGACGACCGCGCCGCCGAGCAGCGTCACCGGCGTCGGATACTCCGCGAGCAGCAGCGCCGCGAGCAGCGTGCTACCGACCGGCTCCCCAAGGAGAGAGACGGAAACGACGCTCGATTCGACGTGCGCGAGCACCCAGTTCAGGACGGTGTGGCCGAACAGCCCGGGACCCGCGGCCATGGCGAGAAACAGCAGCCACTCCCGGGGCGGATACGCGAACAGCGGATACCCACGGGTCAGCGTCGCCGCGAGCAGCGCCGCGGCGCAGGTGACGTAGACCACGGTGACGTACGGCAGCAGCGGGAGTCGCTGTCGGAGCGACCGGCCGGCGAGCACGTAGCCCGCCGCGGTGACGGCGCCGAGCACCGCGAGCGCGTTCCCGTACAGCGGCCGCTTCCCGGTCAACGCGGCGCCGGCGAGTAGATCACCGCCGCTCATGACGAGCATCCCGACGACTGCGACCGCGATGCCCGCCGCGGTGCGGCGCGTCACGCGCTCGTCGAGCCACGCCCACGCGCCGGCCGCGACGAACAGCGGCTGGGCTTGGACGAGCGTGACGCTCGCGGCGACGCTGGTCCACCGCAGGCTCTCGAACCACGACGCGAAGTGAATCGCGAGTGCGACCCCGGACGCGACGGCGACGGCCAGGTCGCGCGGCCGAATCTCGGTGAACGCCGCGCGGTCCGTCGGCCGATACAGCGCGACCGGGAGGAGGAACGCGGTCGTGAACACGACGCGGTACAGCGCCTTCACCAGGCTCGGGGCGCGGCTCCACTCGACGAGGACGGCGCTCGTCGAAACCGCCAGTATCGCGACGACGAGCGCGACGTGCGGCGGGACGCGCTCTTCGAGGCGACCGGCGGCGACGAGGCGGGACACAGGCGCTGCTATCCCGGTTCCTCGGTAGGCTTTGCGGTAGCGGACAGGCGGCAGGGGCTGCTCGGTCGGGGCAGTGCCGCACAACCGCGGAGCGCCGACCGTCGAACCGTCAGGTCACACCGGCGACTGGACGCCCCATCTGATTTGAACGTTCGCGAGAACGAGCCGACGGTCGATGCCGTGCGACCGACGGCTGGCGACCGGCTTAGTCGTCGAGTTCGTTCGTCAGTGACTCGGCGACCGCGTCCGCGTCGGCCGGCACGTCGAAGTCGTGGTAGTGCTCGCCCTTCTCCTTCGTCAGGACGTTGAGCGCGGCGGCAGCCCCGTCGCCGGCGGAGATGACCGCCTGCCACTCCTCGGCCCGGACCATCGCGCCGGTGGCGTAAGCGTCGTCGACGCTGGTCTCCATCGTCACGTCGACGTCCACGACGCCGTCGTCGGTGGTCTCACAGCCGAGGTCCTCGGCGAGGTCACGGTTCGCGCCGGTCGCGAGCACGACGTAGTCAGCGTCGAGTTCTTCGTCGCCGGCGGCGACCGAGAATCCGCCGTCGGCCGTCGACACGTCGGTGACCTCGGTCCCCTGCTTCAGGTCGGCACCGAACCGTTCGGCCTGCTTCCGCGCGACGTCGATGTAGCTGCTCCCGTCGATGGAGTCCACGCCGAGGTAGTTGAACAGGTGCGCCTTGTGCATCCACGTCTCGTCGGTGTCGAACACCGTCACGTCGAGGCCGTTCTTCGCCGCGAACAGTGCTGCCGACAGCCCAGCGGGGCCGCCACCGACAACTGCTACGTGTACCATATGTATAGGTCGCGTCGCCGCCGGTATAAAATTGGTCGCAGCGGCGATGCGCACGGTCGGACACCGGATTGCGTACGTTGATGACGGAGTCGTCCGTAGCGCCGACATGTCAGTGGCGGACGACGCCGAGTCGGAGGTCGAAGCGCTCCACGACTTCATCGAAGACTGGTTCGCGGGCCGCCTCCCCGAGACCGCGTTCGACCACCCGGAAGCCGCGCTCGCCGACGACTTTCGGTTGATTACGCCGCGCAGCGAGCGCCGCGACAAGGACTCCGTGCTCTCCACGCTCCGCAGCGCGCACGCGTCGAAGTCTGGGTCCGTTCCCCCGTTCGAAATCAGCATCGAGCGGCTCACCGTCCGCGACGACGGCGACGACCACTGCCTCCTCACCTACGAGGAGTGGCAGCGCGACGACGGCGACCGGACCGGCCGGCGCTCCACCGCGCTGTTCCGGCCCGCCGAAGCCGCACCGAACGGCGTCGAGTGGGTGCATCTCCACGAGTCCTGGATACCGGCGGAGTGACGGGCGCCGACCGCTCGTCCGCGGCTTCGCCGCCCCGCCACTCTACCCTCCACCGCTCCGCTGCCCCGCCCACTCGTCTCTCGACCCACCTCGCGTCACCCTGCGCGAACTCCGAATTATCCGGCGCCCTCCCCCGGGCGAGACGCGTAGAGCGCGTCCACGGCTGCGGGTGAAAAGCTATAATCGGGGCTCGTCCAACTGAGCGACAATGAGCGAACTGCTCCGATATTACGCCGCACGCTCCGTCGACAGGGTCGTCGGGAGCGGGCCGGCCACCGCAGCCATCGGTGCTTTGGCGGTCACACGGGACGACCACGAGGAGGTAGCGCAACGGGTGTGGCGGTTCGGGGACGCGGAGGCGTTCACGTTCGACGACCCGATTTCTCCGGACGACCCTCCCGAAAAGATGGCTCAAAAGCTCGGCCGAATCCGGATCAGCCGCCCGTTCGTGGCGGAGTTCAGCGACGTCCAACTGGTCGGGCCGGACGCGATGGCGCTGACCGGCGACGGCCCGCTGCTGGAGAACTCGGTCGGGTCGCCCGAGCAGTTCTCGCTCAGCGTCCTCAGAGCGGCCACGAACGGGGTACTTCCGGTGCGGCGGACGGCCGAGCGGCGGCTCGACACCGTCGTGTCACTCGTCGGTCCCTGGACGCACGGATACTATCACTGGTACTCGGACTACCTCCTCCGACTCGAAGGGCTCCGCCGATACGAGGCGGAGTTCGACGTCGAACCCGACGTACTCGTTCCGCCGGACATGTCCACGTGGATGCGTCAGTCCCTGGAACTTGCAGGCGTCGACGAGGACCGGTGGCGGCAGTGGCGCGGCGGCCGGGTCGACGTCGACCGCCTCGTCGTCCCGTCACTCCGCAGGGAGACGTCGCTGACGGCCGACGAGACAGGATTCGTCTTCTCGCCCGAGGCGTATCGCTGGCTCGCCACGCAGATTACGAGGCGGGTGTCGCCGGATACGGACCAGCGGAACCGGATATTCATCTCGCGCGAACAGGCGGATGCTCGCCGCGTCACGAACCGACCGGCGCTCATGGAGGTCCTGTCCGAACGCGGGTTCGAAAAGTACGTTCTGGAGGAGCTGTCGGTCGAAGAGCAGGTGCAGCTGTTCGCGAACGCGGAGTACATCGTCGCGCCGATGGGCGCGGGGCTGACGAACATGATTTACGCCACGGACGCCACGGTCGTGACGCTGTACGGGTCGGACATCAACACGTGCTACACCGTCCTCGCGGACGCGCTCGGGTTCACGAACGCGTTCCTGCTGTGCGAACCCGACGGGCTCGACATGCGCGTCGACCTCGACAAACTCGAATCGCTCCTGAATCGGCTTGAGAGCGAGCATCACTGCTGACCGACAGCCGACCCGACCGGGGTCCTCGAAGCGTCGCTAAACGGGGGACATGAATCAGTTCAGACAGAAGCCAATACTGGGCCGTGGTCGACGACGTCTTCGGGGAGAAGGGGAGTCCGGCCTCCCCGAATTGAACGGGGGACAAGCCGATCTACAGTCGGCTGCTCTACCAGGCTGAGCTAAGGCCGGTCTGTCTCCAACTGCGCCGCTGCTGGACTTAAGGATTCTCATTCACCACCGGTTCGGTACGGCGAACCACGCTGCCGTCGCGGGGTTTATCGGCGCGGCCGTGAACGGTCTGCCATGACGGACGACGAGAGCCGGCAGGTCACGTTCGGGGCGGACGGCGAGCTCTCGGACCGTGAGCCGGACGCCGACGGGACGAACGACTTCGGGGAGCCGAAAGACAGCGACGAGACGGACGGCGGCTACAACCGGTTCGCGGTGTCGAGTCTGCTGCAGAAGGCGGTGCGTCGGAGCGACGAGCAGGTCGCGGCGTGGGCGGCGTGGGAACTGGCGCGCTCCGGGTTCGGCTGGAACCTCTGGGACCGGCTGAACCTCTACGTCGTGGAGGACTTGCGCGCCGGCGACGACGTGGCGCTGCTGGTGGAGCGGTACGAAGAACTGGCGACGGAGCGCTGGGAGCCGAGCGAGTGGCGCGGCCGAATCTGCGCGGTGCACGCGGCGCTGGCGTGCGCGCGAGCCCGGTCGTCGCGGGAGTCGCCGAACGCCGACGAGTTCTTCCGAAACGCCGCGGCGGAGCGCGCCGAAGCCCGCGAGGAGGGACGCGAGCCCGCACAGGACTTTCCGGTCGGCGACTTCGAGCCGGGCGGCGAGTACGACGTCGCGTTCGACAAACACACCGGCGAAGGCAGCAGGCTCGGACGCGACGCCCGGTTCTTCAAGACGCACGGCGCCCGCGTCGGACCGGAGGGCGAGGACGAACAGAGCCGGCGGTGGCAGCGGCTCAACATGCTGCTGCACGACGCGGAGTTCTCCGAGGCCGAAATCGAGCACGCGCTCTCCGCCGTCGACCCGGACGAGCGGTGGGACGAGCCGACGTTCGAGGAGTGACGCCGTTCGGATGCGGTCGGTTCGGGCCGCGTCCGGTGGCGTAGCAGTCGACGGGCCGATGGAAGCGCGCGTCGGACGTGGAAGTGGCCGATGGAAGCGCGCGTCGGACGTGGAAGTGGCCGATGGAAGCGCGCGTCAGTCGACGGTTCGTTCGCGGACGCGGACGCCCTTCTCGGCGAGGTGGTTCATCTGTCGCTGCGCGAAGTCTTCCTCGCTGGTGCCGCGGGTCGCGAGAACGTACACCATCGCCGAGCCGGCGGGCCGCATCGTCCGGCCGGCGCGCTGGGCGCCCTGCCGGCGGCTCCCGCCGAGCCCGGACGCGACGACGGCGAGTTCGGCGTTCGGCAGGTCGATGCCTTCGTCGGCGATGCGCGAGACGATGAGCGTCCGCCGGTCGCCCTGCCGGAACTCCTCGAACAGCCGCTGGCGGACGTGGTGGGGCGTCTCGCCGGAGACGAACGGGACGCCGAGCACCTCCGAGAGCCGCTCGCCCTGATCGAGGTAGTCGACGAACACGAGCGCTTTGGCGTCGGCGTGCTGGGCGCGGAGCGCCCTGACCTCGTCGGCCTTCGCCGGGTTCTGCGCGGCGACGCGGTGCTTTTCGCGCCGGTCGGCGCTCCGCCACTCGTTTTCGGCGTCGTCGTGCCGCCACGGGACGTACCGAATCTCGACTTCCGGCTCCTGGACGAAGCCGGCGTCGAACAGCGCGCCCCAGTCCGTGCCGATGGGCGGGCCGATGAGCGTGAATATCTCCTGTTCGCGGTCGTCCTCACGGACCGGCGTGGCGCTGAGGCCGAGTCGGTGTTTCGTCTGGAGGTCCGCCGAGCGCCGGTAGACGTCCGACGGGATGTGCTGCACTTCGTCGTAGACGATGAGCCCCCACTCCCGGGAGTCGAACAGCGACCGGTGGCGGTCCATTCCGGCGGTCTGGTAGGTGGCGACCGTCACCGGCCGAATCGACTTCTCGCCGCCGTGGTACTCGCCGACCTGCGACTCGTCGAGGTCGGTGTGTTCGAGCAGTTCGGCCTTCCACTGCCCGGCGAGTTCGCGCGACGGCACCAGAATCAGGGTTTCGCCGCCGACAGCCGCGAGCACCGAGATGGCCGCGATGGTCTTCCCGGAGCCGGGCGGGCCGACGAAGACGCCGGCGCGCTGCTCCAGGAATCGGTCGCGCCAGTCGCGCTGGTACGCCCGGAGGTCGACGTCGAGGTCGACGTCGAGCGGGTCGCCGGTTTCGAGGTCGCGCTCGTCGCTGACCGGGTAGCCGGCCTCGTAGAGGATGCGTTTGACCGCGCCGAGTTCCTCGCGGTTCACCCACGATTCGGTGTCGGAGATGTCCGCGCGGAGGTGGTCGTCGCCGAGTTTCTGCCGCGCGACGTTCCCCATCAGTTCCTCGCGGGCGGCCTCGAGGACGACGTAGCCGTCCTCGTGGGTGCGGAGCGTGAACTGCCGGGCGCGCTTCCACTGGTCTTCCACCCACGATTCGAGGTGCGGGCTCCGCCGCGGGAGCACCGACCGCATCCGCGCCAGCAACTCGGTGAGGTCGTCGAACGGCGCCGCCCAGACGTCCTCCTGCCGAATCCTGTAGAGGTAGCCGCGCGTCCCCGGGTCCGTCCCGGTGGAGTCGACGAGGTGGGCGAACTGCGAGAGCCGCGCACGGGTGTACTGGGTCGGCTGGTCGACGACGATTTCGCGGCGGTCCGGAAACAGGATGACGCGCTCGCGTTCGGCGAGGTCGCCCCACGTCGACGGGTAGAACACGACCGGGTCGGTCTCGACGTCGACGCGGTCGACGACGCCGTCGCCGGAGAGGCTGTCGAGCGCGTCGCGCGCCTCCGCCTGCGTCATCTCGGCACGGCGGGCCACCTGCGACGCCGTCAGGACGGGTCGCTCGGCGTCCTCGACGGCGTCGTAGAACTCGTCGATCGTGAACGCCGACGCGGCGTCCGCGGACGCGGATTCGGCGTCCGCTCCGGCCGGCCCGTCCGCGTCGCTCCCCGGCTCCTCGTCCGCGGTCGAGTCCGCGTCCCGGGGAAGCGAGTCGGCGCGTTCGGAGCGCGAATCGGCGTCGTCAGTCATCACCGCCGCGTACGGCGCGGCGGCCTAAAGGCGTCGCGCTCCGGCGAGCCCGCACTGGTGCTCTGTCACGCAGTTCGACAAGACTTATTCGCGCTCTCCGACTCGGGGTTCGTATGAGCGATAACGCGGTCATCCTGCCGGACGGCTCGGAGCTCTCCGTTCCGGCGGATGCGACGGTGGAGGACGTCGCCTACGAAATCGGCCCGGGGCTCGGGTCGGACACGATTGCGGGCGTCGTCGACGGCGAACTCGTCGACAAGACGGCGCCGGTCCACGACGGCGCGCGGATAGAGATCGTCACGGACCAGTCCGACGAGTACCTGCAGGTGCTGCGTCACTCCGCGGCGCACGTGTTCGCACAGGCGCTTCAGCGGCTCTACCCGGACGCCAAACTGGCCATCGGGCCGCCGACCGAGGACGGCTTCTACTACGACGTCGCCGGCGTCGACCTCGACGAGTCGGACTTCCCGGCCATCGAGGCGGAGATGCGTGACATCATCGAGGCGGACTACGACATCGAGCGGCGGGACGTGCCGCGCGAGGAGGCGCTGGAGACGTTCGAGGACAACCCGTTCAAGACCGACATCCTCCACGAGGAGGCCGCCGGCGACGACCCGGTGTCGTTCTACGAGCAGGACGACTGGCGGGACCTGTGTCGCGGCCCGCACGTCGAGTCGACCGGCGAAATCGGCGCCGTGAAGCTGCTGAACATCTCGTCGGCGTACTGGCGCGGCGACGAGGAGAACCAGCAGCTCACCCGCGTGTACGGCACGGCGTTCGAGACGGAGTCCGAACTGGAGTCGTTCCTCGAGATGCGCGAGGAGGCGAAAGAGCGCGACCACCGCAAGATCGCCCAGGAGATGGACCTGTTCTCCATCCCGACGGTCACTGGCCCGGGGCTTCCGCTGTACCACCCGCCGGGGAAGACGGTGCTCTCGGAGCTCGAAGGCTACGTGAACGACCTGAACGACGAGGCGGGCTACGGCGAGGTCGAGACGCCGCACGTGTTCCGGACGGAGCTGTGGGAACAGTCGGGCCACTACGAGAACTACGAGGACGACATGTTCCTCTTCGACGTCAACGAGGAGGAGTACGGGCTGAAGCCGATGAACTGCCCGGGGCACGCCACGATATTCGACCAGGGGAGCTGGAGCTACCGCGACCTGCCGGTCCGGTACGCCGAACACGGCAAGGTGTACCGGAAAGAGCAGCGCGGCGAGCTCTCCGGGCTGTCGCGGACGTGGGCGTTCACCATCGACGACGGCCACCTGTTCGTCGAGCCGGACCAGATCGAAGCCGAGGTCCGGAACATCATGCAGATGATCGAGCAGGTGCTCGAGACGTTCGACCTCGACGTCTCCGTCGACCTCGCGACCCGCCCCGAGAAGTCCGTCGGCAGCGACGAGGTGTGGGAGCAAGCCGAAAGCCAGCTCGAAGCCGTGCTCGAAACGTCCAGCCTGGAGTGGGGGCTCGAACCGGGAGACGGCGCCTTCTACGGGCCGAAAATCGACTTCTCGTTCGAGGACGCGCTCGGCCGGTCGTGGGACGGCCCGACGGTCCAGCTCGACTTCAACATGCCCGAGCGGTTCGACCTCACCTACACCGGCGAGGACAACGACGACCACCGCCCGGTGATGATTCACCGCGCGCTGTACGGCAGCTACGAGCGGTTCTTCATGGTGCTCATCGAGCACTTCGCCGGGCGGTTCCCGCTGTGGCTCGCCCCCGAACAGGTCCGCATCCTCCCGATTTCAGACGACAACCTCGGGTACGCCCACCGCATCAAGAACGAGCTCGGCGACTTCCGCGTCGAGGTCGAAGACCGCGACATGACCGTCGGCCGCAAGATTCGGGCCGCCCACGACGACCGCGTCCCGTACATGGTCATCGTCGGCGGCGACGAGGAGGAGAGCGGCACCATCTCGGTCCGCGACCGGTTCGAAAACGAGGCGGACGACGTCGACCCCGCCGCGTTCCGCGAACACCTGGAGTCCGAGCGCGCCGAAAAGCGCACCGAGCCGGACTTCATCGACGCCGAGTAGCGTCCGAACCACACGGCCCGCGCTTTTCTCGCGATTCCTGGAGTAGAGGGCGGGACTCGACAGCGCGTCGGTTCTCTCCGGCGGTCGCCGTCAGCGATGGCTCGCGTTCAGCGGCGGCAGCGTCGGGCGGCACCACCCCTACCCGTGGTAACATTTAACACATCCGGGTGCGATTCTCCGACCGGATGGTGAGACGTTCGTTCGTCTGTGACGAGTGCGGCGAGCCGGTCAGCGTCCTGTCGTACAGAGCCACCTGTCCGGACTGCGGCGGCCCGCTCGCGACGGCAGTTCACGCCTGAAGACGCAGGCGCCTTCTCGGAGTTGCAACTCACGAGCCGCGTCGTCGCCGAAAAATACCGAGTGTCTTGTTCGTGCCCCTGGTCGCGGTGACCGGGGCGGTGTCGTGGATTACAGCCGTTCGAGGTTCTTCGCGCGCGGGCCTTTGTCGGCCTGCTCGATCTCGAACTCCACCTCCTGTCCTTCCTCAAGGTCGGGGCCGCCGACGTCTTCCATGTGGAAGAAGACGTCCTCGTCCGCGTCCTCACTTTCGATGAAGCCGTATCCGCCCGTGTCGTTGAAGAATGCAACCGTTCCTGTCGCCATTCGCACTAACCTCGATTTTGGTAACGGAGCACCCACGTAAATAATTGTGGGTCAGTTCGAGCCGAGCGGGTGAACGACGTTCTTCAGCAGCGTCATCGTGTTCGGCCGCTCCTGCTCGGCGTTCTGCTTGGGGTAGACGCCGATGGGGACGACGAAGTCCGAGCCGTCCTCGATGGCCGGGGCGACGTGGATGTAGACGTCAAGTTCCTGGCCCTGGAACGTCGCCGTCGCCTCGTACCGCGCGACCGTGTGGCTGCTCCCGAGAATCGTGACCTCCGTCTCACCGGCTTTCGTCGGGTTCTGTATCGACTCGTACTGGCTGGCGAGGAGGCCGACGAGCTTCTTCGTGCCGTACGACTCGACAGGGTTGAACGTCTGCCCCGCGAGTTCGACGGCCGGCGTCGACACCGTCGCGAACACGCCCGCCCGAACCGACCCGAGAATCGTGTCGATGGTCTTCTCGTACGTCGTCACCTTGTTCACGACCTTCACTTTCTGGCCCGCGAACGTCCGCGAGATGGTCCGGTCGTTCGTCCCCTTCTTCTCGTAGCCGGTCTCGTTGACGGCGGACTGCTCGACGCCCGCCGGTTTCGCCCGAAACGTCGTCGCCCCGCTACACCCTGCCAGTGCGGCGACCGACGCGCTCCCGACCGTCGCCAGCAACGTTCGACGTCGCATACGGACGGCTTCCGGACACGGCCGCATAAACGACGTGGCCGGTCCCCGAGAGACGTTCATCCACGACTAAGCACCGGTACTTCCACGCGTGGACAAACATTTATATTGTGTGACGGGCCTGACCGGCTCCCGGCGGCGACGGCGAAAGCCGCGATAATCGGCGATATTCAACCACATGAGACAATTCAGGCACCCCATCGGAAGAAAGGTTTAAATACTTTCGACGATTACAGTAGGTAAGGACAGTCTACGTCGGCCGCCGTCGAGCGCGGGACCGCGTCGTCAGTCCGGAGCCACCATGACCGAGACCGAAACCACAATCAGGAGCTACGGGACAGAGCGGGAGGAGACGGAGGCCGCCGGACGCGAGTCCGAACTCGTCTGCCCGGAGTGCGGCGGGACCCTCCGCACCGACGAGGAGCACGGCGAAACCGTCTGTGCGGACTGCGGACTGGTCGTCGAAGCCGACGCCATCGACCACGGGCCGGAGTGGCGGTCGTTCAACGACAGCCGCGGCGACAAGTCGCGGGTCGGCGCCCCGGCGACGAACATGATGCACGACAAGGGGCTGTCGACGAACATCGGCTGGCAGGACAAAGACGCCTACGGCAACGCCCTCTCCTCGGAGCGGCGTCGGCAGATGCAGCGGCTGCGGACGTGGCACGAACGCTTCCGGACGCGCGACTCGAAAGAGCGGAACCTGAAGCAGGCGCTCGGCGAAATCGACCGGATGGCGTCCGCCCTCGGCCTCCCGGACAACGTCCGCGAGACCGCCTCCGTCATCTACCGCCGCGCGCTCGACGAGGACCTCCTCCCCGGACGCAGCATCGAAGGCGTCGCGTCGGCGTCGCTGTACGCCGCGGCCCGACAGGGGAACACGCCGCGGAGCCTCGACGAGTTGACCGCGGTGTCCCGGGTCGACCGCATGGAACTCACCCGGACGTACCGCTACGTCGTCCGCGAACTGAAACTCGAAGTCGCGCCGGCGGATCCGTCGCAGTACGTCGGGCGGTTCGCCTCCGAACTCGGGCTCTCTGACGAGGGCGAGTGGCGGGCGCGCGACCTCATCAAGTCGGCGCAGGAGGCCGGCGTGACCAGCGGGAAGTCGCCGGTCGGCCTCGCGGCCGCCGCGATGTACGCCGCGTCGCTGCTCACGAACGAGCAGCTCACGCAGAGCCAGGTCGGTGCAGTCGCCGGTATCAGCGAAGTCACAATCCGGAACCGGTACAAGGAGCTGCTCGATGCCGCCGAATCCGTCGGGGATCAGGACGCGGATGCCTGAGCCGGGACGAGGACTGATTCGGGACGTGGCTCCCGGACGGACGGATCGACGCGGGCGGAATGCCGACCAGAGGTCGCCCGAACTCTCGGGCGGACCGGCGGCCGGCGCTGCGGGGACGCCCCCGCGGTCAGCTACTTAGTCGTTTTCGCACAACGCTTTATTGGGTGGCCGGAGTACCCGAGTGCAGCATGGTCGACGCATTCGTTCGACTGGTGTGCCCCGAGTGTTCGAAAGACTGGGAGGAGAACCCCACCGAGCTTCCCGAGCACCGCGACGAGTTCACGTGCCCGTCGTGCGGGGAGGAGCGCCGGATGGCGGAGTTCATGCGGACCGAGCGCGATCTCGACACGCTGAAACAGTTCCAGTAGCGGGCGAGGCGTCGTTACTCTTCGATGGCCGACAGCGCGCCGCAGGCGTCGCACTTCAGCATCTCCGTGCCGCGTTCGTCCACGATCCGCGTGTCCGGCAGGCCGCACTCCGGACAGATGACGTAGGTGTCGGTGAACGCCTCGACCGCGTCGCCGACGCGGCGCTGCTTGAAGTCGCCGGTGAGTCGCGCGCGGCCCCGCTCGTCGATGTGAGCGGCCGTCCCCAGTTCGTCCTGCAGGAACTTGAGCAGGTCCGACTCGTCGCGGTCGAGTCGGTCGACGACGTCCTGGAAGTTCTCGAACACCGTGACGTTGCCCTCGGGGCGGACGTCCGGGTCGGGGACTTCGAACCGCGACTCGCCGTTCTCGATGTCGGGCGACTCCTCGATGGCGCGATCGAGCATCTCGTCGTACTGCATACGACCGCGTCCGGGCCGCGTCCATAAAACGTTCGTGGCATTCGGCGGACCGATTCGAGAAGCCGCTAGCCTATCCTGAACGCCGCGTATGAAAGCCTGTCGGGCAGCATGCTAACGACCCTCAAGATAAGTCTTTAACCCTACGGTCGCAACCCGAATTCGTCCATGAAGAAGCAGGAACTCATCCACCTGCACGGCCTCCTCAGTGAAGTACGAAGCGAATGTGCAAACTGGGACACCGAACTCGACCTCTCCGAATACGAGGAACTCGGCGTGAAGCCGACCTCGATTCACCGGTCGAAGACGGACCACAAGGCGGCCGTGTTTAAACTCGCGAAAGGAATCACATCGTCGATGGAAGACGACCAGACCGAGCGCGTCGCTGCGCAGGCTGACTGAACCAACTCTCTACTCCTCGCTGCAGCCAACTTCGGGAGCCACGGCCACGGCGCTCGGCCGGTTCCGACCACCGCGTGTCCCGGCACAGACTCGTCTCCGGCTCGGGATGAGTGACTGTCGCGGCCGCTAGCCGTCGTCGACCATCTCTTCGAACTCCGGCAGGAGGTCGTCCCCGTCCGTGTCGTCGCCGTTCGCCGATTCCTCGTCGTTCCCCATTTCGTCTCTTCCCCCGACTTCGTCGCGTCTCGCTTCGTCTCCGTCCTCCGCTTCGTTCGCCCGGTCCGTCTCGTCGGGCTTCTCGGACGCGTCCTCGTCGTCGGGGACGTCCTCGACGCGGAGGACGGACAGCGGGATGTTCTCGAGTCGCTGGCCGATTTCCTTGCGGGCGATTCGGGAGGCGTGTTCGTCGCGTTCGACGTTGAACACGGTCATCGACAGCTCCAGCGCGACGAGCGCCTCGTCCGCCGCGACGAACGCGGGCGGCAGCTCCTCGCCGGACGGCGACTCCCGGCTGCCCATCGAGATTTCGACGTAGTTGAGGTCCGGATTCAGCATCTCGCCCGTCTTCGAGACGGCGATTCGGAGCGCCTCGTCGGCCGTCTCGACGTCGTAGACGGGGACTGCGGCCTCGACGACCACCCTCCGATCCATGCGCACAAGTAGCATGGCCGGCTGTATGAAGGTTCGGCCGGCCACCCCGGGAGAGCAACGCTTATAATTTAGTAATATTACTAGGTATTCGCATGCGTTTCGACGGATTCAGCGACGCGAGCGAGGCACAGGTCACCCGCGCAATCGCCGACTCGTGGCACGACGAGTTCATGGCCGGCACCGAGACGGACGTCATCGTGGTCGGCGGCGGACCGTCCGGGCTCACGGCCGCGAAAGAGCTCGCGGACCGCGGCGTCGACGTCACCGTCGTCGAGAAGAACAACTACCCCGGCGGCGGCTTCTGGCTCGGCGGCTTCCTGATGAACAAGCTCACCGTCAGGGAACCGGCCCACCGCATCCTCGACGAACTCGGCGTCCCCTACGAGGAGAGCGACGAGGTCGACGGGCTGCAGGTGGCCGATGCGCCGCACGCGGCGTCCGCGCTCATCGAGGCCGCCTGCGCCGCCGGCGTCCGCCTCCAGAACATGACGGAGTTCACGGACGTCGTGGTCCGCGAGAACCACCGCGTCGCCGGCGTCGTCCTGAACTGGACGCCGGTGCACGCGCTGCCGCGCGAACTCACCTGCGTCGACCCGGTCGCCGTGGAGGCCGACCTCGTCATCGACGCGACGGGCCACGAAGCGGTCGTCGTCTCCAAACTGCACGAACGCGGCGTCGTCGACGCTCCCGGCGTCGAACACGCCGAGACGCACGACGCCGGCATGGACGCGACGGCCGGCGACCAGTACGGCGCGCCCGGCCACGACTCGCCCGGCCACGACTCGATGTGGGTGTCCGACAGCGAGGACCGCGTCGTCGAGGAGACCGGCGTCGTCCACGACGGCCTCATCGCCACCGGGCTCGCGACCGCCACTACCCACGGGCTCACCCGGATGGGGCCGACGTTCGGCGCGATGCTGGTCTCCGGGAAGCGCGCCGCGGAGGTCGCGCTCGACGAACTCGGCGTCGACGCCTCCCCGGTCGAACTCCGCGGGCCACAGCCCACCTCGGCCGACGACTGAGTCGGCGGCGTCGAAGATCCAGCGGTTCAGCGGCTCCGTTCCCTGCTCCTATTCACCGTCTTCGCCGACGGTGCGGAGGTAGTGGAACAGGTAGGTCTGCGTGTAGCCGGCGTAGTCGCCGCCGAGTCGCGCTCGAATCGCGCGGGACGTCTCGGCGTAGGCGCCGCGGTCGCAGTCGGGGAAGTGGTCGGCGATGGCGGACCGAATCCAGGTGTCGAGCGGGACGGCTTCGAGGAAGCCGAGCGAGAACAGCAGGACGCAGTCCGAGACCTTGTCGCCGACGCCGACGAACCGGGTCAGGTAGTCGCGCGCGTCCTCGTAGGGGAGCGTCGCGGCGGCCGCCGGGTCCGCGTCGCCGTCAGCGACCATCTCCGCGGTGCGCCGGACGTACGGCGCCCGGTAGCCGAGCGAGAGGCCGCGGAGGTCCGACTCGGTGGTCGCCGCGAGCTGTGCCGGCGTCGGGAACGCCTCGTACTCGTCGCCGTTCATCGTCACGGTGTCGCCGTAGGCGTCCGCCATCGCGCGCTGCATCCGGTGGATGCGCGAGACGCGCATCTGCGCCGAACAGATGAACGAGACGAGGCAGGCGAACGGCGGGTCTCTGACGAGCCGCATCCCGCGGAACTCCTCGATCGCGCGCTCGATGACCGGGTCGTCCGGGGCGGCGTCGAGAATCGCGTCGAGGTCGTCGTCGAGCCTGAGCAGGTGCGTCAGAATCGGGACGGCGTCGGTCGTCGACTCCCACTCAAGCCGGCCGTCGGTCTGCCGCACCCGGACGACGGCGCGCTCGTCGCTGACGCCGTCGAGCGGCGGCACGACGGTTTCGTACCAGTGGTCGCCGCCGTAGGCGGCCGCGGTCTCGTACATGCCGCCGTCGGCGCGGTCCCAGAGGTACGACTGGCCGCTCTCGACGGTCGACTGCAGGTCGAACGCACCGACGTCCGCCAGCGGAATCGCGCCCGTCTCCATCACCGAACCGGAGTCGCCGCGCGGGGTTCCGGTTTACGGTTCGGGTCGGCTCAGCCGGTGAGTTCCGCGAGCGACAGCAGCACCTGCGGGACCACGGCGAGAATCACGCCGGCGACGATGAGGACGGCAGGCACCCACAGCAGCCCGGCCTCCGTGAGCAGCCACAGCCCGAGGCCGCCGAGCACCAGCAGCGCGCCGACGATGCGGAGCAGCCAGACGACCGCGCCTTCGAATCCCGAGTCCGCGACGAGTTCCGCCGCTTCGAGCACTTCGTCCATCAGGAAACCACCGACGACCCGTTTGCGCGCGTCCCTCTTCGGTGCTGTGGCCGCGCCGCGCGGACGACGCGCCGGTTCGACTCGGGCCGCGGCCGAGTCAGTTCCCGCTGACGTCGAGGTCGTCCCGGTCGACGTCGACCGAGTCGGGCGTCTCGTGGACGTGCAGCGCCGGCGTGCGCTCGCGGCCCTCCAGGTCGGCGACGACGCGCCGCAGCACCTGCCCGGCCTGCTGGGCGACGAGCGGCTTCGCCCGTTCGAGCACCCAGTCGAGCGAGACGAACAGCGGCAGGTCCAGCGCGTCGGAGCCGACAGACCCGGCGTCGAACGAGACGTCGATGCTGACCCGCGTCGCCGCCGTCGCGTCCGACGGGACCGGGTCGTCGATTTCGTCGCGGTCGGCGTCGAGGTCCAGCGCCTCCAGCCGCCACTGTCCGTGCGCGTCGACGTCTTTCACGATCTCCCAGCGGATGCTCGACGGCGGGTCGACGTCGACGACGCGCGACCGCGCCGTGTACGTGAGCTTCCACCAGCCGAACGTGATGGCGTACTCGGTGCCGACGTCGCCGTCGCCGTTCACGTCGACGTCGCGGACGTGCTCTGAGTACTTCCCGTACCCCTCGAAGTCCCGCAGGAACTCGAACACCGCTTCCCGGTCGGCGAACACGACCGCGCTCATGCTGACGGCGTCCATCTGCCGGGGAGTCGGTCGGCCGGCTACTTCACGGTTCCCACCGCCTCCCGGGCGGCCGACACCGGTCGTCGCCGCCGGTGCGGAAAGGCCCAAGCGTCCGCCGGCCGGAGACGACGCATGGACATCACAGCCGACGAGGACCGGCTCAGAGCCGACATCGAGGCGAACGGGGGGTTCGGCGACGTCGACGCCGCGGCGGGGCGCGGCCGGACGGTGCTGTGCGGAACGGAACCGAACCGGGCGGCGCGGTCGCGGCTCGTCGACCGGATGGAGGACGCCGGGCTCGACGTCGCGGTCGACGCCGTCGGCAACGTCGCGGGGACGTGGGCGCCGGAGTCGGCGGACGCGGACGCGGCCCCGGTCGCCGCCGGGAGCCACCTGGATTCGGTGCCGGAGGGCGGCATCTTCGACGGGCCGCTCGGCGTCTACGCGGCGCTCGAAGCCGTCCGGGCGATGCAGGCGGCCGGCGCCGAACCGGACCGGCCCGTCGTCGTCGTGTCGTTCACGGAGGAGGAGGGGCAGCGGTTCGCGGACGGCCTGCTCGGGTCGTCGGTCGCCGTCGGTGACCGCAGCGTCGACGACGCGCTCGAACTGACCGACGACGACGGCGTCACGCTCGCGGCGGCGCTCGACGACATCGGGTTCCGCGGCGACGGTCGACTCGACGCCTCCGAGTGGGACGCCTGGTACGAACTCCACGTCGAGCAGGACACGCGGCTCGAAGCCGCCGGCGTCCCGGTCGGCGTCGTCGACACCATCACCGGAATCATGCACTGTGAGGTCGCAATCGAGGGCGAGGCGAACCACGCCGGCGCGACGCCGATGGACGAGCGGACCGACGCGCTCGCGGCCGCGGCCGAACTGGTGTTGGACGTGGAGAGCGCCGCGAACGACGTCGTCGCGACGACGAGCGACTCCGCGGTGGGGACCGTCGGGTCGCTGTCCGTCTCGCCGAACGCGACGAACGTGGTGCCCGGCCGCGTCGACGCGGGCGTCGACGTCCGCGACGTGGAGTACGAGTCGATGCAGACGGTCGTCGGGGCGGTCCGGGAGACGCTCGACCGCCTGGAGCGCGAACGGGGCGTCGAAACGTCGTTGGCGCGGCCGTTCGACCTGGCGCCGACGCCGCTCTCCGAACGGCTCCGGGACGCCGCCCACCGCGCCGGCGTCGCCGCCGGCGTCGACACCATGGACCTGCACAGCGGCGCCGCCCACGACACGATGCACGTCGCGGACGTGACCGACGCCGCGCTGCTGTTCGCGCCGAGCCGCGACGGCGTCAGCCACAACCCCCGCGAGTGGACGGACTGGGCGGACTGCGCGGCGGCGACGACGGTGCTCGCGGGGGCGCTCGCCGACGCGGCCGGCGCAGTCGACACCGGCGAACCGTAGAACGGCTTCGGGCGGCCGCGCCGCGTCGGTCAGGCCGCGAGGGCGACGTCGAGGTACAGCATGACGCAGACGCCGAGCATCGTGCCGGCGGTGGCGAGCCGCTCGTTGCCGCGGGCGTGCGTCTCCGGGACGATTTCGTCCGAGATGACGAACAGCATGCCGCCGGCGGCGAACCCCATCGCGTACGGCAGAATCGGGGCTGCGACGGCGACGGCGTAGGCGCCGAGGACGGTCAGCGGAATCTCGACGAGCCCGGAGCGGACGCCGGTCAGGACGGCGTACCGGGTGCGGTCGAAGCCGGCGTTGACGGCGGCGACCGACACGGCGAGCCCCTCCGGGATGTTCTGGAGGCCGATGGCGAGCATCAGCGCCATCGCGTTCTCGATGTCGCCGGAGCCGAACGCGACGCCGACGGCGAGCCCCTCGGGCATGTTGTGGATGGTGATGGCGACGATGAACAGGATGACGGAGGCGACCTTGGCCTGACTGACGGTCTGGTCGGCGCGCTTCCGGCCCGTGATGAGGACGTGGACGTGCGGCACCCAGTGGTCCGCCTGGTCGAGCAGCAGGACGCCGGCGACGATGCCGACGACGACCGGGAGCGGCTTCAACAGCCCCGTGGCGGCGACGCCCGGGACGACAACCGAGGTCGCGTCGATGCCGGGGACGATGAGGCTGGTGAACGACGCGGCGAGCATGACGCCCGCGGCGAAGCCGAGCGCGCCGTCGAGCGCGCGGTCGGTCGGGTCGCGGAAGACGAGAATCAAGAGCGCCCCGAGCATGTTGAGCGAGGCGATGACGACGCCGCCGGCGAGCCCCTGCACCACCGGGTTCGTCCCGACGAGGTCGACGAACAGCTGTTCGAGCATACCCGACCCACGTAGTACGTCGTATCAAAGTTTCTGATTAGACTTGTCTAAAACTGTTTTGTCCAGCAGTCAGACCGAACGGTTCCGGCGCGCGGACCGGAGGCCTTTTGCGGCGACGGGCCCGAATTTGATTCGGACGGCACGGTCAGGCAGCACCCTTTCAGCACGCGTGGTTTCCACGCGTGTCACCGCTGAATGACCTACCCCGTCTTCTCTACTACTCGCGAGCCGCGGCTGTGGGGTCGCAGCGTCACACAGTGCCGGAGAGCGTCGGCGTCGGGCAGCCGCCGGAAGCCGTCGAGCGTCGGCAAAACCGCCGAGCTGCGGGTGGCATCGGTCGGCGGGAGCGGAGAATCTGGTCGGGGTCAGAGCCGTTTGCTGACGTACGGCCCGTCCTGGTGGTACCCGAACTTGTCGCGGTAGTAGCCGCGGACGCCGATTCCGGAGATGACCGAAAGCTTGTCGAAGCCGGCGTCCGCGGCGAGGTCCTCCGCGGTGCGGAGCAGGCGGCGGCCGTACCCGCGGTGTTGCCAGTCGCCCTCGTCTTCGCCGTCGAACGTCGCCGGCGACCCGTACACGTGGAGTTCGCGGAGCAGCGCGGCGTCGCCGAGTTCGCGGCGCACCGGGTCGTCAGCGGCGGCCGGCGTCCCGGGCGCGGCGTGCGAGTACGACGGGAAGCGAAGCCGGCAGAAGCCGACGAGGAGGTCCTGTTCGGTGTCCTCGAAGCTGATGAAGTGCTCGACCCCGCCGCCGGCCTCGTACTGCATCACGTCGAGTTCGACGTCGCTCGGGTTCGGGTCGGCGTCGTTGTGGCCGACCTCCCGCGCCCGGATGTCGTTCAGCGTGTACCCCTTCTCGTCGGCGCGCTGCTCGGCGAGCTGCCGGAGGTTCGACTTCCAGACGCCGCCGTCGATGAAGTCGGCCGGGATGTCGCGCTGGACGCGCTGGAGCCGGCAGTACTTCGGGATCTCGTTCATCGCGTCCGCGACGAGGTCTGCGGCCTGCTCGTTGTCCAGCGGCTCGAAGTCGCCGTTGTGCCACTGGTCGTACACGCGGGTGCCGCGGACGACGAGCGTCGGGTATATCTTCAGGTAGTCCGGGCGCCAGTCCGGGCTGTCGAACAGCTGCCGGAAGTCCTCGCGGCACATCTCGGCGGTCATCCCGGGCTGGCCCGGCATCATGTGGAAGCCGACCTTGAACGCGGCGTCGCGGAGCCGCCTGTTCGCGTCCTTCGACGCCGCGGTGCCGTGGCCGCGGTGCATCTCGCGGTTCACGCGCTCGTAAGTCGTCTGGACGCCGACCTCGACTTTGGTGCCGCCGAGGTTCAACATCCGGTCGACCTGCTCGGGGTCACACCAGTCCGGCTTCGTCTCGAACGTCATGCTGACACAGCGGACGTCGGCCGACTCGTTCCGCGCTTTCACGTCCTCCAGGTACTCGAACTCGTAGTCGTCGGGGTCTTGCGCGAAGCTGCGGCCCTCCGCCGGGTTCGGCTCGCTGTCGACGTCGTAGTCGTTCATCGCCTGGAGCGCGCGCTTCACGAACCACTCCTGGTAGTCGTGGCTGCGCGCCGTCATCGTCCCCCCCATCACGATGAGCTCCGCCTTCTCGACCGGGTGGCCGATGTGCCGGAGCTGTTCGAGCCGCAGCGTCACCTGGCCGTACGGGTCGTAGTCGTTCTGCTTGCCGCGCGCGGCGGCGGGCTCGTGTCCGGTGTAGCTCTGCGCCGACGAGAACTCGGAGGCCGGGCCGCCGGGGCAGTACAGGCACTTGCCGTGCGGGCACAGCTCCGGCGACGTCATGATCGCGATGGGCGAGACGCCGGAGGCGGTCCGGACCGGCTTGCGCCGCACGACCTCTTTCACCTCCTCGCGGCGGTCCGCCGGAGCGTACTGGAGCAGTTCCGTGTTCTGCGGCACCGACGCTGCCGAGAACGACGAGCAGACGTCGCGTTTGGCGGCTTCGAGGTTGTCGCGGTCGACGTCGCCGGCGAGGATGCGGTCGACCAGCTCCTCGCACACCCGTTCGAAGGTGTCGCTGTCGGCTGTCCCCTCGGCGTCCGACTGCTCGGCGGTGCCGCTCATCACCTGAATCTGGACGGCATCGCCGGGTAAGCGTTTCGTTCGCCGGTATCCGGTTCCGGCTCAGTCGCCTTGCGGACCGCCGAGTCCACCGGTCGGTCAGGCGTCGGAAGCGGGTTCGACGCCGCGGAACTCGAAGCGGGCACCGCCGAGTCCGGATTCGGCGTCGGCCACGTCGACGCGCCAGCCGTGGGCCTCCGCGATGCGGCGGACGATGGCGAGCCCGAGGCCGCTCCCGTCCGCCGTGGAGGTGTAGCCGGGGTCGAAGACGGCGTCGGCGCTGTCCGCGTCGATACCGGGGCCGTCGTCGGCGACGAAGAAGCCCTCGCGGTCGTCGAGTTCGCCGACCGCCACGGACGGCGCGGGTCCGGCGTGTTCGACCGCGTTCCGGAACAGGTTCTCGAACACCTGCATCAGCCGGCTCCGGTCGGCGCGAATCGCCGCGTCGGTCTCCACCGCCAGGTCGCCGTCGCTGCCGACGGTCTGCCACGTCTCGACGGCGACGTGGTCGAGCCGAACCGCGTCGGCGTCGGTGACGTGCCGGCCTTCACGGGCGAGCGCCAGCAGGTCCTCGATGAGCGTCCCGATGCGGTCGTGCGCGGCCGCGACACGGTCGAGCCGCGGGTCGTCGAGGTCCTCCCGGACCAGTTCGAGGTAGCCGGTCGCGGTGCTCAGCGGGTTCCGCAGGTCGTGGCTCACCACCGACGCGAACTCGTCGAGCCGCTCGTTCTCGCGGCGGAGCGCCTCCTCGCGCTCGTACCGCTCGGTGACGTCGCGCGCGACCAGCACGACGGTCGACGGCTCGACCGGCCGGCGTTCGTCACCGCCGGCCCCCTCCGACACCGGGACGACGCGGCCGTCGTAGCGGTACGTCTCACCGCCCGATTCGACGGCGTACTCGACGTGCTGGACGGACGCCGAGTCGATGGCCGCCCGGACGGCCTCCCGGACCGTGCCGGCAGCGTCCGGGTTCAAGATGTCGTCGACGCGCCGGCCGGTCAGGTGGTCGCGGCGGTGGGGCTCGTCGCGCTCCGCTCCGAGTAGCACGTCGAGGTACGTGCCGTCCTCGTCCATGACGTACGCGTAGTCGGGGAACGCCCGCGAGAGCGCGTCGAGGACTCGCTCCGGAGTCGCACCGGCTTCCACCGCGGACTCACAGACGGTGGCGGAGCCGGAGTCCGCGGAAGAACCAGCGCCCGCGTCGGGGACACCCGCATCGGCGACGCCCGCGTCGGCGACGTCTGCGCTCCGCGTCGGGCCGCCCTCCAGCGACCCGAGCGCCGTTTCGGCGCCGCCGGCGAGCAGCGACACCGCCGCGAGGTCGGCAGAGGAGACGGCGGCGCCGGGCTCCGTCCGGAGGACGAGCGCGCCGTCGCCGTTCAGCGGCGTGACGCAGCACTCCGACCCGGTGCCGTCGGGCCACTCGGTGACGGTCGGCTCGGCGCCGCCGTCCGGCTCCCCGACGCCGCCCGCCAGCGGCGGCTCGTCGGGCGACAGCGTCGCCGGCACGTCACCGCGGTCGAACTTCGCGGTGCGCGTCACCGGGCGGTAGCGGTCCCCCTCCCGCTGGAACACCGCGGCCTCGAACTCGAGGCAGTCCGAGGCGGCGTCGACCACGGCCTCGTGGACGGCGCGCTTGGACCCGCAGTCGGTCAGGTCGACCACCGTTCGGCGGAGGCGCGCGAACGGCTCGCCGACCGAGGCCGCGTCGTCGCCCGCCTCGGTTCGTTTCATTCAGCTATCACCTGTGTTGCAAGCGTGTCAGCATGCCGCAACCATATACTTTCCCCTTCGAGTCCCTTGCGGTGAACGTCTGACGGCGCGTCAGCACGGCCGCTGTGAGAGAATCCAGGCGGCGGAGAACAGACCGAGCAGACGAACGGCGACCCGACGAAAATATCGGTCCGGGTCAGTCGAGCTGTGCGGCGACAGCGTCGACGGCGGCGTCGAGCACGGCGTCGCGGCGCCCCGCGAGGAACTCGATGCGCCCCTGCCGAACGCCTTCGGCCGTGACGCCAGCGTCCTCGACGTCGTCGGCGACGTCGGCGGCGACCTGCCGGACGTCCACGTCACCGGTCGCGCGGACGTACAGGTCGTCGGTGTCGAGCACCAGCGTCGCGAACGGGCCGTCGTCGCGCTGATTCCGGTGAAGTTCGTCGGCGAGCAGCGCCGTCGGCGGGAAGTCGTAGCGGTGCGCGTACGCGTCGGCGTCAAGCACCGCGAAGTCGACGCCGTCGGTCTCCCGCGTTTCGAGGTTCGCGACCGCCGTGTCGAGTTCGGTTTCGAGCTTCTCGCGGAACTGGCCCGCGATGTGGCCCGCGAGGTCGCTTCCGTCCGCGCCGAACAGGATGTCCTTGATGAGTTCGCGCTTGTCCTGGTAGCTCTGGTAGAACGCTTCGAGCGCGACCGCTTCGCGGAGCTCCGCGACCAGTTCCTCGTCGAAGCCGGCGTCTGCGGCCAGGTCGACGTAGGCGTCCGGGGTGTCCTCCCAGTAACTCACCGCGGGCAGGTGGGCGACGTCGTCGGCGACGTCGCCGTTGACGGTCGCCGCGAGCGTCGACGCGAGCACGCCGGTCGACAGGTCCGCGGCGGCGACGCCGGCGAGTTCGGGGTTGACGAGCGTGTCGACCGCGTCCGCGATTTCCGGGTCGGCCGCGGCGGCGTCGACGACGACGCGCCGGGCGCCGTAGACGTCGAGCAGGCCGAGGCCGTCCTCGGATTCGACGGTGGAGCCGGTGCCCAGCAGCAGCACCAGCGGCAGCTTCTCGTCGTGCCGGTCGCGGTCCTGGAGCATCCGCGTGACGTCGTTCGTCGCGGCGTCCATCCCGTACACCGCCTCGTCGAGCGGGCGACGCGTGAAGTAGTGGTACTCGGCGTCGCTCTTGGCGTGCTCGTCGCGAATCAGCGGCAGCACGGCGCGTTCGACGGCGGCGCCCGCGACGTAGCCGTCGGCGGTCGCGGCGTGGCGAACCACGATGGGCCGCGATTCGAGGACGGCGCGGCGAATCGCCTCCGCGGCGTCGAGCAGGTCGTCGCTCACCGCGTCGACGGCGTCGTGCGGCGCGAGCGTCTCGACGTCGTCCGGCCGCGCCTCGTCGGTCAGCGCGTCTGCGAGTCGGCGCTCGACCGCCTCGGCGTCGTCGCCTTCGAGCGCCACGAGCGCCTCGGTCTCCACCTGAATCTCGTTGCGGCGAACCTCGACTTCGCCGTCGAGCCGAACCACGTCGCCGACCTCGATCTCCGGGTACGCGCGGACGCCGGCCTCGACGAACGCGGCGCAGTCGACCACGCCGGTCTCGTCGCGGAGTTCGAACACGGTCGGCCCGCCGGTCTGCCGGACGCCGACGACCTCGCCCTCGATGCGGACCTCGTCGCCGACGCGGTTCTCGAGCGACCCGATGCCGACGTGTTCGAGTTCGCCGGTCGGCTCCGCCTGCTCGGCCTCGCGGGCGGCTTCGACGTCCGACTCGGCGGCTTCAGCGGCCTCCGGTTCCGACTCGGTCTCCGCCTCGGCTTCCTCTTCGAACTCGAATCCGGACTCGGCCTCCTCGGCGGCTTCGGCCGCCGCTTCCGCTTCGGCCTCCGCCTCTGCCTCCTCGGTCGGCTCCGGCGTCGTCGTCTCGCCGCGCTGTTCGCTCGTCGTGGTTCCGGCGGGGCCGGACGTCGGTGTGACCTTTACCGGTCCTGACTTCTCTTCGGCTTCCGACTCCGGCTCCGCCTTGCGCTCTTCGGTGCCTTCCTGCACGAGCGACCCGCGGAAGTCACGCTCCTCCTGGCGAATCGACCACGAGAGGTCGACGTCGCCGTTGTCGCGGACGTTCTTCACCTGAACGAACACCTCGTCGCCGGCCTCCCAGTCGAGCGATTCGAGCCGCTGGTCGAGTTCCGAGCGGTGCAGCAGGCCGGTGACGTTCGACGACAGGTCGACGAAGACGCCGAAGTCGGCGTAGCCGTCGACGACGCCGCGGTAGAAGCGGCCGCTGACGAGCTGGTTCGGGTCGTTCCCACGGAAATCGAAGACGACGTCCTCCTCGTGGGAGTCGCAGATGTGCCCGTCCACGGGCGTCCCACAGATGATACACTTACCCATTTGAGCAGAACCAGTATCCCCTGCCTAAAACGGTTGTCGAAACGTTGGCGTGACCGCCCGCTCGGCGGCCGCGCGACTCAGATGATGTACCAGCACGCCAGCAGCGTCGCGACCGCCTCGAACCCGCCGAATCCGACGCCGAACGCCATCGCCGCCGGAATCGCGGTCGCCGCGACCGCCCGGCCGGTCGTCGTCCCGTGGACGGTGCGGACGCCGAGCGCCAACAGCGCGGTCGCGTACAGCGCGCAGGCCGCGCGGAGCGACGGAACTGCGGGACCGGCGAGCGCGCACGGCGCGGCCGCGTACGCGACCACCTGGACGGTCTGACTGATGCCGGCTCGCTCCCGCTGGTACAGCCCTCGCTCGCGGTCGAAATCCAGGGACGCGACGACGAGCAGCACAGTCTGCACCGCCGCCGTGAGGTGGAGCGCGGCGGGCGCGACGAACACCGCGACCGCGACCAGCGCGACCAGCGACGACAGCGCGGGGCCGCCGAGCGTCGTCGGCACCGTCTCCGGCGCCGTGAGGAACCGGCCGACCAGAAAGCAGGTCGCGACCGTCGACGCGAACACCAGGCCGGGCGCCTGGTCGCCGGGCGAGACGCCGTTCCGGAAAAAGCGCGTCGGCCGGACCATCACTTCGACCCACGCGCGAGCGACGCCGCGCGGCCCGCGCGCACGACCGCCCTCCGGATTGTCGACCCACGTCGTCACGCCCCGACGTTTCGAGGCGGCCGCTATCACGGTTGTGGTCGCGGGATAGGCAACCGGACCGACTGGCCAAGCCGAGGCCGAGCCTGGTCAGTCGCTCCGGACGGTGTGACAGCTCCGACAGCGCGCCTCGTAGCTCTCCTCGGCGCCGACCATGATGGTCGGGTCGTCGACGTGCGCCGGGTCGCCCTCGATGAGCCGCTGGTTCCGGGTCGCCGGCTCGCCGCACACCGAGCAGATGGCCTGCAGTTTGTCGACGTACTCCGCGACCGCCATCAGCTCCGGGAGCGGATGGAACGGTTCGCCGCGGAACGTCTGGTCGGTGCCGGAGACGATGACGCGCCGGTCGTCCTCGGCGAGGCGGTGACAGACGTCGAGCAGTTCGCCGGAGAAGAAGTTCGCCTCGTCGACCGCGACCACCTTCTCGCCGTTCAGGTGGTCGAGAATCTCCCACGGCCCGTCGCCCTCGTTTTCGACGACGGTCGCCTCCCACTCCCGGCCGTTGTGCGAACCGATGCTGGTCTCGCCGTACCGGTCGTCGAGCGCCGGCGTGAACACCGCGACCTCCTGGCCCGCGATTTCGGCGCGGCGGAGCCGCCGGAGGAGCTCCTCGGTTTTCCCGGAGAACATCGACCCCGAAATCACCTCGATCCACCCGGAGCCGGTGATGGCGTGCATATCACGTGGGGGCGCCCCCTGCGCTCAAAACGGTTGTCCTCTCGGTCCGCGCCCGGCCGCACTGCCGCCAAAACCGCGGGGCTGCGGCGTCGCTGTCGGACGTTGGTTCCGGAAGGATTGTGCGTGGGTGCTGTCTGTAGGGCGTCCCCGAAGGGACGCACAGCACCTGCATCCTGGTGGATGCGTGGGACCGGATTTGAACCGGCGGACCTCTACAGGACAGCGCCCTCAACGCTGCGCCGTTGGCCTGGCTTGGCTACCCACGCACCGTGCGTCAGTGTGCACTGATTTGTAGCCGGGAGAGGGATAAAGGGCTTTCCATCTTTTCGCTCCCCGACACGCACTCGCAGACGGCGGCGGACTCGGAGCCGCGGCTCCCGGGTGCCGGTTCCGCGCCGTCTCGGAAACCGCTTTACGGTTCCGCGCCGACGCCTCGGGTATGTCCACGGACCCGGCGGGGGAAGACGAGGACGGGGGAGTCCGAGCGTTCGCCCGCGACCACACCGTCGGCGTCGCGGGGACGGTGTCGACGGCGGCGGTCGCGCTGGTGTTCGCGGTCGCGCTCGGCTTCGTCCCGGCGTCGCTGCTGCCGCGGGCGCCGGCCGCCGTCCTCCACGCGATTCCGACGGTCAACGCCGCGGCCTCGGTCGTCGCAATCGGCACCATCGCCGGGGGCGTCGCGGCTGCACGGCGCGGGGATTACCAGCGGCACAGGCGCCTGATGGGCGCGTCGACGGCGCTGTTCGCGACGTTCCTCGTGCTGTACCTCTACCGCGTCGCCGTCGTCGGAACGACGCCGTTCCCCGGCCCGCAGTCGCTGTACACGACCGTCTACCTCCCGCTGCTCGCCGTCCACGTCTCGCTCGCCGTCGTCTGCGTGCCGCTGGTCGTGTACGCGCTGACGCTGGCGACGACGCGGCCGGTGTCGGCGCTAGCGGAGACGCCGCACGCACGAGTCGGGAGGGTCGCTGCGGTGCTGTGGGTCGTCTCGTTCGCGCTCGGCGTCGTCGTCTACCTGCTGCTGTACGTCGTGTTCTGACGTGCGCCCGCGCGACTGAGCCGTCGATGAGGGCGCGACGAACCCCAAAAGCGGAGGAGGAGGCTGTTCCGCGGCGTCCGGTGCGGGAGTAGTCGTGGGTCAGTCGTCGGCGACGGCTTCGCTGTCGCGGGTTGGCGGCGTGACCTCGCGGTCGGTCTCCTCGCCGTCGATGTCGTACGGGTATTCGCCGGTGACGCAGCCGAGACAGAGGTCGTCGCGGCGCTCCGAGAGCGCGTCGGCGACGGCGTCGATGGAGAGATACGACAGCGAGTCGGCGCCGATAGTGTCGCGGATGTCGTCGACGGACTGGTCGCCGGCGATGAGTTCCTCGCGGGTCGCCATGTTGATGCCCATGTAGCAGGGCGCGATGATGGGCGGCGCGCCGATGCGGACGTGAACCGCTTCGGCGCCGGCGTCGTACAGCAGTTCGACGAGCTGGGTCGAGGTGGTGCCGCGGACGATGGAGTCGTCGATGAGCGTCACGGTCTTCCCCTCGACGGTCGACTTGATGGGGTTCAGTTTGAGGCGGACTGCGCGTTCCCGTTCGTCCTGCGTCGGCATGATGAAGGTGCGGCCGACGTAGCGGTTCTTCATCAGCCCCTCCGCGAACTCGACGTCCGCGCCGGCCTCGCTCGCCGCGTCGGCGTAGCCGGAGGCGAACGCGCGGCCCGAGTCGGGCACCGGCATCACGACGTCGGTGTCGATGCCGGATTCGTCCCACAGCGCCCGGCCGAGGTCGCGGCGCGCCTCGTACACGAGCGTGTCGTCGATGACGGAGTCGGGCCGGGCGAAGTAGACGTGCTCGAAAAAGCAGTGCGCCGAATGCTCCTCGTCGTACAGCTGGTAGGAGTCGAAGCCGCTGCCGTCGGCGTCGAGGACGACGAGTTCGCCGGGTTCGACGTCCCGGACGAGTTCGCCGTCGAGGGTGTCGATCGCGGCGGACTCGGAGGCGAGCACGTAGCCGTCGTCGAGTTCGCCGATGCACAGCGGCCGGTTGCCGAGCGGGTCGCGGACGCCGAGGACGGTGTCGTCGTGCATCACGGTCAGCGAGTACGAGCCGTGGATGCGGCCCATGGTCCGCTTGACGGCGCGGACGAGGTCGGCTTCGAGGAGGTTCCGCGCGAGGTCGTGCGCGATGACTTCGGTGTCGCCGTTCGACGTGAACGCGTGGCCGAGCGACTCCAGTTCGTCGCGAATCTCGTCGGCGTTGACGAGGTTCCCGTTGTGTGCGAGTCCGAGCGCGCCGGACTTGAACGACACCGAAAACGGCTGCGCGCAGCAGTCGTTGACGCCGCCGGCGGTCGGGTATCGGACGTGGCCGATGCCGGCCGAGCCGTTCAGGCCGTCGAGGTCGGCGCCGTCGAAGGCGTCGCCGACCAGCCCCATCTCGACGTGGCTGTGCTGCTGGAAGCCGTCGTGCGTGACGATTCCGGCGGAGTCCTGTCCGCGGTGCTGGAGCGCGTACAGCGAGTAGTACAGCGGCCGTGCGGCCGCGCGGTCGGTGAGCGAGACGCCGACGACGCCGCACTTCTCCGTCGGGCCGCCGCCGACCTCGCCGCCCCCGGAGTCGTCCGCGAGCGGCGGTGTCGTCGAGGTAATCGAGGTGCCGGACCGTGGCGCGTCGTCGCCGCCGGAATCCCCGTTCTGCATGGACGAATCTGTGTCCCCAGCCCACAAAAACCCCCGCTATCGTGCCCATCGACTCGCGGGAAAGTCAACAAGTATGCACAAGGATGGATAGGAGGCAGTCGTGGGTCCTGCTGCCGCCGCAGCGGACCGGCGAGGATTCGCGGTGCTCAGGGTGGACGTGGACCGCGACGCGGCGCCGTGCAGCGTCGCTACCGAGACGTCGAGAACGGGGAGAGGAGGAACGTCAGTTGTCGCCGGCCTTCGACTGCCACTCGTAGCTCCGGCGCTTCGCGGACTTCCCGAAGCCGCAGCTCGAGCACTCCTTCTTTTTCACGTGGTACGACTTCTCGCCACAGCGACGGCACTTCACGTGCGTCGTGGTGTTCTTTTTGCCCTGAGTCGGGGTACCTGCACCGGTCATACGTTGATCGAAACGACGTTGTCGCCACGGATAATCGTTGTGTCTTCGACTTCGCTGGCCGCCGACTCCTCGACCGGGACGTCCGTCGCGTCGAGCACGACGTTCATGTGCTGGTCGTAGCCGGCGAGCACGCCGAAGTGTGCGGTTCCGTCTTTGAGGTGGACGGTAACCGGGGTCTCGAGCGCCTCCTCCAGTACGTCGAGCGGTCTGCCACTCATACACCGGCCGTCGGCCGAGCGAGGTTTAAATATACCGGGAGGCGCCGACGAATCGGCGTCGCCCGCCCCGGAAACCGGCTGGTGACGCCGCGATGGTGTTCGGTGACTGACTGGAACGGCGACGGTCGGCGCCCATTCGACCGGGACTCACCTTCTGTGAGGGCACCCGACGGCCACTCGGTGAAGCCGGACTGTCGCTCGGTGGAGTTTGGCCACCGCGCACGCGCTCCCCCGAACCCGAGCAGTTTTAAGAGCGGCCGGTGTACGTCCAGTCAACAGAGCCCGCGGGTAAGTACGTCCGGTCGACGTCGCGTCGACGTGGGGCGTATAGCGGGATTGCGGACCGACGTGCTGTAAGACGCCGGGGTCCACAGCGACCCGTGTTCCGGGGCTTTCCGTACGAGCCTGCCCGCCCTCCGAGCGAGGGCGGTTTCAAACGCTCGCAACAGACAATCGAAACCAATGGAAGTCGAAATCGCAACTATCGGCGGCTACGAGGAAGTCGGCCGCCAGATGACGGCAGTCCGCGCAGGGAGCGACATCGTCGTGTTCGACATGGGCCTCAACCTGAGTCAGGTCCTCGTCCACGACAACGTCGAGACAGAGAAGATGCACAGCCTGGACCTCATCGACATGGGGGCCATTCCGGACGACCGCGTCATGTCCGACCTCGAGGGCGACGTGCAAGCCATCGTGCCGACGCACGGCCACCTCGACCACATCGGCGCCATCTCGAAGCTCGCCCACCGGTACGACGCGCCGGTCGTGGCGTCGCCGTTCACCATCGAACTGGTGAAACAGCAGATCAAAGGCGAGAACAAGTTCAACGTCGACAACGACCTCGTCAAGATGGAGGCCGGCGAGACGATGAGCATCGGTGACTCCGGCAAGGTCGAAATGGAGTTCGTCCACGTCACCCACTCCATCATCGACGCCATCAACCCGGTTCTGCACACGCCCGAGGGCGCGGTCGTCTACGGGCTCGACAAGCGCATGGACCACTCGCCGGTCCTCGAAGACCCCATCGACATGGAGCGGTTCCGCGAAATCGGCCGCGAGGGCGAAGGCGTCCTCTGTTACATCGAAGACTGCACGAACGCCGGCCGGAAGGGCCGGACGCCGTCGGAGTCGGTCGCGCGCCGCCACCTGCGGGACGTGATGGAGTCCGTCGAGGACTACGACGGCGGCATCGTCGCGACGACGTTCTCCAGCCACATCTCGCGCGTGTCGTCGCTCGTCGAGTTCGCGAAGGACATCGGCCGCGAGCCGGTGCTGCTCGGCCGGTCGATGGAGAAATACAGCGGCACCGCCGAACGCCTGAACTACGTCGACTTCCCGGACGACCTCGGCATGTACGGACACCGGAAGTCCGTCGACCGGACGTTCAAGCGGATCATGCAGGAGGGCAAGGAGAACTACCTGCCCATCGTCACTGGCCACCAGGGCGAGCCGCGCGCGATGCTCACCCGGATGGGCCGCGGCGAGACGCCGTACGAACTGGACGACGGCGACAAGGTCATATTCAGCGCCCGGGTCATCCCGGAGCCGACCAACGAGGGGCAGCGCTACCAGTCCGAGCGCCTCCTGAAGATGCAGGGCGCCCGCATCTACGACGAGATTCACGTCTCCGGCCACCTCCGCGAGGAGGGCCACTACCAGATGCTCGACGCGCTCCAGCCGCAGCACGTCATCCCAGCCCACCAGGACATGAAAGGGTTCGCGCCGTACGTGGACCTCGCCAGCAGCATGGGGTACACGCTCGGGCGCGACCTCCACGTGACGCAGAACGGCAACATGATTCAGCTGACCGAGTGAGATGAGCCAGGACGCGACGGAGGAGCGGGTACTCGCCGCGGTCGGCGAGCGACGCGACCTCGTCAACGAGGCGCTCGACGAGGACCTCCCGATGGCGGAGCCGGAACGGCTGTACGAGGCCTCGCGGTACATCCTCGAAGCGGGCGGGAAGCGGCTGCGGCCGACGGTGCTGCTGCTCGCCGCGGAGTCGCTCGCCGACGTCGAGCCGCTGTCGACGCCGTACCGGACGTTCCCGGCGCTCGACGGCGAGCCGTTCGACCTGCTGCGCGCCGCCGTGAGCGTCGAGGTCATCCAGTCGTTCACGCTCATCCACGACGACATCATGGACGAGGACGACCTCCGTCGCGGCGTCCCGGCCGTCCACCGAGAGTACGACACCGAAACCGCGATTCTCGCCGGCGACACGCTGTACGCCAAGGCGTTCGAGCTGCTGTCGGACACCGGTGCGGACCCGTCGGCGGGGCTGCGCGCGGTCCACACGCTCGCGTCCACCTGCACCCGCATCTGCGAGGGACAGACGCTCGACGTCGAGTTCGAGGGCCGCGACGACGTGACGCCCGACGAGTACCTGGACATGGTCGAACTGAAGACCGCGGTGCTGTACGGCGCCTCCGCGTCCATCCCGGCGATACTGATGGGCGCCGACGACGACGTCGTCGACGCGCTCTACCGGTACGGCGTCGACTCGGGCCGCGCCTTCCAGATTCAAGACGACGTGCTCGACCTGACGGTGCCCTCCGACGAACTCGGAAAGCAGCGCGGCTCCGACCTCGTCGAGGACAAGGAGACGCTCATCACGCTGCACGCCCGTCAGCAGGGCGTCGACGTCGACGGCCTCGTCGACGCCGACGACCCCGAGAACGTCACGGAGGCCGCCATCGACGACGCCGTGGCGACGCTCGAAGCCGCCGGCAGCATCGAGTACGCCCGCGAGAAAGCCGAAGAGCTCACGGAGCGCAGCAAAGAGCGCCTCGACGTCCTCCCGGACAACGAGGCGCACGACCTGCTGTGCGACCTCGCGGACTACCTCATCAGCCGCGGCTACTGACCACCCCGAAGCGCCGTCACAGCGCACCCGAACCGCGCTGCCGCCGGCGGCGCCGTCGAGGACTCGTTTTCCGCACCGTCAATCGACCACGGCTGCGGCTACAGTCGCAGTGACGACTCCGCCGATCGACCCGCCGCCGCAGGGCTTCCCGCGGCCGCGGATCGGTACGGCGCGTGCCGGTACGGAAACGCCGAAGGGCGTCGGCGCCGTCGCCCCGGTGTGGTACGGACTCGCGACGCAGCGCTGTTCGCCGTGCTCGGGCTCTGCTGGGGCGGGACGTTCCCGGCCGTCGAGGTGGCGCTGAACGCGGTGCAGCCGGTGCTGCTCGGCGCGCTCCGGTTCGACGTCGGCGCGGTCGTCGCGCTCGGGTACGTCCTGGTCGCTCTCGACGACCCGCTCCCGCGGACCCGCGACGACGGCTGGGCGGTGCTCGTCGGCGCGACGCTGCTCGTCAGCGTCAACGCCGCCTTCCTGTTCGTCGGCCAGCGGTACACGACCGGCGGCGTCGCCTCCATCGTCTACAGCCTGAACCCGATTCTGACGACGGCGTTCGCCGGGCTGCTGCTCGCCGACGAAGGCCTGGACGCCCGCGGCTACGTCGGCGTCCTGCTCGGCGTCGCCGGCGTCGCGGTCGTCGCGAACCCGTCGCCGTCGGCGCTCGCCGGCGAGACAACCGTCGGGGTCGCGCTGGTGTTCGTCGCGGCGGTCTCCGTCTCGCTCGGCGGCGTGTTGACGCGCCGGCTGAACCCGTCGGCGCCCGCGCTCACCCGGACCGCGTGGGCGATGGCGGTCGGCGCGGTCCAGTTGCACGTCGCGTCGGCGCTGCTCGGCGAACCGGTCCCCGCCGCCGCGGCGTTCACGCCGCGGGTCGTGGCCGCGCTGCTGTTCATGGGCGTCTTCGCGAGCGCGGTCGCGTACGGCTGTTACTTCACGCTGCTCGACAGCGTCGGCGCCTTCGAGACGAACCTGGTCTCGTACGTCGTGCCGGTGGTCGCGACGGGGCTCGGCGCCGCGCTGCTCGAAGAGCCGGTGACGCCGCTCACCGTCGCCGGGTTCCTCCTCGTCGTCGCCGGGTTCGCCCTGTTGAAGCGCCGCGCGCTCGCGCGGCTGGTCGGCGGCTACCCCTGAAGGTCGTCGAGGTCCGCGAGAATCTGGTCGGCGTGCTCATCCGGGTCGACGCCCTCGTACGCCTTCGCGATGGTGCCGTCGGGCGCGACGACGTACGTGTTCCGGAACACCCCGGTCACCTCGTTCCCGAAGACGTTCTTCTCGCCGTAGGAGTCGTATGCGGCCGACACGGAGCCGTCCTCGTCCGAGAGCAGGTCGAACGGCAGGTCGTACTTCTCGGCGAAGTCCGCGAGGTCGTCGACCGGGTCGTCGCTGACGCCGAAGACGGGGACGTCGCGGTCGGCGAACTCGTCCCACGAGTCGCGGAAGCTGCACGCCTCGGTCGTACAGCCCGGCGTGTCGGCGCGCGGATAGAAGTACACGACGACGTACTGGTCGTCGTGCGCCGACAGCGACACGGGCTCGCCGTTCTGGTTCGGCAGTTCGAAGTCGGGTGCGTCGTCGCCTGGCTCGAGCATACCGGGAGTGTGGACGCCACCCGAAAAGTCGTTCCTATCGCGGCACCGGCGGCTTCACTCAAGCGGCTCGGCGGCGTCGCGCTCCACCAGCGGCTCCGCGTTCGCCGCCGGCAGCGACACGACGTCCTCGGCGGCGAGGCTGTACTCGCGCTCGTCGACGCCGAGAATCTCGCCGACGTCCCGCGTGATGCGGACCGTCTGTCTGTCGCCTGCGGCGTCGCTGTCCCCGGATTCGTCGCCGGCGTCCGCGGTCTGTTGCCCGCCGGAGCCGTCGACGGCTCCCGGGGGCTCGCCGTTCGCTTCCGGCGGAACCGGCTCGTCGTCGCCAGCGGCGCCAGCGTCATTCGCCGGGGGCTGGTCCGTCACCGCCTCGGCCTCGCCCGTCCGGTCGGCGGCGGCGCGGGGAGCCGCAGCGTCGGCGTCCCCGTCGGCGCCGCCGGCGTCCTCGCCCGCGTCGCCGCCCATGGCGTCCGCGAGCACGCCGCCGGTGTCCTCGCCCGCGCCGGCCGCGTCGGCCTCGAACGTCTCGTCGGGCGGACCGGCGTCAGCGGCCGACTCCGCCGCGTCGACGCTCCCCGTCGGCGCTTCGCCGGCGGCCGTCTCCGCGACCGCGGTGGCGTCGTCGACCCCGATGTCGACGTCGGAGCCGCCGGCGAGCACGTCGAGGACTGCGTCTTTGTTCTGCTCGATGCGGGCGACGAGGTCCTCGAACAGGTCGCGCTCCTGCCGCGTCATCCCCTCCGTGTCCGTCGGGGCGCCCGCCGCGGCGAACGACGCGAGCTTCACGACCTTGCCGACGCGGCGCTCGTACAGCGACTCGATGACCTCCTCGGCCGTCTCGATTTCGTCCGAGAGCTTCCTGACGTCCGAGTCGGAGAAGGGGTCGTCGACGGACGACGCGCGCTCGTCGCGCTGTCGCTTCCGGTCGCCGATGTAGTCGGCGACGTCCTCGTAAAACGAGTCGCGCAGGTGCTGGAGGCTGTCCTTCCTCCGCTCTTTCGACTGTACCGTGCGCAGTTCGTCGAGGTCCATGGGTTACTCCTTCGCCTTCTCCGCGCGTCCGCGCGCCATCAGGAACACGCCGACGTACTCTGGAACGGAGACGACTCCCTCCGACACCTTATCTCTATCGTCGCCGACCTCGACCCGGCCCGGGTCGACCACGTCGACGAGGATGTCCCGGTCCGTGAACCGGCCGGGGACGGCGTCCCGAAGCGGCTCGAAGCCGTCGATGTCGCCGCGTTCGAGCGGCGTCACGACGAGCCCGCTGCCGCCGTGGATGGAGCGCGGCAGCCGGATGAGCCGCCGGAGGTCCGTCGTCACCGGCTCGTCGATGGGCGCGGTCTGCTCGGCGACGACCTCGGAAGCGATGGCGCGAACCAGCGTCGACGCGCCCGGGCCGAGTTCGACGTTCCCGGACTTGACGCCCTCCGGGTTCCGTTCGAGGACGCCGTAGATGGTCGACGCCGTCTTCTCGCCGACGCCGTCGAGTTCCTGCAGTTCGGCGAGCGCCGCCTCCTCGTCCATCTCGCGCAGCCGCTCGGCGTACTCGACGAGCGCCTCGTGGACGCGACGCCCCCAGCCGCCCTCGGCGCGGAGCCGCTTCTGGAGCGCGCCGCGCTCGTTCGGCCGGCGCTCGATGAGCCCGTCGTAGTTCAGGTCGACGGCGCGGACGTAGTCGACGATTTCGCGCCGCGCCGCGGAGTCGAGCCGTCGCATCGCCGGGTCGCGGACGTGGACGTGGTAGCCGCGGCCGCCCGAGAACACGACCGTCAGGTCGTCGTCGCCGAAGCCGAAGTCGGCTTCGAGGAAGTCCAGCAGGTTCAGCAGTTCCTCCTTGCAGGCGGCGAGCATGTCGGCGTAGCCCGTCTTCTCCGGGTCGACGCCCGGGAGGTGGTCGGCGTCCAGGTCGAAGACGAGGTCCGCAGAGCGCCACCCCTTCTCGCTCATCTTCCGGTTGCCGGGGTCGGTGTACCGCGCGGCCGAGAAGTAGGCGTGCCGCGGCGCTTCGCGCGCGAGGAACTCGCCGACGCCGCCGATGTCGAGCAGCGACTGGTGACGGACCATCGTCGTCCCGTCGCCGGCCGTGAACGGGATGTGGCCCCACTCGCGCTCGTTGGCCGCCGGCGGCGGCGAGACGTCCGCGCTCCGGTAGTAGTCGCCGAAGCGCCCCTCGAGGTAGTCGCGCGTGCGCCGATTCATTCGCTCTCCGTCCGTAGCCGCGGTGACGCCAAGAGTGTTGTCGTCTCCGGCCAGCCGTGCCCGGCGAGCCGCTCAACCGCTCCGCTGCTCCGTCGCCCGGACGCGTGGACTGCTGCGGACGAACACGTGAGAGGCGAACGCGGATTCCCGGAACACCTATCCGGCGACTCCCCGACGGGTGAGCCATGATCGACGAGACCGTCGCCGAGATCCGGGAGATGCAGACGCACTCCTCGTCGGTGGTCGCCGTGAAGGCCGCTCGCGCGCTCCGCGACCTGCTCGGGCGCGAGTACGCGACGCTCGACGAGTTCGAGCGCGACCTCGACCACAACGCCGGCGCGCTCCGCCGTGCGAACCCGTCGCACGCGACGCTCCACCAGGCGATGCGGGACGTCGTCGACGACGTCATCGGGAACGCCGAAACCGTGGAGGGCGCGAAGAAGCTGCTCGACACGGCGGTCGAACAGGTGGCCGAACGCGTCGAATCCGGGAAGCGCGAAGCCGCCGTCAACGCCGCCGAGACGTTCTCGGACGGCGAAACGTTCCTGACGCACGACTACTCGTCCACCGTGCTGGAGGCGATCGAGTCGGCGGCGGCCGGCGGCGCGCACCTGACCGCGTACGTTACGGAGGCGCGGCCGCGCTACCTCGGCCGGAAGACCGCGCGGACGCTCGCCGGCATCGACCGCATCGAACCGCACCTCGGCGTCGACAGCGCGGCCGGCGAGTTCCTCCGCGAGTGCGACCGCGTCGTCCTCGGCATGGACTGCATCGTCGGCGACACCCTGTACAACCGCGTCGGGACGTTCCCCATCGCCGCCGCGGCCGACGAACTCGGCGTCCCGGTCGTCGTCGTCGGCTCCGGCGCCAAAGTCATCGAGGACGGCTTCCAGTTCGAAAACGAGTTCCGCGCGCCCAGCGAGGTGCTGCTCGAACCGACGGAGGGCATCGACGTCGAGAACCCGGCGTACGACGCGACGCCGATGCGGCTCGTCGACGAGGTCATCACCGACGACGGCCGCGCGGAGCAGTAGTCGGTCTGCCGGCCGCGAGCGACCTCACTTCTCGGCGTCGAGCGGGTCCTCGATGTCGCCGACGACGGCCTCGAACGCGTCGGTCGCGGTGAGCAGTCCGCGGACCTCCCCGTCGCCGACGACCAGCGCGAGCTCTTGCCCCTCCATCTGGAACCGGTCGATGGCGTCGCTCACCGTCGTCTCGGGCGAGAGCGTCATCGGCGGCGACGCGACGGCTTCGAAGTCGAGTTCGTCGTCGGCGAACTCCCGCAGGTGCTTGACGAACGCCGGCATGTAGACGATGCCGCGGAACTCCTCGAGGGTGTCGCCGACCAGCGGGAACCGAGTGTGCGGGTGCTCCTCCATCACAGCGAGGTTGGACGCCGTCGACGCCGACACCGACAGCGACACGACGTCGTCGCGCGGCACCATGATGTCGGCGACCGGCTGTTCGCCGACCCGGAGCGCGTTCACGACCTCCTCGCGGCGGTCCTCCGGGAGGTCGCCGGCGGCGAGCGTCGAACTCAGTTTCTGCCGGAGGTCGGCCCGCGTCTCGATCGCCTCCTGTTCGGCCTCCAGCCACGCGCCCGTCATTTCGACGCCGAACAGCTGCAGCGTCCACTTCGCCACCGTGTCGCCGACGGCGATTATCGGCCGGATGAGCCGCGTGAACCAGTACAGCGGCCGGGCGCCGTACCGGCAGACGGTCTTGGTGCGTTCGACGCCGAGGTACGTCGGCGTCTGCTCGCCGTGAGTCAGGTGGACGAGGTTGATGATGACGAACGCGACGACGGCGCCGAGTCCGACGCCGGCGACCGCGGACCCCTCGAACACCGGCTCGACGACGGCGGCGAGCGCCGGCTCTGCGACGATACCGACGGCGATGCTCGACGCCGTGATGCCGACCTGGCAGCTGGTGAGGTAGATTTCGAGGTCGTCGGTCATCTCCCACGCCCGGCGCAGCCCGGCGGTGTCGAACTCGGCCTCCTCGAACTGCCGGACCCGGGTCATCGCGAACTCGATGGCGACGAAGAAGCCGTTCGCGAGGATGAGAGCGACACCGGCGGCCAGCCGTGCGGCGAGCTCGACAGGAGTCATCGTCGGCGGTTCGTCCGTCCGCGGCAAAAGTGGTGTGCCCGACGCCCTCCGGCTCTCTGCGCACGGCCGAGTCGCCGCGCCGCGGTCAGGCCTGCGGGTACCGCGGGGTTTTCGGCTCGGCGATGCGGCTCAGCTGTTCGGGGCTCAGCGACACGTCGAGCGCCCCGAGGTTCTCGTGGAGGTGGTCGGCCGATTTCGGCCCGATGATGGGCGCGGTGACGACGTCCCGGTGGAGGAGCCACGCGAGCGCGACCTGGGCGGGGGTCGCGTTCTCCTCGGCGGCGACGGCGCGCACCGCGTCGAGGACGGCCCAGTTCTCCTCGCTGAAGTAGCTGCGGACGGACTCGGAGGCGGCGCCGCGCGTCCCGGCGGGCGGCTCCGCGTCGCGGTCGTACTTGCCGGTGAGGAAGCCGCCGGCGAGCGGCGACCACGGGATGACGCCGACGTCCTCGCCGTCGCAGACGTCGAGCACGTTCGGCTCCTCGTAGCGCGCCACCGCGGAGTACTCGGGCTGCATCGAGACGAACCGGCTGTAGTCTTCGACGTCGCTCGTGTACAGCGCCTTCGTGAACTGGTAGGCCGTCATCGTCGACGCGCCGACGTAGCGGACGCGGCCGGTTTCGACGAGGTGGTCGAGCGCGGCGAGCGTCTCCTCGATGGGCGTGTCGTCGTCCCAGCGGTGAATCTGGTAGAGGTCGACGTAGTCGACGCCGAGTCGGTCGAGGCTCGCCTCGCACTGGTCGATGATGTGTTTCCGCGAGAGCCCGGAGCCGTTCGGGCCGTCGCGCATCTCGCCGAACACCTTGGTGGCGAGCACCAGTTCGTCGCGGTTCGCGGAGGCGACGGCGTCGCCGACGATCTCCTCGGACTCGCCGGTGGAGTAGACGTTCGCGGTGTCGAGGAAGTTGATGCCGGCGTCGAGCGCCTCGTGGATGAGGTCGACGCTGTCGTCGTGGTCGTTCAGCATCCACGGCTGCTCGGTGCCGAAGTTCATGCAGCCGAGACAGAACCGCGAGACCTCCAGGCCGGTCGAGCCGAGCGTCGTGTACTGCATCTCCGCCATGGCAATATTTGCTTCGTCGGCGGTGATAACACTGGGGAAACCGTCGCCGCCGCGACACGGATTCACACGGACGCCGAGCCCGCGGCTGGCGATCTGAAAAACGTCGAAAAGGCGCGTCCGGTCGTTAGATGCGGCCGACGTTCTCGACGGAGACGGACTCGACGCCGTCGACGTCGGAGAACGACTCCTCGACGGCTTCCGTGCCGCCGGCGTCGTCGGGGACGATGACCGTCGGCAGCAGCGCGACGAGGCCGAAGGCGACGTCGTCACGTTCGACGCCGCGAATCTCGGCGCCCTCCGGCAGCGACTCCTCGAGTCGCTCCTGGAGTTCGTCGAGGTCGATGTCGGGGCTCTGCGGCATGACCTTCATCTTGGCTGCGACCTTCCCCATCGTTAGGGCCCCCGGAAGCCGCAGTCAGGACACTCGTAGAGGTTGCTCTGCTTCCGGCACTTCGCACACCGGCTGATCTGCGTCCCGCAGTCGGGGCACTTGAACGTGGCCGCCGCCGTTCCCGCGACGTTGATGCCGCAGGAGACGCAGCGTCGCTCGGTCCGCTGCTCTGCTTCGCTCATACCTGTACGAACCGCCGCGCGGCTTTTAACGGTTGTCTTTCAGCCGCCGACGACGAGCGGGCCGAGCAACACGCCCATCAGGTGGACGCGTCGGCAGCCGAGCCGCGGCGGGACGAGTCCGACCACCGCCGCCGCGGCCAGCACCACGACGCCGGCGGCGCCGGCGAACAGCCACGACAGCGCGACGAGCAGCGCCAGCACCGAGCCGACGAGCCGCCGCTGATTCACCGCGCCGACGACGCGGAACGCCGCGTTGCCGACCACCAGCACGGCGAGAAAGCCGACCGCCGCGGCGACGACGACGACCGGGACGAACGTCGGCAACGCGGCCGGGACGCCGGCGTCGCGCATCGCGACCAGCACCCCGGAGCGCGGCGCGTCGAGCGCGGCGAACGCGAACAGCGCGAACACCGCGGTCGCCGTGTTCGCGCCGCTCGTCGCGACGACGTACTCGCGGGCCGGGTCGCGGCCGCGGGTGAGCGGCAGCGCCAGCGTGGACGCGACGCCCGCCGAGACGCCGGGGAGGTAGCCGACGGCGGCCCCCGCGGCGGTGCCGGCGGCCGTCGTCGCGGCGACGTCGCGTCGGCCGAGTGCGAGCCGCGCGTCCGCCTGCGCCGGCACGCCGCCGCCGTCGAGTGCGTCCAGCAGCACGGGCGCGCCGAACAGCCCGGCGAACAGCGGCGTCAACACGCCGCCCGCGCCGAGCGCCCCACGGACCGGGAGCGAGAGCGCCGCGTGCCCGAGCGACGCGGCGAGGAGGAAGGCGACGGCGCCGCCGACTCGCCGTCTCCACGTCGGCTCGGAGGCGACGAGCGCGACGACGACGCCGAGCAGGAGCAGCGGAAGGGCGGCCCGCAGTTCCCCGTACGCCGCTCGCATCGCGGCCGTGAGCGGGACCGCCGCCGGGACGGCGAGCAGTATCGCGCCGCCGCTACCGAGCGCGGACAGCCGGAGCGCCTCACGGCCGCGGCCCTCGATGACCAGCCGGTGGCCCGGCAACGCCGACACCGCCATCGCGGCGTCGGGGACGCCGAGCGCGAGCGACGGGACGACGTCGAGGAAGGTGTGGACGACGCCCGCCGACAGCATCGCGCAGCCGAGCGGGAGCGGGGGCGCGTCGACGGCGGGGGCGACGGCGGCGAGCAGCATCGCGAAGTTGTTGGCGTGGAGCCCCGGGAGCAGCCCGCTCAGGCAGCCGAGCGCACAGCCCGCGACGGTGTACGCCACGAGCGTCGCCGCTGCGGCCGGCACGACGAGCGGAAGGTGGGCTGCGGGGGGTGGCGCCACGAGCATCGACGCGGAGTGGCCGCGTTCCCGTACTTAGACGTTCGCCGCAGACGCGGCGCTGGCGCTGTCGCGCGGAGCGTCGAAAGAAGCGGTGTGGACTGCGGAGCGTCGCCGAGTTAGCCGAAGAGCTCGCCGAGCCCTTCGCCTTCGTCGCCGTCTTCCTCTTCTTCTTCGGCTTCCTCCGCTTCGGCTTCCTCCGCTTCGGCTTCCTCGGACTCCTCCGCTTCGGCCTCGCCGCCAGCGGCGGCGCCGCCGGCCGCGCCCGCAGCGGGGGCAGCGGCGGCCGTCTCGATGGCCTCCTCGATGTCGACGTCTTCCAGCGCGGCGACGAGCGCCTTGACGCGGGACTCCTCGACGTCGACGCCGGCCGCTTCGAGCACGGCCGTGACGTTGTCCTCGTTGATCTCTTCGCCCGTTTCGTTCAGGATGAGTGCAGCGTAAACGTATTCCATTGGTCTGAAGTTTGTGAGTGGTTATCCGAACATCGCGCCGAGGCCGTCGCCTGCGTCGCCGTCGTCGTCCTCGTCGGACTCGTCGGCGTCGTCGGCGTCCTCAGCGGACTCGGTGTCTTCGTCGCTCGATTCTTCCTCGGTGGCCTCGGCCTCGGCGGCCGGCGCAGCGGCTTCGACGCCGCGGAGCTCCTCCGGGAGCGCCTCCTCGTCGTCGATGGCGGCGGCGAGCGCGCGCAGCTGCGCGTCGGCCTTCGACACGAGGTCCGGCATCAGCTCTTCGTCCTCGATGGCGGCGTAGAGACCGACGGACTTCGCGTTGCCGGCGGCCTTCGCCAGCAGCGTCCCGGCGGTCTGCGCCGTCGGGTAGCTGCTGTTGACCGAGAGGTTGCGTGCGGCGGCCGCGGCGGACTGGATGTCCGCGCGGTACTCGTCCACGTCGATGGCGAGTTCGTCCGGCTCGAACAGGACGCCCTCGGAGTAGACGCCGCGGAGGTCGAGCCCGACCTCCTTCGGCTCGATGCCGAGCTGGTCGAGGACGCCCGCGAGGTCCGCGGACACTTCCTCGCCGGCTTCGAGCACCGTCGAGTCCGAAAGGACCTGAATCGACCCTTCCTGGATGCGCGCGTCAGCGCCGACCTGCTGGAGTTCGCCGACGAACGGACCCGGGTCGACGCCGGTGTCGCCCTCGGGGATGACGATGTCGTTCGGGGCGACCTCGCCGGCGCTGATCGGGGCCGGCGTCTTCGACGCCTCGAGCTGCTTGTACAGCCCGAACGGGTTGTCGTTCGTGCCGATGAGGCCGACCTCGCCGCTCACGTACTCCGTGAGCTGTTCGAGGCCGTCGTCGACGTCTTCGAGCGCCCGAACGACGAGCGTGTTCCGGCTCATCCGGAGCTCGGCGCTGCCGTGCAGGTCACGGCGCATCGCCTGGAGCTGCCGGCTCGGAATGCCGGTGACGCCGACGATACCGACCGAGGCGTAGCTGTCGAGGAAGTCGACGAGCTCGTCGACCTCGTCACGTTTCCACTCGGGGATGGTCTCGGTTTTGCGTGCCTCGCTCGAACTCATCAGACGGGCACCTCCACGGACGGCCCCATCGTCGTCTTGACGTAGATGCCGTCGAGGTTCAGCGGCCCCTTCTCGAGGTCCGCTTCCAGCCGGCGGATGATGACGTCGATGTTGTCCGAAATCTCGTCGGGGGACATGTCCTCCGCGCCGACGCGCGTGTGGAACGTCCGACGGTCACGGGACCGCAGCTGGACGGTGTTTTTCATGCGGTTGACGGTCTCGACGACGTCGTCGTCGGGCTGAAGCGGCGTCGGCATCTTGCCGCGCGGCCCCAGGATCCGCCCGAGGGCGGACGCGACGTTCTGCATCATGTCGGCCTCGGCGATGAAGAAGTCCGTTTCATCGGCGAGATCCTTGGCCTCGCCTTCTTCGTCGGCGAGGTCCTGCAGGTCGTCGCCCGACAGCACTTCGTCGGCGACGTCTTCCGCGCGCAGGGCGGTCTCGCCCTCCGCGATTACGACGATTTGGGTCTCCTGACCGGTTCCGCTCGGCAGGACAACCTCGTCGTCGACTCGATTCGACGGGTCGTTAAGGTCTAAGTCGCGTAGATTAATGGCCAGGTCCACGGTCTCGCGGAAGTTGCGAGCGGGGGCCTCATCTAGCGCTTGGGATACAGCCTCTTCAATCGTATCTGCCATTTTTCACCTCCGTAGTACGCGGTATGCTCCTACGGGTCAGTGAAACAGGCGTACGCCTGTCTCACATCGGGGAACGGTCATGAGCCACTTAAGGGCTCCGAAGCGCTGGGGCCGCGTAACGGGCTCACACGGTCCCGCCGAAGGGCGACGGGTCGACGCGCGACGCAGTCTGCACTCCGGGCGACTGCGTCGACGGAAAGAGAGAGGGAGCCGCCGGGCGGCTTACGCGGCCGCTTCTTCCGCGAGCACGTCGTCGTACTCGCCGGAGTCGACGCGCTGCTTGAAGGTGCGCGCGTCCTCGCCCTCGATGGTGACGCCGAGCGTCACGCACGTCCCGGCGACCTCCTTCGCGGCGTTCTTCACGTCGTACGCGAGCAGGTCGGAGTGTTTCTGCTCGGCGACCTTCTTGAGCTGTTCGACGCTCAGGTCGGCGACGAAGTTCTCCTGCGGCTCGCCGGAGCCGGTGTCGAAGCCGGCTTCGTCCTTGATGAGCTCCGCCGTCGGCGGGACGCCGACTTCGATTTCGAACGAGCCGTCGTCTTCGTAGTCGACGGTGACGGGGACTTCCATGCCGTCGAACGCCTCGGTCTGGTCGTTGATCTCCTGAACGACCGCCTGCACGTCCACCGGGGTCGGGCCGAGCTCCGGCCCGAGCGGCGGGCCAGGGTTCGCCTGGCCACCGGGGACGAGTACTTCGATGGATCCAGCCATAGGTCAATTGTCCGCCGCGCGGCGTTTAAGGGTTGCCTTCCGGAGCCGAAAACCGTGCGGACGGATACCGCAGCACAACGTCCCGGCCGGCCACGCGACGGCTCGCTTCGCGCTCCGCGCTCGCCGCTCGTTCCGAGGCGAACCATTAAGCCGCAGGGCGAATAGGGTCCGACAGACGTTCACATGGGGATGTACGAGCGGATTCTCGTCCCGACTGACGGTTCGGAAGGCGTCGAGCGCGCCGTCCGGCACGCCGTCGATTTAGCCGTCCAGCACGGCGCGACCCTGCACGCGCTGTACGTCGTGAACTCCGCCAGTTACGCCGGGATGCCGATGGAGTCCGCGTGGGAGGGCATCGACGAGATGCTGCGGTCGGACGCGGAGGACGCCATCGCGATGGTGGAGGCCATCGCGGACGACTACGAGGTCCCCGTCGAGTCCGCCATCGTCGACGGGTCGCCGAGCAAGGAAATCGTCCGGTACGCCGAGGAGCACGACTGCGACCTCGTCGTGATGGGGACGCACGGACGGGGCGGCATCGACCGGCTGCTGCTCGGCAGCGTCGCCGAAAAAGTGGTCCGCGGCTCGTCGGTTCCTGTGCTCACGGTCCGGGTCGCCGGCGACGACTGACCGCCGGCGGCGACCCACCACCAGCGGCGGCGGCGACGCGGCCCCGATTCTCACGCCGACCGGAGGTGTTCGCAGTCGCCGGCCGTCACCTGCACCTGCTCGTCGCCGGTGTCGACGACGAGCGCGCCGGGGAACGCGACGCCGACCGCCTCGCCTTCGACGACGCCGCCCGGCGTGTCGACGCGGACGCGCCGGCCGAGCGTGTCGCTCCGGTCGCGCCACGCATCGACGGCCCCGCGGAGGTCGCCGCGCAGTTCCTCGAACCGTTCGAGGACGCGCTGAACGAGGACGCGCCGGTTCACCTCGCCGCCGCGTTCGGCGGCGAGACTCGTGGCGTCCGCGTCCGCCGGGAGGTCGTCCGGGTCGACGTTCGCGTTCAGCCCGACGCCGACGACGAGCCACGACACCCGGTCCGCCTCGCCCTCCATCTCGGTGAGAACGCCGCAGAGCTTCCGACCGCCGCGACCGCCGGCGACGGGGGTCTCCTCGGCGTCCGCGTCGCCGCCTGCATCCGCCTCGTCGCCGACGATAACGTCGTTCGGCCACTTGATTCGGGCGTCGACGCCGACCTCGCGGCAGGCGTCCGCGACGGCGACGGCCATCGCGAGCGTGAACGCCGGCGCGTGCGCCGGCGGGACGTCCGGCCGGAGGACGACGGAGAACCAGACGCCGCCCGGCGGCGACGACCAGTCGCGGTCGAGTCGGCCGCGCGAGGCGGTCTGTTCGTCCGCGACGACCGCGACGTCGGCGGCGCCGTCCTGTGCGAGTTCGCGCGCGCGGTCGTTCGTGGAGCCGATGCTGTCGTGGAACTCGACGGCGTACCGGGCGTCCAGCCCGTACGCGAGCGCCTCGGCCGAGTAGCCGGTGACGTCGCCGACGACGTAGCCGTCGTCGGTCGACGCGACCTCGACGCCGGCGTCCCGGAGCGCCTCGACGTGTTTCCAGACGGCGGCGCGGGAGACGCCGAGCCGGTCGGCGAGCGCCGGACCGGTGACGGGGCCGTCGCCGAGCGCGTCGACCAGCGCGCGCCGCGTCTCGGGGAGCCCGGTCACTGTTCCGTGGCGTCGGCGGCGCCGACGGTGATGACCGTCGCGTCCAGTTTCCCGCGCAGGTACGACTCGATGTCCGGGTCGGACAGCAGCTTCCGGAAGGTGCGGCGCCACCGGCTCGCTTGCTTCGCGCCGATGACGACGACGTCGGCGCGCTCGGCGGCGACCTCGTCGAGGATGGTCTCCTCCACGAGGAACCCCTTGCGGACGACGTACCGGGCGTTGTCGATGGCGCCGAGTTCCCGCTGGACCGCCCGCCGCAGGTCGGCCCTGGTGACGTCGCGGGAGTCCTGATACAGGTCGACGTGGAGAATCGTGAGGTCGGCGTCCCGCTCGTCGGCGATGCGGACGGCCTCCGACAGCGTCGCCTTCGAGTGTTTCGACAGCGGATACCGGACGGGGACGACCACGAGCGTCATCGTCCGGTCGTCGCCCGCCGCGAACTAAACCCTACCTCTCTCCGCCGCCCGCCGAATCCGCGTCGGGCCAGACTCGACGTCACTGCGAGCCGCCGGTGTCGTCGATGTCGCCGGTGTCATCGGCGTCGTCCGCGGCGTCCGCGTCATCGACGTCGCCGCCGCGGTTCACGCGCCGAATCCGGCCTTCGACCGCGACTGACAGCCCGGCCTCCCGGACGTAGTCGGCGATTGCGTCGTGCTGGATGCCGTGTTCCGCGGCGCGGTGGCGCTGCTCGATGGTCGGGAACTCGTGGTCGGAGTGCAGCAGGTACTCGGGGAGCGCCACCTCGTAGACGGCGTCCGGGTCGACCGGGTCGCCGCCGACGGTGGCGGCGACGAGCGCGGCTGCGTCGTCGTCCCAGACGATTTCGGCGCCGCTGACGTGGCCGTGCCACCAGTCGGGCTCGCCGAAGTCCGCGACCGACGCCGACATCTCCCGGAAGGCGTCCAGTAGCTCCGCGCCGGTCAGTTCTACCGTCACGACCGGCTCTTCGAACGGGACGATGGAGATGAGGTCGGCGAGGGTCACGTCGCCGGCGAGCGCGTGGCCGCGCCTGATGCCGCCGGCGTTCTGCAGGCCGACGTCGGCGTCAGCCTCCCGCCGGTACGCGTCGGCGACGAGGTTCCCGACGCGGGACTCGCCGCCGTGAATCGCCGCCTCCGTCCGCTCGATTGGGTCGTCGACGGTGCCGACGACGTCGTCGAGTCCGGCCGACGCGAGGCGTTCGCGGAGCGACGCGACGAGCCGTTCGTTGACCGAGCCGGGTCGGCCGTCGTCGCCGCCGCGGCCGTCCTCGTCGCCGCGGCCGTCGTCTCCGTCGCCGGAGAGCGGCGCTGGTTCGTGCCGCGTGACCGACGCGCCGTCGGCGGTGAGTTCGACTTCGAGCACGACTTCGCCGTTGACGCCGGGGCGGGTGCAGAGCACGCCGTCGACGGTCTCGGCGCGCTCGGAGTGGACGTGTCCGCCGAGGACGAGGTCGACGCCGTCGACGCGTGCGAGGTCGTCGTCGCCGCCGCCGAGATGGGACGCGGCGACGACGTAATCGACGCCTTCGCCCCTGAGGTCGGCGACGGCGGCTTCGGCGGCCTCGTACGGGTCGGTGAAGCCGAGGTCGGCCGCCATCGGGTTCAGCGAGTCCGTCGCCGGGTCGGTGACGCCGAACACGCCGACTCGGGCGCCGTCGACCGACTCGACGGTCCACGGAACGACGCCTTCGGCGCGCCCGAACGGCTCGCCGTTCTCGTCGCGGACGTTCGCGGACACCCACGTCTGCGGCGACGACGCGACGATGTCGCGGGTCGCGTCCGCGCCGAAGTCGAAGTCGTGGTTGCCGAACGTCTCCACGTCGGCCCCGATGGCCTCGAAGAAGTCGATGGCGCCGCGGCCGCGCGACACCGTCGCGACGACGCCCGGCGCGGTGTTGTCGCCGGTGCCGACGACGAGGGCGTCCGGGCCGTCCAGTTCGCTGATGCACGCGGCCAGACGGCCGGCGCGCTCGGGGTCGTCGTAGACGTTCTCGACGTCGGAGTAGTGGATGAACCGCGGCATAGAGGGTCAGCTAGTGACGGTTCCGAGCCCCCGCTGGCGTAAGAACGCGTCGGGTTCGGCCGCCGGGTCGTCGCTTCCGCGGGCCACGCCGCACGGCGCCGGTCAGGGGAACGGGTGGTACGCGCGGTCGGGCGCCGGCTCGAACCCCATCGACTCGGGGACGTCGCGGAGCCGGTCGCCGAAGTAGGCGTCGCCGGTGAACAGCGGCTGCGCCGCCGGGACGAGCACCCGGACGGCCTCGAAGCCGAGGTCGGCGACGTCGCGCGTCGTGAGCCGGGCGGCGTACGCGTCGAGGTCCGCGTCGGCGACGTGGCCGAGCAGCGCGTCCAGTTCCGCCTGCCCCGACGCGGACTCGGCCAGGTCGGCCGCCGGGACCGTGACGTCCGGCTCGACGAACCCGCGGACGCGCTCGGGGAAGTCGGCGTACGCGCCGATGGCGCCCTCCTCGTCGTCCGCCTGTTCCGCCCCCATCGCGCGCAGCTCCATCCAGTTCTGGAGCGCCTCGGCGAGCGCCGACGCCGCGGCGTCGCCGGCGTCGAGGTCCGCGGCGGACCCCATCGCGAACTTCGGCCAGTCGCCGTCGCGGTGGACCGCGACGCCGACCACCGGGACGTCGACGTCCTGCGTGAGCAGCAGCGGCGTCGCCGTCAGCCCTTCGGCGCGGGCGCGCTTCACCAGTTCGCGGTAGCGGTCGTCGTCGACGTCCAGCCCCATCGGCTCGTACGTCGAGTACCACGCCAGCATCGATGCGTCCCGCTCGACGGCCTCGTACAGCCCCGACAGCACCGCGTCGACCGTCGACCCGCCGAGTCCGAGCCCGGTCGTGATGGCGGGCGCGAACCGCTCTTGCGGCGGCGGGAACGCGACGAACTCGGCCGGCAGCGACGCGGAGTCGCCGGTGTGCAGGTCGACGCCGCCCGTCCACGGGATGCGCTCGTCGGGGTCCGGCGTCGGCGCGTCGTCGGGGCGGACGAACCGGTCGACCGGGACCGCGTCGACGACGCCTTCGGTCGGCGCCGGCCTGAAGTTCGACTCGCGGTACGTCCCCGCGCAGTAGCGTTCGAGCGCCTCGCCGACCGCCTTGGCGTAGGCGGCGTCCCAGTCGGCGGCGACGCCGGCGGCGAACTCCGCACACCGGGCGTCCGCGAACGCCGACGTGTCGGTGGTCCGCGCGATGTAGTACGGCGCCGGGAACGACTCCCGCTCGCCGACCTCCGTGACGAGGCCGAACTGGTCGTCGACGGCGCGGTCCATCCGGTCGACGGCGTCCTCCAGCGGGGACTCGCGGTAGCTCAGTTCGAAGCCGGCCGGGTGGCCGCCACAGCGGCAGTCGGGCGACGGGAGGAACGACCGCTCCGTCCCGGGAACCTGCACGACGGTGCCGCCGACGTCGTCGCCGCTGAACTGCTGGATTGCGCGTCGGCCGGCGAGCGCGCCCGCGTACCGCACCGCGCTCTTCGTCCCCTTCGGCGCCGCGTCCGTCTCCGGGAGGTTCGCGTCGACGCGGTCGACGAGACACTCGTAGCAGCCAGAGTCGGCGGTGAACAGCGAGACCGCGGCGTTGACGCCCTCGACGGCGCGGCCGCCGACGCCGCCGATTTCGACGGCGACCCAGTCGTCGACGAGCCGGTTCGCGCCGGCGAAGACGTCGTCGCCGGCGGTGCCGACGACGGCGGCGAAGTCGAAGCCGTCGAGGAGGTCGACGCCGACCTCCATGACGTTCGCGTCGATGTCGGAGAAGGCGTCGCGGAGCGCGGCGGCTGCCGGCTCGGGTCCGACGATGGCGATGTCCATGCGCGGTCCGTGGACCGACGCCGGCAAAAAGGTGTGTAGTGCGCTGGCGCGAACGGTGGCGGGGGCGGTGACGGGAACGGTAGCGGGGGCGGTGGCGGAGTCGCCGGCGGCTCAGTTCAGCATGCTCTGGGCGACGCTCGCGAGCTCGCCGGCGTCGGCGCCGCGGAGCCGGTCGTCGCCGAGTTTGAGGCGGAGGCGCGGCCGGCCGACGTCGATGGGGACCTTCTCGGTGTCGATGAGCCCCATGTCTTCGAGCCGGGTCTTGGTGCGGGAGAACGTCGCCTTCGACGCGATGCCGGCGTCCTCGCCCCACTTGCTGATGTCGTACAGCAGCACGTCGTTCTTCGCGGCGACGAGCAGCGAAATCGTGACTTCGTCGAGGCCGTCGCCGTCGCCGCGGGCGGCTTCGAGCGACTGGAGGACGCCGTCGAAGTCGGCGCGGACCTCGTCGCTGATCTCGTCGGAGAGTGTCTCGCGGACCCGGGAGAGCGCCGGCGTCCGGAGGTTGAACTGGTCGGCGTCCGCCCAGACCTCGCGGTACGTCTCGTGGGCGTCCGCGATGAACGAGTCGTCGTCAGCGGCGAGCGCGGCGACGTAGTCGCCGGCCGTGACGAGCGCGTACAGTTCGTCCTCGCCGACGAGGATGGTGTTGTCGGCGTCCTCGTCGAGGTTCCGGAGGGTGAGGTCGCCGGCGTCGACGAGGTCCGCGGCGTCGGCGGCGACGAGGAAGTCGTCCATGACGTCCTTCAGGAGCCGTTCGTCGGCGACGACGTCGAGCGTCGGCAGGTCGCCGTCGCGGTCGGCGGCGATGTCGATGAGCGCCCGGACGACCTGCGCGGACGGGTCGACGACGACGAGGTCGTTGTCGGTCCGTTCGAGCACGCCGGCGAGCACGTCTTCCGTGTTCCGCTCCAGTAAATTCGAGGTGTTCGACATGGTCAGACAACGGTCAGGTGAGTATTTAATACTAACGGGAATTCCTGGGAATCAAGCCCGCTACCCCCCGAATCGTAGGGGAAGACTCGCCGGTGTCGGGTCGCCGACGTCCGCCCGGTGCCGCCTGCACGGCCGACCCCGCGCAAACTTTTTTCCATCTCCCATCGGAGTGTATAGACATGGTTCGAGGTACCCTCCCGAACCGGTCAGTGGCGTTGAGTGCAGCTAGCTACGCGGCGGCGCACCCGAAGGCCGTGCTGACAGCGGTGCTGCTGGTCGCGTTCCTCGCGACGGCCGGCTCGGCGGCGGCCGAGCCCGGCTACGCGGCGCAGAACGTCATCGAGGCGACGAAGGGCCCCTGACCGGCTAGCCGAGCCGGTCGAGGACCGCGTCCGACCACTGCAGTTCTCCCTCGTACAGGACGGCGCTGTCGGCGTACGACAGGAACGTCTCCAGTTCCCGCCGTGACACCTCGAAGTGGCAGTCCGTGCCGAACAGGTGCGTCGCCTCGCCCTCCTGGAGGTACGGCCGGAAGTAGCCGCCCGTCGACTCCGGGGTTCCGGCGAACACGTCGACGCCGTAGGTGCCGTCGCCCGTCTCCCGGATTTCGACGTCGGTCCCGATGAGGTCGACCGACTGCGTCAGGACGTGCGTCCCGTCGCCGACGACCGCGTAGTCCTTCCCGGTCATGATGCGGCGCCGCGACTTGTCGAGCGCGCGCTCGATGGAGTAGCCGTTCACCATCAGCCGCGCGAACATCGTGCCGACCGTCGCCGCGTGGCTGTCGAGCACGGAGTTGAACGTGACGCCGCCGGCGACGCTGCCTTTCCGGATGAGTTCGATGCCCTCGTGGTACGATCCGCAGGCGTTCAGGAAGAACGTCTGGGCGTTCGACTCGTCGATGCTCGACACGGACAGGTAGCCGTCGGCGCACCGCAGCCCGTCGGCCTCGCAGTGGCCGATGTAGTGGACGAGGTCGTGCCGGGACTCGAACACGTCGGCGAGTTCGTCGGCGGTGAGGTGTTCTTCGACGGTGATGTCGAGGGTGAGTTCCTCGGCGCGCTGCCGGTAGTGTGCGGCCACCTGCGCGTGCTCTTCGGCCATGCCGCTGTCGTTGAGGATGGCGACGATAGACGTCGGTTCGTCGGCGTCGTCCAGGTAGTCGGCGCGGTTCTCGTACGCCTCCGGGACGGTTTTGAACGCGTCGATGGGGACGCCGTCTGCGAGCCACCCCTGCGTCCGTCCCGGGCCGACCGTCGGCCGGACGAGTTCGACGGACGCGACGTCGCCGGCCGCGCCGCGGTAGAAGTCGCCGAGCGACCGGTCGAGCCACTCGTCCTCGTCGAGCCGCGTCGCCTCCGGCAGCGTCACGTGCGGGACGTTCGCGACGAGGTGCGGCAGCGTCCGCACGTGCTCGTACGTCGGTTCGACCGCCATCGCCAGGTGCCACTCCGGGAACCGGTCGCGGACGTCGTCGAACGGGACCGAGAGGTAGGCGTCGAGCCGCCGCGCCATCGGCTCCCGGTACAGGTCGTCCGCGTCGAGCCCGAGTTCGTCGAGCACGGGGCGCCGCGACAGCGACGAGCCGTGCGGGCCGGCCGTCCGGACGAGACAGTCCAGGTAGAAGACGCGTTCGAGCAGCGACCCGACGGTGCGCTGGAACGCCGGGAGGGCGTCGAGTTCCTCCTCGCGGCCCGGAATCGTCAGCGTCGGCGTCGCGTCCGGGTCGACCCGGACGGCCGCGCCGGTGTAGTACGCGAGCGGCGCGAGCGGGAACAGGTAGCGGAGCTCCGGCGGCACCGTCAGTTCGACGTCGGCGTCGTCGGTGCGTTCCCGGATGGACGCCGGGATGGCGCCGTCGGCGGCGACGTCGTCGTCGAACTCGACGTGCGGCGGGTGGCCGCGCATCGTCGCGAACGACCGGTCCGGCGTCGTCGTTCGGCCGCCGGCGGAGAACGCCGAGAGCGCCGCGGCGACCCCGGCCGGCGACTCCGGGACTCGGATGCGGTCCGTCGACTCCAGCACCGTCGTGACGAATCCGACCGACGCCGTCGTCGCCGTCGGGAAGTCCAGCTGGAGGCGCTCGTAGCCGGGGCAGCTCAGCGTGACGGCGCCGCTGAACCGGACGTACGCGACGACGCGGCTGTCGACCTTGAGCAGGTAGTTGCCGGGGGGCAGCGACACCGGGCCCTCGTCGCCGTCGAGGCTGAACGTCTCGCCGGTGTCGACGTCCGTGACCGTCGCGAACACGGGTGGGAACCGGAGCTGCCGCGTCTCGCCCGAGACGACGGTGTCCGGCTGCCGGCTGCCGGCGACGTCGACGGCGTCGACCGCGTCGAGCACTGACGGCGCGCCTCCGGCGGCCTCCCAGCCGTCGGTTTCGACGGTGAGCGCGTTCTTGGCGGCGTCGACCGCGCGGAGGCCGTCGTCAGTCGTCTCGACGTTCATCTAGACGCTCCTACGCAATCACCCCTTTTTATTCCTGTCGGCGAAGCCCGAACGCGCCGGGACTACCTGGGTTTTTGTGTCCGCTCGTCGCAGCGGCGGTATGGAGTACCCCGAGGTTCGCGACACGGATCCGGAACTGGCCGACGCCCTCGTCGGCGAAGTCGACAGGCAGCGCGACACGCTCGCGATGATCGCCTCCGAGAACCACGTCTCGAAGGCGGTCCTCGAAGCGCAGGGGAGCGCGCTCACCAACAAGTACGCTGAGGGCTACCCGGGCAAGCGCTACTACGGCGGCTGCGAGTTCGCCGACGACGTCGAACAGCTCGCAATCGACCGCGCGAAGGAGCTGTGGGGCGCGGACCACGTCAACGTCCAGCCGCACAGCGGCTCGCAGGCCAACATGGGCGTCTACATCGCCGCGCTCGACCCCGGCGACCGCATCCTCAGCCTCGACCTCACCCACGGCGGCCACCTCAGCCACGGCCACTCCGCGAACTTCGTCGGCGAGCACTTCGAGGTCGAACACTACGAGGTGGACGCCGACACCGGCTACATCGACTACGAGGGGCTGCGCGAGAAGGCCGAGTCGTTCGACCCCGACATGGTCGTCTCGGGCTACTCGGCGTACCCCCGCGAGGTCGAGTGGGAGCGCATCCAGGCGGCCGCCGAAGCCGTCGACGCCTACCACCTCGCGGACATCGCCCACATCACGGGGCTCGTCGCCGCCGGCGTCCACGAGTCACCGGTCGGCGTCGCCGACTTCGTCACCGGGTCGACCCACAAGACGATTCGCGCCGGCCGCGGCGGCATGATCATGTGCGACGAGGAGTTCGCCGCCGCCGTCGACAAAGCCGTCATCCCCGGCATGCAGGGCGGCCCGCTGATGCACAACATCGCCGGGAAGGCGGTCGGGTTCAAGGAGGCGCTCCAGCCGGAGTTCGAGACGTACGCACAGCGGGTCGTCTCGAACGCCGAGGCGCTCGCCGAGACGATGACCGACCACGGCCTCGACCTCGTCTCCGGCGGCACCGACACGCACCTCGTGCTCGCGGACCTGCGGCCGAGCCACCCGGACACCACCGGGAAGCAGGTGGAGGAGGCGCTCGAAGACGCCGGCATCGTCCTGAACGCGAACACGGTGCCGGGCGAGACGCGGTCGCCGTTCGAGCCGTCCGGCGTCCGCGCCGGCACCCCGGCGCTCACCACCCGCGGCTTCGACGAGGACGACCTCCGCGAGGTCGGCGACCTCATCTGCCGCGTCGTCGACGCGCCCGACGACGACGCCGTGCTCAGCGACGTCTCCGACCGCGTCGACGAACTCACCGACGCCCACCCGCTGTACGAATAGTCGGCGGAGAGTCACCCGACAGTCGACCGGGAGTCACGCCGGGCGGTCCGGCCCGACTCCGGAGGCCGGTGACACACGCCGCGGACGACTTCTCGTGGACGACTCGACCGCTGCTGCGGATGACCCGACTGCGACTTCTGCGACTGCGGTCGGCCTGGTTTCTGCGGCGGCCGACTCGAACCGTTGATGAGACACGTCTCTGCATACTTCGCTGCGGTTCGCCTCCTCGATATGCACGAATCCGAGGATACTTACGGCTCGCCGCATCGCCTTCAGCCATGACAGACGTCATCGACGGCAACGCGGTGGCCGCAGACATCCGCGACGGCGTCGCCGACTGCGTCGACCGACTCGCCGAGGCCGGCGAACGGCCCGGGCTCGCGACCGTGCTGATGAGCGACGACCCGGCGAGCGAAACGTACGTCTCGATGAAGCAGCGCGACTGCGAGGAGGTCGGCATCGACGGCGTCCACGTCGACGTCGACAACGACGCGCCCGCCGACGAACTGTACGACACCATCGAGGAACTGAACGACGACGACGACGTCCACGGCATCCTCGTCCAGATGCCCCTCGTCGACCACGTCGACACGCGGCGCGTCCTCCGCACCGTCGCCCCCGAGAAGGACGTCGACGGCTTCCACCCCGAAAACGTCGGGCGGCTCGTCGCCGGCAACCCCCGGTTCAAGCCCTGCACGCCCCACGGCGTCCAGCGGCTCCTCGAGTCGGCCGGCGTCGACACCGACGGCGCCGAAGCCGTCGTCGTCGGCCGCTCCGACATCGTCGGCAAACCGATGGCGAACCTCCTGTTCGGCCGCGGCGACGGCGGCAACGCGACCACCACGGTGTGCCACTCGCACACCGACGACCTCGAATCCCACCTCGGCCGCGCCGACATCGTCGTCGCCGCCGCCGGCATCCCCGAGTTCATCACCGGCGACATGCTCCGGGAGGGCGCCACCGTCATCGACGTCGGCATCAACCGCGTCGAACGCGACGGCGACTCCGTCCTCGTCGGCGACGTCGACTACGACTCCGCGAAAGACGTCGCCGGCGCCATCACGCCCGTCCCCGGCGGCGTCGGCCCGATGACCCGCGCCATGCTGCTGTACAACACCGTGAAATCCGCCGCCGAGAAAGCCGACGTCGACGTCCCACTCCCCTGAACTCGGCGGCACGGAAACCGGAACCGCCGACGTCGAGCGGCACAGCAGCGGCCCGGCTCCGTTCGTACGTGGTCAGTTGCTCCCGGCGTCGGCGGCGCGTTCTCGGCTGACGATCCAGACGCCGGCTCCGATGACGAGGCTCCCGACGGCGAACGCGGGGCCGACCTGTTCGCCGAGCAGCACCGAGCCGAGCGAGATGCCGACGACCGGCTGGAGGAAAAGAAGAAGACCGCGACGGTTCCGGCAGGAACGTGCTCCAGGCCCTTGTACCAGAGATACCACGCCGCGGCGGTCGAAGCGAGCCCGAGATACGCGACGGCGAAGAGGAACCCGGCCGACAGCGGGATGGAGCCGACACCCCGGCCGACGACGGCGAGTTCGACGACCGCCAACACGAACAGCATCGGCGTGGCCGCGATGGCGGAGTAGGTTGCGGCGGTCAGCGCCCCGTACTTCCGGACGACCGCCACGCCCCAGACGGTGTAGCCCGCCCAGGCGAGACTAGCGAGGACGAGCAGAGCGACGCCGGCGGCGTTGCCCGCTGCGATGCCGGTCAGGTCGTACTGGCCGGCGAGGACGACGACGGTTCCGACCGCCGCGAGGACGACTCCCGCCGCCTTGGCCCGCGTGACGCGCTCGCCGAGCACGCTCGCGCCGAGCACCACCGCGAAGATCGGCGTCAGCACCGTCAGCAGCGAGCCCTGACTGGCGTTCGTGAGCTCGGTCCCGAGGAACTGCGTGGCGATGGTGACGGCCACCCAGGCGCCGAGCACCACGAACGCCGGCCAGTCCTGCCGGTCGATTCCCCTGTGGACGTCGCCGTCGTCTCAGAGGACTACCGGCAGATCAACTACTACCGCGACCACGCGGAACTCGGACTGGCGTACGCGAACCTCCCCTGCATCGGCGCGGAAGTCCAGTTGCCCTTCGGCGGCGTGAAGAAGTCCGGGAACGGCTACCCCTCGGCCCGCGAGATCATCGAGGCCGTCACGGACCGCACCGCCTGGACGGTCAACAACGACAAGGACATCCAGATGGCACAAGGGCTCTCCGCAGACATCCTCACTGAGGACGACTGAGGCGGACGACCCCCGCCCGCCGCTCTCACGGACGTTCGGGTGGGCAGCAGTCCGTTGCGCGGCACTACTCGCCAGTCATCGCTGCTCCGACGGAGCGTTCACCGCGGCTCCGCTGTCGCGGTCGGAGTAAGTGCTCGCGTCCGCGTCGGATTCGACGGGTGGCGCAGCGTCGGTCGGCGGGCGGCCTTCGTCGTCTCGGGTCGTGGAGTGGTACACTGCCGCCCCCGAAGATCGGTCGAACAGGTGGAGTCGGTCGGGATCGAACCCCAACGTCACCGACTCGCCGACCGAGATGTCGCTGCGGGGCTCGACCTTCACCTGGAGTTCGTCGCCGCCGACTCGGCAGTGGAGCAGTAACTGCTCGCCGAGTGGTTCTGTCACGGTCACTTCGGCGTGGAACGCGCCGGTTCCGTCGGGGAGTTTCGACGCGAGGCCGACGTCCTCGGGGCGGACGCCGAAGAACGCCTGCATGTCGGAGTCGACGTCGAAGTCGGCGGCTGCGCGGTCGACGCCCGGGAGCGCCACGGCGAATCCGTCGTGGACGGCAGTGGCCCCCTCGCCGTCGCGCTGCACCTCGACCGGGAGAACGTTCATCGCCGGCTCACCGATGAACTCGGCGACGAAACGGTTTCGGGGGAAGTCGTACAGCGTCTGCGGCGCGGCGATCTGCTGGAGCTCGCCGTCGTTCAGGACGGCGACGCGGTCGCCGAGCGTCATCGCCTCCGTCTGGTCGTGCGTCACGTACACCGTCGTCGTCTCCAGCGTCCGGTGGAGTTTGAGCAGTTCTGCGCGCATCTGCACCCGGAGTTTCGCGTCGAGGTTCGACAGCGGCTCGTCCAGCAGGAACACCTGCGGTTCGCGGACGAGCGCCCGACCGATCGCGACGCGCTGTCGCTCGCCGCCCGAGAGGTTCTTGGGCTTCCGTTCGAGTAGCTCCTCGATGTCGAGCGTCTCGGCGGCGTCGACGACGCGGTCGTCGATCTGGTCGCGCGTGTAGTCGCTGACCGAGCGCATCCCGAACTTCATGTTCTCCGCCGCGGTCATGTGCGGGTACAGCGCGTAGTTCTGGAAGACCATCGCGATCTCCCGGCCCTTCGGCGGAACGTCGTTGACGACGCGTCCGCCGATCTCGATCGTCCCGTCGGTGACGTCTTCGAGACCGGCGATCGTCCGGAGCGTCGTGGACTTCCCGCAGCCTGACGGCCCGACCAGCACGAGGAACTCGCCCTCCTCGATGGTCAGGTCGATCCCGTTCACGGCCGTGACCGATCCGAAGCGCTTCGTGAGGTCGTTCAGCTGGATGTGTGTCATTTTTGTTGAATCGCGAATGTTTCGAGCAGCGGGCGGTGCAGGGCGTACAGGACGAACAGCGGCGGAAGCAGCGCGATGACCGCGCCGGCCATTATGAGCCCCCACTGAGTCAGTCCGGACTGGCTCGCGCCCTGCAGGTACTTGATGCCGACCTGAATCACCTGCTTCTTCTGGGCGCTGATGACGATGAGCGGCCAGAGATACTGGTTCCACGCGTAGATGAACGTGATGACGGACACGCCCGCGATCATCCCCTTCGACATCGGGATGAGGACGCGAACGAGAAAGCTGAGCGGGCCGACGCCGTCGAGTCGAGCGTTTTCGACCAGCGACTCCGGAATCGAGAGGAAGTGCTGTCTGAACAGGAACACCGCGGTCGCACTCGCGATGTACGGGCCGGTGATGGCCAGCAACGTGTTCGCCCAGCCGAGGTCGGCCATCAACTGAAACAGCGGGACGATCCGAACCGGAACCGGGATGAGAAGCGTGAGCAGGATGAACATGAAGATCGCTCGTTCGTACGGCAGCCGGTAGTAGACGAGTGCGAGCGCGGCGAGCAGCGACAGCGTCACCTTACCGACGACGATCACCGCCGACATCACGAACGAGTTCACCATGTACCGCATCAAGTTGTAGTCGGTGAGGGCGGTTCGGTAGTTCGAGAGTCCGGCGCTACCGAAACCGATCTTCGAGATGTCGTACACTTCCGTCGGCGTCTGCGTGCTCATGAAGATTGCCAGGATGAGCGGGAGCGCCATCAGGAACACCGAGACGAGAAGTCCGAGGTGGATGAACAGCTGGTCGTCGAAGAGATTCGTGACGCCGATCCGCGTCGTCGTCGCGTCGTTCGCGTCGGCCGTCCGCGTGGATTCCGTTGACATCGTTAGGCGTAGTGGGTGTGATTGTCGGTGTACCGAAGCTGGAGGTACATCAGGATCGAGACGATCGCGAACAGGACGACCGACTCGGCCGACGCCTTCCCGAGGCTACTGTAGGCGAACGCGTCGCGGTACAGTTTGAAGATGAGGAGGTTCGTGGCGTTGTTCGGGCCGCCGCTCGTCATCAGGTCCACAATCGGGAACGTACTGAAGAACGCGTAGATCGTGTTCATCACGACCAAGAAGACGAGCGTCGGCGAGATCAGCGGAACGTACACGCGGTAGAGCATCCGTAGTCGACCGACTCCGTCGATCTTCGCGGACTCGGTGAGCGTCTCGGGGACGTTGTTCAGCGCCGCGGTCAAGAAGATGATGTTGTAGCCGAGTTGCTTCCAGATCGCGACGATCGAGACGACGAAAAACGCCTGCGGACCGCTCGTGAACCAGTCGACCGACAGCCCGGTCGTCGACTCGACGGCGCTGGTGATGACGCCCAGATTCGGATGAAGCATGAACATCAGAATCGTCGCAGCCACTGCCGTCGGGAGCGCGTACGGCCAGATCGCGATCAGGAGGTAGCTGGACTCGCCGGCCTCGACCTCGAAGAGCAGGTACGAGACGAACAGCGATGCGGCGAGCGTCCCGACCACGACGACGGCGGCGAAGGCGAAGCTGACCACGACGCTGGTCCGGTACGCCTCCGAGGTCGCGAGCGTGACGTAGTTCTCCAGCCCGACAAACGTCTGTTTCGTCCCGAGCAGCAGCGTCTGGAAGAAGCTCAGCCGCACTGTCTGGAGTGCGGGGTAGTAGAGGAACGCGACGAGCACCACGGCTGTGGGGAGGAGGAGCAGTCCGGCCTGCAGCGTCGAATCGTACGGTTTCGTGAATTCGGCCATCGGATAGGAACTTCTGTGTGCTTGGAGGCCGCGTCAGGTCGCCTTCTGATTGTACGACTTGAGCGCGCTCTCGGCGTCGCTGTCGACTTTCTCGAGCACTTCGGTGACGTTCTGGTTCTCGTTCTGGATCATGCTCACGTACCCCTCCTCGACGATGGTCCGGACCTCCGTGAACGGCCCCATCAGAGCACCGCGCGTCGCCGGCATGTCCTCCGTCGCCCGGAGTTGTTCGATCGCCGTCAGGAAGTTGGGGTTCTGCTCGTAGAATCCCTCGCTCTTCAGCTGAGAGATGGCCTCCTCGCGGACGGGGAAGTAGCCCGTCCCTTTGTGCCACCGCTTCTGCTGTGCCGGCTTCGTCAGCCACGCCAGGAACTCTCCTGCGGCCTCCTTTTTCGCGTCTGAGAGGCTCGCGGGCGTCCACAGCGACGCCCCGCCGATGACGACGCCGTTCCGGACGCCGCCGGGCGTCGGAAGCCGCATCGTCCCGAGCTCGAACCCGTTCTGTTTCGCGCCCTGCTTCATCGGCGCGATACTCGACGTCGAGTAGCCGAGAATCCCTGTTTTCTGGGTCAAGAATGCCTGCTGCGCCTCCGACCACGCCTCGATGCCGGGGTTCAGGTACTGCCCCTGTTCGTAGAGGTCCACCCACCAGTTGAAGATCTTCTTCGAGGCGTCGCTCTGCAAGAAGAGCTCGGTGGCGCGGTCTGCGCGGCCGTTCTCGTGGTTGACGAACACCTCGCCCTGCTCCGCGAACCACTGCTCGACGAGCCAGGAGTGGTTCGGCCAGGTCGTCCCCTTGTCGACGACGCCCGCGTCGGTGAGGGTGTTCGCCGCGTCAGTGATCCCCTGGAACGTCGTCGGCGGGTTCTCCGGGTCGAGACCTGCCTCCTCGAAGGCGTTCTTGTTGTAGTAGAAGATCGCGTTCGAGGAGTTGAACGGCATCGAGTGGAGCTTTCCGTCGATCCGGTAGTAGCTCATCACCGAATCGAGGTAGTTGTCGAAGTTGACAGAGTCAGGGACGATGTTCTCGACCGGCGTGAACACTCCGCTGTCGATCGCCAGTTGCGTCCCGATCTCGAAGATCTGCGCGATCGCGGGCGGATTCCCCGCCTGCACCGCCGAAGTCGTTGCGTTCAGCGTCTCGCGGTAGCTCCCTTTCTGCGTCGCGGTCATCTCGATCCCGTCAGCCTGGCTCACGAAGTCGCTGACGAGCGAGTCGACCAGTTTCCCCAGGTCGCCGCCCATCGCGTGCCAGAACTTGATGCTGACCGCGTTTTCGGAAGCAGACCCGACGGTGGTGCCCGCCGTTCCACCGCTATCGCCCTGGGAGTTCTGCCCTGAACAGCCGGCAAGTCCAGCGACCGCTCCCACACCTGCGCTCTTCAGAAACGTCCGTCGAGAGTTGATCCGATCCATTGAAACTCGTCTGGGTCGACCCCGCGAGGGGTATAGTAAATTGATATTTTTGGTATGCTGTAGTATATCTAGTGACTTCCTCTCCGGTTCAGTACGCCACACTCTGAGGAATATATAGTGATAGTAGCAGCAACCGGATGAGTCTGAGACGGCGACTCCTCGCGTCGCTCGACGACGACTGATCGGCGTGAAGAGCCAACGGGCGCCGGTTTGGCTGTCGCTCGAATTTCGGATGTTCTGCGACGACTGTCAGACCGTGTCGATGCGGTCGCGGGCCGCGTCCAGCGAGTCGTCGTCGCCGGTGACGAGGTAGCGGCCGAGCGCCCGCGTCGCCTCGACGAGCGCGTCCGCCACCGCCGGGTCGACGTCGCCGTGGACGGCTTCGAGCTGTTTCGCGCGGTCGCGGAGCGCGCCGAGCGTCGTCCGCGCCTCGCCGTCGGGGTCGCCGGCGGAGCCGGTGCCGGAGTCGTCGTCAGCGTCGCCTGCGTCGTCGAGGGAGGTCGCGGCGTCGCGGCGGTACTCCAGGGTGGCCTGTGCGGCCGCGAGTCCGCGCGCCTCCCGCATCCGCGGGGGAACCTCGTCAGCGGCGGGCCGGTCGCCGGTGTCGGCGGCGCGGAGCAGCGCGGTCACGTACCACTCCTCGTCGTCGGTGCGGTCGCCGAGCCGCGCGTAGACGTCGGCGGCGTGGACGAGTTCGGCGGCGACGAGGTAGGCGTCGTCCAGCGGGAGGAGGTCGCCGCCGCGGATGAATCCGCGCTTCCGCAGGTAGGCTCTGCACGCGGATTTGACGTCGTCGGTCAGGTCCGCGAGCGGCGCGTCGTCGAGGCGGGAGAGAATCGGGTCCAGATTCAGTTCGGCGGGCGCGTCGGTGTGGCGTTTCCGTTCGCCGGTGCCGACGCTGTGCATGCTGCCGCACTCCGGGCAGGCGACGCTGCCCGTCTCGAAGTACGACCACCGGGCGCCGCAGTCCGTGCACTCGCGCTCGCCGCGAACCTCCATGGCGCGTCGTTGGTCGGCGCGAGAGAAAAAGGGCTCGCACGGCGCGACGCACCGACGGCCGAACGCGCCGGCGGCACCGGGTCGTGCCGGGTCGCACCGGGCATCTGTACGACCGCCTGATTTATCCAGGCCGGCTCGAACTATCGGTCACTATGTCGGTTCATCCGACCCTCGACGAGGATAGACGAAGTCGCCGCAAGGCGGCTGGCTGTGAAATCGGACGGTAACACGCTCACAGCCGCTGGCAGCGACGACGGACGCGGCGTTCTCCTGGAACTCGACGGCGACGAGCACCGGCTCTCCAGAGCGGAGGCGCGGCGGCTCAGGGATTCGCTGGGCGACGCGCTGACGCAGCGCCGGGAGTTCCTGTACACCGCCGGGACGCACCGCGAGGACGGCAGCTACGTCGTGGAGCGGCGCGGCGCGGACTCCGCCGGCCACAGCAAGGTGTTCGAGCGGTACGACGCGCTCGAACGGCTGTACGGCAGACTCCCGGACGCGTTCACGGCGGAGGCCGTCGGACGCACCGGGCTGACCGGCGGCCGGCGACACCTCGTGGTTCGGCACCTCGCGGAGCACCCCGCGTTCGACTGCGAACTCGTCTCGCGCCAGCCGCTCACCGTGCGGAAACGCGACCGGCCCGCCGAAGGCGACGAGGAGGGAGACTAATCCAGGAACCGCCGGCTACCGAGCGGAGAGAGCGGTCGAGAGTAATCGGGAGGGCTGCGGCTCAGTCGTCGGCGTCGACGCGCTCCTCGATGAGCTTGTCGATGATCCGGTTCGTGGAGAGCAGTTCGCCGTCGTACCGCGGTTCGCGGCCGGAGGCGCGCACGACCTCGGCGCCGATGTCGTTGGCGCGCAGCGACCGCCGGATGTCGTCGACGTCGTGGTGCTGGTCGAAGCCGAGTACGACGACGTCCGGGTCGATTTCGCGGACCGGGACGAAGAAGTCCTCCTCGTGGCCGAGGTGGGCCTCATCGACGACTTCGAGCGCCGCGACCATGTCGCGGCGCTGGCGGTCCGGGCACACCGGCGACGGCTTGTGGGTGACGTTGCGGTCGCGGGCGACGATGACGTGGAGTTCGTCGGCGCGGGAAGCGGCCTCCGAGAGGTAGTGGAGGTGGCCGGGGTGCAGCAGGTCGAACGTCCCCTGCGCCAGCGCCTTCGTCGGTGCCGACTCGTCCGCGGCGTCGTCCGCTCCGGCCGCTGTGTCGTCGCCGGTCATTCTCGGAGCTCCGCGTCGATGTCGTCCTGCGTGAAGTCGAAGAACTCGTCCTCGTCGGGGAGCGCCACGTCGATGACGTCGAGGTCGCGCGGCTCGCCGTCGGCGTCGAACGCCTGCCACGTCTCCCGCTCGTACGGCGCGCCGACGATGATGTGGACGTCGCCGGCGTGGAACGTCGCGAGGTCGGCGCTGGACGGCTGGAGGACGCCGTTCGGGTGGGAGTGAATCGACCCGACGGCTTTCGCGCCGTTCGGAATCAGCTGCTCTTGGACCGTCGCGCTCTCCGGCGTCGACGACGTCCCCGGGATGACGAGGACGTCGGTGACGACGACGCCGTCCCGGTCGAGCCCGAGGTCGGCCGCGTTCGTCCCGCGCAGGAAGCCCATGTACTCGTTCGGGTGCGTCTCGCGGGACGCTTCCAGCGCGAACTCCAGGGTGTCGGCTGCGATGCCGAGCACCTGGTCCGACCGGAACAATCGCATACCCGTACTCCGGTCGGTCGCCTTCTAAGCGTGTCGACTGCGATGCCGAGCGAAGCGAGGCATCGACGGTCGCCGGCGAGGTCCCGGGGCCGAGGCGGCACTTGAACCGAGCGGAGCGAGGCATCGACGGTCGCCGGTGAGGTCTCTGGGCCGAGGCGGCACTTGAACCGAGCGGAGCGAGGCATCGACGGTCGCCGGTGAGGTCTCTGGGCCGAGCCGGCACGTGAATCGAGCGAAACAGAACACCGCCAGTCGGCGGCGCGGACGATTAACAACCTTTTCACGGCTCGTCGCCCTACCGGTAGCTATGACTGACTCATCCGCCGGGGATTCCGGCGATGCGGGGGACGCGGATTCGCGTCCCATCGTCTACGACCTCGCGCCCGACTGCACGCTGACCGACGTCGACGTCGGCGCGCGCTACCACGCGACCGTGAACGGCGTCGTGGAGTACGGCGTGTTCGTCGACCTCTCCGAGAACGTTTCGGGGCTGCTCCACGAGTCGAACCTGAACGGCGAGGAGTACGACGTCGGCGACGACGTCGTCGTGAAACTCGAGGAGATCAAGGAGAACGGCGACGTGTCGTTCGCGCTCGCCGACGTCGACGACTACCGGACGCTCGACGTCGAACACGAGCCGGAAATCACGGCGGTCGACGACGCCCGCGTCGGCGAAACCGTCACCGTCGAGGGCGAAATCACGCAGATCAAGCAGACCGGCGGCCCGACCATCTTCCACGTCGCCGACGAGACCGGCATCATCGGCGCCGCGGCGTTCGAGGAGGCCGGCGTCCGCGCGTACCCCGCCGTCGAGGTCGGCGACCTCGTCCGGCTGAACGGGACCGTCGAGGAGCACGAAGGCGAGACGCAGCTCGAAGTCGAGGGCATCACGGTGCTCGAAGGCGACACGGCCGCGACCGCCCGCGAACGGCTGGACGAAGCGACGGCCGAGCGCGCAGAGCCGGCGTCGGTGGAGCCGCTCGTGGAGTGGGAGGCGTTCGAGTCGCTGCGCGAGGAGCTCGCGGAGGTCGCGCGGCTGCTCCGCCGCACCGTGCTCGAGGGCCGACCGATTCGGATTCGGCACCACGCCGACGGCGACGGGATGTGCGCGTCGATTCCGGTGCAGCTCGCCCTGGAGAACTTCATCGACGAGGTGCACGCGGACGACGACGCCGCGCGGCACCACCTGAAGCGGCTGCCGAGCAAGGCGCCGTTCTACGAGATGGAGGACGTCACCCGCGACCTGAACTTCGCGCTGGAGGGGCGCGCCCGCCACGGCCAGAAGCTCCCGTTCCTCCTGATGCTCGACAACGGCTCCACGGAGGAGGACGTTCCGGCGTACAAGAACCTCACGCACTACGACGTCCCCATCGCCGTCGTCGACCACCACCACCCGGACCCGGAGGCGGTGAACGACCTGCTCGACGCCCACGTCAATCCGTACCTGCACGGCGAAGACTACCGCATCACGACCGGGATGATGTGCGTCGAACTCGCCCGGATGATCGACCCGAGCCTCACCGACGAACTCCGGCACGTCCCGGCGGTCGCCGGGCTCTCGGACCGGTCGAAAGCCGAGGTGATGGACGAGTTCGTCGAGCTCGCCGGCACCGCGGGCTACGACCGCGACGAACTTGGCGACATCGGCGAAGCGCTCGACTACGCCGCCCACTGGCTCCGCTACAGCGAGGGGAAGACGCTCGTGAACGACGTGTTGAACGTCGGCTGCGACGACGAGAGCCGGCACCACGAACTCGTGGAGTTCCTCGCGACACGCGCCGCCCGCGACGTCGACGAGCAGCTCGAAATGGTCGAGCCGCACGTCGAACACGAGACGCTCGAGTCCGGCGCGCACCTGTACACCGCCGACCTGGAGAACTTCGCGCAGCGGTTCACGTACCCCGCGCCGGGGAACACGACCGGCGAACTCCACGACCGGAAGGTCCGCGAGCACGGCGAACCAGTCATCACCATCGGCTACGGCCCGGACTTCGCCGTGCTCCGCAGTGACGGCGTCCGGCTCGACATCCCGCAGATGGTGACCGAACTGAACGAGGAGGTCACGGGCGGCGGCGTCTCCGGCGGCGGCCACCTCGTCGTCGGCTCCATCAAGTTCGTGAAGGGCCGCCGCGAGGACGTCATCGACGCGCTCGTCGAGAAGATGGGCGAAGCGGAACTCGACGAGGAACTGTCGAGCACCGCGACGCTGGACTGACCCGCGAGCCGCGCGGCGAGCCGTACGGTAAACTCAGTCCGTTTCGCCTCCTCTGCTCTCTCGATTCGGACCGACACGTTCACCGTCAGCGTCGCCAGCGCTGTTGGTGCCGACGGCGCCGTCGGCGTCAACCCCGAATCCTGACCGACCGGTGTCGGATTGGCCGGTACTGGGCTGGCTGGTGCCGGACCGCCCACCGGTCCACACCGGGTCATCCGCGGCCAGTTCCGATTCCAAGCCTGACCGACGGTTTCGGCCGCCGAGTTCGATTCGGCGGCGGGCGTACAGCACGGCGCCGGCGACGGAGGCGACCGCCACGACGACGAGCAGCGGCGGAACGGGCCGGCCGGCCGTCCAGCCACCGACGCCGCCGTCGGCGCTCGCCGTCCAGTCAGCGGTGAACACCTGCCGGTAGTAGGCCGCGGCGGCTTCGCCGCGGAGCGAGACGAGCACTTCCCTGTTCTCGTGGGCGCTCGTCGGGTTCCAGTTGAGCGACCCGACGACGGCGACGTCGTCGGCGACGACGCCTTTCGCGTGCACCTTCTCGTACCGGCCCGCCGGCGACGCGAGGCGCGCCTCGAACGGGACGCCAGCCCGGTCTGCCCACCGGTTTAGTTGGTCGACGAGCGCCGTGTTCGTCTCCTGGACGTACCACGCGCTCGACAGCAGGAGCCTGACGCGGACGCCGCGCTCCGCGGCGCGTCGACAGGCGGCGAGCAGCGGCCCCGGTTCGACGGTCGGCTGAATCACGTCGACTCGGCGGTCGGCGTCGTCGACGACGTTCACGACTGCCGCCTCGGCGTTCCCCGGCGCAGTCAACACCGTGGCGTTCGGCCGCCCGACGCGGGAGGGCTCGAACCGGGTCGGGAACCGACCGGTGGCGGCGTCGGCGTCGCTGAACGTCCGTCCGCGCCGGTATTGGCGCCACGGAACCGCGTCGCGCCACCCTGCGTCGGCGGCGAACACCGCGGCGAGTTCGTCGGCGGCCGCGGCGGAGTCGAGCCGCACTCCCCAGCCGCGGCTGCTGCGGCCGCCGACGCCAGCCGGCTTCCAGTTCTCGGTGAGGACGACAGCGGTGTCGTCGGCGACGGCGTACTTCGCGTGGTGGAACCGGACCCGCGCGTACGGGCCGGAGACGGCCCGCACGTCGACGCCGGCGGCGACGAGGTCGTCGAGCAGCCGCGCCTGCGTCTTCGTTACGCCGCCGACCGGGGCGCCCTCGACCAGCACCCGGACGGTCGCTCCGCGTTCGGCGGCGTCCGCGAGCACGGCGGCGGTCCGCTCGGATTCGAAGGTGTACGCGGCCAGCAGCAGCCGGTCGTCGGCGCCGCGGAGCGAGTCGACCGCGGCGGACGGCGCGTCCGGCAGAACGAACGCGGTCGCGTCCGCTCGACCGACGACGGCGGGGGCGCGGTGGTCGAGGCCGACCGGTCGCCAGTGACGTTTGCCGCTCCGGAGCCACCGCTCTCCCTCCGGGGCGTCGCGGTACCGAACCGCGTCGACGGCCGCTGACTTCGCTCCGCTCGGCCCGCTGTCGCGGGAGCGGTTCGTCTGCCGACGCACCGTGATTCGTTCGCCGCTGTTCGACAGGTCCAGCCCGCCGTCGACGACTCTGCCGTCCGGGGCGCCGAGGGGGCTACTCCGGTTCGCGGTGAGAACCACGGCCTCGGCCGTCTCCGTGGTGACGGTCGCCGTCGTCTCTCCGTCGGTGACGCTCCAGTTCCCCGGCGGCAGGCGGACGAGCACGTATTCGCCGGCGTCGCCGTCGGCCACCGGGTTCGGGTACAGCTCGATGATTCGCGGCCGCGGTGCGGCCGCGCTGGCATCCGTGGAGGGTTGCGTCGCGGCTGTTCCTGCGGTCGCGGGGGGTCCCGAGGCGGCAACGGCTCCGGGACCGCAGACGGCGACGAGCAGCACCGCGACGGCGACGACGGACTCGGCCGCGGAGACTGACGCGGATGACACAGCCTGTCTGGCCGCGCCTTCTGGTTTGAATCTTCGCCGACCTCCGGAGCGTTTTTGCGTCGCGGCCGCGCCGTTCCTGCATGGTCACGCTCGCCGAAGTGCTGCGGCTCGCCGGCGCCGCGCTGGGCGCGGTCGGCGGTACGCTCCTGTTTCTCGAACTGTTTCAGGTGCCGTCGTACGTCCGGTACAACGAGGAGTTCGGCAGCTACGACATCGACATCGCGCCGAACGAACTCACCGAACACACGAACCTCGGCCGCGCCGGCGCGCTGCTCATCTCCGTCGGCTTCACGCTGCTGTTCCTCGGCGAACTCGCCTGACACGGAGGCAAATCTGACGGCGGCTTCGGCCGGTACCGCTCCGGTTCTGCGCCGTTTTCGTGACCGTCGTCCACCCGTGCCTGTAGCCGAACCGGCGGTGAGGGCCCAGCGACGGAACTGAAAACGAGAACCGGTCGGAGCGACCGAGCCGGAAGGGGACGCGAACGGGGCGAGGAGCGTTACGCTGCTGCTTCGGGCTCGGCGTCGGAGCCGGCGTCGAGGGCGTCGCGCGCCTTCTGCGCCTCGGTCTGGACGATGAACACGGACTCGTCGGTGTACTCCGCGGCGGCTTCGAGCGCCGCCTCGGTACCGATCTGTCTGAGCGCCCACAGCGCGGCCGCGCGGACCGAGTCGCTGTCGTCGTCAGCGGCGGCGTCGGCGAGCGGGTCGACGGCGCGGGTGTCGCCGATGAGGCCGAGCGCGCGGGCGGCGAACGGCCGGACCTCGTCGTTCTCCATGACGAGCTTGTTCGCGAGCGGCTGGACGGCGTCGGAGTCGCCGATTCGGCCGAGCGCCTTGAACACGACTTTCTGGAGCTGCGGGTTCGAGTCGGAGTCGACGTACTCGACGAGCGTCTCGACGGCGTCGTCCGCCGCCATCGTTCCGAGCGCTTCGATTGCGGGCTGGTCGCGCTTCTGTGCGCGCTCGTGCATCGCCTCGAACGCGTCGTCGTCGTTCATCCGGATGAGCGCGTTCAGGCAGTGCTCCTCCATGAACTCCGACTGGAGGGAGTCGAGCGCGAGCAGCACCATCTCGACGTTCCCGCGCGTCTCCCACTCTTTCAGCGCGGCGAGCTCGACCGGGAAGTCCTTGTAGTGGCCGAGCGGGTCGTAAAAGCCCTGTGCGCGGAGCTGCTCGTGCGTTTCGAGGTCGTCCCACTCCTCGGCGGCCTCCAGCCCGTCGGCGAGCGCGTCGGTCGCCTCGACGAGCGCCGCGATGGTGTCGGCGTCGTCGTCGGCGTCCAGGCCGGCGTCTTCGACGGCGTCGACGGCCGCGTCGAGGCTCTCGGCCAGTTCGTCGGAGTCGGTCGTCCCGGGGGCGACGGTGAGGTCGGCGTCGAGCGCGTCGCCGGCGGCGTCGGCGAACTCGGAGACGACGCCGGGCAGGTCGGCCTCGCCGTCCTCGGTCCACCGCGTGTCCCGCAGCGTCGACTGCGCGTCCTCGATGGCAGAGACGACGTCTTCGGCGTACGGGCCGCGCTGGGCGTCGACGTCGTCGCGCAGGTCCGACAGCCGCGACTCCAGTTGCTCGCGCGGGTCCTCCGCGTCCTCGTCCTCCTCGTCCGGTTCGGGGAGGGACGCGGCTTCGAGGTCGGCTTCGACGTCGTCGAGCGTTTCCTCGACGTCGTCGAGGTCTGCCTCGGTTTCGGCTGCCTCGAGCGCGTCGGCGGCCTCGTCGAGCCGCGCGTCGAGGTCCTCGGCGGACACGTCGGGTGCCGGGACGTCCTCCCCCGCCTCCTCGGACTGCTCCTCGGCGGACTCGTCGTCACTCATACTCGTGGGTCGGCGTGACGGCTACAAGGGCGTTTCCCTTCCCGCCGCGGGGAGCCGCCCCGCCTCGGGCCGCGGCGGCGCCGAAGCCGTCAGGGAACTATCCCGAATCCGCGCGACCGGCAACCGATGTTTTTGATTCACAAACCTCTGTTTCCGAAAGTGAATCTTTATGTGGATTCAGATGGAAGTAGGGAGTGCAATGAGTACCCAAAAGAACGTCGTGAAATCCGAAGGCGAAGTGACCGGCTCCGAGGCCCTCCGAGTCGACGCCGACCGCGCGTCTCAGCTCGTCGACGCGCTGAACACCGACCTCGCGGCGACGTACGTCCTGTACCACCAGCTCAAAAAGCACCACTGGAACGTCGAGGGAGCGGAGTTCCGCGACCTCCACCTGTTCCTCGGCGAGGCCGCCGAGGAGGCCGAGGAGTTCGCGGACGAACTCGCAGAGCGGGCGCAGGCGCTCGGCGGCGTCCCGCACGCCTCCGGCGCGACGCTCGAAGAGAAGGCGCCCGTGACCCCCGAAGACGAGGACGTCTACGACATCCGGACGTCGCTCGAACACGACATGGAGATGTACGGCGACATCATCGAGACGCTCCGCGAACACGTCGAACTCGCCGAGAACCTCGGCGACCCGACGACCGCGGAACTGCTCCGCGAGAACCTCGTGGACGTCGAAGACGCCGCCCACCACATCGAACACTACCTCGAAGACGACACGCTGGTCCTCGACGGCGCCACCAAGTAACCGCGCCGACGAACCGGCCGAAACGCCGCTTTTGTCCTATTCTCTCCGAAGAACCCATTTTCGCGTTCGACGCATCCGCCGCCCCGACACCGCCGTCGCTGTCGGTCCCTCGTCAGTGGCAGACGACTCCGTCGAACCGACCGACGGCCGAACCGTGGTCGCTGAGCCGTTCCGTGAGCGGGGTCCGTGCAGTCGGCGAGGCGCCGCGTCAGCGACGCGCCTGAACGGTGAAGTCGGTCGAAATCCAGCCGTCGCGGTTCCCGTCCTCGGTGAACACGGTTCTGTCCGGGCTGGACTGGTGTGCCGAGACGGCACCTGATTCGTCCGCTTCCGGCGTCGGCTCGGCGTCTTCAGCGAGGTGCTCCGGCTCGCGTGCTCCCATTACCTCCCCGTCGCAGCCGGACGGACATATACATTTTGGTCTGCCTAAATCCCTCGGCGCGGCCGCGGCCCGGCCGGCGCCACCGAGGGACGGTTTCGGCTCCGGGGTGGCGGCAAGCCCGTCTGTCGCCGGCAGCAGTTTCAACCCCGCGGCCGAACCGGCGGCATGGTCGAGAGCCTGTTCTCACCGCTGACGCTCCGGGGCACCGAGATTCCGAACCGCGTGTTCGTCTCGCCGATGTGCCAGTACTCCGCGACGGACGGCATGCCGAACGACTGGCACCTGGTCCACCTCGGCAGCCGCGCCGTCGGCGGCGCCGGGCTCGTGCTCTCGGAGGCGACCGCCGTCTCCCCCGAGGGCCGAATCACGCCGAACGACGTCGGCATCTGGACGGACGAACAGCGTGACGCCTGGTCCCGCGTGACGGAGTTCGTGCGGTCACAGGGGTCCGTCCCCGGGATTCAGCTCGCACACGCCGGCCGGAAAGCGTCGACCGCGCAGCCGTGGGAGGGCGGCGACCCGGTGCCGCTCGACGAGGGCGGCTGGGAGGTCGTGGCTCCGAGCGAGAAGCCGTATCCGCGCGACGGCGACGAGCATCCGACGCGGCGACTCTCGACGGACGAAATCGCCGGCGTCGTCGACGACTTCGCCGCCGCCGCCGAGCGCGCGTCCGACGCCGGCTTCGAGGTCGTCGAGGTGCACGCCGCACACGGCTACCTGCTCCACGAGTTCCTCTCGCCGGTCGCGAACGACCGCGACGACGACTACGGCGGCAGCTTCGAGAACCGGACCCGGCTGCTCCGGGAAGTCGTCGGCGCGGTCAGGGCGGCGTGGCCCGACGACGAGCCCGTGTTCGTCCGCATCTCCGCGACCGACTGGCTGGACGAGGAGGCGTCGTGGGACGTCGAACAGTCCGCGCGGCTCGCCCCGCTGCTCGCCGACGCCGGCGCCGACCTCGTCGACGTCAGCTCCGGCGGCATCTCGCCGGCGCAGAACATCACGTACACCGGGCCGAACTACCAGCTCCCGTTCGCCGAGACCATCCGCGAACACGTCCACGACGAGGGCGCCGACATCGCGGTCGCGTCCGTCGGCGGCATCACCAGCCCCGAGCAGGCGGAGGCCATCGTCGCGAACGAGCGCGCCGACGCCGTGCTGATGGCCCGCGAGTTCCTGCGGTCGCCGTACTGGCCGCTGCACGCCGCCCGCGAACTCGGCGAGGACGTCGAGTGGCCGGTGCAGTACCGCCGCGCGAAGCCGCGGTAATCGCCGGTCGGTTACTCGGCCGCGTGCGGAAAAGCGCCGTCTTGAAGCCCTCCGCGGCCCTGCCGTGACGCATGACTCCTGCAGAGGCGGTCCGTGCGTACTACGACGCGCTCCGGGCGGGCGAGGCGCTCGCACCGTTCTTCCTGGAATCGCCGACCGTCGTGAAAGTCGGCGTCACCGAGCGGCTCGTCGGCTACGCGGAAATCGCCCGCGGGCTGCGCGAACAGACGCGGACGACCGACGACTGGGTGGTCGAGAGCCGCGACCTTCGGACCGTCGACCGCGACGGGTTCGCGGCGTTCAGCGACGACGTCCGACTGGAGTGGTACGACACCGAGTCGTTCGAGGAGCACGCCCACGACACCCGGTGGAGCGGGACGCTCGCCGACACCGACGACGGCTGGCGAGTCGCCGGGATGCACGTGTCGGTGGCGGAGTGATGGTCGGCCCGAGCCTCTCGGACGACGAGCAGCGCGACGCGAACCGGCGCATCAAGGCGCTCTCCGTCCTGTTCGTCGGCGGGTCGACCGGCCTGGTCGCGTTCCAGGCGGGCGGCTCGGCCACCGAAATCGCGGCGAGCGTCGCTGTCGGCCTCGTCGCCGGCCTGTTCCTGCTGTGGTTCACCCTCCGGACCCTCGGCGAACTGACCCCGGACCGGAGCCGCGACCGGAGACGGCGAGAGCGGTGACGGACGTACAGGTACTCGTAACCGAATTAACATCCCAAAACAATCATTGAGGTTCGGCCGTTCCACCTCTCCGTGCGACGACGAACCTTCATGAAAGGAATCGGCGCGGCCGGCGTGGTGTCGCTTGGTGCGGCACCGGCGGCGGGCGCGCCGTCAGGGGGGAGCGACGCGACGTGGACGACCGGCGAACAGTACGGTGTGGGGACCGTCGCCGACCACGACGACCCGGACTCGCGGGCGTGGTTCGCGCTCACCGAGGGCGCGCTGGCCGGTCTCCGCTTCCCTCGAATCGACCTCATCAACGTTCGGACGGTGGACTTCCTCGTCGCGGACCCCGACGCGGGCTACGCGGCGCGGACGCACAACGTCAGCCGGACCGACGACGACGAGGACACGGTGCGCCGACGCGTGGAGCCGACGGCCGACGACGCGCTGCTGTTCCGGCACGTGGTCACCGAGACCGCGGACGAGCGCGCCTGGACGCTGACCGCCGAGTACGCCGCCGACCCCGACGGCGACGCGGTTCTCGCGGACGTGACGTTCGAGTCCGACGGCGGCCGCTACGACGTCTACACCGTAGTAGACCCGGCGTGTTCGATGTCCGCCCGCGGCGACGCGGCCCGCGTCGCCGGGTCGGAGCCGACCGGGAACGGCAAGGCGCACGGGAGAGGTGCGCGCGGCTTCGAGCTTCGGGCGTTCGACACCGGCGCGTTCGACGACGAGGCGGTCGTGCTTCACGACGACGGTGAGCCGTACACCGTGGCGCTCGCCGCCGTCGCCGACCGCGGCTTCGAGTGGGCGACCGCAGACGTGGTCGGCGGCGACGCGCTCTCGCCACTCCTCGTCGACGGCGCCGCCGACGCGCGATACGACGCCGCCGAAGGCAACGTCGCGCTCGTGGGGCGACTCGGAGCCGACACCCGACGGCTCTCGGACACCGTCTCCGTCGGCTTTGCCGAGGAGGGCGACGACGACGTCGCGGTCGAGACGGCCGCTGCGGCGCTCGACCGCGGCTTCGGCGGCGTCCGCGCGAGGTACCGGAAGTCGTGGCGCGACTACCTCCGGACGCTCGACCGGCCGGACAGCGTCGGCGACGACGCCCAGTACGACGCCGCGGCGATGACGCTGAAGGCGGCGGACTCCAAGCAGTTCCCGGGCGCCGGACTCGCCAGCCCGTCGGTGCCGTGGGGCGACGCGACGGCGGCGAACCGGCCGTCTGACTACGGCTACAACTTCGTCTGGGCGCGCGACCTGTACCAGGCGTTCACGGCGATGCTCGGCGCGGGTGACCGGCACAGCGCCCGCGAGGCCGTCGAATACATCTACGAGAGACAGCAGGACGTCTCCGGGTTCATCCCGCAGAACACGTACGTGGACGGCCGGACGCGGTGGGGCGGCGAGCAGATGGACAACATCTCGTTCCCGGCGGTCATGACGTACGCGCTCGCCGAGGCTGGCGTCGGATTCGACGACCTGTCGTTCGGCTACGACGACGTCGCCCGGTCCGCGGACTACGTCGCCGCGAACGGTCCCGAGTCCGGGCAGGAACGCTGGGAGGAGGAGTCCGGCTACTCGCCGTCGACGATCGCCGCCGAAATCGCCGGGCTCGCCTGCGCCGCCGCGCTCGCCGACGACGAAGGGGAGCGCGGCGACGCGCTGGCGTACCTAGGTGTCGCCGACGAGTGGCAGGCCGGCGTCACCGACTGGACCGCCACGACCACCGGCTCGCTGTCGGACGACCCGTACTTCGTCCGTATCAGCGACGACGCGGACCCGGACGACGGCGCCCAGCGCGGCCTCGCGAACGGCGGGCCGACGCTCGACGAACGCGTAATCGTCGACGCCGGGTTCCTCGAACTCGTCCGGCTCGGAGTGCTCCCCGCGGACGACGCCGTCGTGGAGAACTCCGTCGACGTCGTCGACGACGAAATCCGCGTGGAGACGCCGAACGGCCCGGCGTTCTACCGGTACACGGGGGACGGCTACGGCGAACAGGGCCGCGACGAGAGCGATAGCCTGCCCGCAGGAGCGCCGTGGGGCGCCGACGGCGACAACGCGGGCCGCGGCCGCCTCTGGCCCATCTTCACCGGAGAACGCGGCGAGTACGAACTGCTCGCCGGCGGCGACGCGGCCGCGCTGCTCGACGCCATGTCGTCGTTCGCCAACGACGGCCGCATGATTCCCGAGCAGGTGTGGGACCGGCCCGAGCCGACCGACTACGGGTGGACGTTCGGTGAAGGCACCGGGAGCGCCACGCCACTCTCGTGGTCGATGGCGCAGTACGTCCGGCTCGCACACGGCGTCGACGCCGGCGAGCCGGTCGAGACCCCCGGAATCACTCGGAGCCGCTACGCCGAGGGCGCGGTGCCGGACGGGCCGTCGCTCGACGTCCAGTTCCCGGCGGACGTGACGGCGGCCGGGACGGCGACCGTCTCCGGGCGGACCGACGGCGAGGAGGTCGTCGTGAAGACCGCGGACGGCACGCAGTACGTCGACGGTGGCGGCGAGTTCTCCGTCGACGTCTCGGTGCCTGACGGCGCGCTCGACGTCACGGTGGTCGCCGGCACCGGCGGCGACGTCTCGTCGCTCGGAACCACGGTCGCCAGAGAGACCGTCACCGGCATCGACGTCGGCGACGCCGTCGGTTCGTTCGCGGACCCGGTCGGCGACGACGCCGGCCCCGGCGGCTACACCTACCCGACCGCGTCCGTGTTCCGAGACGGCGTCTTCGACATCGAGTCGTTCGACGTCTACGAGACGGACGACGAGTGGCAGTTCCTCTACCGGCTCGCCGGGCCGCTCACGAACCCGTGGGGCGGCGACCAGGTGAGCCTCCAGACCTTCCACGTCTACCTGCGGAACCCGGAGCAGTCGGGCGGGGCGACCGCCGCCCGCGAAGGCGTCTACGCGGACTTCGAGGCGCCGTACCACCGGCGCGTCGTCGTCGAGGGATTCGTCCAGCCCCGAGTCGAGGCCGCCGACGGAACGACGGTGACGACGGACGTCGAAGTCACCGGGTACGGCGCGGTCGACGCGGTGAAAATCGCGGTGCCGAAGACCGCCGTGCCGGACGTGACGGCCGCGGAGTTCTCGCCGCTGCTGCTCGGCCAGGACGGCTACAACACGGGGCGGATTCGGCACGTCTACGCCGACAACGGCGGCTACGCGTTCGGCGGCGGCCGCGACGACACCGCGGACCCGAACGTCATCGACCTCGTGACGCCGGACGGCGTCGACAACGCCGACGCGCTCAGCTACACGGCCGACCGCCCGGCGACCATCCCGTACGTCTCGCTGTGAATCGGGGTCCGGGCCGCAGCCACGGACGCGGCCCGCCGCTCACGCGACCCGGCTGAGCCAGCGCCCCGGGTCGTCCAGTTCGGCTTCGCGCGGGAGGTTCTCGGGTCGCTCCCAGACGAGCGACGCCGTGGCGAGGTCGGTTCTGTCGGCGACGGCCGCGAAGAAGTCGGCGCCGCGCTCGTACTGCTGCCGCTTGACGTCGAGGCCGAGCAGCCGCTTGATGAGCCGCGTCAGCGGGTCGCCGCCGCCGCGCTGCTCGTCGAGTTTCTCGCGGAGGTCGGCGTACTCCTCGTCGAACGCGCGGTCCATCAGCAGCTCCGCGTACCCCTCGACCGCCGTCATCGCCGTGTTGAGGTCGTCGAACGACGCCCGGCTCAGCGTCCCGTTCGCGAGGTCTTCGGCGCCCTCCTCGACGCGCGCCTCCAGGTAGTCCGACAGCCACGGCGCCGCGCCGAACTCGGCGGCGTGCGCCACCTCGTGGAACGCGATCCAGCGGCGGAACCGCGGGTAGCCGACGCCGAGTTCGACGGCCGCCGCCCGGATGTTCGGGCGGACGAAGTAGAGGCCGTGGTCGTCGGCGCCGTCGGCGAGCAGCAGCGGGTCGTACTGGCCGAGGACGTTCCGCGCGAGGAACGCGAGCGTCACCGCCATCGTCCCGCTGTTCACCGACCGCGCGACCCCGGGGAGGAACGACGAGCGCTGCGATTTGAGCGGTCGGAGGACGCGCTCGAACGTCTCGACGTTCGCGTCGATCCAGTGGTGCCGGCTCTGCACCTCGACGGAGTCCGGGAGGTCGAAGTCGACGCCGCTCGCCGACCGGAGGCCGTCGCGGGCCGCCCGGACGTCGTCGGCGTAGCCGTTCAGCTCCGCCTCGCCCATCGACAGGTCGCCCGGCTCGCAGCCGCCTTTCGCGGCCTCCGCGACGGCGTCCCAGTCGATGACGCCGTCCGGCTCGTCGGCGGCGCCCGCCAGCGCGCGGACGCTCCGTGAGATATCCATACCGGCCCTCGGGGTGGAGCCGGGATAGGTCTTCTGCGGCGCCGGCTCCGCGCAGTCAGAGCGACGCGTCCGCGGCGCGACGGGGGTGCGGCCTGGGCGGTGCAGTCCGCACTCGGGGCGGTGCAGTCCGTGGCCGGGCGCGCAGTTCGGGGGGTTTAATATCGACTGCGGCCGCCGTTGGAAGCATGGAACGAGTCGACGTCGCCGTCGTCGGCGGCGGCCCGGCCGGGTCGGCGGCGGCGCACGCGGCGGCCTCCCGCGACGCGGACGCGCTCGTCCTGGAGAAGGGCGTGCCGCGCGCGGACCGCGACCGCCTCGGACCGGACTCCACGGACGCCGCCGGCATCCTCGACTACTGGGTCGACATCATGGGGATACACCCGGACGACTTCCCGGAGGGCGTCTTTCAGCAGCGGCTCGACCGCGCCGAGTTCGTCGGGCCGACCGAGTCGTGCACGCTCCGGTCGACCGGTATCGACTCCAGTTACGACAGCTTCGGCTTCACGATGCACCGCGCTCGCTTCGACGACTTCATGCGCGACCGCGCGGAGCAGGCGGGCGCCGAGTACCGCACCGGCGCCTCCGTCAAGGACGTCGAGACGGCGCTGGACGCCGGCGTCGGCGGCGACCAGCCGCGGCACCTCCTGAAGGTCGGCGGCGGCGACGAAATCGGCGCCGACTTCCTGGTGCTCGCCGACGGCCCGCAGCGCACAGTCACGAACCGGGTGCTCGACGGGCTGCTTCCCGACGACCAGGCCGCCTCCGACCGCCTCGCGTCCACGAAGAACAACCACATCGCCTACCAGGAGTACCGGCGGTTCCCCGAGGAGGTGTACGAGGAGGTTTCGGGCGGCATCACGTTCTGGTGGGGAGTCATGCCGGGCCACACCGCCTACCCGTGGGTGTTCCCGAACGCGGACCGCGTCTGCCGCGTCGGGCTCACGATGCCCATCGGGATGGACCTCGACGACGTCGACGACCGCGAGGCGTACGCGCTCATCCGCGAGGACGACGACCGAATCCCGTCCGGCAAGGAGTACGTCAGGCGGCTCCTCGAACGCGAATACGGCGACGAGTACGACGTCGAGGAGGACTTCCCGGTCGTTGAGGACGCCGGGAAGTCGAAGGGCACCGAGACGTACCCGATTTCGTCGACGCGGCCCATCGAGTCCCCGGCTCGGGCCGGCATCGCCGTCGCCGGCGGCGCGATGGGCGCGACCTCAGCGTTCCACGAGGGCGGCGACCACGTCGCGGTCCGGACCGGCGCCATCGCCGGCGAACTCGCAGCGCGCGGCGACATGACCGACTACAACGACCGCTGGCACGACGCCATCGGCGACGAGGTGCTGCGGAACGTGACGATGGCGAAGATGTGCCGGAACTACGGGCCGAGCGACTGGGACAGCGCGTTCCGAACCGGCCGGAAGATGCTGGCTGACGCCGACGGCTACGAAATGTTCGACCAGCGGTTCGCCGCCGGCTTCGGCGCCGCGAAGCTCCTGTTGCAGTACCGCTGGCACAAGTGGGGGTTCCGGAACCGCGGCTACGTCCAGCTCACCGAAGACGAGTACGTCTACTGACCCGCTGCGCCGCGTCCCCTTCGGCTCCTCGGCGCGAATCTCTGGTTCCGTCCCGTTCGTTCTCGAAGGCCGTTCACATCCCCATGTCGGCCGCCTCGTCGGGAATCGGGAGGTCCGTCGGCGCGACGCCGAGCAGTTCGGCGGCGTGGTCGAGCGCCATGTCGAAGCCGTAGTACCGCTCCAGTTCGTCGCCGTCGGCCGACCGCCGAACCTTCAACATCGCGTACCCCTCCGTGTTCTGGGCGATGGCGGCGGTGCGGCCGTCCGCGTCGAACTCCAGCAGCCGCTCCGTGTCGGTCTCTCTGTACGTCGCCTCGACGTCGACTCCGTCCGCGTCGCTCATGCGTGGCCGTTCGGCCGCCCGGTATTCGACGGTTCCGGTGGCGAGTCGCCCCGGCGCCGCGCCGGGTCGAACGCGCGGACGGCGCCGCGGATGGCGAAGGTGAAGTCGGTATGAATAGCGGACGGGTCGGCGTTGCCCGGGAGTCCGCCGTGGGGAATCCCGGTCGCCTCCTCCGCCCCGCGACCCGACGAGCGACATACGTCCGGCGGTGGGCTGCTCGCTTCCGCGCCTGACCCAGTGCCGCCGACGAACCCCGGAACCGCACCCCTGCGGGTGCGTCCCGGCGGACCGCTGTCCCCGGCGGACGAGGCTTCGACGTCGGCTTCCGGGGCCCACGACGGGTGTCCCGGACGCCGCCGACGTTCGGCCCCCGCTAAAGACTCTATCGCGGGTTTCGAGCAGGGCCTAACTGCCCGGCCTAGTCCACGACTTCGGTAGGCGACTCCGACTTAAGGGCCTTGCGGTCCCGACGCAGTCACGCGAAACCGCCGGGTCGACGCGGCGGTCGCGCGACGGTCACGCGGCGCCGACGCGGCTGCGACGCCCGGTTACAGCGCCTCCGACGCGTAGGCCGCGGCGCTCACGGGCACGGTCGCCGCGAGGGCGACGACGACCCAGCGGTGCATCGTAATCCACTGCGCCGACGCCGGGAACGAAAACAGGTTCTGCTGGTCGACCGCGAGCGCCCAGCCGACGGTGGCGGCGAGCAGCGCGACGGCTGCGACGACGGCGATGCCGGCGACCATCACGTCGTCGGTGTGCGACTGCCGCCCGGAGAGGAACACGACGAGCAGCAGGACGGCCAGGAAGACGACGGCGCCGACGCCGACCGGGCCGGACGCGTAGTAGACGCCGAGGCCGGTTCCGGGCTCCGAGATGAGCGCGAACGGCGCGGCGAGCGCAGCCAGCACGGCGAGACAGCCGACCATCCCCGCGGTCAACGCAGCGTCAACACGGTCCATGTTCCGAGTGTCGGGCCGGCGGGCACTTAATCGGTTCTCGTTGTGGCGGAGCGCCGGAGGCGACGCGGAGGCAACGCGGGGGAAGCGACCCGGCGGAGGCTGCGGACAGCCCGCGTCCTGCTGCGCTGTGCGTCGCCGCTCGGCCGACCGCTTTTCAGTCGGCCGGGACAATCGGCCGGACATGGAGACGAGCCCAGCGGACGACGTCCCGCTCACCGGGTCGGAGCTGTCGGCGCTCGCGGACGCGCTCGAATCCGGCGACGACACCGAGGTGGACCTGTCGGACGTCACCGGCGGCGAAATCGAGGCGGTCGCGCGAGCGGTCGCGCTCCGCAGCGCGCTCACCGAGACCGCTGCGCGGGAGGCGCTCGCGGCCGAACTCACGGACCGGACGCGCGACGCACCCACCCTCGACGCCGAGGCCCCGACCGACGACCCGGCGTCGGCGCTCGACGCGCCACCGGTCGACGACAGGACCGCGGAATCGCCGCTGTCGGACGGCCCGGTCGACGAGTCACCGCCCGGTCCGACCGAGCCGCTCCACCGCGCCGTCAGGCCCGAATCTGCGCCGGCGGCGCAGTCAGAGGCGGCCGCGTCGGGAAGCCACGGGCGACCAGCCTCCGCCGGAGGCGACGAAGCCGCGGGCGGGCGGCCGCGCGGAGCGTCGGCGCCGAGGCGGCACCGTCGGGGCGGCGGTGAGACCGATACGTCGCCGGGGGTCGCCGGCGTCGACCACGAATCCGAGGCGGTGTTCAAAGCGACGCTCCGGGAGGACGGCAGCGTGTCGGTCCCCGAACCGGAGCGGTCCGTCCTCGGACTCGACGCGGGCGAGACGGTGCAGGTGCAGGTGCACCGGGTCGCCGACGCGGATGTCGGAGACGGTGGGCGCGGTGGAGACGGCGGGGACGGCGGGATCGACGGGAACGGTGGAGGTCGCGACGGCCCGGCAGAGTAGCAGAACAGTCGAAATCGAGCGGCTCGGCGTGGAACTGCGGTGCGCCGCCCTACCCCTTGATGTTGCAGACCGGGAAGGTGCGGGCGACCTTGTCGCCGATACCGAGTTCGTCGCTGACGCGGACGACCTCGTCGACGTCCTTGTAGACGCCCGGCGCCTCCTCGGCGACCGTGGCGCCCGACTGCGCTTTCACGTAAATCTTCTCCTGGTCGCGGAGCTCGTCCCGGACGGTCTCGCCCCAGTACTCCTGTTTCGCCTGCGTCCGCGACATGACGCGGCCGGCGCCGTGCGCCGTCGACCCGAACGTCTCCGAGAGCGACCGCTCGCCGCCGACGAGGACGTAGCTGCCGGCGCCCATGCTGCCCGGAATGATGACCGGCTGGCCGACGTCGCGGTACGCCGCCGGCACCTCCGACCGGCCGGCCGGGAACGCCCGCGTGGCGCCCTTCCGGTGGACGAACAGGTCGCGCTGTTCGCCGTCGACGTCGTGGGTCTCCCGCTTCGCGATGTTGTGGGCGACGTCGTACAGCAGCTCCATGCCGAGGTCGTCGTGGTCGGCGCCGAACACCCGCTCGAACACGCGGCGCGTCCGGTGCATGATGAGCTGCCGGTTCACCCACGCGAAGTTGATGGCGGCGCACATGGCGCCGTAGTACTCCTCGGCGAGCGCCGACCCGGCCGGCGCGGCGGCCAGCTCCTTGTCCGGAAGCTGGTCGAGGAGGTCGCCGTGATTCGACTCGATGCGGCGGAGGTAGTCCGAGCACACCTGGTGGCCGAGGCCGCGCGACCCGCAGTGGATGAGGACGACGATTTGGTCCTCTTCGAGCCCGAACGCGGCGGCGACGTCGTCGTCGTAGGTGTCGGTGACGCGCTGGACTTCGAGGAAGTGGTTGCCCGAGCCGAGGCTGCCGAGCTGGTTCTTCCCGCGGTCTTTCGCCTTCTGGGAGACGAACGACGGCTCGGCGTCCGGCCGGCGGCCCTCGTCCTCGCAGTGGCGAAGGTCGGCTTCGGTGGCGTACCCCTCCTCGAGCGCCCAGTCCATGCCGCGCTCCAGGACGGCTTCGATGGTGTCGATGTCGCCGGAGACGACGCCGCCGCCGCCGAGCCCCGACGGGACGTTCGCGAACAGCGACTCGACGAGCTCCTCCTCGTGGCCCGCGACGTCGTCGTAGGTGAGGTTCGTCTTCATCATGCGGACGCCGCAGTTGATGTCGTAGCCGACGGCGCCCGGCGAGATGCAGCCGGATTCGGCGTCCGTCGCGCCGACGCCGCCGACCGGGAAGCCGTACCCCTGGTGGCCGTCGGGCATGCAGAGCGCGTGCTTCGTCATGCCGGGGAGGTGCGTCGCGTTCTTGAGCTGCTGGAGCGTGTCGTCGTCCGAAATCTGTTCGAGCAGCGGCTCGCTCGCGAGGACGCGCGCCGGGACGTTCATGTCGCCCTCCTTCGGGATTTCCCAGACGTGCTCTCGCACCCGCTTCAGCCGGATTCCGTCGTATTCGCGGGTCTCGGTCATGTGCGTCCCTCCGCTCCCCCGACGGAATACGGTTACGTTCCCCGCGGCGACCGCCCGTCCACGTCGCTGTCGAACGGAAGAGCCCTGCTGTGCGGGCCGCGTCGCGGCGGCGGTCCGTCCGGTGACGGGCGGCCTGACACCTCCGCGTCGGCTACACGTCGAAGACGACGTAGGCGTGCCAGCCGTCGTCCGTCTCCGTGAGGTCCATCTCGGAGTACGTCACGGCTTTCACGTCGCGGGCGACGACGTCGGCGAGCGGGACGCCGCGGGCGGACGCGGAGACCGTCCACTCGCCGCCGGATTCGGTGACGGTCGCGTCGTTGTCGACCGGGAGGACGCCGCGGACGTCCCGCTCGTAGATGAGTTCGTCGAGGTAGTCGAACAGCGCGGCTTCGGCGCCCTCAGCCGTCACGTCCAGCGAGAACCGGTCGCCGCCCGTCTCCGGGACGTCGTCGCACATCGCCGCGGCGAGTCCGTCGGCGACCGCGGCGAACACGCCGGAAATCGTCGGCGCGGTCGCCTCGACCGCGACGTCGGCGGTGTGCTCTCGGAGCGCGAACTCGGGGGCGTCGGCCGCGGTCACCGGTCGCCCTCCTCCGAGTCGTCGCCGTCCGCATCGCCGCGGTCCGCCGCGTCCGCTGCCGTGTCGGCAGCCGGGTCGGTCCCGGATTCGTCCGGGTCCGCGGTCAGTTCGCTCTGGTCGTGAACCTCGGCCGGCCGGCCGTCGGTGTGTTCGCGCTTCGCGCCGGGGCGGTCGCCCGCCTCCTCGGGCCGCGTGTCGGTGTCCTCGCGGAGCGACGGGTCGCGGTCCGCCTTCTCCGCGGGCCGTTCCTTCTCGGCCGTGCGTTCGGGTTTCGGCCGGTCGGCCTTCTCGGCGGGTCGCTGCGGCTCCGTCGTGCGCTCGTCGGCCGGCCGGTCGGCCTTCTCCGCCGGCCGCTCGTCGGTGTCGGCGGTCTCGGGCTCGTACCGGCCGGCCTCCGTCGCCGGCGTCACCGTCGACTCCCGCTGGCCGTACAGCGAGTACGGCTGCTCGTCGTCGAGCGCCGACGACTGGTCCTCGAAGGTGTCGCGCTGGGCGCGCGTCCGGCGGGCGATGTCGGTCGGCGTCTTCGACCGCTCGGGGGCGACCTGGCGGTCCCACTCGTCGTCGCGCTCCACGTCGACGTCGTCGGCGCGGCGGACGGACGGCGAGTCGGCCGACGGGTCGAACTGCTGGTCGGCGTGTTCGACGCTCGCGAGTTCGCGGAGCGTCTCCTCGGAGACGCCGCCGGCGCCGCCGCTTCCGCCGGAGACGGCGACGCCGCTCGTCACGACCGCCCGAATCCCCTCTTCGACGGTCATGTCGACGTCCATAACTTTCTCGGCGGGCATGTGGACGAGGTGGCCGCCCATCACCGGGTTCGGCGCGAGCGGCAGGAACAGCGTCTGCATCTTCGCGTGACCGGTCGGCTCGCGGAGCGCGTCCGGCGTCTCCGTCGTCAGGAAGCCGAGCGTGTACGCGCCCTCATGCGGGAACTCGACGAGTTTCACTTCGCGGAAGTTCTGTGCGTCCTCCTCCAGCATGACGTCGGACATCTGCCTGAACGACTCGTACACCGAGCCGACGCCCGGGACGGTCGCGATGGCGGAGTCGAAGTAGTCGATGGCGATGGAGCCGAACCGCGTCGAGTTCACGAACAGCCCGACGACGAAAATCAGGTACAGCAGCACCACCGGCGCGATGAGTTCGATGAGCTGCTCTTTGCCGACGACGCCGACGCCCGGGATGGTGAACCGGGTCGCCGCGGAGAAGTCCAACACGAGCGTGGAGAACGCGTCGAGGTACCGGTAGACGTACTGGACGGCGATCGCGAGGACGATGACGGTGATGAGAAGCGGGACGATGACGGCGAGCCCGGTGATGAACGCGCCGCGGATGAGCTGCCGCATGGAGACTCCGACACTCCGCGGCGACAGGTCCGGCATTACTCCATGAGACGTGCAGGGACGTGAAAACAATTCTGCCATCGGCCCCGCTCACCCCCGCCATCGGCTGCGGCCGCACTCCGCTCGGCCGTGCAGGGGCGGCCGCCGACGGTGGAGTTAAATCCGGGGACAGACGTACTCTACGTCAGTGAGCGTCAACGTCGACTGCCGCGTGGACCGGCCGGGCGATGCGACCCACGCGGAGACCGCCTGGGCGCTGAAAGAGCGCATCCGCGAGGACGAAGGCGTCCTCAAGCAGCGACGCGGCTTCTTCATGGACGCGTACCGCCGCGCGACCTGCTACCTACTGTTCGAGGAGACCGCCGACGGCGACGACGAACTCGTCGCGTTCGCCTCGGCCCGCCGCGACGGCTACGTCCTGTTTCTCGCCGTCTCGCCGGACGCCCGCGGCCACGGCCACGGGAAGCGGCTCGTCGCGAAAGTCGCCGACGACAACCGGTCGGTGACGTGTCACGCCCGAACCACGAACCGGCAGGCGCTCGACTTCTACGAACACATCGGCTTCGAGCGCGTCCGCCGCATCGACAACTACTACGAAGACGGTGGCGACGCCTACTACCTGAAACTCGGCGACGGCAAAGGGTTCGCCGAACGGCTCTCCGAGTTCCTCCGGTAGTCGCACGACGCATCCGGTAGCCGTATGTGTCGCCGGCGCCAACGCCGAAGCGCGCGCCCTAGTCCCCGGCCCAGTACACCCACCAGGGTGCGATGACGGCTCGGAGAACCCAGGCGCGCGACACCGGTCGCAGACGCGACCCGACCGGCGGCACGTCACCCCGCCTGCCCGGCACGAGGGTTTACCGGCCGACGCGGCACACCGCCACGGGATGACGCCGGCTCGTTAGTGTTCCGGGCGACATTTCACGCGCCGCCAGCCGCCGCTGTGACCGCCGCGTCGATTCGGTTACGGACGACTGACTCACGCACCCGCCGCACCGGTATCGCCGGTATCGCGGCGCCTTCTGACGCGACACTCGATTTGTTCAGCGGCAGAAACACCGTCTGCGGGCCCTTCTGTGCAGTCTCACTGTTCCGTGTCGGCGTCGGCCGCCGGTAACTCCACGTAGACCGTGGTGCCCTCCCCGGACGGTTCGAACCGGACCGACCCGCCGAGTGAGGTGACGCCCCACTTCACGAGCCAGAGGCCGAGGCCGCTGCCGTGTTCGAGCGCGGACTCCGTCTCGGTGTCGAGCACCGCGAGTTCGTGCTCGGGGATGCCGGCGCCGTCGTCGCGGACCGCGACGGTGAGCGTCGATTCGTCGTCGGCCACCAGTTCCACCTGGACGGACGGACGGTCCGCCGGGTTGTGTTCCAGTGCGTTCTCGACGAGGTTCCGGAGTATCTGGTCGAGAAGCTCGCTGTCCGCCAAGACTTCGCGGTCCTCCGGGACGTCGACGTCGATGGACGCCGCGGGGTACTGCTCGGACAGGTCGTCGCGGATTCGCTCGGCCGTCTCGCGAATCGAGACCGCCGTGGGCGGTTCGCCGTCGGCGGCGACGACCTGCTCGATGCGCCGCGCCTTCTCGCCGAGCGCCATCAGGTCCGCCGTCTTCGACTCGGCGGTCTCCAGGAACCGCCGGGTCTCCTCGTCGTCGACGCGGTCGGCGGCGAGCTGGACGTTGCCGCTCACGACGTTCAGGTCGTTCCGGAGGTTGTGTCTGAGGACGCGGTTGAGCACGGAGAGCCGCTGTTCGCGCCGGCGCTCGGCGGTGATGTCCTGCAGCACGACGGTGTCGCCGACCGCGGCGCCCGAGGAGTCGTTCAGCGACGCCGTCGTGACCGCGTACACGCGTCTGCGGCCGTCGACGACTCGCGTCACGGTCTGGTCGTCGCCCCGGAGGTCGACCTCGGGGAGGACGTCGTCGAGCGGGCGGCCCAGCGCAGAGCCCGAGTCGAGTCCGAGAACGCGTCTCGCCTCGCCGTTGAACTCGATGATTCGCCCGCCGTCGTCGACGATGACGACCGGCGACCCGAGGTTCTCGATGGCGGCGCGGTCCGCGACTCGGCGGGACGCCGGAACCAGTTCGAACATGTCCCGCGAGAAGAACGCGTACATGTCGAACGCGAGGTGAACCGGGAAGACGAGCGGCGTGAGGTTGAGCGGCGGCGACCCGCCGACCTGGACGAGCCAGAGGAGGAACGGGAGCCCGGGGAAGATGGGGGAAACAGCGATTGCGGCGGCCTGCGTGCGGTAGAGCGGCCCGTAGCTGATGACGGTGTCCACGAGCAGGAACGACGCGGCGGCGATCATGAGGATGAAGCCGGCGGCGTTGACGAACAGCCACGGCTGATGGGTGTACGCGACCGTGGCGACGCCGTACACCGGTTCGATGTGGTAGTTGCTCCACGCGACGTGGTGCAGCGGGTTCGTGGCGACGACGAGCGTGTGCGCCGTCTGCAGCAGGACGATACCGGCCATGAGCTTCGAGCGCAGCAGCCGACCGCGGCCCGTGTACTCGAGCGCGAACGCCAGGAAGAACACGCCGATGAAGTTTATCGCGAACCAGATCGGCAGTTCGAACAGCCGCCTGAGCGCCGGGTCGAACACGAGCAGCGCCGCGCCGTACGACAGCGACCACAGCGCCTCGCAGGCGATGGTCGCGATGAAAAACCGGCTGCCGAGCTTCCCGCGGTACGGCCAGAGGTACCGAATGAATCCGACGGAGATGGCGCCGGACAGCAGCGACCCGACCGCCAGCCACGGAACGGCCGAAGACATACTACCGTCACACGGCGCTCCGGTGTAAAAAGGCGCTGACGCCGACGCGCGAGACGACGGCGGCTGGCGAGGCGTCCGTCGGTTGCCCGGCGGCCGACTCAGACGACCTGATTCTTCAGGTCCGCGTCGGCCCCGTCTTCGGCGAGCCGGTCGACGTTCTCCGAGAGGATGTCGACGACGCGCTCGAAGTACCGCGGCGTGTTCCCGGCGTTGTGCGGCGTGACGTGGACGTCGTCGAACCGCCACAGCGGGTGGTCCTGCGGGAGCGGCTCGGGGTCGGTGACGTCGAGGAACGCCCCGCGGAGGTCGCCGCGGCGGAGCGACCGGAGGAGCGCGTCGGTGTCGACGACTTTGCCGCGCGCGATGTTGACGAGCGTCGCCTGGGGCGGCAGCGTCCGGAACGCCTCGGTGTCGATGAGCCGCTCGGTCTCGTCGGTGAGCGGGCACGCCAACACGAGGTGGTCGGTGCGGGCCAGCGGCTCGGGCAGGTCGTCGAACCCTAGCACTTCGTCGGTTGGGCCGCCCTTCTCCGGCGTGTACCGGACGCCGATGGTGTGGACGCCGAACGGCTCCAGCCGCTCTGCGATGGCGGTGCCGATAGCGCCGAGCCCGACGATTGTGACGGTCGAGTCGTACAGCTCCTCGGTCGGGTACGGACGCCACTCGCGGCGGTCCTGCTGACGGGTGGCGCGGCGGAATCCGCGGGTCATCGACACGAGCGCGCCGACGACGTACTCGGAGATGTTGGGCGCGTGGACGCCGGCCGCGTTCGTCACGGCGACGCCGCGGTCGCGGAACGCGTCGAGGTCGAGGTGGCCGGTGCCGGCGTAGACGCCGGCGAACAGCGACAGCTCCTCGGCGCGGTCCAGCAGGTCGCTGATGGAGTGGCCCGGCCCGACGACGACGTCCGCCGACGGAATCACGTCGCGTTCGGCGGCCGGCGTCTCCGCGAGCACGACGTCGTGGTCGGGGAGGCGGTCGCGTAGCTCCGCGGCGAGGTCGCCGGCCGGGAGGCCGTGAATCTTCTGTCGCGTCACGACGATTCGCATACCTACCGCGTCGACTGCCCCCTACTTAGTCGCCGCGGCGACGACGTTCGGCGCGGTTCCACCGCTACACCGTCGTCACCGTCAGTCGGCGGCCGACGGCTGGTCGTCGTCGGCCTTCGCCGCAGCGGCTTCCAGTAGGTCGTCGACGGCGGCGCTGTACCGCTTCAGGGTCTCCAGTTCCTCGGCGCTGTACGAGCGGGGTTCGCCGTGTCGGACGCACAGCGACCCGACGCGGTGCCCGTCCGCGTGGACCGGGACGCCGGCGTAGGACGGATACGCTCGCGGCTCGATGCTCGGGGCGTCGGCGAACTCGGGGTCGGCGGCGAGGTCCGGGACGACGAACGGCCCCTCGTCGAGGACGGTGTGTGCGCAGACGACGGCGGAGCGGTCGAGGTTCGCGGGCGGGTCCCAGCCGTGCGTCGCGACGAAGTGTTCGACGTGCGTGTCGACGAGGCCGACGAACGCGACGTCGACGGCGAGCGCGTCCGCGACTTCCGCGACGACGGCGTCGAGGTCGTCCCCGGCGGCGAGTCCGTCGACGTTGCACGCGCGGACCGCGGCGGCGCGGTCCGCCTCGCCGTCCGGGACCGGGTAGCGGAGGTGCCGGCCGGACTCGACGGCGCGTTCGGCGGCCGCCGCGACCAGCCCCGGCGAGTCGCGGTCGGCGGCGACTTCGACGCGGATGTCCTCGCAGGCGGGCGGGTCGACTGGGTGGTCGGTGCCGGCGACGATGCAGGCCGCGTCCGGGAAGCGGGCGGTGACGGCGGCGAACACGAGCGACGGGTCCGCCCAGGTGCCGGCGGAGTCGACGACGACGCAGTTCACGTAGCCGTCGGCGTCGCTCGCCGCCTGAACGGCCTCGGAGACGGAGTCGGTTCGGGTCACCTCGAAGTCGGCCGCGGCCGTGAACCGTCGACTCCACGCGTCGTCGTCCGAGACGACGAGTGCGTCACCGGCCGAGAGTCGCATGGCTCCTGTAAATGAATCCAGTCAGATAGGAGTTCGGGCTCGGGGAATCGTCGCCGGTGTCAGACGACCTGATTGACGAGGGTGCCGACGCCTTCGTACGTGATTTCGACGGTGTCGCCGCGCTCGACCAGCCCGGGGTTCGCGGGCGACCCGAACGCGACGGCGTCGCCGGCGCGCAGCCGGAAGCGACGCGAGAGGTACGACACGATTTCGTGCGGGTCGAACAGCATCAGTTCGGTGTTCGACTCCTGTCGGCGCTCGCCGGCGACGTCGGTGTGCATGTCGATGCCGGTCGGGTCGACGTCGGTTTCGAGCCACGGCCCGAGCGGCCCGGACGCCGTGAACGCCTTCCGCGCCGTCCGTCCCTGCTGGTCGAGCGCGTCGACGTCGTTCATGACGGTGTAGCCGCGGACGACGTCCGGGACGTCGGCGGCCGGGACGTCCTCGCAGGCCTCGTCGATGACGGCGACGAGCTCGCCGGCGTACGTGAGTTCGTCCGTCCACTCCGGGTACGGAATCGGGTCGCGGTGCCCGACGACGCTGTGCGGCGGCTTGATGAAGAAGTCCGGCTCGTCGGGCCGCTCGTACTCCATCTGGTCGAGCGTCGCCGCGAAGTTCCGGCCGACGCAGAACACCGCGTCCGGGTCGCACGGAGCCAACAGCTCCGACTCGTCGACGTCGTACTCGGCGTCGTCGGCGACGAGCGTCCCGTCTCGGTACTCGCCGGCCCGGACCCCGTCCGGCGTCGCCGCGCGTGCCAGTCGCATGCGGAGGAGACGTGGCGGCGACCGCAAGTAGTTCACGGTTCTACACGGCCGACCGTGCCGACCGGCTCCGCATCGACGAACGGCGAGCGACGAACGGGAGCGGCGAACCGCGAACCGCGAACCGCGAACCGCGACCAGCGAACCGCGAACCGCGAACCGCGACCAGCGAACCGCGAACGGAGAGTAGCGAGCGGGCCTCAGTCGAGTGCGGCGGCCAGTTTCTCGACCGGGTGGGGCGGCTCCTCGGTTTCGCCGTCGCGGTCGCCGAGCTGCGACCGGCAGGAGGCGCCCGGCGCGACGACCTCCTCGCCGCGGCTCTCGTCCACCTGGTCGTAGAGGATGCTGGCGATGGACTTGCTGAGCGAGTGGTGTTCGGCCTCGTAGCCGAAGCTCCCCGCCATGCCGCAGCACGTCGAGTCGAGCGGGTCGACCTCGTAGCCGGCGCGGCGCAGCACGCCGACCGCGTGGTGGTCCTTCTTCGTCGCCTTCTGGTGGCAGTGGCCGTGGTAGGTGAGCGGCCGGAAGTCGTCGGCGTCGCCGCCGGCGGCGTCGGCGTCGCGGAACGACATGTCGTCGTCGAGCCGGAACGTGTCGACGTACTCCAGGACGCCGTAGCTGTTCGCGGCGACCAGCGCGGCGTCCTCGTCGTCGTGGAAGTCCAGCAGGTCCGACTGGAGCATCACGGCCTCGCTCGGCTCGACGACGACGACGTCGCGGTCCTCGCGGATGCGCGGCGCGAGGTCGTCGACGGCGGCGCGGCTCCGGCTCCGCGCGCGGTCGAGAAAGCCCATGCTGTGGGCGGGCCGGCCGGTGTCTTCGACGTCCGCGAGTTCGACGCGGACGCCGGCTGCTTCGAGCGCGCGGACCGCGGCCTTCCCGGCGTCCGGGTGGTTGTAGTTCGTGTAGGTGTCCGGGACCAGAACGGCGACGCGGTCGGCGTCGGCCTCCGGGATGGAGCCGCCGCGGTCGCCGTACCAGTCGCGGAGCGTCTCGCGGTGGAACGTCGGCAGGTTGCGGTCGGCGGCGATGCCGAGCACCTTCTCGCCGACGAACCGGGCGCCGGGGAGCTTCGCGGCCCAGTTCGACACCGGCGCGAACGTCGAGCCGAGCCGGCTCACGAGGTTCACGTCCGCGAACAGTTTGTCGCGGAGGCTCGCGCCGGCTTCCTGGTGGCGCTCGTGGGTGACCTCGGCTTTCAGCTTCGCCATGTCGACGCCGCTCGGGCAGTCCACCTTACAGCCCTTACAGCCGACACAGAGGTCGAGCACCTCGTCGGCGAACTCCTCCTCCGTCGGGTCCGCAGGGAGGTCGCCGGACATGGCGCCGCGGAGCAGGTTCGCGCGGCCGCGCGTGGACTGGATTTCCTCTTCGGCGGCGCGGAACGTCGGGCACATGACGCCGCCGGTCGTCTCCTGTTTGCCGCGGCAGCCGCCGCAGCCGTGACACAGCTCGACCATGCCCTGCATCCCGTTTTCGTTGTCCCAGTTCAGTTCGGGGTCGAAGCCGGCGTCGAACGCGTACTCCGGGTCGAACCGGAGGTGCTCGGTGAGCGAGTGGTCGCCGCAGACGTTCCCCGGGTTCAACAGCCAGTCGGGGTCGAACGCGGTCTTGAGGTCGCGGAACGTCTGCCAGAGGTCGTCGCCGTACAGCTTCCGGTTCCACTGGGTTCGGGCGCGGCCGTCGCCGTGCTCGCCGGAGACGGAGCCGCCGTACTTCACGACGAGGTCGGTGACGCCCTCGGCGATGGCCTCCATCTGTTCGAGGCCGTCGATGGTCTTCGTGTTGACGAGCGGCCGGATGTGGAGGACGCCGGGGCCGGCGTGCGCGTACACGGACGCGAACGCCCCGGTCTCGTCGAGCAGGTCCTGGAACTCGGAGACGTAGTCGGCGAGGTGCTCCGGCGGCACGGCGCAGTCTTCGATGAACGAGATGTGTTTCTCGTCGGTGGTGCGGCCGAGCAGGATGGGGAGGCCGGACTTCCGCATCTTCCAGAACTTCGCGCGGCGCTCCTCGTCGTGCGCCTCCATCGCGGCGGCGGCGTGAATCGGCTCGTCGGTCCGGACGCGCCCGTCGGTCGGCGCCGCGACGGTCTCCGTGTTCGGACAGCGGTCCGCGATGAGGTCTGCGACCTTCTCTTGGCCCTCCTCGTCGCTGTCGGCGTAGAACTCGACGAGCAGCACCGAGTTCGTGCCGTCGGGCAGCATGCCGACGACCTCGCTGAACTCCGGGGTGTCCCGCGCGAGGTCGAGGAGCGTGTCGTCCATCACCTCGACGGCCGCCGGGTCGTGTTCGAGTATCGGGCCGACGTCCTCCATCGCGGAGACGATGTCGTCGTAGGTGAACAGCGCGACCGCCTTCGTCGCCGGGATGTCGACGAGCGAGACGGTCGCCTCGGTGACGGTCGCGAGCGTCCCTTCGCTGCCCGCGAGCAGGCGCGCGAGGTTCACGGTGCCGGGTTCGCCGGTGCCGGGGCCGTCCGCCCACTCGCCGCGCGCCTCCTCGACGAGCACGTCGAGGTTGTACCCGGAGACGTTCCGCTTCAGGTCCGGGTAGCGCTCGGTCACCTCGTCGGCGTCCTCGTCGAGGACCCGGACGACCTCGGCGTAGATGCGTTCGAGCAGGTCCCCCTCCGGGTCGGCCTCCTCCCGGAGCGTGTCGACTTCGACGTCGCCGAACGTCTCGACGCTGCCGTCGGCGAGCACCACTTCGCAGGACTCGACGTAGGCGTCCGTCTTCCCGTACTTGAGCGAGTGCGCGCCGGTGGAGTTGTTGCCGATGGCGCCGGCGACGGCTGACTTGTCGCGCCACGCCGGGTCGGGCGCGAACTTGAGGCCGTGGTCGGCCGCGGCGGCGTTCAGGTCGCCGACGATACAGCCCGCGTCGACGGTGGCTTCGGCAGCCTCCGGGTCGAGGTCGACGATGCCGTCCATGTACCGGGTGAAGTCGAGGACGACCGCCTCGTTGACGGTCTGACCGGCGAGGGATGTGCCGCCGCCGCGCGGCAGCACCGGAATCTCGCGGTCCGCGCAGTAGGACATGACGGCGGCGACGTCGTCGGTGGATTTCGGGAGGACGACGCCGATAGGGGTCTCCTGAAAGGCGGAGGCGTCGGTGGCGTACAGCTGCCGGCTGTAGCTGTCGAACCGGACGTCGCCGTCGACGAGGTCGTCGAGGTCGGAGACGAGTCCGGGGCGGGCGACGTCGTCGGACGTGAAGTCGAAGTCGGCGCCCGGAAGATCCGGGTCGCCGTGCCGCGAATGAGGCGCGTCTGAGGACATGCAGTAGTGTGTGCGACTGTGTCGTGGCGTCACATAAACGCGTGGGCTTCGACAGGACGTGCGGCCCAGCCGAGACCGGAAAACGTCAAGACAGAGTCGGATTCGCCCCCTGTCACGTCAGGCGTTCGACCCGTCGCGCCGCGGACGCGCGGCTTCGTCAGACGGACGTCGGCGCCGGGGGACGCTTTTAAGACCCATCCGTCCCTCTCCAGCGGTATGAACGCAGACGGGACACCCCAGGAGATCACGACGCTCGTCGGGCGGGAGGTGTACTCCAACAACGGGGTCTTCGTCGGCGAGGTCGAAGACGTCAGACTCGACCTTGACGCCGAGACCGTGACGGGGCTCGCACTCGCGGAACTGAACCACGACCTGTTCACCGGCCGGGTCGACCCCGGAAAGGGCGTCTTGGTCCCCTACCGGTGGGTCCGCGCCGTCGGCGACGTCATCCTCATCAACGACGTCGTCGAGCGCCTGAAAGACGACTCCGACCAGGAAGAAGCGCTCGCGTAACCGCCCGTTTTCCCGCCGAATCAGTTCGCGGTCCTCGCCGCCCGCCGAGCCACCGCGTTCGGCGGCCCGTGTGAGACGGACGGACCGCTGTTCGGCGTCAACGTCGATGCTCCCTCAGGAATGAAGCCCGACGAGGTGTCGGGTGGTCGTCCGGCGGTACGGATTCGTCGTGACGATGCAGGCGGTCGCCGCCCTGTTCCGCGACGGTTCGCGGTTTCCCGCGACGATTCGTGGTCGTGAGTCGGTGCGCGTCGAAGCGCCGGGTCCGTGTCCCGCCCGACGCCGGTCGTTCGTGCGATTCTGTTGGTTCGTGCGGTTCCGGTCGTCCGTTCGGTCCCTGTCGTGCGTTCGATTCCGGTCGTCCGTTCGGTCCAGTTCGCGTGCCGATTCTCGGTTTCGCGCCGATTCCGTGTGAGCGAGCGATTCGTCGGTCGGTTCCGCCGTGTTCGTGGTCGATGCGTGGTGTCTCGCTTCGATTCGCGATTTCGTGGTTTCGTTCCGGCTGAAGTCGGCCGAGAGCGTTCACGTGCGGGTCACGTCGGTGCGCCGCGTCTGCCGCGTGGGGTCGGTCGATAGCCTGTGACGGAAACCACCTCGTTTGCTACGTTGTACCACACCACACTTGTACGTTTCGGTGAGACTGGCCGGAGTGGCAAGCGGCCGGGAAACCAGCGACTGGACGTGGTCAACTAGCCGAGAGAGAAGCGACAGCGTCAGTTACGGGTCGAGGCGCGCTCGGGCAGCGCTCGGAGCCTGTCGGACAGGCGGCGTCTGCCCGAGTGCTCAGGTGCCGTTCCCGGACTCGCTTCCGCTGGAGCTTTCGACGCCCATCGCGTCGAACAGCTTCTTCCGAACCGCCTCCTCGGAGAGCTGCCGGAGCGTATCGCGGTTCTCCTCGCTCGTCTCGATGCCGGTGAACAGGCCGAGCGGAATCTCGGCGTTCCCCTGCGTCGAGTGACCGGCCGCCTCGCCGATGTCGGAGAAGGCGTCGTGGAGGACGCTCCCGATGTTGATGCGGATGTCCTTCGACCGGGCGGCGAGGTAGATGTTGTCGTCGGCGATGCCGAACACGGTGGAGGTCGTGATGCCCTCCAGGTCGAGGAGCTGCTGGGCGGCCTGCGCCAGCGCCTCGCGGTCGCGGACGAACCCGGCGTTCGACAGCAGGTGGCTCCCCTGCACCTCCCGGTTCTGAATCGCCTCCGCGAGCACGTCCAGCGTCTCCGGGCTCATGCTCGGCGACTCCACCTCCTCCAGTTTGTCGTGGTCGGCGAACGGGTGGAGGTAGGCGGCCGCGGTCAGGTCCGCGGGGGTCGTATCGCGCTTGAAGTCGACGGTCTCCGCGCGGATGCCGTACAGCAGCGCGGTCGCGACGGTGTCGCTCGGTGACAGGTCGAACTCCTGGATGTACTTCGTGAGGATCGTCGACGTCGCGGAGACGTTCTTCCGGATGTCGACGAAGTCGGCTTCCAGCTCCTCGTCGGCCTCCTCGTGGTCGATGTAGATGTCGACGTCGACGCCGAGGTCCATGCCGCCGGAGTCGCCGTAGTGGATGAGCGCGACCGCGCCGTACTCCGACAACGGCTGCACCTCGTCGCGCGCGTGCAGGTCGATGCCGAGCGTATTCACGAACGCGCGGTTCTCCTGATGCCCGATTTCGCCGTCGTAGATGATGTCCGCGTCGACGTCGAACTCCTCGGCGATGGCGCGCAGCGCGACGGCCGACGCGATGGAGTCCGGGTCCGGGTTGTCGTGAGCGAGCACCGCGAGCTTCCCGTCGGCGGACCGGAGGATGTCCGCGAGCTGCCGCGCCTTGTACTCCAGTTCGCCGGATTCGAGCGCGCGGAGCGCCGAGTCGGCGATGACCGTCGACGGATTGATGACGACGTCGGCGCCGAGTTCGACGAGTTCGTCCTCGCTCACCGGGTCGGAGGCGCGGACGACGACGTACTGTTCGTGGCCGGACTCCCGAATCGCGCGGACGGCCGCCTTGTTCGCGTCGACGTCCGAGGACAGAATCAGGATGACGTCGCGTTCGGCGACCGCGTCGGCGACGCCCTCCTCCGCGATGTCTTGGACCTGCGCGTTCAGGTCCTGGTCGCGGAGCGCCTCCACCCGCGACTCGTCCTTGTCGAGGATGAGAACGTCTTTCCCCTCCTCGGTGAGTTCGTCCGCGACGGCGTGGCCGACGCTGCCACAGCCGAGAATCGCGTAGGTCGACATCGAGGAGACCGTAACCCCAGTACTCATTACGTGACGACTCGGGTTGCGCGACACTTAAGCGGTGATGTTCGTTCATCCGGAGTGACCCCCGGCTCCGTGGCCGGGAAACGGAAGGCCTTTTACGGCGCCTCCGCTTCGGTTGGATGTAGCGGGCCGGTAGCTCAGTCAGGCAGAGCGACGGACTCTTAATCCGTCGGTCGGGGGTTCAATTCCCTCCCGGCCCGTGTTCCTCAACCGAGCAGTGAAACCGCCGGAGAGCGCAGCGGGAGACGAAGCAGCGAGGAGAGCGGAGCGCAGCGGCCGAGGCTCGATTCTTTCGGCACAGTGACGGAGCGGTCGCTACTCGTCGTTGCCGCAGGAGATGTCGACGTCGCAGTCGACCGCGAACTCCTCGCAGTCGAGCAGTTCGGCGATTTCGGGGGCGGTGAGGCTGCCCTGTTCGACGGCGCGGGTGAGGAGTCGCTGGACGCGGCCGGTTCCGGGCTGGAGTCGGTTCTCGCCGCGCATCCGGATGTAGTACTCGGCGGCGACGTCGAGGGCGCCGGACTTCGTCGTCTCGCCGGTGGCGTCCTTGAGCGCGTCGTACACCGATTCGCGTCTGTCGGTCATCCGTATCGTGGTCGTGGAGCTAGACATGTATCCAGTGTCCGTCTCGAACGCCTAAACTGCTGAGTAAACTGAAATCATGGTTTCACCGTTCCGTCGCCGGACAGCGACGCTCCGTCGACTCCGGCGCGTTCGGACCGCCGCTGCCGGCCCTGTCGACCCGGTGGTGAAACCGACCGAGTGGCGGACAGACCAGGAGGCGTGCCGGCCCGGCGGCGGCCCGACCCGAACGGCGTCGGCGCGGACGGATTCGACGCCCATATCACCGGGAGGCGGTATTCCGAGTCGTGACCAGCGACTCGTCTCCTCGGCTCCAGTTTTGGACGCTCTATCTCGTCCGGTTCGCCGGCGGCTTCGGGCTCATCACGCTGACGACGCTGCTCGCGAAGTACGTCAACACGTTCGGCATCACCGGCATCCGCGTCGGCCTGCTGTACACGGCGTTCACGGCCGCGCAGACCGCGGCGGTCGTCCCGCTGTCGTGGGCGGGCGACCGGTACGACAAGCGGGTCGTGCTGCTCGGCTGTCTCGGCCTCGGCGTCGTGACGTACGCCGCGTTCGGCTCCGTCGGCTCCGGGAACCAGTTGATGGCGGTCCGGGCGCTGCAGGGCGTCGTCGCGACCGGGATGGGCCTGATGTCGCTGTCGCTCGTCGGCGAACTGGCGACCCGCGGCACCCGCGCGAACGCCATCGGGAAGTCGAACGCGGCGCGGTTCGCCGCCTCCATCCTCGGGGGTCTCTCCGCCGGCGCGATGTACGACTACTTCGACGGCTTCGACGAGGTGTTCACGCTCATCACCGGGCTGTTCGTCGTCTCGCTCGGCGCGACCGCGCTGCTTCTCGACCCCGACGACACCCGCATCTCCGGGTTCCCGTTCTCAGACCTCGCGGTGAACCGCCGCATCCTCACGCTCACGTCGTTCCGGGCGCAGTACGCCGTCGCGGTCACGCTCGTCCGGTCGTGGGTGCCGCTGTTCGCCGGCGTCGCAGCCACCGGCGGCGCGTCGGCCGGCCTCGGCTACGGCGGCCTCGCCATCGCCGTCGTGACCGTGTCCGAGAAGTTCACCAACATGCTGCTGCAGCCGTTCACCGGGCGGCTTTCGGACGCCGCCGGGCGGAGCCTGTTCGTCTTCGCCGGCGGCGGCGCGTACGGCCTCGTCGCCGTCGCGGTCCCGTTCACGCCGGCCGTCGGCGCCGCGCTCGGCCTCCCGGAGACCTACCCGGTCGTCGGCGACGTCTCCGCGGCGTTCCTGCCGCTGCTCGCGCTGAACGGCGCGCTCGGCGTCGCCGACAGCTTCCGCGAGCCGGCGAGCATGGCGCTGTTCGCCGACGAGGGCAGCGACGGCGCCGGCGTCGCGTCCAGTTTCGGCGTCCGCGAACTCGTCTGGCGGCCCGGCTCCGTCGTCGCGCCGGTGTTCGGCGGCTGGCTCATGGGCAGCGTCGGCATGGCCGCCGTGTTCTACGTCGGCGGCGGCTTCGCGGTCCTCGGCGCCGTGACGTTCCTCGGCGTGCTGTGGCGTTTCCACGGCGCCGGCGCCCTCACCGAGTGGTGACGGCGCGGCTTCGGCTGCGGTGACGAAAACGCGGGTTCGGTTCTGCGGCCGGTCAGGCGTCGAGCGGCTCGCCTTCCTCGTCGACCGGGGTCTTCACGACCATCACCGGGCGGTCGATGAGCCGGACGACGCGCTCGGTGACGCTGCCGAGCAGGCTCCGGTAGGCGTCCGGGCGGCGCTTGCTGCCCGCGATGACGAGGTCGACCGAGAGGTCGTCGGCGACGTCGACGATGGTTTCGTACGGGACGCCGTGGACGAGGTGGCTCTCGAAGTCGACGCCGGCGTCGGCGCAGCGGCGCTTCACCTCGGCGAGCGTGTCCTCGCCGAGTTCCTGGAAGCCGTACTCCGGACCCTCGTGGCCGTCGACGTACTCGTCGCCGCTGTACGCCGAGTAGGCGTCCTCGTCGACGACGAACAGCGCGTGCAGCGTCGCGTCGCGTTCGGCGGCGAGGTCGATTGCGTGCTCGACGGCGCGCTCGGAGGCGACGCCGCCGTTGGTGGCGATGAGAATGTCGTCGTACATGTCGGTCGGTGGTTCGCCGGACGCGATGAAAAAGGAACGGGCCTCTTCTCACCGAGCGACGCGGACCGGAAGCCGGTCGGCCGGCAGTGCGGATGGAAAGGGGTCGGTCCGGGACCGCTGACTTCCCGCCGAGTCGCGCGCCGGGCGCTACAGCCGTTCGGCGACGGCAGCAGTGCCAGCGGCGACGTCGACGTCGGCGCCCTGCTCGGCGAGCGTGTCGCCGAGCGCGGAGACGAGGAACGAGACGTTGCGGGGCGACGCGGAGTAGCCCATGCAGCCGATTCGGAAGATGTCGCCGGCGAGGTCGCCGAGCCCCGACGCGATTTCGAGGTCGTACTCGTCGAGCAGCGCCGAGATGACCGCGTCGTCGTCGACGGCGTCCGGGACGCGGACGGCGTTCAGGCTCGGGAGCCAGTAGTCGTCCGTCGGGTTCAGTTCGAGCCCCATCGCTTCGACGCCGGCCTTGAGCGCGCCGGCGACCTCGCGGTGGCGGCGCCACCGGTCCGTGATTCCCTCCTCGGCGACGAGCCGCAGCGCCTCGCGGAGCGCGTAGACGTTCGTGACCGGCGCGGTGTGGTGGTACGCGCGCTCGTCGCCCCAGTAGCCTTCGAGCAGCGACAGGTCGAGGTACCACGACCGCGGCGACTCCTCGCGGGAGAGCACCTTGTCCATCGCGCGGTCGTTCAGGGTGAGCGGGGAGGCGCCCGGCGGGCACGACAGGCACTTCTGCGGGCCGCTGTAGGCGACGTCGATGCCCCAGTCGTCCACCTTGAGTTCGACGCCGCCGAGCGACGTGACGCAGTCGGCGACGACGTAGGCGTCGTGTTCGTGCGCGATGCTCGTGAGGTCGCGGACGTTCTGCTGGAGCGCCCCGGTGGACGTTTCGGCGTGGACGAAGCCGAACACGTCGGGCTGGTGGGTCGCGAACGCGTCCGCGACGTCCGCCGGGTCGAGCGGTTCGCCCCACGGCGCGTCGACGGTGACGACGTCGCCGCCGGCGCGGCGCGCCATCTCGGCCATCCGGCCGCCGAAGTAGCCGTTCGTCGGGACGAGCATCGTCTCGCCGGGCTCGACGAGGTTCCCGATGGCGGCCTCCATCGACGCGGAGCCGGTGCCGGACACCGGAATCGTCCACTCGTTGTCGGTGCGGAAGGCGTACCGGAGCAGCTCCTGCGTCTCGTCCATGATCTCGACGAACGACGGGTCGAGGTGGCCGACGAGCGGCGTCGCCATCGCGCGGAGGACGCGCGGGTGGACGTCGCTCGGCCCTGGCCCCATCAGCGTTCGGTCCGGCGGCGTGAGTTCGCCGACGTCAGGTCTGTCCATGCCGTCCGGTGTCGCCGCTGCCGTCAAAGGCCGTTCGGTTGCGGGCGGTACGGCCGGTGACGCCGGCCGCGACGGGGAACGCTTAGGGGCGCCGACCGGGAAACTGGAGCCATGACCAACACTGACGCCGGCGACGCCGGCGGCGACGCGGACGGCGCGGACAGCGCCGGCGGCGCGCCGTCGGAGTCGGCGTGGTTCGCGCCCGACGACGAGGCGGCACGCGTGGACCGAATCCGCGAGGGCGCCGCCGACGAGCCGGCCGACTGGCCGTCGCTCGCGGTCGACGCCGACGTCGCCGACGACGAATCCGACTACTACGCGATGCTGCGCGAGGCCACGGTGGCGGCGACCCGCGCCGAGGTCAGAGAGCGCGAACGCGCCGACGACAGGCAGTTACTGCACGCCGTCCGGGCGATGGACGACGCCGACCGCGTCGCGAACGAACTCGCCGAGCGCGCGGCGGAGTGGGCCGGCAGCCTGTACGACGAGTCCGGCTCCGGCGTCGAGTTCTGCCGGGAGGTCGCCGGTCGCGACCCGGACGGCCCGACCGAGGAGCGCGTCGTGTCGCTGGCGCGTCGCGTCGCCGACCTGGCCGACGAGTCCGAGCAGCTGGAGGCGTTCATCGAGGCGAGAGCGCCGGAGGCGGCGCCGAACCTCGCCGCGCTGGCCGGGCCGGTGCTCGCCGCGCGGCTCATCTCGCTGGCCGGCGGGCTGGAGACGCTGGCGAAGAAGCCGTCGGGGACGCTGCAGGTGCTCGGCGCCGAGGACGCGCTGTTCGCGCACCTCCGCGGGCACGCCTCGTCGCCGAAACACGGCGTCATCTACACCCACGAGTACGTCCGCGGGACGCGGCCGGAGGACCGCGGGTCGGCGGCGCGGGCGCTCGCCGGGAAGCTCACCATCGCCGCCCGCGTCGACTACTACAGCGGCGACCGGAAACCGGCGCTCGACGAGGAGCTCGACGAACGCATCCGAACCATCAGGGCGCGGGCAGACGCCGGCGACGACGACACCGACGGCGCGAGCGGCGGGACCGCCGCAGGCAGCGCTGCCGGCGCGGGGGCGGACGAATGAGCGGCGCGGACGACGGCGGCGGCGACGACGGGCTTCCCGCGGGCGTCCAGCGGCGACCCATCGCGGGCGAGGAGCGGCTGTCGACGCGGGGCGAGCCGGTGTACGGCGAGCCGACCGACGGCGACTGGCGCGTCTGGGACGCCGGCCGGTCGAAGCTCGGCGCGATGCTCGAACTCGGGATGGACACCGGGCTGGACGGCGGCGAGACGGTGCTGTACCTCGGCGCGGCGAACGGGACGACGGTGAGCCACGTCGCCGACTTCGCCGGCCCGACGTACGCCGTCGAGTTCGCGGCGCGTCCGGTCCGCGACCTGCTCGACGCCTGCGACCCGCGGCCGAACCTGTTCCCGCTTTTGAAGGACGCGCGGAAGCCGGAGACGTACGCGCACGTCGTCGAGTCCGGCTGTGACGTCGTCGTGCAGGACGTCGCGACGCGCGGGCAGGCCGCGGTGGCGAACCGGAACGCGCAGTTCCTCGCGGACGACGGCCGGCTGCTGCTCGCCGTGAAGGCGCGCTCTGAGGACGTCGCCGCCGACCCGGCGTCGGTGTTCGACGACGTCCGCGCCGAACTCGCCGAGCGGTACGACGTCCTCGAGACGCGGCGGCTCGACCGGTACCACACGGACCACCTCGGCATCGTCGCGACGCCGAGCAGGTAGCGCGGCCGGCCGCCGGCGCCGCTTTCCCGAAATATAAATCACCGCACACCCAACCCCGGTTCGATGGAGACAGGCTCGCCGGAGTCGTTCGCGCGGATGGGTACTCTCGGAGTCGAAGAGGAGTTCTACGTCGTCGACGACGAGGGACGCCCCGTCTCGGGGACCGACGACCTGGTGTACGGCGACCGCGAGCCGCCCGAGCCGCTCGTCGACCGCGTCGACCACGAACTGTTCAAGTGCACGGTCGAGACGCAGACGCCGCTCATCGAGTCGCCCGCCGACGTCCGCGACCACGTCACGGCGGCCCGCGACGCGCTCGTCGACCACGCCGACTCGTACGGCTACCGCGTCGCCGCCGCGGGGCTGCATCCGGCGGCGAAGTGGCGCGAACTCGACCACGCCGAGAAGCCGCGGTACCGGTCGCAGCTCGACCGAATCCAGTACCCGCAGCACCGGAACACGACCGCGGGGCTGCACGTCCACGTCGGCGTCGACGACCCCGACAAGGCGACGTGGGTCGCGAACGAACTCCGGTGGTACCTCCCGCCGCTGCTGGCGCTGTCGGCGAACTCGCCGTTCTGGAACGGCTTCGACACCGGCCTCGCGTCGGCGCGCGCGAAGGTGTTCGAGGCGCTGCCGAACACCGGGATGCCCGGGTCGTTCGAGAGCTTCGAGGCGTACCAGTCGTTCGAGCGCCGAATGGTGGAGCTCGGCTCCATCGAGGACCGCGGCGAACTCTGGTACGACGTCCGGCCGCACACCGGCCACGGCACCGTCGAGGTGCGGACGCCCGACGGCCAGTCCGACCCGGACGTCGTCTGCGCGTTCGTCGAGTTCGTCCACGCGCTGGTCGTCGACCTCGCCGAGCGGTACGAGGACGAGGCGGCGCCGACGTCGACGGCGCTGCGGCGGGAGACGCTCGACGAGAACAAGTGGCGGGCGATGCGGCACGGCCACGACGCGTCGTTCGTCGACCGGGACGGCGACTCGGTCGTGTCGCTCGCTGACGCCGTCGACCGCGTCTGCGACCGCGTCGGCGTCGACGGCCTGCGCGACGTCCTCGACCGGGAGTCCGGCGCGGAACGCCAGCGACGCATCCGGCAGCGGGACGGGCTGGACGCGCTGTGTACGGACCTGCTGCTGTCGGCGTAGACCGGCGTCGTCGGTCGGCGCCGCTCGCGGCGGGTCGGCGCGGGCCGAGACAGTCAGCGGCGACGACGTTTTACGCGCGGAGTTCTGACCTGCGGAGCAGGACACATGGCTTCCGACGACGCCACCGACGACGCGGACGACGCCGGCGACGCCACCGACGGCGGACCGGACGGCGCCGGCGACGCCACCGACGGCGGACCGGACGGCGCCGACGCGGACGCCGGGTCGGCGCGCGAGGAGTTCGACAGCGCCAGGGCCCGCCTCGAAGCGGAGGCGAGCGACGTCGCCGAGGGCTTCGACGAGCGCCTCGTCGACCTGCTGTCGTGGCTGCTCGACACCGAGACCCGCGCCCGCATCTACGTCTTCCTCCGGGAACACCCGGAGTCCACGAGCGAAGAGGTCGCCGAAGGCACCGGGCTGTACCCGAGCACGGTCCGGGAGGCGCTCGCGGAACTCCACGAGGAGGGCCACGTGACGCGCGACAAACGCGAGTCCGTCGGCGCCGGCAACAACCCCTACGAGTACGACGCCATCGCGCCCTCCGAACTCGTCGAGGGCGTCGTCGAGCAGGTGCAGGCCGAACTGAACACCGTGTTCAACCTCGACGACCTGCTCGGCCGCGGCGGCGACGCCGACGGCGACACCGCGGAGCCGGTCACCATCACCGTCGAATCAGGGCAGGGCGCACCCGCAGACGACGACGCTGAAACCGGCGGCGACGACGCCGAATCCGGGTCCGACGGCGACGACGTCGACGGCGGCGAGGCCGACGCCGGAGCCGACGGTAGAGACGCCGACGGAGACGGCGACGAGTCGGCGTAGCCGCGTCGCTTCGGCGGTCCGTCACGAACGAGGAGTAACGTCGCTTTTACGTTCGGCGGTCCCGACGCACGGGTATGAACGTCGCGCTTGGCGGGACATTCGACCCGGTCCACGACGGGCACCGCGCGCTGTTCCGCCGCGCGTTCGAGCTCGGGGACGTCACGGTCGGGCTCACCTCCGACGACCTCGCACCGGAGACCAGACACACCGAACGGTACGTCCGGTCGTACGAGGACCGGAAGGATGACCTCGAATCGGTGCTGTCCGAACTCGCCGACGAGTACGACCGCGACTACGAGATTCGGAGGCTCGACGAGCCGACCGGCATCGCCGTCGAGCCGGAGTTCGACGCGCTGGTCGTCTCGCCGGAGACCCGCGCCGGCGCCGAACGCATCAACGACATCCGCGAGGAGCGCGGGCTCGACCCGCTCCGCATCGAAGTCGTCGACCACGTCGAAGCCGAGGACGGAAACCGCATCTCGTCGACCCGCATCGTCAACGGCGAAATCGACGAGCACGGCAACCTCACGCCCAAACGGGAGGGACGCGGCCCGACGCGACCCGAGTAGATGCCGAACGCCGTCGACGCCGCCGCAGCGTGGCTCGCCCGGCGGTCGCTCGCGACGCGCCTCCTGCTCGGCGGCGCCGCCGCCGCTATCGCCGGCTACCAGTTCGTCGAACTCGGCAGCCGCGACCCCGGAAGCCTCGTCGCGTACGTCGGCGGCGCGCTGCTGCTCGTCGGCCAACTCGGCGTCGTCGCCGGCGCGGTCGGCGTCGCGTGGCTGCTCCTCGCTGAGTGACGCGGCGGTCAGGTCCCGGCTGCGTCGACAGCGGACTCCCTGCGCCCGCTACCACGTCGGCGGCCTGAACCCGGCGTCTTCGAGGACGTCCTTCCAGTGTTGCTGCACTGACAGCCGCGTCACGTCCATCGCCTCGGCGACCGCCGTCTGGCTGCGCTCGTCGCCCGCGATGAGCGCGCCGGCGTACAGCGCCGCCGCCGCCATCGCCGGCTTCGACCGCTCCGACTCCGGGACGTGCGACAGAAACAGGTCGGTGGCGTTCGACCGCGCCTCGCCGGACAGCTCCAGCGACTCCGCCGCGCGGCGAAGCTCGCCGAGCCACTCCTCGTTTTGCACCTCGTCGCTCGCCCGGTACACACCGCTGGCTTCGTCGCCACCGCACATAAGTCATCGGCCGCGTCCGACAGCTACTTACCGCGAATTTCGTAATACGGAGGTGCGCGCGGGTAGCCAAGTGGCCAACGGCGCAGCGCTTAGGACGCTGTCCCATAGGGGTCCGCAGGTTCGAATCCTGTCCCGCGCAGTGAGGCGGAGCGACGACCGAGCAGGCATCGATTCGGTCGCCGTGGTCGTCGTCGCGACCGCATGACGGACGTATGACGTAGCCGCAAGGACTTTGCGTCGTCCGTGGGAGCGTTCACTAATGAGTTCCTCAGCCGACCTGCTGTCTGATCTGGTGGCTGACGTCGACGGCGTGTTCCTGTTCTCGCCGACCGGGTCGACGTTTTCGCAGTTCGCCGAGAGCGACGAGTCGCCCGTCGTCGTCGCGGCGGAGAACGACGTTGACGCCGAGCGGTTCGTCGAACTGCCGGTCGAGTTCGACAACGTGAAAGACCGGATTCGGTTCGGCATCGAGGGCGCGATGGACCAGGGGTTCTGCGACGACGGCGACGCGGTTGCCTGCGCCGTCGGCGTCTTCGACGACGCCATCGACGGCGTCGTCCGCGCGGACGTCTCCGAGTCGATGCACTCCGGCATCTACGACCTGTTCGCGAACTCGCGGGCGGACCCGAGCGTCATTCGCGACGTGTTCGAGGTCGCCATCGAACTCGGGAAGAAGGGGCAGAAGGGGAAGCCGGTGGGCGCGCTGTTCGTCGTCGGCGACGCAGGGAAGGTGATGAACAAGTCGCGGCCGCTCAGCTACAACCCCTTCGAGAAGAGCCACGTCCACGTCGGCGACCCGATCGTGAACGTGATGCTGAAGGAGTTCTCCCGGCTCGACGGCGCGTTCATCATCTCGGACTCCGGGAAAATCGTGTCGGCGTACCGGTACCTGGAGCCGGCCGCAGAGGGCGTCGACATCCCCAAGGGGCTGGGCGCGCGCCACATGGCCGCCGGCGCCATCACGCGTGACACGAACGCCATCGCAATCGTGCTCTCGGAGTCGGACGGGCTCGTCCGGGCATTCAAAGGCGGGACGCTGATACTTGAACTCGACCCGGAGGAGTACTGAGCGATGCTCGGAGTCAGCCCGTTCGGCAGCCTCGCACAGCCCGCCGTCCTCGCGCAGAGCGCCGGGTCGACGGACGTGGCCGGGACGCTCGCGGACGCGCTCGGCTCCGTGTCGAGCAGAATCTGGCTCGCGCTCGGCGTGCTGCTGTTCGGCGCCGTGCTCAGCTACCTCGTCGTCGTCGTGAACCGTCGCATCCTCGTCGGCGCCGGCGTCCCCGGCTCCATCGAGGGGACGGCGTTCGAGCGGACCGCCCGCGAGTTCGGCACGTCGACGGTCGCCATCATCGCGAAACTGAGCGGCTACTTCATCTTCCTGCTGAGCGTCATCGTCGCGCTCACCGTCGTCGACATCGCGTACATCGCGGAGTTCTGGAACCAGGCCACCGGCTTCCTGCCGTCGCTGTTCGTCGCGATTCTCGTGCTCATCATCGGGCTGGTCGTCGGCGACAAGGTCGAGCTGCTGGTCGAAGAGCGGCTCCGCAGCATCAAACTCCCGCAGGCCAGCGTCATCCCGGCCGTCGCGAAGTGGTCCGTGTTCTTCGTCGCGGCGCTCATCGCGCTCGGCCAGGTGAACGTCGACGTCGCCGCGCTCATCGTCCTGCTTGCCGCGTACGTGTTCGCGCTCGTCCTGTTCGGCGCGCTGGCGTTCCGCGACCTGCTGGCGTGCGCCGCCGCCGGCTTCTACCTGCTGCTCGAACAGCCGTACGGCATCGGCGACCGCATCCGCATCGGCGACACCGAAGGCGTCGTCCAGGAGGTGGACGTGTTCGTCACGCACGTCGAAACCGACGGGAAGGAGTACGTGATTCCGAACCGCCGCGCGTTCACGAACGGCATCGTCAGGGTCAGAGACGAGTAGCGACGCGCGGCGTCCGAGCCTGACCGGACCGGCTCAGCGGGCCGCGTCGTCGCCGGCGGCGGAGTCGGCGGCGCTGCGGTCGGCAGTGCCGGCGTCGCCGCGGGCGCTCGGCTCGTCGACGACGTCGCGTTCGACCGGCTCCGCCGGCACGCCGGCGACGGTTTGGCCCGCGGGGACGTCGTCCGCCACCAGCGAGTTCGCGGCGACCTGCGCGTCCTCGCCGATGTGGACGCCGGGCAGCACCGTGACCTTCGCGCCGAGCATCGCGCGGTCGCCGACGACGACGTCGCCGACGCGGTACTCGTCCTGCAGGAACTCGTGACAGAGCAGGACGGCGTCGTAGCCGACGATGGCGTCGGCGCCGACCGTGATTCGCTCCGGCCAGAACACGTCCGGCGTCGCCTCCAGCCCCCACGAGGCGCCGTCGCCGACGTCGACGCCGATGCGGCGCAGCACCCAGTTTTTCAGCCGCAGGCTCGGCGACAGCCTGACGAGCCAGACGAGCAGGTAGTTCCGCGCGACCGCCAGCGGCGACTTCGCGTCCGTCCAGAACCGCAGCGAGTTCCGGGTTCCGGGCGTCTCGTGCCGCTCCAGTCGGTCGTAGCGCGCCGGACGCCCGTCGCCGTTAGCGCCGGCCGAGTCGTTGGCGGCGTCGCCGGCGACGTTCCCGTCCGGGTCGCCGGCGGTACCGTCGTCGGTGTCGTCGCCGGCGCCGCCCGCCGAGCCTGCCACGTCGTCAGTCACGTCGGTACGTCGGTCGCCCGGCATTATCAATCTCGCGCGTCTCGGCCGTCCCGCGCGCCGCTGCCGGTCGACCTGGACTCACGGAGTAATCGGGCGGAGCGAGGCGCGGCGGATGACCGAGGCGGGGAGAAGGAGACGGAGTGAGGCGGAGCGGGGTGCGGAGTCGGCGGTCGCGTTACTCGCCGCGGAGCTCCGCCATGTGGTCGATGCGGCGCTGGACGAGGTCGGCGGTGCCGATGTCGTGGCGGACGTGGAAGCCGTCGCCGGCGGCGTCGAGCGCGGATTCGGCCTGCCGTTCGGCGGCGGCGATGGAGTCGCCGCGGCCGACGACGGCGAACGACCGGGAGGTGGTCGTGTAGAGACCGTCGTCGCGTTCGTCGACGCTGGCGTAAAACAGCAGCGCGTCGCCGGCGGACGACTCGTCGACCTCGATTCGGGCGCCGGCGTCCGGGTCGGTCGGGTAGCCGGCGGGGACGGCGTACTTGCAGACGGTCGCCTCGTCGGCGAACGACAGGTCCGGGAGCGGGTCGCCGTCGCGAGCGGCGGTGAGCACGTCGACGAACGGCGTTTCGAGCACGGGCAGCGTGTTCATCGCCTCCGGGTCGCCGAAGCGGGCGTTGAACTCGACGACCTTCGGGCCGTCCGCGCCGAGCATGAACTGGCCGTACAGCACGCCGGTGTAGCCGTCGAGCGCGTCGACCGTGGCCTCGATGACGTCGACGGCCGCCTCGTAGTCGTCGTCGGTCATGAACGGGAGCGTCCGGCCCGTATCGGAGTAGCTCCCCATGCCGCCGGTGTTCGGGCCTTCGTCGCCCTCGTACGCCCGCTTGTGGTCCTGAATCGCGGGCGTCGTCACGACGTCGCCGTTCGCGACGAACGCCTGCACGGTGAACTCCTCGCCGACGAGTCGCTCCTCGACGACCCAGTCGTCGTAGTCGGACTCGCGGACGTAGTCGGCTGCTTCTGCCTTCGTCACCTGGTCGCCGGTGACGCGGACGCCCTTCCCGCCGGTGAGCCCGACCGGCTTCACGGCGACGTCGCCGTCGTAGTCGGCGACGAACGAGGCGGCCGCCTCCGGGTCGTCGAACGTCTCGAAGTCGGGGCAGCCCGGGACGTCGTTGTCGCGCATGAAGCGGCGCTGGAACGCCTTGTCGGTCTCGATGCGGGCGGCGTCGGCGTCCGGCCCGAACGCGTAGACGCCGGCGGCGCCGAGGGCGTCAGCGACGCCGGCTTCGAGCGCGGACTCCGGCCCGATGACGGCGAGGTCTGCGCCGACCGATTCGGCGTAGTCGACGATGGCGTCGGCGTCGCGTTCGCCGACGGTCTCGAAGCCGGCGGCGAGCGCCGCGATGCCGGGGTTTCGGTTGCTGGCGCAGGCGTACAGGTCGCAGTCGGGGGCGAGCGAGCGGGCGATGGCGTGTTCGCGGCCGCCGCCGCCGACGAGAAGCACCGTCTCCGTGGTCTCGGCCATACCCGGAGCGGGTACGCACGGGAGTGTAAATCTTGCTCTCCCACACCGACGTGATACGCACAGATACGCATATATCGTCGCGGCCGCGGCTCCCGCGGCGTCGCTGTCGGGACCGGCCGCCTTTTCCGGCGGCGCCGCCATCCGGGACACATGAGCGACCCGACGGCGCGGAACCGGCTGGACGAGGAGGCCAGCCCGTATCTGCGCCAGCACGCAGACAACCCGGTGCACTGGCAGCCGTGGGACGACGACGCGCTCGACGCCGCCCGCGACCGCGACATCCCGATTTTCCTGTCGGTCGGCTACTCCGCCTGCCACTGGTGTCACGTCATGGAGGAGGAGTCGTTCGAGGACGACGCCGTCGCCGAGGTACTCAACGACGCGTTCGTCCCCGTCAAGGTCGACCGCGAGGAGCGCCCCGACGTCGACCGCGTCTACCAGACCGCCTGCCAGCTCGTCAACGGCAGCGGCGGGTGGCCGCTGTCCGTCTGGCTCACGCCCGACGGCCGCCCGTTCTACGTCGGCACGTACTTCCCGCGCGACGGCCGCGACGGCATGCCCGGCTTCCTCGAAATCTGCCGGAACATGGCGGCGTCCTGGCGCGACCCCGACCAGCGCAGCGACATCGAAGCCCGCGCCGACCAGTGGACCGACGCCGTCCGCGAGGAACTCGGCGCGCCCGACGCCGGCGCAGCCAGCCCGGACAGCCCGGACGGCCCGACCGGAACCGCCGGCCCGGACAGCCCCGGAACCACCCACAACGGCGCCGACGCCGACGCCGCTCTCGACGGCGCGGTGACCGCGGCGCTCCGGAGCGCGGACCGCGAACACGGCGGGTTCGGCCGCGGCGGCCCGAAGTTCCCGCAGCCCGCCCGCGTCGGCCTGCTGCTCGAAGCCGCGGCGCGGAGCGGCCGCGACGAGCCGCTGAACGTCGCCGTCGAGACGCTCGACGCGATGGCGAGCGGCGGCCTGTACGACCACGTCGGCGGCGGCTTCCACCGGTACTGCACCGACGCCGACTGGACCGTCCCACACTTCGAGAAGATGCTGTACGACAACGCCGCGCTCGCCGAGACGTACCTCGACGCCTACCGGCTGCTCGACAGCCCCCGGTACGCGCTCGCCGCACAGGAGACCCTGCAGTTCGTGAACCGCGAACTCTCCCACCCCGACGGCGGCTTCTACGGCACGCTCGACGCCGACTCCGGCGACGGCGAAGGCTCCTTCTACGTGTGGACGCCCGAAGCGGTCCGCGACGCCGTCGACGACGACGAGACCGCGGAACTGGTCTGCGACCGGTTCGGCGTCACCGACGACGGGAACTTCGAGGGCGGCACCACGGTACTGACGGCGCAGCGGTCGACCGCCGACCTCGCCGACGCGTACGGCCTCGACAAATCCGACGTCGAGCGGCGGCTGCTCGACGCCCGCACCGCGCTGTTCGACGCCCGCGCGACCCGCGACCGGCCGCCGCGCGACGAGAAGGTGCTCGCCGGCTGGAACGGCCTGATGGTGTCCGCGTTCGCCGCGGGCGCGACGACGCTCGACCCGGGACTCGCCGACCGCGGCGCCGACGCCGTCGCGTTCGTCCGCGAGCACCTCTGGGACGGCGACCGGCTCTCCCGCCGCTTCATCGACGGCGACGTCGCCGTCGACGGCTACTTGGAGGACTACGCGTTCCTCGGCCGCGGCGCCTTCGACCTGTACCAGGCGACGGGCGACGTCGAGCACCTCGCGTTCGCCGTCGACCTCGCCCGCGTCGTCATCGACGCCTTCTACGACGCCGACGACGCCACAATCTACTCGACGGCCGACGACGCCGAATCCCTCGTCGCGCGGCCCGAGGAGCCGATGGACCAGTCGACGCCGTCGAGCCTCGGCGTCGCCACGCGGCTCCTGCTCGACCTCGACCTGTTCGCGCCCGACGAAGGGTTCGCCGCGGCCGCCGAGGCCGCGCTCGCGAGCCACCGCGCCACCGTCAGCGCGAGCCCGCTCGAACACGTGACGCTCGCGCTCGCGGACGCCCGGCGCGCCGCCGGCCCGTTCGAACTCACGCTGGCCGCCGACGACCTGCCGGACGACTGGCGCGACGTGCTCGCGGACCGCTACCTCCCGGGCGCCGTCGTCGCCCACCGCCCCGAGACCGACGGCGAACTCGACGACTGGCTCGACCGGCTCGGACTCGACGACGCCCCGCCCATCTGGAAGGGCCGTGACGCCCGCGACGGCGACCCGACCGCGTACGCCTGCCGGAACTACACCTGCTCGCCGCCGAACCACGACCTCGCCGAGGCGCTCGCGTGGACCGCCGAAAACTGACGCGGGCCGAATACTGACCGCGGTCAAGACCCGACCGTGACCCGGAACTGACTGCAGCCCAGACCTTCCCCGCCGCATCGACACGAGACCGATTTTTCGCGTTCCGGGCCGGCGTCCCTGCGGTGGTCGGCGGCCGGCGGAGCGTAACCGCTTTCCGCGGCGGCGGCGACCCGCAGTGTATGACGACGGTGTGTTTCGTCGGAGGGAGCGACGTCGACCTCCGGTACGAACTGCTCTCCCGGGAGACGGCGCGCGACGCGCTGGCGACGTACGACCTGCGCGCGCCGTTCGACAACACCGTCGCCGTCGACACCGTCAGCCTCGGCGCCGCCGTGTCGCTGTGCAACGACCTGAACTGGTATCTCGTCCGGTTCACCGACGCGGTGCTGATTCGGGAGCCGTCCGTGGACGACGACGAGTGGCTGTCGCGGTCGCTCGCGACCGCCGTCCGCAACGACGACGTCCGCGCGACCGAGACCGACCGGCTGCTCAAGGTGTACGGCGTGGACGACGGCCGGCTCGTCGAGCCGATGTACGTCGCGCGCAGCGACGACGCGCCGCTCCCCGAGTACGACCTCCGTGACGTCGAAGAGACGGTCCGGGTTCGCGTCACCGAATCCGAGTTCGAAGCCTGACCGGGGGCGCCGCCGTCGGCGTCAGTCGAACAGCCCGGTCGACATGTAGCGCTCGCCGGAGTCCCAGAACACCGTGAGCACCAGCGGGTCGTCGCCCGACTCGCCGGCGCCGTCGCGGCGCTCCCACCCCGCCACGGCGACGTCCGTGTATTCGGGCGGTTCGTCGGCCGCGAACGCCTCAGCGACCCGGTTCGCGGCGAGGTTCGACGCGCCGCTCGACTGCCCGACCAGGATTCCTTCTTCCCGCGCGAGCCGCCGGCACTCGGCTTCCGCGTCGCCGAGTTCGACCGTGAGGACGCCGTCCAGCAGGTCCGTGTCGAGGTTCGGGCTCACGAACCCCGGGCCCATCCCCTGAAACGAGTCCGATTCGGGCTCTCGGCCGGACAGAACCGCCGAGTCCGCCGGTTCGACGGCGACGACGTCCATCTCGGGGAACTCCTCGCGGAGCCGCCGGCCGTTCCCGGTGATGGTGCCGCCGGTGCCGACGCCCGCGACGAGCGCGTCCGGCTCGCGGCCGTCGAGCTGGTCGAGAATCTCCTCGGCGGTCGTCTCGTAGTGCGCCCGCGGATTCGCCTCGTTCTCGAACTGCCGGAGCTGCACCATCCCGTCGTCGGCGAGTTCGTCGGCGCGCCGCTTCGCGTCCTCGATGTTCCCGTCCACCAGCTCCAGGTCCGCGCCGTACGCCGCCATGATTCGGCGGCGCTCCTCGCTTTTCGACGCCGGCATCACGAGCGTCACGTCGTACCCCTTCGCGGCGCCGACGAGCGCCAGGCCGACGCCGGTGTTCCCGGAGGTCGGCTCGACGATTTCGTCGCCCGGTCCGAGTTCGCCGGCGTCCTCGGCGGCTTCGACCATGTAGCGCGCCGGCCGGTCCTTCGCGGAGCCGCCGGGGTTCCGCGACTCCAGTTTCGCCGCGACCGTCGCGCCGGTCGGCGACGACACGCGGACCAGCGGCGACCCGATGGTGTCGAGAACGGAATCGTCCATGGACAGGCTTGGCGACGCTCGCTTAATGGCTCCCCGGCGGCGGCAAACTCTCGGCGCGACGCTCCCGGAGCCGCCGCGGCGACCGCCGACGGCGACCACCGAGCCGCGGCTGCCGCAGGCGTCGGTGTTAAACCCGGTGCGCGCCACTGTCACGGCATGAACGAACTCGAAACGATGGAGCCGAACCCGGAGTGGGACGCCGACGCCCACGGCGACGTCGTCGACGCGCTGGCGGACGACTCGCTGACGTTCCGCGTCTGGGGCGGCGACTGGTGCCCGGACTGCACCGGCCAGCTCCCGGACTTCGCGGCCGCGCTCGCCGCCGCCGGCGTCCCGGCCGACCGCATCGAGCAGTACCCGGTCGAGAAGGTCGACGGGGAGAAGCAGGGCCCCGGCATGGACGAGTACGGCGTCGACTACATCCCCACCGTCATCGTCGAACGCGACGGCCAGGAAGTCGCGCGGTTCGTCGAGGAGGAGGACGCGCCCATCGCGACGTACCTCGCGCGGAAGCTCGGCGCCGTCGAAGCGTAAGCCGCCACGGGAACAGTCGACGACGGGCGCCGACTACGAACGTTTTTGTCGGATTAGGGGGCCAGACGGCGCGTGACCTGAGAGCGGTCGCGCGTCGGACAGCGAAACTCCGGTGGCGACGACGCGCCGAGGCCGAACAGCGACGCCGCCGGTGTCCGCCCAGCGCTGCCCTAGAACGTCGAGAGGTCGCCGTCGATGACTCGCCGCGTCACGTCCGTCACGTTCGCGAGCTTCGCGTCGATGTGTTCGCTGACCGCTGCTTCGACGTCGCCGAGGTCGACGTCGTCGGCGGTGACGACCTGCGCGTCGGCGACGTGCGGCTGGTCGATGGGTCGGCCGATCTGGCTGAGCAGTCGGACCTGCAGGTCGCGGATGCCGTCCACGTCGGCGACGACCGACTCGGCGATGTCGGTCGACAGGAGGTTGTAGATCTTCCCGATGTGGTTGACCGGGTTCTTGCCGGACGTCGCCTCCATGCTCATCGGCCGGTTCGGCGTGATGAGCCCGTTCGCTCGGTTGCCGCGGCCGACCGAGCCGTCGTCGCCCTGTTCGGCGGACGTCCCGGTGGTCGTCAGGTAGATGGAGCCCTCCTCGACGTCGTCTGCGGTGTTAACGTCGACGTTGACGTCGCGGTCGGTGTGGTCGTGTGCGAGGTCGGCGACGAACTCGCGGACGTCGTCGACGGCGGCGCGGTAGTCGTCCATGTCGTCGACGTAGCTGTCGACCATCGCGGCGGCGACCGTGATGTCGATGGTGTCGCCTTCGCGCTTCCCCATGATTTTGACGTCCGGGCCGAGTTCGGGGTGGTCGTCCGCGTACGGGCCGTTGAGCGCGTGCTCCGCGTCGCGGACGATGCGTTCGGTCTCCGTGAGCGGCGCGTGGCCGACGCCGAACGACGTGTCGTTCGCCATCGGGACCTCGACTTTCTCCTCGCCGAAGACGTCCTGGAGGTCGCCGGAGCCCTCGCCGATGCGGGTGTCGAGGATGATGTCAGTGCCGACGTCGAGCTCCGGGATGTTCTCGTTGAGGTACGACCGTGCGGCCTCGACGGCGGTCTTCTCGACCGGGAGCGCCTGCCCGTCGTACTTCTTCGTCGCGCGGCCGACGATGAGGACGTAGATGGGGTCGAGCACTTCGCCGCCGCCGAACGCCGGAGCGGCACGGCCGGCGACCAGCTGCGTCTCGTCGGTGTTGTAGTGCAGCACCTTGCCGACGCGGTCGAGATACAGCTGTGAGAGGCTCCGCGAAACCGCTTCGGCGATGCCGTCGCAGATGGAGTCAGGGTGGCCGATTCCCTTTCGCTCGACGATCTCCACGTCCTGGTCCTCGACCGCCTTCCGGTCGAGCTCCGAGACCTGAATATTCCTCATTACCGGCGAGTTGCGGCGGCCAGCAGTATAACTTGCGGAAAAGGATTACCGCTGATGCGATAACTGCGGAGTATTACTCGGCAGAGTCTGCGAGCAGCAGGCCGAGATACGACGTCCGAATCTGGTCGGACGCGTCGAGGCCGAGGTCGGAGAGTACTTCGATGGCGCCCTCGCGCGCGGACTCGACGTCGGCCTCGGTCGTCTCGCGTTCGACCTCGACGAACTCGCCGAGCCCGTCGACCGCGTCCAGCGTCACGGTGTAGCCGTCGACCACGTGAAACTCGCGGTGCTTCTCGACGGTCGCGGCGGGCTCGAAGCCGAGTCCGTGCAGGATCCCCTCGAGCGCGTCCGGGTCCGCGACCGACGTCTCGTGCTCCTCGCGGGTCTTCGACGCCGCCTCCAGCAGCGGCCCCTTGTACGTGAGCTTCGTCACGGCGTCGCCCGCGGGCGGCTCGCCGCCGTCCGCTTCTGTCGCTTCTCGGCGCACCCGGAGCGCCTCGTCGGTCTCGGCGAAATCGCGGTGCGGCGCGTCGTAGTACACGTCCGTCTGCGTGACCGCCCGGACGAACTCCGCACCGAGTTCGTCCAGCCGCGGCCGGACCGCGTCGTGGTCGGCGCGCACCTTCACCTCCACTTCGTACATGGACTGGCCGTCGGTCGACACGCCCAAAAACCGACCGGGTCGGGCGTCGTGGACCCGCGGCAGGCCGATTCGGGGCGGCTGCATCCGCGGCGCCGCTGACTCGGTCGAAACGTGACTGTTAAGAAGCGGACGGGCGACGGTGATGACATGAGCGAAGAAGAGCAGGCTGAGGCGGCCGACTCCGCCGACGCCGACGCTGAGGCCGAGGAGACAGAGACGGCGGACGGCGGCATCCAGGACGGCGACTTCGTCAAGCTCGAGTACACGGTCCGGACCGTTCCGGGCGAAGACGAGGAGGAGGGCCGCGTCGTCGACACGACGAGCCAGGAGGTCGCAGAGGAGGCCGGCATCGACGACGAGGAGTACGACTTCTCGCCCCGCACCATCGTCGTCGGCGAGGGCCACGTGTTCGCGTCCGTCGACGAGGACCTCGTCGGCCGCGAGGTCGGCGACGAGAACACCGTGACCGTCCCCGCCGAGGAGGCGTTCGGCGAGTTCGACCCGGACGAGGTCCGGACGGTCGCCGCCGACAAGATCCCCGAGGACGACCGCTACCCCGGTGCGCAGGTCACCATCGACGGCGAACAGGGCTACCTCGAGACGGTCATCGGCGGCCGCGCCCGCGTCGACTTCAACCACCCGCTCGCCGGCGACGACCTCGAATACGAGTACGAGATCGTCGACGTCGTCGAGGACGAGGAGGAGCAGGCAGCGGCGCTCATCGGGATGTACCTCCAGGAGACGCCGGACGTCCGCATCGAAACGGAGACCGTCGAGGAGGAGGTCACCGTCGAGGCCCACGAGGACGAGGAGACCGGCGAGGTCGAACGCGAGAAGGAGACCAAGGAGGTCGAGAAGCGCTCGCTCATCATCGAGGCGTCGCCGATGATGCAGATGAACCAGCAGTGGATGTTCTCGAAACAGCAGATCGCGCAGGACGTCATGGACCGCCTCGACCTCGACCGCGTGGTCATCGAGGAGGTCATCGACGGCTCCGGCGGCGGCATGATGGGCGGCATGGGCGGCATGATGGGCGGTATGGGCGGCATGGGCGGCGGTGACGTCGAGGAGGCGCTCGACGAGGCCGACCTCGACGACGTCGACGTTGACGCCGACGAGCTCGTCGAAGAGCTCGAAGACGCCGACGAGTAACGTAGCCACACCGACTGTTCCGCATGGATTTCGACTCCGCCCGCGACGACCTGCTCGTCGCCGGCGTCGCTGCCGCGTGCGCGCTGGCGCTGACGTTCGGCGTCGACGTGCTCGCGGGCGTCACGGTGCCGACGCTGTTTCGAGCGGCGCCGCTCGGCGTCTACTTCCTCTACCTGTTCAGCCGGAAGGGCGGGCCGTACGGTCCGCTCGACACGACCCGGAACTGGGTCGTCCTGACGGTGGCCGTGACGGTCGCCGCCGCGGCGTACGTCGTCGCGTTCTGACCGCGGGAGCCGGTCTCCGCACTCGCTGACCGCCGGCTACCGCACTCACTGACTGCAGGTCGTGGTCGCGTGACTCGACCGATAGCAGCGATTGTGAGCGCAGAGTGCTGCCTTGACAGGCTTTAAACCGCTTCACGCCGAAGCGGGCGTCATGAGCATCGACGCGGACGTGGATGTCGAGGCGACGGGGACGGACCAGGTGGAGGCGCTCGCGGCGGACCTCGGTGACGCGATTTCCGAGCTACCGGCGTATCAGCGGTTCGAGTCGGCGAAGGCCGCCGTCGAGGCCGACGAGGAGGCGCAGGAGAAGATTTCGGAGTTCCAGCAGCTCCGCCAGGAATTCGCGTTCGCCCGGCAGACCGGGCAGGCCGACGACGACACGGTCGAGAAGGTGCAGGCAGCCCAGCGGGAACTGCACTCGATGCCGGTGATGCAGGAGTACGTCGAGGCGCAGGACGAACTGCAAGAGCGGCTCGAAGCGCTGAACGAAGCCATCTCGGAGCCGCTCGCGGTCGACTTCGGCGGCGAAACCGGCGGCTGCTGTCAGGACTGAGCCGACCGGAGAAGCGGCAGTAGGCGACCGGCACCCGTCGACCGATACGTCGGCGCCGACGCCGGTGCCGACGCAGTCTCGACACCCGACGTTTTTGCGCGTGGCGACGAACCGACGAGCGATGGCTCCGCCAACGAGCGTGCTGCTGCCGACGGTCGAGTGGACGGACGCCTGCGACGAGGTGGCCGCGCAGCTCCGCGGCGACGACGAACTGCTGGTCGTCTGTGACGCCGACGACGACCCGGTTGCGAACCGGGAGTCGCTACCGCCGGGCGTCCGGGTCGTCGTCGCCGGCGAGCCCGCGGGCTGCTCCGGGAAGGCGAACGCCGTGGCGGCCGGGATGGAGGCGCGGCGGCACGACCGCGTCGTGTGGACCGACGACGACTTCGCCCACCCGGACGGCTGGCTGGCGGCGCTGCACGACGACTACGCCGAACACGGACCCGTGTCGGAACTCCCGTTCTTCGTCGGGCGCGACCCGCTGTCCGTGCTGCTGGAGCCGACGTACGCGCTCGGCGGGACGCTCGGGACGTACACCGGCGGGAAGGCGTGGGCGGGCGCCGTCACGTTCGACGCCGACGACGTCGACGAAGCGGCGCTGTGCCGGGACCTCCGGCGGACCGTCAGCGACGACGGACTGCTCTCCGAACGCCTCGACGTCACGCCGCTCAGGCGGGTCCGCCGCGTCGCCGTCGGCGGGAGCCTCCCGGAGACGCTGGAGCGGCACGCCCGGTTCAGCCAGATCGCGTTCCGTCACGAGCCGCGCGGGATGACGGCCGGCCTCGCGGTCTCCGTCGCCGTCGCGCTGCTGTGCGTCCTGTTCCCGCTGCCGGCGCTGGTCGCGACGACGGCCGCGGCCGCTGCGCTGTACGCCTTCTTCGGGGTTCGTCGGTGGACGGTGCTGCTGGCGTACCCGTCGGCGGTGGTGACGCCGCCGCTGTTCCTGTACGGCCTCGCGCGCCGGACGTTCGTCTGGGGCGGCCGCCGGTACCGGTGGCGCTCGCTGTTCGACGTTGACGTCGTCGACGGCGGCGTCGACTGAGCCGCGCCGACCGACGCGGTCGGCGACTCGAAGGGGAAACGGCGAAGTGGGACGGCGCGAACCGGACGGTATGGACCGAGTCGCAGTCATCGGCGCGTCGATGACCCAGTTCGGGCAGCGCGACGCGTGGATACGCGAACTGTTGGCGGAGGCCGGCCAGGCGTGCCTCGCGGACGCGGGCGTCCCGGCGGACGCCGTCGACCACCTGTACGTCTCGAACATGGCGAGCGGCGAGTTCGAGGGGCAGACCGGCGTCCCGAACGCGCTGGCGCACGACCTGCAGGCCGTCCCGGCGTACACGGCGCGGGTCGACCAGACGTCCTCGTCGGGCGGCGCCGGCGCGTACGCCGCGTGGCAGTCCGTCGCGTCGGGCGCGTCCGACATGACGCTGCTCGTCGGCGGCGAGAAGATGACCCACCGGACGACCGCCGAGGCGACCGACGTCATCGCGTCGCTCACCCACCCCTGTGAGTACAAACACGGCGTGACGCTCCCGAGTTTCGCCGGACTGACGGCGCGGCTCTACCTCGACTCGTACGACGCGCCGCGCGAGAGCCTCGGGAAGGTCGCCGTGAAGAACCACCGGCACGGCGTCGACAATCCGCACGCACAGTTCCGGAAGGAGGTCGACCTCGACACGGTGCTGGACTCCCCCATCGTCGCGGACCCGCTCCGGCTGTACGACTTCTGCCCCATCACCGACGGCTCCGCCGCGCTGCTGTTCTGCCCCGAGTCGGTCGCCCGCGAGTACACCGACGAGTACGCGGTCGTCTCCGGCGTCGGCGGCGCCACCGACACCCACGTCGTCCACGAGCGCGTCGACCCGACGACGATGCGCGGCGTCGTCCAGTCCGGCGAGCAGGCGTACGACATGGCGGGGCTCGGCCCCGACGACGTCGACGTCGCGGAACTGCACGACATGTTCACCATCCTCGAGTTCCTGCAGTTCGAAGACCTCGGCTTCGCGGAGAAAGGCGAAGGGTGGAAAGCGGCCGACGAGGGACGCACCGCCCGCGGCGGCGACCTCCCCGTCAACACGTCCGGCGGCCTGAAGTCGAAGGGGCACCCGCTCGGCGCCTCCGGCGTCGCACAGCTGTACGAGGTGTACCAGCAGGTGCTCGGCGACGCCGGGAAGCGGCAGGTCGACGCCGACGTCGGCCTCGCCTGCAACGTCGGCGGCTTCGGGAACTGCGTCACCACCACGATTCTGGAGGGGGTGGAGGCATGACCGCCGACGGCGACGCGGCCGACGACACCGACGCTCCCGCGTTCGAGGCGGCGCGCTACCCGGACGGCTCCATCACCTACCCGGCGCACCCGGTCGGTCCGACGGGCGAGAAGCCGGTGGGCACGGTCGACCTCACCGACTACACCGCCGAGGTGGTGACGTGGACGACGTCGACGGCGACGCCGCCGGGCGTCCGCGAACCGAACCACCTCGCCATCGTCGAGTTCACCGTCGACGACCAGCCGGTGCGCGCGGTCGGCCAGGTGACGACCGGCGACGTCGACATCGGCGACGAAGTCGAACCGGTGTACTGCGAGGAGCTCCGCGACCCGGACGCCGGCATCCGGGAAGCCGAGAGCCAGGAGTGGGACGGCTTCCGGTTCCGCCCCGTCCAGTAGCCGGGTTCAGCCCGTTCCCCGGTTTTCTGCGGCGCTTCAGCACTCCTCGGCGAGCGCCCGCTCGGTCGCGTCGGCGTCGACCGTGGCGACGCGGCAGTCGTCGTCGCAGGCGGTGCAGTCGACGTACTCCACCTCGGCTTCGAGCCCGCGGAGCAGCGCGACGAGCCGGTCGCCCTCGTCGGTGAGCCGGTACTCGGCCGACGGCGGCGACGACGGGACGAGGTCGCGACGGATGAAGCCGCGACACCGGAGTTCGCGGAGCCGGCGGGACAGCGTCTTCTCCGGGGCGTCCCCGACCGCTTCCCGGAGGTCGCCGAACCGCGCCGGACCGTCGGCGAGCGCCCGGACGACGTGCAGCGCGTACTTCCCCGAGAGCGTCCCGTGAAGCGCCGTCAGGGAGTCCCGCCAGTCGGCAGCGCCAGTTGACATACGGGAATCGAACCGCGGAGACGTCTTAACTGCGGCGCCGACTGTCACCGGCGACAGCGGCCCGCGTCGCCGACCGGACTGCGCCGCGGCGACAACCGACGCCGGGGTCGATACGCGTCCCCCGCATCCGTCGGGACGCATGTCGGACCGAACTCCCGGTGGCTGCTGTATCGACCCGTCAGAACCAGTCGAACTCCCGCTCGGCGTCGCGCTCGCGCTCGCCGCCGCGGACGCCGGACACTGCCGGTGCCCCGTCTGCACCGGCGGAGCCGCGTCCGCGTCGAACTGCTGCGGCTGCCGTTGACGCCCCGCCGGACTCTCGTCAGGACCGGTTAGTCCTCGCGGGGACCGGACTCGTCGGCTGACGAGTCGTCTGCGGGCGGCTCGTCGCCGCCGGACTCCCCGTCCCCGTCGACGTCGCGGCCCTCTGCTTTTCCGAGCGTTCGCTTGATGGACTCCAGTTCGGCGTCGACGTCCACCTGCGGTGACTCGTCGTCGCCGCGGTCCGCGTCGTCGTCGCCCGCGCCGTCGCCGTTGCCGCTGACCCGGCCGTCGTCGGTGCTGCCGGTGTCCGCCGAGTCACCGTCGCCGTCCCCGTCTTCGTCGGTAACGTCGATGGTGACTGCGTCGTCGCCGCGGTTCGTCCGGCGTTCCCGGTCGCGCTGGCTGGCGACGGCATCTCGGGACTCCGCGACGCGCCGCTCGATTTCGGCGCTCAGGTCGCGCGCGCGCTCCACGACGTCGCGCGACTCCTCGTCCTCCGGGAGGTCCGCCTCGTCGAGCGCCGTGCGAAGCCTGCCGAGCGCGTCGGTGACGTCCGCCGCCGCGCGCTCCCCGGCAGACGAGACGCCGGAGGAGAGCAGCGAGCCGGGGCCGCGGCCCCGGCCGCCTCCGGGGTCGGTGACGCGGCCGGAATCCAGGTCTCGCGGCCCGGCGAGCTGGAGGAACCGGCGGAACAGTTCGAGCAGTTCGATGGTCGCTTCGAGCGTCGCGATGAGCGACGGAATCGTGTAGTCGTTCGTGAACCGGACCAGTCCTCCGAGCCGCGGTGGCCGGGGCGGGAACCGACCGGTGCGCCGAGTCGACCTGCGCCGACCCGACCGTTCGGCGTCGCGGTCGGCGCCGCCGTCCCCCGGTTCTCGCTCGCCGAGTTCCCGCCGGAGGTCGCGGAGCGTGTCGGAGAGGTCGTCGACGAGCGCGGCGAGGTCCTCGTCCGTCGGGCCTGAGCCGGACTCGTCTCGCGGGGACCCGTCCGGGTCGCTGTCGGTCATACCGCGTCGTTGTGTCCGCCGAACGAAAAATCCTCGCCGCGGCCCCGGTCCGCCTCTTCGACGAGTGACCGGCGAGCGGCCGCGACGCGAACGTTCAAATCGGAGGACGCAGCCACGCCGTGCTATGCTCGCGATTACCGGCGGGAAGGGGGGCTGCGGGAAGACGACGACCGCGCTCGGAATCGGCCGCGCACTCGACGCGGACGCGCTGGTCGTAGACGCCGACTGGGACCTCCCGGACCTGCACGCGCTCGCCGGCGTCGACCGCGGCTGGACCGACCGGCCAGACGCGGCTGCCCACGGCGCCCACGGTATCGACGGCACCGACGGCGCCGATAGCGCGGTGGTCGATTCGGCCGCCGCCGCGCGCCGCGTCTCGGACGGCGTCGCCGTTCTCCCGGCGCCGGAACGGTCGAGCGAACGAACAGGACCCGACCTGCAGGACGTGGAGTCGGTGCTCGCTGCGGCGCGGGCGTTCGACGGTACGGTTCTCGTGGACTGCCCGGCGGGAGCGGCGCCGGACGCGGTCGCTCCGCTGCGCGCGGCCGATGCCGCGCTGCTGGTCGCGGAGCCGTGTGCGGCGACGCTGCGGGACGCGGCGAAAACCGCGGCGATGGCGCGCGCCGTCGGAACGCCGGTGGTCGGCGCCGTCCTGACCAGAGCCACCGCGGTGCCGGCCGGCGTCGACGCCGCCCTGAACTGCCCGGTTCTCGGCCGAGTCCCGCGCGCACCCCCGCCCGTGCTGGAGAGCGCCGCCGTGGCCGCCGCCTACCGGCGGGTCGGATCGACGCTCGGAACCGCGGCGTCGACCGAAGGAGGTGACAACTATCCTATCAGTGGTGAAAACGGTTATGCCGGCCAACCGCGTTAGCGGCACGTATGCCCGACAGGCTCCCGACCGGCGTCGACGTGCTCGACCGGCAGTTGGGCGGCGGTATCCCGGCCGGGAGCATCGTCTGTTTCACGGCGGACCCGGCGAGCCAGTCGGAACTGCTGCTGTACGAACTCACCGACGCCCGCGGGACGCTGTACCTCACGACGCTCCGGTCGGACCAGGCCGTCGAGGATGGACTGGAGCGCGCGAAGACGAGCGTCGGCGACCCGACGGTCCGCGACATCGGCGGCGACGCGCCGCTCGACGCCGCGAACCGACTCATCAGCACGCTCCCTGAGGGGGCGAACCTCCTCATCGACGTCGCGGACCCGCTCGAACGCGCCGACCGCGGCCGCTACCGTCGGTTCCTCACCGAGCTCCAGACGACGATGGTGAACACCAACAGCGTCGCGTTCCTCCACTGCATGAAGGAGAACGAACCGCCGCTGCGGTCCATGACGAAACACGTCGCGGACGTCGTCTGGGACCTCAGGACGTCCGTCCGCGGCACCGACGTCGTGAACCACCTCGCGGTGCCGAAGTTCCGCGGCGGCAGCGCGCTCGACGAGACGATCAAGCTGAAACTCGAAGAGTCCGTCACCATCGACACCAGCCGCGACATCGCCTGACCGCGACGCGAATCGGAGCTTCTGAGGGAGGACTCGGAGCGGCTCACGGCGGAGTCTGCGCGGCCACCCACGGATTTACAACTCCCGCGGAAGTCACCGTCGACCATGGCTTCCGTGTTCGTCGCCGCCGCGTTCGCCGTGGCGGGAACCGCGGTGGTGTGGCTCGGCGGCGGCCGACTCGAAACCGCGAGCGAACGGCTCGGCGCCTACTACGGCTTCCCGGCCGTCGTTCAGGGCGCCGTCATCGCCGCAATCGGCTCGTCGTTCCCGGAACTGTCCAGTTCCGTCATCGCCGTCCTGCTGCACGGCGAGTTCAACCTCGGGGTCGGCGCCATCGTCGGGTCTGCGATATTCAACATCCTCGTCATTCCGGGCGTCTCGGCGTTGAAGGGCCACGGCGTCGACGCGAACCGCGACGTCGTCTACAAGGAGGCGCAGTTCTACATGCTCGCGGTCGCGGTGCTGCTGTTGACGTTCTCGTTCGGCGTCATCTACCACCCGTCGCCGACCGGGCGGCTCGTCGCGACGGTGACGCGGCCGCTCGCGCTCATCCCGGTCGGGCTGTACGCAGTCTACGTGTTCATCCAGTTCCAGGACGTCTCCGACTTCGAGCCGCCGGACGTCGACGACGTCGACGCCGGCAAGCAGTGGGTGGTGCTGCTCGGGTCGCTGGTCGCCATCCTCGTCGGCGTCGAACTGCTCGTGCAGGCGGCGCTCGACCTCGAAGCGCTGCTCGGCGTCCCGTCGACCATCTGGGGGCTCACGGTCGTCGCCGCCGGCACCAGCCTCCCCGACGCCATCGTCTCCGTCCGCGCGGCCGACGCCGGCCGCGGCACCGCGAGCCTCGCGAACGTCCTCGGCAGCAACACCTTCGACCTGCTCGTCGCGATTCCGGCCGCCGTGCTGCTCGCCGGGTCCGCCGAGGTCGACTTCGCCACCGCGGTTCCGATGATGGGCTTTCTGACCGTCGCGACGCTCGGCTTCCTCGTCGCCACCCGGACGGACCTCGAACTGACGCGCGGCGAGGCGACGTCGCTGCTCGGCCTGTACGTCCTGTTCATCGCCTGGATGGTCACCGAAACGGTCGGCATCACGGCCATCGTCCCCGGCGTCTGACCGGCGAGTCGGCGCCGCGGCTCGCCCACTTTTCGTCGGGTGTCACCGGTTCTCTCGGCGCTCGGCGGAGCGCGGCGCTTAACCGCCTCCGGTCGTTACCCCGGCGTAATGAGTCAGCGAAGCGAGGGCGATCTCACGAACACCGGGATGTCCCTCAAGCACGACCGCGAGTGGGACTACGAACTCGACCGCATCGTGGAGGCGGTCGAGGAGCGCGACGCCGACAAGGTCGGCCTGCAGTTCCCCGAGGGGCTGAAGCGCCGCGCCCCCGCGGTCGCTGACGACCTCCGCGAACTCACCGACGGCGTCCGGTACCTCATCTCCGGGCAGCCGTGTTACGGCGCCTGCGACCTCGACACCTACCTGATGCGGCGCTGTGACGTGTTCGTCCACTTCGGTCACTCGCCGATGAAGGAGTCGGACAAGATCATCTACGTCCCGCTGTTCTCGAACGTCGACCCGTTCCCCATCATGGAGGACTCGCTCGACGAACTCGCGGACCCGGACGACGACCCGGACGTCGGCCTGGTCACGACGGCCCAGCACATGAACCTCTTCGAGGACATGTACGACTGGCTGGAGGAGCGCGGCTACGACGTCCACACCCGCCGCGGCGACGACCGGCTCACCCACGAGGGGCAGGTGCTCGGCTGTAACTACGCCTCAGCCGACATCGACGCCGACCAGGTGCTGTACGTCGGCGGCGGGAAGTTCCACCCGCTCGGACTGGCGATGGAGCACCCCGACAAGAACGTCGTCATCGCCGACCCCGTCAACAACGTCGTCACCGTCGCGGACACCGAGAAGTTCCTGAAGCAGCGCTACGGCGCCGTCCACCGCGCGATGGACGCAGACACCTTCGGCGTCATCTTCTGCACCAAAATCGGGCAGGGCCGCTTCGACAAGGCCGAAGAAATCGTGGAGAACAACGACAACGCCCACCTCATCACGATGGACGAGGTGACGCCGGACCGCCTCCGCAACTTCGACTTCGACGCGTTCGTCAACACCGGCTGCCCGCGCATCACCACCGACGACGGCCCGCAGTTCCACAAGCCGATGCTGACGCCCGGCGAGTACGAGATCGCCGTCGGCAACAAGCCGCTCGAAGACCTCGAATTCGACACCTTCCACGGCACCTGGTAGTCGCACAACCTCGGAGGAGGGATTTGATGCGTGCCTTCTACTCGTTCCTCGTTATAATAAATAAAGACCGAAACTACGCCGTAGCTCGGACTGGCGAAGAGCTGTCTCCGAACACTTCATTTCCGTTCAGCCTCTTCCGCCCGCTCAGAGCAAAAGTAATCCCGTTGCAACAGCGGTCGTCACCACCGCGATTGGGAACCCAACTCGAACGAGTTGAACGGCCGAGATGTCGATCCCGCGGCGACTCGCTTGGTCCAGAACGATCAGCGTCGCAGCGCTCGCCACGGGCGTGGCGTTCCCAGCGAGCGTGCTCACCGCGGCCAGCACGTACCATGACTGCGGGTCGGTGACCGTCGTCGACAGCAGCACAACCGCCGGGACGTTGCTCACGACGTTCGAGAGCAGAAAGATCACGGCAGGGAACCCGATTCCATCCTCGACCGTCCGGAGATGATCAACCAGCGCGGTCCCTTCGAGACTCCCGACGAGAACGAATAGGCCCACGAAGAGGACGAGGATTCCCCAGTCCATCTCCGAGAGGATCGCATTTCCCGGCACTTTTCGGAACAGCTGTAGCCACGCAAGATGGAGCACACCCATCGAAGCCGCAACGATGCCCGCATTAGTCGCTGGGAACACTGCCAACAGTACGAACGTCGCGAGGAGAAATCCACTGCTGGAGAGCGCCCACTGTCGATCGAGATCGGGCAGCGACACCGTTGATCGAACGGCCGTTCCGTCGTATCTGACGGCCAAGAGAACACTCGTAACGAGCAATGAGAGGAACGCGACGGGAGCTAGCGTCGCCACGAACGCGACGGTCGAGAGCCCGCTCTGACTCAGAATGTACGCGTTCTGGGGGTTGCCGAGCGGTGTCGCGAGGCTCCCGATGTTCGCCCCGAGAATAACTGCAATCAGTGGTCCGGTCGGCGTCGTGTCAGTCTCCTCGACCGCCTGGATCAACACGGGCGTCATCAACAGGACGACAGCGTCGTTGAGTGCGAGCGCGCTGAGTCCGGCGGCGACCCAGAGCGTGCCGATGACGAGTCGCCGGACGGTCCCAGTTCGCCGCACGAGGAGCGTCGCCGCCCACGGGTAGAAGCCGCTTCGAGAGAGCGCTTCGACGTGTGCGAGCATTCCGAACAGGAGCAAAATCGTCTCGGTATCGATGCTCGCGAGCGCCCGTTCGGGTGAGATGGCCCCGAGCGCGACGACGACGACCGCCCCGGTCGCCGCCGTGACGGCACGGGTGAGCGGATACACGCGAATCTGGCGGAAAAAGAGCAGGCCGAACGTGAGGCCGACCAAGCCAATTATCAGCGTCTCCGAAACCATTCAGCGATACTCCGTCCAGTCCCCTTGTGAACCCACCAGATTTCGATCTCGATTCACGATCCACAGCTGGAGTCCTCAGCTGGTAGCAGCTGTACGAGTCGGTCAGTCACGCCCGGATCGATCACCCCAGCCAGTTCCATCGCCTCCGACTCGTGCGTCTCCAGTTCGAGCACGCTCCGGAAGAACCACGAGAGCGTCACATACGACTTATGCAGGTTTGCTGCCCGGTCGCGCCCCGCGTCCGTTAGTGTGGCCCCTTTGTACGGCTCGTATCCCACCAACCCATGATCGTCGAGTCGCGGGAACATCTCCGTCACTGATGCCGGGGATTTGTCCAGTCGGTCAGCCACGGCTCCCGAGGAGACTGGTGCTCCATTTCGCTGTGACTCAATATACACGGCCAGCAAGTATTGGTCTGCCCCGCTCATCTCGCCTCAGGACCGCCTGACGACTCTTGAGTTGACTCCCTGGTCTGATCAGTTGACTCCGTCTCGGTGTCGGTCGGTTCGCTATCGGCTCCGAAGAGCGCGAGATACACCCACGCACACGCCTTTTCCCGTTGTCGACGCGGCCCGTCAGCCATCGGTCATGCCCTCCGGACCAGGTGGTCTCGCACGGTTCGTTGGCTTTCTTCACACGTTTCATCGAGCGTCGCGACCGTTGCGAGCACCGGATGGTCGACCGGAAATCCTGATAGAGGTACGGCATGAGACTTTGGTGGCGGACACCAGCGTCGACACCGTCGTTTGTCGTCTCTTTGAGAAATTCCTGGCGGTCGCGGGCCACATCTTCACAGGAGGCGCGATGGCTGGCCAGTATCTCGTGGCGCTGTTGCAACGCGTCGAAGCCGAAGTCGGTTAGGGGCGTCTCGTTCGCGTTGACGATCCACGCGATGATGTCATCGACCGCCGCAGCCGCCTCTTTGAGGTGGGTCTCCTCGCGTTCCAGCGCGTCCTGTAACGCGGTCGCTTCCGCCCGTCGGGATTGCGCTTCGGCGAGAACCATCTCTTTGAGTTCTGGAGTGAACGACGCCTCTGTCGTCGGCGCCAGTGCTACGGCAACCACGCATCGGGGACGATTGGCAGCGCGTACGCGCTCTCCTGGGTGAACACCGCGTCGATGGTCGTCCCGAGCACGATGGGCGTCACGAGTACCGTTCCGTACGCGAGCACGCTCGTGACCAGACCAATCGTGAGCCACAGCGCGTGGTCGGGTGTATAGGCGCGGAAGAGTCGCCACAGGGGACGCTCGACCTGCTCGCGGTAGGCGTCCAGTTCGGTTTCGAACTCGTCGCTGGCGGCCATCAGTCCTCCCCGCCGTCGGCCTGGGCGACAGGCTTGGCCGGCCGTTCGCGTTCCTCGTCGTCGTGGCGCGCTCTGAGCGGCTCGATTCGTGGGCCACGCGGCGTGAGATCGATCTCGGCGTCGATCTCGAACACTTCCGCGAGCAGCTCCTCGGTAATGACCTCCTCGGGTGTTCCCCGGGCCTGGATCGTGCCCGCCTTGACAACGACCATCTCGTCGGCGAGCCGTGCTGCCTGCTGGATGTCGTGGAGGACGACGACCACCGTGATGTCGCTCTCCGTGCCGAGGGTTTCGACGATCTCCACCACCTCGAGTTGGTGGTGCAGATCGAGGAACGTCGTCGGCTCGTCGAGCAGGAGCACGTCGGTGTCCTGGGCAAGCACCATCGCGATCCACGCGAGCTGTTTCTGCCCGCCGCTGAGACTGCCCACTTCGCGGTCGCGCAGATGCTCACAGCCGGCCAGCTCCATGGCACGTTCGACGGCCTGCTCGTCTTCGTCGGTGACGCTCTCGAAGAACCCGCGATGGGGGTAGCGGCCGTGGTAGACGAGGTCCTCGACGGTGATGCTGTTGGGCGAGGTGCTCTCCTGTGAGAGCAGCCCCATCGTCCGAGCGAGCTCCTTCTTGTCGAACGTCTCGATCGCTCGGCCGTCGACGAGCACGGAGCCAGCATCGGGGGCGAGCTGGTCGGCGAGTCCCTTCAAGAGCGTGCTCTTGCCGGAGCCGTTCGGGCCGATCAGCGCCGTCACGGCTCCCGGTTTGGCCGTGATCGACTCGCCGTCGATGATCGGACCGTCGCTACTCGGATACGAGAGAACGAGCTCCTCACCGTCGAGACTTCTATCGGTTTCGCTGCCGGACTGCTCGTCGGTTGTGCTCGCTGAGCTGCTCCCGTTCGTCCGCGGATCCGTGGTTTGGTCGTGTGACATCAGATTTCACCCATCTCGTCCTGCTTGCGCATCAAGTAGAGGAAGTATGGGCCGCCGATCAGCCCCGTGACGATGCCGACGGGAATCTGGACGGGATTGAGCGCGAGTCTCGCTCCCACGTCGGCGGCGACCATCAGTGCCGGGCCGGCGAACACACAGCCGATGACGAGTTTCTTGTAATCGCTGCCGACGATGTTGCGCACCATGTGCGGGACGATGAGACCGACGAAGCCAACGATCCCCGCCACCGCGATGCTCGCAGCCGCGGCCAGCACCGCGACTCCGGAGAGCGCGAAGCGAACTTTCTCAACGCTCATCCCCAGTGAACTCGCGGTCTGTTCCCCGAGCAGGAGGACGTTCAGCTGGCGGGAACTGATTAGTGCGAGTCCCATCGCCACGATGGTCCACGGCAGCGCCATCCGCACCTGCTCCCAGTCGGTGCCCGTCAGCGAGCCGGTGGTCCAGGCGATGGCGGACTGGACGACGCCGATGTCGTCGGCGAAGAAGAACAGCCCCGTCTGGACGCTTCCGAAGACGGTGCCGACGATGGCGCCCGCGAGCACGAGTCGGACGGGCGAGGTGCCGTTCTTCCAGGCGATGGCATAGACGATCAGGAACGCAACAGCACCGCCGACGGAGGCGATCAGCGGTAGGAACGCCGCCAGCCCCGAGAAGACGACCAGCGTCAGCAGGATCATTAATCCTGCCCCGGAGGAGACGCCGAGGATGAACGGGCTGGCGAGTTCGTTCCGGGTGACCGACTGGAAGATCGCCCCCGAGACGGCGAGGTTCATTCCGACCAGCACCCCGACGAACACGCGTGGCAGCCGGATGCTCCAGACGATGAGACTGCGCTTGTTCATCTCCGGGATCTCGCCGCCCAGCAGGAACGCTTCCCACGCCTGGGCGTTGAAAATAACGTTTGGGTTGAAGACGGCCTGCCAGGCTTCGACGATACTCATCGAGAACGCGCCGAAGCTCACCTGCACGAGGCCACTGCCGACGATGACGGCGAGGCTGCCGACGATGAGCGTGAACAGCGAGCCGTCGAACCAGCCGAACCACTGCTCGCGCCAGCTGGTCGCATCGGTTTCTGAGGCGGTTTCGGTCGCCATCTATCCGGGCACCTCCGGAACGTCGAGATCGGCTGCGTACTCTCGGATCAGGTCGTCGTCGACGTGGTCGAGTAGCCGTCGATGGGCACGCTCAGTACGGTGTTCGACTTCCGCCTCGTCGACCTGCCAGCCCTGTTGCCCCTTAGCGAGCTCGTGGGATTTGCGCTGGACGAACTCGTCGTCTAGGCCGTCGGGAGCGGACTCGATGGTGTACTCGGCGCTGCGTTCGAGCCAGTCGTCACCGGCGTAGCGACCCTGCTGGACCACCCAGTCGGTGTGGTCGGCGGCGGCCTCCCACAGTCCCTCTTCGACCCGGCGGTAGTCGGTGACGACATCGAGGCCGACGCGAGCCCCGTGGCCGACGGCGATGACGACGATATCGTACTCGGTGGTTTCAGATGTTCCCATTGATGATGTCTGCAACCCGCTGGCGGTCGAACAGTCGTTCTGCGTCGGTATGCTCCCCCAGTCCTTTCCACTCTCCGAACTGCTCGGGATAGAGCTGCTTGGCAAGCATTTCGGTGTTAAACAGGTTGAAAATCGGTCCCTGTGCCGGGTCAGCACCCATATACAGTCGGCCGTTTTGTACTGCAGTGAGCTGTGCGCCAAACTCGTTTTTTCTGAGCGGTTCGAAGAAACGGTTCTCGTATCGCTCCCTCGGGTGTTCCGCACCCCACTGGATGAGAATGACATCCGGATCAACGTCCAACAGGAGTTCGTAGTCGATAGTCGCTTTATATGATCGTCCCTCAAGTGCGTCCTCAAACGCGTTTATTGCGCCGAGGTCACGGTATTGCTTCCCCTCAGTTCCACCCCGAGTAAAATCCCGTACATCGAACCGACCTTCATCCGGCTTGAAACCCCCAGTAAACATTCCAACAGTTGGGCGCTCGCTCTCGGGCGGAAGTTCCGGTCGGATCTCAGAGAGGAGTTCGTCATGAACCGTTTCGAACGCTTCGAATCGTTCCTGTTGTTGATACACTTGGGCGTACTTTTCGAACTGTTCGTACAGCGAATACATCGGATACTCGGGATACCCTTCGGGACGTGGTGCCCGGTTAAAGTGCCCAATAAACGGGCCAACTCGATCCGACACTTCACCGATCTCTTCATTACTCCAGCGTGCTCCGTCGCCGATTCGCAGTGTGTTTGGATCGATGAGATGGACATCCGCATCCGCTTCGTAGAACAGTTCCGGGTCGACGGTGCCATCCACTTTAAGTTGGATTGCGTCCGTCGGATCGAACGTCACGTCCGGAAGTTGGTCCATCCAACGTGTAAATCCAGCGAGCTTTTTGGGTTCACCGTATGCGACGAGTCCGTCACCCTGTCCGAGTGCGTATGCCATGTCCGCTTCGGCAGCGTCCAAGCTCGCCCACGTTTCAGGTACCTCGTCGAATTCTACTCGTCCGGTCGGCTCGATTGTGACCGAGTATGACTGGTCCCCGGATGACTCCGCTGTTTCGTCTGTCGACGTCTCGCCTTCGGGACTGCTATCTCCGCTCCCGCCGGAACAGCCTGCCAAGAGGCTACCGCCAACGACCGCGCCGCCGTACTTCATGTAGTCACGCCGCGTTGGTGTCCCGTGATCGCTGGAATCGTCTGCCATACGATTTAGGCTCGCCTAAATACACAAAAACGTTCCGAGTTTAGGCAGGCCAAAATGTCAGCGAGACGCACCGCAGCGTGGACACATCGGCGGCCCATTTTCAGGTAGGTCGAGCCCACAGTGCGGACACGCATCGCCGTCAGGAGCAGTCATTTCCTCGACCACGGCGTCCGTACCGTCTCGAATCGACTCAATCGTGCCGACCCCCTCGGGTGCGTCCGCGGACTGGTCGCTGGCTAGCTGCCGTCGGCAGAACGACAGTCGGTTGACCAGGAAGGTCGGCGGGTCCTCGTGCGTGCCCGCACCATCATCGAGGTCGAACTCTGCCCCAACGGCAGTCTCGGACGTGGCGAGTAGTCAGAGCGCTTCGGCCGCCCGCCCCTGCACGTACGGGTTCTCGTCACCGAGTCGCTCCTGGAGCGTTTCCGCTGCCTCGGCCAGCTTGTCTGGATACTCACACCCGACGACTACCAGTGCCGTACAGAGGTGGTATCGGACGAGTTCGTTCTCGTCGTCGAGGTGCTCGGCCAACGAGTTGACCCGATGACGAAGCCGACGCGGGTCGCCGAGGGCGACGTGGGCCAACGCCTTCGCGAGTTTCTCCTTGACTTCGGGTTCGTCGAACTCCAAGCCGATGCGAAGGTCGGCCAGCGTCTCCGGATCAGTGACTTCCTCGGGCGAGTCGACCGCGACGTAGCCGAGTGCTTCCGCACTTCGCGCCCGGACGTAGTAGAACTCCTCGTCGTCGGCCAGCCGCCCGGCGAGCGCGTCAACGGCTGGCAGGACGGCTGCCGGTTCAGACTGCGCGAGCGTGACGAACAGCTTCGCGGTCGTTAATCTGATCGCGCGGTCTTCGTCAGTTAGGAACGTCGAAAGTGGGCGAGCGAGGCCGTCGAAGGATCCCGGTGGCTCTTCAGCGACATTCCGGACCGCTCGTAACGCACGCTTGCGAGTCTCAGCATCAGCCGCGCCGAGCCGGTCGAGACACGCCACCGTCTCCTGGTGGTCTCGCTCCTCGAGAAGAGAAGTCAGGCGATCGGGTGTTGGCGGCTGATCTGGTTCACTCATCAGGGAGGGTATGTGACTGACTTTCACGACCAATCGCTTCAATCCGGTGATTCTGCGCTGGCGTGGGAGGGCCCTACTGAACGTCTCTATCGACGGAGGATACTGATAGAAACAAGACCGCGACCACTTCTATTACGCCGATACAAGTGCGAAGCGATGTCGGAGACGCTGGACCCGCTCTCGGACCGCGCCTGCCGGATGACTCACGCCTACAAAACTGGAATCGAACTCAGGGAGACGCTGCGAGATGGAGAGTCTCTCCGGGCGGCTGTGAGTGAAGTTACCATCTACATGAATCATCTAGAAGACGGCTACCCGGACTGGCACCCAGCGCCCGATTCGTTTGTGGGGATGCTTCGACTGTTCATCTATCGGGAAATCACGGGCGACAGCTACCGAACTCTCGAAACGTATCAGGAACTCGCCGAACCGTTCGGCATAAACCACGTGCCCGATGAGGCCGTCCTCTCTCGCGCTTGGAGGAACCGATTCGACGATGGCGTCCGTGAGTACGTGACCGTCGCCGCCCACTTCGTCGTCAAGGAAATCCATGACCACGGTCCTGCTGTCTCCGCAGTACGCCCGAAAGAGGAGGTCACTGACTCGAAGTCAGGGTCAGCTGAAGACGATGAGCAGGTCGAGTCTACGGACACTGAGTTCTCGGACGAACAGATTCGCCGGACAACACGCCTCGCACGAGACCACGGTTTCGACGGATTCGACTCTGGTCGAGCGCAGAACGCCTCTTACGAAGACGTGCAATTCTTCGAGTTACAGACGTTCATGGGAATGGTCGGTTGTGGGACTGCGCAGGGAGCTGCACGGTTTCAGTTCCGACGGGGGGAAGAGTATGGCCCGCATGGTGACACGCACCTGCGAGCGGTCAAGCAATTCGAGCCGGAAGCGCTAATCGAGGGCTTCGATCAGGCGAGCGACCGATTGCTCTCGGCTATCGCCTCGGAGGCATCGTTTCGGCGTCCGGTCACTGCAGCAATCGACATCACGACGATTCCGTACTACGGCGACGTTTAGGAGATGCCGATGGTCAGTGGGGTGCAGGGTGAGGAAGAGCGAGCATTCAAATTTGCGACACTCTCGATTATCGGCCAGAACATTCCGCTGGTACTCGCTGTCGAGCCGATTCGGGAGAGCTCAGCGTGGGATAGGAATCCGCCGAATTAGGTTCACCGTGTTGTTCGGCGGCTCGTTCAACGAGCAAAAAGAACATGTCCCTGTAGAGACCGTGCTGTGTGACCGCGAGTTCGATTCTAAGCGAGTCTACCAGACGCTCTCGAATCTCGGCGTGAACTATCCCATCCCCACTCGAATCAACAGCACTGAGCGGGAAGCCATAGAAACAATGGAGGCCAACGGACAAGCCGTCGCGGTAGAATCGGCGTCCGTTCACGTCGAATCAGGAAGTCACTTAATGCAGTTCCTGTACGTGCCGTCGACGAATGGTGAGGGGACGACTGTCTTCGCCACGAATCTCCGAATCGGCCCCGAGGAGGCCGAGTCGTTCTGTCGCCGCTACAGCTGTCGCTGGCAGATCGAAAACGAGTACAAGAGCATCAAGAACGACTTCCTCGCAAAGACCTCCTCGAAGGATTACCGTGTAAGGCTGTTCTACTTCGTGTTCGCGGTCTTGCTCTACAACATCTGGCGGCTCACGGACTTCCTGCTGAAAGCTGGCGTTGACGGCGAGATGGACTATGCGCCCGTGTTGACCGCGGGTGAATGTGTCGAAGTCGTCGTTTCGGCGCTGATCCCCCCGACTGACCGGTCGCTTCCCTTACCGAGTTCGCCACCAGAGAGTGGTAACGCTGTTCAGCAGCGCCAGAATCTGAGAAATTTTGGACGTTCTCTTGGTAGATTGGATCAGGACTGTTCAAAATAGCTGCTCAATTGGTGAATGGAACACGAATAGACGGCGGCCCAGCCCAAAACTGGCCCATCCTCCGAAACTGTGGGTAGTCGCTACCCGCAGCGACCCGCTGTTTCTTCGATTCCCGACGCAGTCGGCGTGTTTTACTCGTCCAGCACGGCCGCCGCGAGCGCCGGCAGAACCGCCGTGACGTCGTCGCGGAACACGTAGTCCGCGCGCCCGTCGTGCCGCGTCTCGTCGAAATTGACGACGGCGAGCGTCCCGTCGCACTCGGCGGGCAGCGACGCGGCCGGTTCGACCGTGAGCGACGACCCGGCGGCGACGAACACGTCAGCAGCGGCGGCCTGCCGACGCGCGTCCGCGAACACGGCTCTCGGGAGCGGCTCGCCGAACAAGACGACCGCCGGCTTCAACACGCCGCCGCACGCCTCACACGTCGGCGGGCACTCCGGGTCGACGCAGCGAGATTCATCGGTCGCGGCGTCGTCGGCCGCCGAGCCCGCGTCGTCGTCGATGGCTGCCCGGACACGGGCGCGGGCGGACGCCGCGTCGGCCGTTTCGCCGCAGCGCTGACACTCGACGCGCGAGGCTGTGCCGTGGAGTTCGAGCGGGTCGCTGCCGGCCGCGCGGTGGAGTCCGTCGGTGTTCTGGGTCACGACGGCGTCGACGACGCCGGCGGCTTCGAGGGCGGCGAGCGCCCTGTGGGCCGCGTTCGGCTCGACGCCGTCGCCGTGCATGCGGTCGTGGAGCGCGAGGCGGTCCCGCCAGAATCCGGCGGGGTCGTCGCGGAACCGGCCGTACCGGAAGTCGTCCGGGTCGAACTCGTCGCCCCAGATTCCGTCCTCGCCGCGGAACGTCGGGACGCCGGAGGCCGCGCTGACGCCGGCGCCGGTGAGGACGACGACCCGGTCGGCGTCCCGGACGTCGGCGGCCAACCGCGCCAGCAACGCATCGTCGACGTCGCGGTCGCTGTCCGCCTCTGAGTTGCCGTCGCGGTCGCCGTGGTCGGTTCGGTCGTCGCGTCGGTCGGGCATGCGTCGTCGTGCGGCGCACCGATGGAAAAAGAGCGCGTTCGGTCAGGCGTCGCGCGTCGGGTCAGTCGGCGTAAAAGTCACCGACGACGCGCCGAAACGGAGGAACGGCTTCACCCATCGAGTGGGTCATCGCGGCGAAATCGGCCGTGTTCCGGTCGTGCGTGCTCATAGCACGGACGAGCGGGCGGCCCGGTATATGCTTTTGGGCGGGGTTCGCGGCGATGAGAACCGCGTCGGGAGGCGTGGTCAGGGATTCGTCCGGTGGCGGTCCACGCCGTCCGGCCCGCTCGGTCCGAGTGGACAACGCTTAGTCGGCGGCGCCGGACGGGCCGGTATGGCAGAGACCACATCCGACTGGGGCGACTGGCTGCCGCGAACCATCGAGGGCTCCGATCCGGACGGCGTCGCCGTCTGGTACCTGGGCTGTAACGGCTTCGCGCTCAAGGGGCGCGGCGAGACGACGCTGTGGGTCGACCCGTACGTCGGCGTCGGCGACCCGCCGCGGACGGTCCGGATGATTCCGGTGCCGTTCGACCCGGCTGACGTCTACAGCGCCGACGCCGTGCTGGCGACCCACGAGCACACCGACCACGTCCACGGGCCGTCGCAGGCGCCGCTGCTGGCGAACTCCGGCGCCGACCTCTACGCCGCCGACGACTCGCTCGCCGTCACCGACGACGAGGACTGGACCGGGAACTGGGACGTCGACGACGACCAGTTCGTCGAAATCGAGGAGGGCGACTCGTTCAGCGTCGGCGAGTTCGACGTCGACGTCGTCGGCGTCCACGACCCGGACGCGAGCCACCCCGTCGGCTACGTCATCCAGCACGACGCGGGCACCGTGTTCCACGGCGGCGACACGAAACCGCACGACGGCTTCGCCGAACTCGGCGATCGGTACGACATCGACCTCGCGGTGGTCGCGTTCGGGTCGGTCGGAAACGTCCCGGACAAGCAGACGCGGAAGCCGCAGCGGACCCGGTGGTACTGCGACGAGAACGAGGCGGTCGAGATCGCCTCGGCGCTCCAGACGGACCGGCTGCTGCCGAGCCACTGGGACATGTGGAAGGGGCTGACCGCCGACCCGACGGCGCTGCACGACCACGCCCGGAGCTTCGACTACCCGGAGCGGCTCGACGTCGTCGAGATCGGCGACCGCGTCGACCTCTGAGCGGCCGCCGGACTCGGTTACGGAGCGCCGCGCTGACCACCGGGTTTTTGCCGGGGGGCTTCGTTACGTCGGCGTCATGGACCACGCACTCGCGGTCGTCGGCCCGACGGAGACGGCGAAGACGCTGACGCGGGAGGCCGGGAAGCTCGCCGAAGGCGTCGACGCCGAACTGACGCTGCTGCACGTCACCGACGAGGACGAGTACGACGAGCAGCGCGAGCAGTTACAGCGCGTCACCGGCGGCGATTCGACGTACACCGTCGGGCAGGCCGTCGAAGGCGCGCGGAGCTACGCGGGCGACATCGGCCGCGAAGTGCTGGACGGACTAGACGTGGAGTACGAAGCCGTCGGCAGCGTCGGCGACCGCGCGGACACCGTGTTGACGGAGGCGGAGCGACGCGGCTGTGACCACATCTTCATCGCCGGCGCGAGACGCTCGCCGGCGGGGAAGGCGCTGTTCGGCGACGACACACAGCGCATCATCCTCGACGCCGGGAAACCGGTCACCGTCGTCACCGAGTGAACCCGAACGGCGGCGCGGTAGTTCTCGTCCGGTAGCGACGCTGAACCGCCGGTGTGCCCGCCGCGATAATTTGCCCGCTGGGTTTTTACCGTGACTCCGATTGGGTGTACGCATGAGCCAGGGCCCCGACACTGACGACGGCGTCGTCGTCGTGGAATCCGACGGCGTCACCGTCGAAAAGCAGTTCGAGGCGGACCAGTTCCCGGTGCCGGCGATCAAGTTCACGCTCCGGTCCGAGCGCGACGACCCGGCCGAGTTCCAGCTCGTCGACGACATCCCGGAGGAGTTCCCGATGGACCGCGTCGGGTTCCACCCGGAGTTCGAGTCGGAACACTGGACCGCCTACCAGGACCACCGCGTCGAGTACCGGCGACGACTCGAACCCGGCGAGGAGGTCACGACGGTGTACGGCATCCGCACTGACGACCCCGAGGAGGGCCAGAACTTCCTCGGCGAACCGGACGTCAAGGAGGTCGACGAGGACGCTGACCCGGTCGGCGACGTCGCCGACGTCATCGGCGAGGACTCCTCGCAGGTCGTCCGCGACGTACTCTCCGGCGAGAGCGAGTCCGTTCCGGGCGCCGAAGCCGACGCGGCAGCGGCGACCGAGGACGCGGCGGACGGCGTCGGCGGAGAGGTCGAGGCCGAATCGGCCGCCGCTGCGGACGGAGAACACGAAGAGAGCTCCCCGCTCGACCTCGCTGCCGCGGAGGAGGAACTCGGCGCCGGCGACGACGCCATCGCGGAGGCGCTCGACGAACAGGCCGAAGCAGAGGCGGAGACAGCGGCCGAGGCCGAAGTCGAGGCGGACGCGGAGGCCGAATCGGGAGCGGCCGAGGCGCCGGACCCGCTTGCGGGCCTCGGCAGCCCCGGAGAGGAAACCGAAGAAGCCGAACCGGCCGAGGAAACCGCCAGCAGCGAGGCCGAATCGGAGGCAGTGACACCGGAAGCGGACGGCGAGGAGGCGGAAGCGGCGGCCGCGCCGGAAGCGGACGGCGAGGAGGCGGAAGCAGAAGCGGAAGCGGCGGCCGAAGCGGAAGCCGAAACGGCGCCGGAGCCGTCCGTAGAAGCCGAGCCCGGCGGAGTCGCGGCCGGTGCCGGCGCTGGCGCGGCGGAGTCAGAGAGCGTCGCGGCGGCGCTCGCCGCCGAACTCCGCGCCGGGAACGTCTCGGAGGCGGACCGCGAGACGCTGAAAGAGGAGCTCGAACTCGACCGCTCGACGAGCGACCACTCGACGAGCGTCGACGTCCGCATCAGTCGGCTGCAGTCGAAGTTCGAGGACCTCGCGGCGTACACCGACGCGCTCGAGGAGTTCATCGACGAGAACGGCACCGGCGAGGAGTGGATGGCCGACCTCCGCGAGGACGTCGAGTCGCTCGGCGAGACCGTCGACGAAGTCGAGACGGAACTCGACGCGGTCGAAGCCGACGTCGCCGCCGCGGAGTCCGACCGCGAGGACATCCACGGCGACCTCGACGAACTGAAAGACGACGTCTCCTCGTGGGAGGACGACCTCGACGAGACCGCGGAGGACCTCGAGGCGTCCATCGCGGAACTCCGCGCCGAGGTCGACGACGTCGCCGACGAACTCGCAGAAGAGGACGACGCGGTCGCGGACGTCCGCGAGTCGATGCAGAGCCTCGAAACCGAGGTGGAGTCGCTGTCCGCGTCCGTCGACGACGAGGTCGGCGAACTCCGCGCCGACGTCGCCGAACTCCGCGCGGAACTGGAGGACTTCGAGGAGTTCCGCGACCGGCTCTCGTCGGTGTTCGGTCCGGGCGGCTCGGGCGCCGAGAACGAAGACGAGGAGTGAGCAGCCGACAGGAAGAAACGCGTCTCCGAACACCGGCGGCGTCTTCGTATTTTCGTTCGTCACTCTCCAGCCGCGGATTCGTTGGACGCGGCTCGAACTCGTTCGGACCGATGGCGGACCTGACGTAGAGGTCGATTGCCGCCGTACCGAGAGCGGAGTTACCTGGGTCCGATTCGGGGGCGCTGTGGGAAGCGCGCCGCTTTTGAGCGACGGCCACGTTCGGTCGGTAATGACCGAACCCGTGTCGGTCGCGGTGCCGCGGAAGGGCCGGCCGCTGGAGGCCGCCCTCGAGCGGTTCGCCGCGGTCGGCGGCGACGACGCCGCGGCGCTCGCCGACGACGTCTCCTCGACGCTGCGCTACGAGAAAGCCGTCACGAAGGGGTCGCAGTCGGCGGACAGCGGCGTGTACGACCGGCTCGCGGCGTACAGCGACCCCGACGGTGGCGGAGCCGAGTACACGCTCATCCGCGACGACCGCGAGTCGCATCCGCGGCGCGTCGTCTTCGACTCCGCCGTCGTCGACGTCGACGGCACCCCGGTTCGGCTCGTCGGCCGCGAGGAGCCGTTCCGCGCGCTCCGCACCCACGAGTTCGCACTCGGCGTCGACTCGGCGGACCTGGTGCTCGAAGAGGTCGTGTCGCTGCGCCCGGACGGCGTCTCGGACCTGTCGGCGGTGAACGCCCGCATCGATCCGCGCGACACCGACGTCCGCGTCGTCACCGGGCTCGGGGACACCGTCTACCACACGCTGATGGCGCGGCCCGAACTGCTTCCGTCCGGCGCCGAACTCGACCGGTCGTTCGTCGCCGAGTACGACGGCGACCTCTGCATCTCCCCGCGGTACGAACGGCTCGTCGAAGCGGTCATCGGGACGGACGCGCTGGACGGCGTCGACTTCGTCTACCCGGACGACGGCGTCGAAGAGGAAGCGGCCATCGCCGACGTCGGCCTCGGCGTCTACCTCACCGTCACCGGCGGCACGGCCCGCGAGCACGGACTCGTGCTCGGCGACGACCTGTTCCCGAGCGAGACCGTCGTCCTCGAAAATCAGGCGGAGGCGACCGCGGAAACCGACGCGCTCCGCGAGGCGCTCGCCGTCGGCGTCGACACCGCGATCAGCGCCGACTGACTGCGGGCTTCGCCCCACGACGGCTGGCGGCTTCCGTTCTGACTGTATTCCTCCGCATCCAGCTCTGTGCACGCCGAACTCTGAAAGAACGGGATTCGGCGCCCCTCCCCGATTTGTGTATAGCGACATGAGGTGTAATTGGTCGTGGCAGACCAGATATGTGACCTCTCTATTCCGACTGAATTCGTCAGAAATCGGCACTGATTCACGGAGGCCGTCGAAACCGGGGGGCATGCTCGAATCCACGTTCGGCACCGACCAGGCAGTCGTCGGCATGGTCCACCTCCCCGCGCTCCCTGGAGCGCCGAAGTTCGACGGGTCGTTCGACGAACTGCTCGAACGAGCGCGTCGGGACGCGCGGGCGCTCGACGCCGGCGGCGTCGACGGCGTCATGGTGGAGAACTTCGGCGACGCCCCGTTCTACCCGGACGACGTCCCGAAGCACGTCGTCGCGTCGATGACGCGCGCCGCGACCGCCGTCGTCGACGAGGTGGACGTGCCGGTCGGCGTGAACGTCCTCCGGAACGACGGTGAAGCCGCGATTTCGGCCGCCGCCGCCGCGGGAGCGGACTACGTCCGCGTCAACGTCCACACCGGCGCTCGCGTCACCGACCAGGGCGTCATCGAGGGGCGGGCACACGAGACCGTTCGGCTCCGCGACCGTCTCGACGCCGACGTCGCAATCATGGCCGACCACGACGTGAAACACTCCGCGGCGCTCGCCGACGACGAGTTCACCGCGGAGTCCATGGCCGACGGCGTCGAACGCGGCCTCGCGGACGCCGTCATCGTCAGCGGCCCGGGGACCGGCGCCGCCGTCGACGAATCCGACCTCCGACGCGCCGCCGAGCGCCGGGAGGCGTACGGCCTCGACGTGCCGCTGTTCGTCGGCAGCGGCGTGACCGCCGAGTCGGTCGGCGAACTGCTCCGGTACGCCGACGGCGTCATCGTCGGCACGGCACTGAAGGAGGGCGGCGACGTCGACGCAGCGGTGTCGACCGCTCGCGTCCGCGAACTCGTCGACGCGGCGACCGAGTAACCGACGACAGAGTCACCGGGTCTGACGAGGGACGCTGGCCGGAAAGAAACCGCAGGAGGGGAGCGGGAATCGGAGCGGTCAGCGGACCGCGAGGAACGACTCGAGTTCGTCGGCGGTCGGCTGGCCGCCGCGGGCGCCCGCCTCGGTGCAGTTGCACGCCGCAGCGGCCGCGGCGACTCGACCTGCCTCCGTGGCCGTGCGGTCACCGAGGAGCCACGCGTGAATCAGGCCGGCGGCGTACGCGTCGCCGGCCCCCGTTTCGTCGACCGCGTCGACGTCGAACGCCGGCACGTCGACTAGGCCGTCACCGTCGACGAGGGTCGCGCCGTCGTCGCCGGCGGTCGAGGCGACGCGGTCCGCCCCGCGTTCGGCGAGGAGCGCGGCGGCGTCGCGGCCGGTACAGCCGAAGTGGCCGGCGGCGGCGACGTCGCCGACAACGACAAGCGCCGCGGCGTCCAGCCAGTCGTCGACGGTGCCCGGGCGGGCGCCGCGCCCGTCGAGTTCGGCGGGCGGCCCCGAGAGGTCGAACACGACCGGCGGGAACGAGCCGTCCGCCGGCGCACCCGCGGGCCGCTCGCCTCGCGCACACGAGAGAAGCGTCTGGTGGACCGGGTCGGGCGCGTACGCGGTGACGAACACGACGTCGGCGGCCGCGAGATACGACACGTCGTCCTCGTCGAGGCGGAGCCGTTTCACCGAGTCGCCCGCGGTGACGATGCTCCGTTTTCCGTCGCCGTCGCGGAGAACTATGCAGTGCGTGCTGGTTCCGGGTTTCCGCCTGACGCGGGCCGTGTCCAGCGGGCCGTCGTCGAGGTCGGCGAGCACTCGGTCGGCGACGTCGTCGCGGCCGAGTCGCGTCAGGATGCCGGCGTCGCGGCCGAGTTGGGCGCAGCCGGTGGCGACGTTGGCGGCGACGCCGCCGAAGGTGTCCTCGACGCCGTCCGCGTACGCGCCGCCGTCCGGCTCCGGGAGGTTCGAGACGAGGTACTGCCGGTCGAGCGCGGCGGCGCCGACGGCGACGACGTCGAGGTCCGTCATCGCGGCCTACCGTTCGTCCACGAGCGGGAAGTGGGCGAGTCGGACCGCCGCCATCCCGGTGAGTCCGCGCGCGGTCACGGAGTCAGTGGCGCGTTCGCGGAAGCCGTCGACCATCCCCTCGAAGTCCGCGACGGGGACGAACCGGACGTCGGTGCCGTCGGGGCCGACGTCGACGAGCAGGTAGCCCTGCGGGAACGAGCAGGTGGTCGGCGCCATCAGTTCGCGGACGCTCCCCTCCCGGACCGCCGACGGCAGGTGGAGGTGCCCAGTGAACACGAGCGGCGCGTCGTGGGCGTTCAGCAGGTCGACGAACTCCTCGGGGTTCTCCATCTCGGGCGGAATCTCCATGTCGGGCTCTGCGAGGTCGCGGTGCTCGTGGACTTGCTCTGACATGGACGGGAGGTTGTGGTGGGCGAGCACCACCGGCGTCTCCGTCTCGGGCAGCGTCTCGTCGAGCCACGCGAGCTGGTCGTCGGTGACGCGGCCGGCGTGGGAGTCGTACAGGAACTCCTCGCTGCCGGCCGTGTTCAGGCCGAGCAGGTCGACGCCGCCGACTTCGACGTGGAACGGGAAGGACTGGCCGTCGGGTGCGTACCGGTCGGCGAACTCGCTGACCGGGAGGTTGTCGTGGTCGTAGCCGCGCTTCGGGACGTCGTGGTTCCCGGGGATGGAGTAAAACGGCGCGTCGAGGTCGGCGACGAGTTCGTCGAACCGGTCGAAGTTCCAGCGCTCGCCGTCCTTCGTGATGTCGCCGACGCAGACCGTCGCGTCGACGTCGCGGCGGGCGATGTCGGCGACGGCGTTCGCGACGTGCCGTTCGGTGTCGTGAAACAGCTTCGAGGTTCCCTCTTGCCGCGTGGAGAGGTGCGGGTCGGCGATGACTGCGAGCCGCGTGGACCGGTCGGTTCGCGGGCGGTTCAGGCGAGCCATGAGGGACCCGCTCGGGACGGCGTCGCGGTCGAGGGGGGAGGCCATGTGCGTGACTGCGCGTCGACCGTCAAAACCTCCACGGTCGCAGCACGTCGGCGGATAGCGATTATTTCGGAAATTCGTGATAGAAAGCCACAAACGTGCATAGATTGAGGCCTATATAGCGGTGGATACTCCCACAGGCGTGCGGATGGAAAGCTATTTGTCGCCTGCGCAGTCCTTTCCACCCGATGTCCGACGGCACTACTCGTCGACGCTTCCTCACCGTGGCTGGCTCGGGCGCAGCGGCGGCGCTCGCGGGCTGCTCCGGCAACCAACCGAATCAGGAATCGACCCCGACAAGCGCCTCCGACGACGGCTCGACCGACTCGACGCCGACCCCCCAGCAGATCGGTGAGCCCGTGAAGGCCGGCGGCCCCAAAGGGACGCTCCGGATGGCGTCGCCCGGCCCGTTCCAGACGCTCGACCCCATCGTCGCGAAGGGCTCCGGCGCCGGCTGGCCGCAGTACTCGGAGATGCTGATGAAGTTCAAGAACGGCGACCTCCCGCCGGTCGCCAACCTCGCCAAAGACTACACGGTCTCCGAGGACGGCAAGACGTACACCTTCACGCTGAAAGAGGGCGTCACCTTCCACGACGGCTCCGAACTGACCGCCCACGACTTCGTCTACTCGTGGCGGCGACTCGCCGGCTCCGACAAGAGCCGGAACAAAGACGACATCATCGGCGGGACGTTCACCATCGCCCACGAGGGCAACACGAGCGAGAGCCTGGAGAACTACAAGTCCGGGTCGCTCGCCGTCGAGGCGAAGAGCGACTACGAGTTCGCGTTCACGCTCGAATCCCCGTTCCACGCCGCCATCTCGCAGATCTCCGGCGGCGCGTTCGCGGTGCTCCCCGAGAACGCCGTCGGCGACATCGAGGGGTACGACGGGAAGTGGGACTATGACGAGTTCTTCTCGACGTCCGGCGACGGCCCGAAGTTCGTCGCGACCGGCCCGTTCCAGGTTGACACGTGGACGAAAGGCGACGAACTGCTGCTCACCGCCTACGACGACTACCACGGCGAGACCGCGAACATCGAGAACATCTCGTACACCGTCATCAGCTCCGAGAGCACCCGGTTCAAGCGGTTCAAGAACGGGAACCTCGACATCCTCGAAAACGGGATGCCGACGTCGAAGTTCCAGCCCGACCGGCTCGTCATCGACAGCACGAAAGGCGACTACGAAACCGGCCGGTACGAACTGGAGAACGGCGACGTCGTCCACTACGGCCAGGCGACGACGCTCGACACGCGGTATCTGGTGTTCAACTGCGACAACGTCGAGCGCCCGGCACGGCAGGCCATCGCGTACATCATCAACCAGCAGTCCATCGCCGACGACCTGTACAAGGGGCTGGCACAGCCCGCGTACCACCTGACGCCGCCGCCGGTGTACATGCACAAGGAGGGCGAGGAGCCGACGGCGAACTACGACAAGCACGCCAAGAGCGGCTTCCGCTCGGAAACCGAGTTCGGCGCCGACGGCTACCCGTACGGCATCGGCACGTCCGACATCGCCTCCGCGAAGCAGGTGATGGAGGACGCCGGCTACTCGCAGGACAACATGTACGAGATGGAGTTCACGGTGGAGAGCGGCAACAACGCCGTGGACCAGCTCTCCAAGCGCGTCCGCGACAAGGCCCGCGCCGCCCACATCAACATCACCATTCAGAAGGCCGACTTCGGCACCATCATCTCGAAGGCCATCAAGGGGACGATGGACTTCTTCACGCTGAGCGACGGCATGGAGTGGCCGGAGTCCGACAACTTCCTCCGGTTCCTGCACGCCGGCAACCCCTCCAGCGCCTTCACGCGCTGGGGCGGCGACTCGGGGCACCACAACGACGAATACGTCAACACCGCCCGGAACGCCTGGACGCAGTACTACCAGCCGAACACCGGCCCCGGGACGGCCGCCCAGCAGAAGCGGAACAAGGCGTACACCATCATCGAGGAGATGAACTGGGCCTCCGTTCAGGAACTCCCGACGGTCCACACGGTGTCCCAGCGGCTCTGGTACGACGACGTCGACGTCCGGATGTACGGCGCCATGGAGAACCAGACGTTCAACCGGCTGGAGCTGCAGCGATAACTCCGGGTCGCGTCGGCGACGAGTCCCGATTCGGTAACGTTTTTCGAGCCGGTTCGTAACAACCGGTACCCTCGGCGATCTACACAAGCCATTACAATGAGTCGATGGAGATACCTGGCGAAACGCCTGCTCATGTCGATCCCCGTGCTGTGGCTCGGTACCAGTATCACCTGGTACGTCATCTTCATGGGGCCGATCGACCCGGCGGCGAACGTCCTCAGTAGCGCGAACCCGCAGAACAAACAGCTCTACCAGACCGCACGAGAAGAGCTCGGACTGAACCGGCCGCCGCTTGCGCACTACGTCGACTGGATGACGGACCTGTTCATGCTCGACCTCGGCCAGACGTGGCTGCTGTACCCCGGGTCGAACGTGAACGCGCTCGTCATGGACTTCCTGCCGCGGACGCTGTGGCTCGGCTTCTGGTCGGTCGTCGTCGCCGTGTTCATCGGCGTTCCGCTCGGCTTTTACGCCGGGCTGAACTCGAACTCGCTCGCCGACTACATCGCCTCGCTGTCCGGTATCGTCTGGCGCGCGATGCCGAACTTCTGGCTCGCCGTCATGCTGCTGTCGGTGCTCATCAGCTCCGAAGCCATCACGAAGTCGCTCATCGGCGTCTCCATCTCGTGGGACGCCTTCCTCATTCCGATCGACGCGATCACCGGGAACCCGCAGCTCAGTTACATGCACGGGAACCCGCTCGCGTTCTTCACGAAGCCGATGGAGACGCTCACCGCCATCAAGAAGATACTGCCGGCGGCGCTCGTCCTCGGTTCGGCGTCGATGGGCAACGAGATGCGTATCGGCCGGACCGCGGTGCTGGAGACGCGAAGCGAGAAGTACATCGACCTCGCGAAGGCGAAAGGCGTCTCGAACCGCGCGCTCGTCTGGAAGCACATCTTCCGGAACGCACTCGTCCCGCTCGTCCCCATCATCACGAGCGAGGCGTTCCTGCTCATCGGCGGGTCGGTCCTCGTCGAGTCCGTCTTCGGGATTCAGGGCATGGGGTGGCTGTTCTTCCGCGCCGCCATCCAGGGGGACCTCCCGCTCGTCGGCACACTCATGTTCGTCTTCATCGTCATGATGCTCGTCATCAACATCGCACAGGACCTGCTGTACACGCTCATCGACCCGCGCGTCGGCTACGAGGAGGCCTGACATGGCGGTGACCGAACCAACCTCGACGACGCTCCGCGACCGCGTCGCGGCCACGCCGCGGCCCGCGGTCGTCTGGGTCGCCGTCGCCGCGTTCCTGCTGCTGCTCGAAGCCGGCGCGTTCGTCCACTTCGTCGGGACGCTCGCCGTCGACCTCGTGAAGGCGCTCCCGTTCGCGTACGACCCGGGCGTCGTGAAGGCGTTCTCGAAGGCGACGACCGAGATTCCGACGCTGCTCTCCCGGCAGGTCATCCCGAACGGCGGCTACTGGAACGGGTCGCGCTACGTGAACACGTTCCTCGGGCTGGCGCCCGCGCAGGCGTGGATGGTCCGCGTCGCCGTCGTCTACCTGTACTCGTTCGCGCTGCTCGCGTGGGCCTGGGTCGGCTACACCTGGTACCGTACGCACTACCGCGTCGCCGACTGGACGCCGCGCGACGACATCGTGAACCGGCTCCGCGGCCACAAGTGGGGGCTGTTCGGGCTGGTCGTCGTGTTCATGTTCATCGTGATGGCGGTGTTCGCGCCAGCGCTCGGCCCGACCACCGTCGAACAGAACCTCCAGAACCCGGCCGGCCACCAGATAAACTACTGGAGCACCGAGTCGAACAGCGTCGAAACCATCAACGTCTACTCCGCGAACATCAATTCGCGGTCCGTCGGCACCGACAACAACGTCGGCGTCTGGAGCTACGACGACTACGGCCGGTTCCACCCGTTCGGGACGCTCCCCTCCGGGAAGGACCTGTTCACGTTCATCGCCGCAGGGGCGCGCATCTCGCTCATCATCGGGCTGTTCTCGGTCGGGCTCAGCGCCGTCATCGCGACGACGTTCGCGTTGCTGTCGGCGTACTACAAGGGCGCCGTCGACCTCGCGTTCGTCCTCGTCTCCGACTCCATCATGGCGCTGCCGAGACTGCTGTTACTCATCATGCTCACGGTGGTCTTCGGCGGAACGTGGGTCGGTAACCTGTACAGCGGCGCGTTCTTGCTGGCGCTCATCTTCGCCGGGACGGGCTGGCCGTACATGTGGCGGTCGTTACGCGGCCCCGCGCTGCAGGTCAGCGAACGCGAGTGGATCGACGCGGCGAAGAGCTTCGGGCAGTCGCCCGCCAAAATCATGAAAAAACACATGTTCCCGTACATCACCGGCTACCTGCTCATCTACGGCTCGATGACGCTCGGCGGCGCCATCATCGCCATCGCCGGGCTGTCGTTCCTCGGGCTCGGCGTGAACCCGCCGACGCCCGAGTGGGGCCGCGCAGTCAACGCCGGACAGAACTACGTCGGCGGCCCGTCGTGGCACATCTCGCTCATCCCCGGGCTGCTCATCACGCTCGTCGTCACCGGGTTCAACGCGCTCGGCGACGGCGTCCGTGACGCGATCGACCCCGAGTCGGACAGCGCCGAGGGCGGCGCCGCCGGCCGCGGAGGTGGTGCGTGATGGCCGGCTCGGAGGAGGCGCTGCTGACCGTCGAGGACCTCAACACCGTGTTCCACACCGACAAGGAGACGATTCGCGCCGTCGACGGCATCTCCTTCACCGTCCGCGAGGGCGAAACCGTCGGCATCGTCGGCGAATCCGGCTCCGGGAAGTCCGTGACGGCGCGCTCCATCCTGGGGCTCATCGAGTCGCCGGGCGTCATCGAGTCCGGGTCGATTCGGTTCCGCGGCGACGAACTCACCGACGACAACTGGGACCGCCACCGCGGCGACGTCGCCATCGTGTTCCAAGACCCCATCAACTCGATGAACCCGGTGTACACCGTCGGGAACCAGATTCGGGAGGCGCTCCGAATCCACCAGGGACTCCGCGGACAGGCCGCCCGCGAGGAGGCGGTTCGGCTGCTCGAGGAGGTCGGGATTCCTGACGCGCCGCGGCGCGTCGACGAGTACCCGCACCAGTTCAGCGGCGGGATGCGGCAGCGGGCCGTCATCGCGATGGCGCTGGCGTGCGACCCCGACCTGCTGGTGTGCGACGAGCCGACGACGGCGCTCGACGTAACGATTCAGGCACAGATTCTCGAACTGCTCGAAGAACTCCAGGCCGAGGAGGACCTCTCCATCCTGTTCATCACACACGACATGGGCGTCATCGAGGAAGCCACAGACCGCGTGAACGTCATGTACGCCGGCGAAATCGTGGAGACGGCGCCGGCCGACGAACTGTTCGCGAACCCGCAGCACCCGTACACGCGGGGGCTGCTCGCGTCCATCCCGGGCCGAACCGGGCGCGGCGACCGCCTCCCGACCATCGAGGGCGAGGTGCCGACGCCGACAGAGCAGGCGACGCACTGCCGGTTCGCGCCGCGGTGCCCGGAGGCGTTCGGCGCCTGCGAATCGGTACACCCCGAACACGTCGCGGTCGGCGACGAGCACACCGCGGCGTGTCTGCTCCACGACGACCGGTACGACGCGGAGTACAGCGCCGACGGCCCGACCGGCCAGCGGGACGGCGACGCCGCCGTCAGCGGAGGTGAGGGCCTGTGAGCCGCTCCGACGACACGCCGACCGGCGCAGACGCCGAGGCGGACGGCCACGCGACGCGGCAGTCGGCCGGCGGCGCCGGCGGCGACGACACGCTGGTGAAGGTGCGCGGCCTGAAGAAGTACTACGGCGGCGACGAGTTCCTCAGTGGGAAGCCCGTGAAGGCCGTCGACGGCGTCGACCTCGACATTCAGCGCGGCGAGACGCTCGGGCTGGTCGGCGAATCCGGCTGCGGGAAGACGACGCTCGGCCGCACGATACTCGGGCTCGAAGACGCCACCGACGGCGACGTCCACTCGGACGGCCAGAACGTCGCGGAGCTGTCGGGCGCCGAACTCCGCGAGTGGCAGCGGGACGCCCAGATGGTGTTCCAAGACCCCGACTCCAGCCTGAACGACCGGATGACCGTCGGAGAAATCATCCGCGAGCCGCTCGACGCGCACGGCTGGCCGCACCTCGCCGTCCGCGTTGAGGGCGCCACGGACGCGACCGTCAACGGGAGCGGCGTCGGCCGGGCCGGCCCGGACGAACAGGCGGACGTCACCGTCCACGTCGACACGGCGGGCGAAGCCACCGGGTCGCCGTCGGTGAAACCGGACGCGCCGCTGACCGCGGACGACCTCCGCGTCGACGTCAGCGAGGCCGGCGGCACCGTCTCCGTGTCGATTCAGGTGCAGAAGTCGAAGCAGGCGATGCGTCGCGACCGCGTCTTCCACCTCATCGAACAGGTCGGGCTGCGCGAAGAGCACTACTACCGCTACCCGCACCAGTTCAGCGGCGGGCAGCGCCAGCGCATCGGCATCGCCCGCGCGCTCGCGCTCAACCCAGAGTTCATGGTGCTCGACGAACCGGTGTCCGCGCTCGACGTCTCCGTGCAGGCGCGCATCATCAACCTCCTCGAAGACCTCCAGGAGGAGCTCGGGCTGACGTACCTGTTCATCGCGCACGACCTCTCGGTCGTCCGGCACATCGCCGACCGCGTCGCCGTGATGTACCTCGGCAACGTCGTCGAACTCGCGGAGACCGAGGCGCTGTACGACGACCCGCAGCACCCGTACACCATCTCGTTGCTGTCGGCGATTCCCGGCAGCATCGCCGGAACGGACCGCGACCGGGTGACGCTGCGCGGGACGCCGCCGAGCCCGCGCGACCCGCCGCAGGGCTGCCCGTTCGTGACGCGCTGCCCCGCCAAGGTTCGGCCGCCGGAGTTCGAGTCGCTGCCCGAGGAGACGTGGGACGCGCTCGACGAACTCCACACGGTGCTGCGCGAGCGCGCGCAGGCCGACTCGGGCGTCACAGAGCGCGTGAAGCGCGCAATCGGGCTGTCCGTCAACGTCGAGGACATCGACGAGACGTACGAGGACCTGTTCGGCGACGTCACTCTCGACAGCGAAGCGCGGACGGCCGTCGAGGACGCCGTCGACTTCGCCCGGGAAGGGGAGGACGCCGAGGCCGCAGCGGTCCTCCGAGAAGCGTTCGGGTCGGTCTGCAACCGCGAACACCCCGAGGCGCACGTCCTCGAGGGCGGCCGGACGAGTCGCTGCGTCCGCCACGACGCCGAGTACGACGACCCCGACGACGTCATCGACCGACGGCTCGGCCGTCGCACCGACTGAGCCGACGCCGAATCCGACCGACGCCGACGCAGACTCGATTCGACCCGTCGTCGCGGCGCCGACTCGGAATCGGCGCCTCAGTTTATGCCGGCGCGGTTCCACGTGCGAATCGAGATGTACGACACGATTCTCGTTCCGACCGACGGCAGCGACCACGCCGTCCGGGCCGCGGAGCACGCACGGTACCTCGCGCGGACGTTCGACGCGACCATCCACGTCGTCACCGTCGTCGACGTCGAGGCGGCGGGCGGCGCGTTCGACGCCGGCGGCGTCGACGAGGCGTTCGTCGACCGACTCGAATCCGAAGGGGAGCGAACGGTCGGCGAAATCGAGTCGCTGCTCGACGACGCCGAGGCGGTGGAGACGGCAGTGCTCCGGGGCGAGCCGAGCGAAGCCATCCTCGAATACGCCGCCGAGCACGACGCGGAGCTGCTGGCGATGGGGACGCACGGCCGGACCGGGGTCAGACGCTACGTCGCCGGCAGCGTCACCGAGCGCGTCATCCGGCTCGCGGACGCCCCGGTGCTCACGGTCCGCGCGACCGAGCGGAGCAGCGCCTCGGACTACGACGACCTGCTCATCCCGACCGACGGCAGCGAGCCGGCGGCGGCCGCCGTCGACCACGGCCTCGAAATCGCCGGGCGAACCGGCGCTCGCGTCCACGCCGTGAACGTCGTCGACGTCGGCGGACTCGGCGCCACGCCGGACTACACGGTGCCGGCGGAACTGCTCTCGGAGCTTCGCTCGCAGGGCGAGGCGGCGACCGAGGCGGTCGCCGACCGAGCACGCGACGCCGGCCTCGAAGCGACCACGGCGGTCAAGGAGGGCCACCCCGCGCGGGACATCGTCCAGTACGCCGACGACAACGACGTGGACCTCGTCGCGATGGGGACCGCCGGCCGGACCGGACTGAACAGGTACCTCCTCGGCAGCACCACCGAACGGGTCGTCCGGCACGCCGAACAGCCGGTGCTCGCGGTGAACGCCCGTGACCGCACCGAGAACTGACGCAGACACGGACGGGAACTGAGCGACCCGCTACTGGCCGGTGGTTCTGTCGTTCCTGCGGCGTGAAAACGTTGAGGCGGCTTTTTCTCCGCTCGGCCCCTGCCACCGGTATGACTCTGTTCGTTCCGTTCGACGGGTCGGAACTCGCGGAGGCCGCGCTGGTCCGTGCCGCCGAGTTCGGCGCCGTCTTCGAAGAGGACGTCCTGGCGGTGAGCGTTATCCCGGACGGCAACGTCGACTACGCGCGGTCGCGAGGCTGGCTCGGCCCGGACGAGTCGTTCGACAGGGACGCCGTCGTGGCGACGCTGCACAGCCAGGTGACAGACCTGTGTCCCAGCGCCGACTTCAGACACAAGTTCGTCGACCGGTACGCGCCCGCCGGGACGATAGCCAGCCGGGTGCGTAGCCTCGCTCAGTCCGAGGACGCGTCGATGGTGTTCGTCGGCAGCGAGAACGCCGGACACGTCGTCTCCACGGTGAGCAGCGTCGGCCGCGGCGTCGCTGCGGACGACTCGTACGACGTCGTCATCGTCCGGCACCGTAGACCCGCGAAGGTCGCGCGGCTCCGGAACGCCTCTCCGCACAGAAGCCCGAAATCCGACTTCTACCTCCCGGAGTAACCGAACGCAGCTGGCACCGGGTCTTCCCGGGGTAGTATCGGTTCCCTGAGGCCCAACATCCGCGCCCGCGATGATATCGCGATATGGTGTTTATTGGTCTCGCATCAATCACAAATACGTACTCGGTTCCGAGTTCTACTTAGGAATCGTTCTCCGGATTCGTCGAATCTGCGGCGCTACAACCGGAAAACCGGCGCCAATCGCTAGTCCGTCGGTCGGGTTGTTGGGCGTATGCGTAGTTTCCGGTGAGGGAGCCGAAGATGGCACGATAAGTCTTATCACGCCGCCGCGCCCGGTGTGCGTATGGACGATATTGACGATATTTTCGTGGCCCAGCTCATGTCCAGCGACGTTCACACGGTCACGCCGGACACACTCGTGGAGGAAGCCGCACGGGTACTGTTGGACAACGACATTGGCTCCGTCGTCGTCGTGGACGAAGACGAGAAACTCGAAGGCATCCTGACGACGACGGACTTCGTCAAGATCGTCGCGGAGCGCAAACCCAAAGACGAGACCCCGGTGTCCGCGTACGCGAGCGTCGACGTCACCACCGCCGCCGCCGGCGACTCTATCCGAAACGTCGCCGACCGACTCGTCGAACTCGGCATCCACCACATGCCGGTCGTCGAAGACGACGGTACCGTCATCGGAATGATCACGACCACCGACCTCACGTCGTACATCTCGACGGTCCAGACGCCCAGCCCGGCGTGACCACCGCGACGAGGCAGCCGGTTTTGAAAGACAGGAAACCGCGTCATCGAAGCTGTCGAGAAAGGCGTGGTACAGTGGAAGCCAAGACGAAAGACAATATCGAGTGGAGAAGAACAGCGCATTGTTAGACACACTCTCCAGTCTTAGTGAGATAGGACTATTTTCGGTGGAATTGAAGTAGCCGGAGGTCGTCGCCGATGGTATGACGGATGCGGACACCGAACGGACGGAGGTCCGGGTGCGGCTTCCGGCGTACCAGAAGGCCGAGTGGGTCAGCGACGCCGACGACCTCGGGATGAGCCAGTCGGAGTTCGTCCGGACGATGGTGCAGGCCGGCCGGCACGACCTGAACCTCGACGCCGACGAGTCCGGCGGCGAGGCCGCGGAAACGGAGCACGGTTCTGAAGGGGAAGACCCTGGGGGTGGCGGCCTCGAAGACCGCGTCCTCGGGGTTCTCCGTCAGCGTGGTGCCATGTCGTGGGACGACCTGCTCGAGGCTGTCGCCGGCGACCTCGAAGACCGGCTCGACGAGGCCATGGCGGACCTGCAGGACGACGGGACGGTTCGGTACAGCGGTCGCGACGGCGGCTACGTGGTGACCGATGAGTAGCGCGGACGCCGTCGACCCCGACGACCCGGTCGGCTACTTCCTTCAGGACATGGAGTTCCACGGCAAGAGCGACCGGACGCGTCGGGAGTACGACCGGGTTCTGCGCCGATTCGACGACTTCCTCGGCGACGGGGACCGCAACCCTCGCGGCGAGCCCGTGGCCCCTGCTGCGGCGTCTCACCGCGACTGCATGGCGTTCGTCCACGAACTCCGTCGCGACTCCGAGCTCGGAGACTCGACGGTCGCGACGTACGCCGCCTACCTCCACCGGTTTTTCGCGTACATGACGCAGGTCGGCGCATTCGACGCGAACCCGATGGCGCTCGTGATGGAGGAACTCGACGAACGCATCGACACGGACCCGACGCGGCGCGAGATTTCGGTGCCGCAGATGCGGACGTTCGTCGACGGAATCCGGCATCCGCTGGAGCGGGCGCTCGTGGTGACGCTGCTGAAAACCGGGATGCGCGTCGGCGAGCTCTGCAACCTCGACCTCCGGGACCTCACGCTGTCCCGGGACGTCGACGGCTACGCGCTCGGCGGCCGTGCACAGCTCGACGGCCGGCCGGATTCGCTGTACGTCGCCGCGGAACCGACCGTCGGCGAACGGTACAACGGCGAGGAGCGGACGGCGTCGAACAAGCGGAAACGCGGGACTGTGGTCCCAGTTGACGCCGAACTGGAGCGGACGCTGTTGCGGTGGCTCGCCGTCCGCCCGGACGCGCTCTCCCGGGCCGAGCCACTGTTCGTCGGCACCGCGAGCGGGTGGGGCGAGCGGCTCACCCCGGAGCAGGTCCAGCGCGTCGTCCGCGAGCACGCGACCGAGATGGGGTGGTACGAGCAGGGCGCCGGCGCCGCCGAGAACGTCACGCCGCACTACTTCCGGCACTTCTTCACGACGCATCTCCGCGACCGCACCGGCGAGCGCGGCGTCGTCAAGTACCTCCGCGGCGACGTCGCCGACGACATCATCGACACCTACACCCACAACTGGGGGGACAACGTCCGAGAGACGTACGAAGCCAACATCTACTCGCTCGGCGTCTGAGCCGCGCCCTCGAACCGAGGCGTTTTCTCGGAATTTTCCGACAGTTCGTGTCGGTGGGATGACGACACATTTTGGCCGCGGTGTCCCTGGACAGACTGATGAATCGTATATCGCTATACGGAAGAATTTCGAATCAATAGTAGAGACTGGTTCTCTCAATGCATAGACCGCAGGCACGGTTTGCTCACTGACAACGGGTGCTATTTCGACCGCTTGAACTCGAACCGTGCCCCGCCATTGCTTCCGTCTGTCACCGAAACTGTCCAACCGTGCGCCTTCGCGATGTCGGCCACAATCGAGAGCCCGAACCCGGTTCCCCCCTCGCTGGACGTGACGCCGTGTTTGAACACGTCCTCTTGCTTCTCTTGGGGAATCCCGCTGCCGGTATCCTCAACGTAGAATCCATCGTCTCCGTCTAATCCACCCACGGTCACCGTGACATCGGCACCACCGTGCTCGATTGCATTTCGGAAGAGATTCTCGAAGAGTTGGGTCAGCCGCCCTGCATCCCCGGTGACTGTCGGAATTCCATCTGCAACTGAAAGCGTCGCCTCCTCAGTATCGACGTATCCCCACGCCTCCGTCGTAATACTCTCGAGGTCGATCTCTTCCGCATCCTCGATCTTCGTCTCCCCACGTGCCAGCGTCAGGAGGTCCTCGACGAGTCGTTCAATTCGGTCGTGTGCGGATTCTACTTTCTCGAAGTGCTCCGCGTTCCCGGTCTCCGCTGCGATATCGAGGAATCCCTTTGCGACGGATAGGGGGTTCCGAAGGTCGTGGGCAACGACGCTCGCGAACTGGTCGAGTCGCTCGTTCTGTCGATGTAATTCTTCCTCCCTGCTCGCTCGTGCGAGTGCTGCCTCGACAGTCGCACCGAGAATCCGGAACAGGTCGACGTCCATCTCAGAAAAGACCTGCGTGGAAACTGACCCCGTCGACATGAGCCCATACTCACCCAGTGGGACGAGAATCTCACTCCGTATCTCTGTGTTCGGATTGTGGGGTTGCCCCTCAGCCTGGACATCATCATATACCTGAGTTTCTCCGGACTCAAACGCGTCCCAAGCAAGGCCGTCTCCAGGAGTGAACCGGGGAGACTCGCTAAACAGGTCTCGTGCTGCGGCCGTTTCCGTGATCGGAACGAGCGCGTCCTCTCGCTCGTTGTATTCCCAGATCCCGGTGACATCGAGGTCCAGTATCTCAGCCGCGGCATCGACGGCAATCGCTCCGATCTCGTCGCTTGATTCAGCGCCGCTAAGCTGCTGTGCGGTATTCTGAAGCGATCGAAGGCGAGCTTCTAACTCTTTCTGTTCGGTGATGTCCTCTAAGACGGCAAGGATGCTCGTGACTTCCCCGTCGACATCTGTAATCGGCGCGACCGACAAGAGCAGGTCCAGTTCGTCTCCGTCTTTCGTCTCTCGCCGTATCTCCTTCGCCCGAATCCGCTCGCCACTCAAGGCGCGCTGCTTGTGTGAGGCGAACTCTTCCTGCTGCTCGTCCGGAACAATCGGATTGGACTCGCCAAGCACTTCGTCTCGCGACCAGCCGAACATATTCTCGGCCTCGTCATTCCAACGGATGACGTTGCCATCGGTGTCGATTTCCATGACGGTGAGTGGCGTGGCCCCGATGAGCGATTCCAGTCGCTCGTTCGTCGCCTCGAGTTCGCGCTCTCGTTCGACCTGCTCGGTGACGTTTCGAGCGATACCCACAATTCGAACAGTCTCGCCATCGACGACGACCGGTGCGAGGCTGGTGTCCCAGAACTGAGCACCGTCACCGATGTCGAGTTCTTCGCGATACGAGATTGGGGCACCCTGATCGACGCAACGAGTGTAATTGGCCTCGAGTTCAGCACCCTCCTGGTCGCCAAACACGTCTCGTGGGGTCTTGCCGCGGACCTCCTCAGTTGTAAGTCCGGTCTGTGACTCGTATCCGGGACTGAGTCTGGCGAACTCGAATGATGGGTCCTCACCAGCGGTATCGACGTCGAGCAAGAATATCGCGTCCCCGGACGTTTCGAGCAACGCCTCGTATTCCTCCGCGAGTTCTCGATGCTTCCGGCGTTCCGCTTCTCGCTCCGTGATGTCCTGAAAAACGCCTCGAAGTACTGAGTCACCCCGTGGTGTGTCCTCAACGTATTCCCCCCACGCCCGAACGTCACGCACCTCGCCGTCGGGTCGAACGATTCGGAGGTCGAGGTCGTAGGGCTCCCCATCTTCGATTGCCTGGTCGACCGCTTCGGTAATCGTCTCTCTGTCGTCGGGGTGATAGAACTCGATTGCGCCGTCGAGGGAGGGCTCGTAGTCTTCGTCGACGCCGTGGATCTGGCGGACCCCGTCAGACCAGGTGAGTTCGCCGCTCGATGGGACGAGTTCCCAGATACCGATGTTTGCGACGTCCTGAACGCGGTCGAAGAGGAACCCCTGACGTTCGAGTTCGGCACGGTCACGACGACGCGAGAGTTCGGTACTCACGAGTTGTGCGACCAGCTCGACGAACGTTCGTTCGAGCGCTCCGAACGGCGCGACTCGTGTCGTCGGACTCGAGAAATTGACGGTTCCGTACCGCGTGTCATCGACGACGAGTGGCACGCCGATGTACGACTCTAACTCGAACTCACGGTAGGCAGGATGCGTCTCTTTCCCGTCGCTAACGGCGTCGACGAACGAACAGACCGAATCCGTGCCGACGACTTCCGCACAGTACGTCGATTCGAGATCGAACTGATCGCCAGCTTCGATATCAGCCTCTGGTGCATGCACTGCTTCGACCGTGTAGTCGCTGTCCTCAATCCGCGAGATGATGCCGATTTCGAGCCCGAGCGTCTGGCAACCGACTTCAAGGAGATTCTGGAGGCGCGACTCGGCCGAGACATCGCTTTCTGCCATGACCGCCTGGAGGTCCTGGAGTGCGTCCCGCTCTCGTTCCAATTGGCGCCTTACCTCGCTTTGTTCGGTCACGTCTCGAGCGACAACGAGCACCTGCTTACTTTTGGGACTCTGAAACGGGGCTACTCGGACGTCGAATGTCCGCTCGCTGGTCCCGGCCACGACGTCGAGTTGGAGGTCTGCATCGTACAACCCGGTGGACCCACCATCGCTCTCGATCTCGTCGAGCGTCGATTCGACTGCCTGGGAGAATCGCGTTATATCGGAATTGCTAACGCGGTCACCGACGACCGTTTCGAGCTGTTGTCCTGTGAGCTGGGCCGACTGATCTCCAGCGAGCAACCACTTTGCAGCCGTATTCGCGAACTCGATATCACCTTGCTCGTCGAGGACGAACACGACGTCGTGGATGTTCTCCAAAATCGCGTCACTGCGCTCTAGCTTCAGTTCCCGTTCTCGCTCGGTAGTAATTTCACGCGAAAAGACGGTCAGCCCGTCGTCTTCTGGAAACGCTCGCACTTCGACCCAGTAGTCGAATGGCTCTTCCAGATGCTGTTCGAACGATACTGGTTCACCAGTCTCCATCGCCGTTCGATACTTGTCTTCGAGTTCCGTTCCGACGATCGACGGGAACTCTTCCCAGATGCTTCGTCCGACGACTGCGTCCGGGTCACGGTCGACTCGCTCGGCCATTTTCCCGTTCATATACTCGATGCGCCAGTCGCTGTCGACGGCGTAAATCGCGTCAGTTGCGCGCTCGAGCGTTCGTCGGAAGCGCCGTTTGGTCTGCTCGGCCTCCGTTTGTTTACGAGCAGCCTTCGTGAGCGTTCGAATGCGGGCCGCGAGTAGTGTGAAGTTATCACGCTCCGATCGGACTGGGATGTAGTCCGAGACGCCGGCACGAGTCGCTTTGCTCGCGATTTCTTCACTCCCTTGTCCAGTAAAGAGGAGTATCGGGATATCGTCGTTCTGCTGGCGAATCGACTCCGTAAGCCCGATACCGTCGGAATCTTCGAGCGAGTACGCCGTTACAATACAGTCGATTCGTTCCGTAGCAAGATGGTGCAGTGCTCCGTCGATACCGTCGGCAGGTATACAGTCGATCTCGGTACTCGTCTGTTGGAGTTTGGTTTGAACCAACTCCGCGAACGCGGGATCGGAGTTCACGTAGAGGACGCGGAGTGGATCGTCCAGTTCGTCAGTAGTACCGAGCACAGTTACAGAGATTTGACTGTCTAACTGGTTAAATATTTTTGCGAGACACTCTCGTGGGCTATCGAAGTCGCTGACGACTGAAAAGCGCAATAATCGAGGGAGTTGTGGTATGTCGGTCAATAGGCTTTGTTGAAATCCTATTAGCTCGACAACTTTCCTACTGAACCAGGTTGGTTGAGCTGCGCATTGGTCAAACCGGCAATTGTCCGTCTACAAGATATTTGGTACCGTGCGTTGAATCCACGACTATGAGAAAACGACTTCTACAGGCCATGGGCGCACTCGGTATCTTCGGCGGGAGTATCGCAATTTGGTACGCCTACCAGCGCCAAATGTGTGCGAATCCTGCTGGTGCGGGCGGCAGTTGCTCCCCAAACATCGTCTATCTTGTTCCCGGGATACTCGCTGCACTCATCGGCTTCGGTCTCTTGGTGGTTCTTTATAAGCGCCAGTTCAATAGGCTAGAAATTTCGGGGACTTGAGAGAAGCTTCCTTATATTGTACGTTTAGAGTGCTTTGTCGAGGTTGTGAGTGAGACAGCCGACAACAATTTCACGGAACTGCATCCACCAATGCCGTGAGCGGACGAAAGCGCCATATTTCCGTTTCAAGCGAGAGTTTACTGTTTCGTTTTGACTCCGTTGACCATAGAGGTCGGCATCCAGTAGAGCATTCCACGCTTTGTGGAGTGACGAGAACTCGCGGTGTTTGATAAGCGGACGAACACCAGTTTCACGGGCTAACGCGCGAATCTTCTGGTCGTCGTATCCCTTGTCGCCGAGGAGAATCGCTACTTCTCCGGTGTTTCGCTTGATGAGCGACGGCGCAATCTGCGAATCGTGTTTTCGCGTCGTCGTCACGTGTACGTCGAGAATCGCGTTCGACCTCGTGTCTACGAGAAGCGTGACTTTCAACTGCTGAATCGTCAACTTCGCTCGCTTCGTGTAGTGCTTCGAGGCGTGGCTTCGGTCGAACCCGGAGGCGTCGATCCCGACGACGCCGTTGGTCGGGAGGAGTGTGACCGAGAGATTGAGAAGGACACGCCAGACAGCCATATTGAGTCGGTTGAACGCTTTACACAGCGTTGATGGCGACGGGAGTTCCTCAAGGTCGATGGCTCTCCGAATCCGGGGCATCTCGATGAGTTCGTCGAGAAGCGTTCGGTACGTCGTATTCTTCCGAACCTTGAGACACAGCAGAACGATGTGTTGGTGGAGTGTGTACCGGCGTTTCGAGAACTTCGAGGAGTACCGAGCGACAGCTCGCCGAGCTAAGTGATACGCCTGCTCAACAAACCGGAGTAACCGCGACTTCGGGAGGGCCTGCATCCAGTCAAACTACCGGGCGAACCTGTAACTCTCTGAGGATTTCAACAGAGCCGGTCAATATAAGGAAACGGGACGAATACGCTGCTAGTATGCCTGCGGAAATTCTGGCTGCCGACGACTCGGCGACCGTGAACTCGGCGACGCCGAGCTCTTCGAAGAACGACAGCACGGCGTCGACGGTGTCGACGTGGGTGCACGCGAGCGGCCGGGGCTTCACGAGGTTCGGCTTGACGACGACGTCGGCGTCGGCGGGGAGCGCGGCCGCGACGTCGTCGCAGACCCGGTCGAGGGCGGCCGCGACGTTCGACGTCCGGTCGTCGCCGCAGACGAGCGAGACAGTGCTCTCCATGGGTCCGCTGTCGCGGAAGAACGGCAAAAGGGTATTCGCCGGGCGCAACACCGAGAGCAGACTCCACCGCTGCACGCCCGACCGCGCTGCGAGCCGCCACAAGGAATAATTGGTGACTGGCGAAACGTCGATGAAACGGGCGACGTCACGCTCCCGCGCAAGCGCGTCCGCGGGGAGACGGTCGAAGAGCGCCTCTCAGAGTCCCTGACGGAGGACGTTCTGCCCGCGCGGCACCTGCGGCACGAGGACGGCGAGGTCGTAGAGACGCCGGCGGAGATGTTCGAACGCGTCTGAGCCGTAGCCGGCCGCCGCGGCCGGACGGCGGGCTCAAACGAACGGGTAGAGGAGGCCGTCGACGTCCTGCGGCCAGTGGAACTCGCCGTCGACGTCGAACGGCGTCACGGTCTCGCGGTGCAGGAACTCGCTGAGCTGCTCGCCGGAGACGGTTCCGTCGGTGGGGACGCCCCAGAGTTCGGAGTCGACGAACCCCCGCGTGATGTAGATGCCGCCGGGCTCGACGGACTGCGACTCCACGGTCAGGTCGAACGTGGCGCCGTCGCCCTCCCGGAGTCAGATGGGGAGGAAGTGGGTGTCCTCGAACGAGAAGCCGGCGTTGCCGACGACCACCGGCGGCTCCGCCAGGTCGCCGTAGTGGCTCGCGAGCCGCATCGCCGGCTCGACGGCGCGCCCGCAGATGACGAGCGAAACGAACGTCTCGCGGACCGACTCGCCGTCGGCGGCGAGCGCGGCGACGCTGCCGGACGACACGAGGTCGGACGCGACGCTCGACGCGGTCGAGCCGTCGACGAAGACGACGCGGACCGCGTTGTCCTCGGACGCCGGGTCGAAGACGCCGTCCGCGAACGACTCCCCGGAGGGCCGGCGTCCGTCCCGCGCAGTTCGGCGTCGGTGAACCCCTCGACGTGAGCCGCGCGCGGCCGGAACCTTCCGTCTTCGGCCGCGCAGACGACGCAGGCGTCCGCCGACACCAGGTCGACCAGCGTCTCCACCGCGAACCGCGCCGCGCTGAACTCGTCGTCGCAGTCGACGAGCGTCGACAGCAGGTCGGGGATTTCGGCGTCCGCATCGGCGACCGACGACCGGGCACGGCCGGAAGCCGCGTCGCTCGCAACGACGCCCTCGATTCGGCGCACGAGCGGTTCCGGCGCGGACTCGACGACCGCGAGGTCGACGACGTCAGCCGCGCCGGCGTCGACGGCCTCGGTCGGCGTGAAGCCGCCGTCGGAGTGACACGCCACGAGCGGCGGACCCGCGTCGCCCCGGACGAGTTCGCGGACCGGTGCTGCGCCCGCCGCGTCGCTTCCGGAGGCGAGCAGACAGTCGAAGTCGGCGTCGTCGAGGGCGGACGCAGCGTCGGCGGCGGTCGTCGCCGTCACGGACCACCCAGGGCGCTCCTGCCGGAGCAGCCGTGACACTGTCGAACGCGGCGGCGAACCGCCGACAACCAGCACGTCCAGGCTGCTCATGGGTTACGTGAGCCACAGGGTTCACCCCGATAAGCATTTGCCCGGCGGAACTGCGCCCATCGAGCGCTGCCGGTCAGTCCACGCCGATTCCGGTGACGGCGAGTAGATTTTTCCGGCCGCCGCGAGCATCCGTTCGACATGGAGCACTTCACGCAGGAAGAGGTCGGCATGCCGGTCGTCGACTACAACGGCGAACCGCTCGGGAAGATTACCGGAATCGAAGACGGGACCGCGCGGCTCAAACCGGAGACGGACGTCGAATCCCGGATGGAAGCTGCGTCGGACCCGGACGTGGACGCGCTCGACGTCCGACCGGAACAGGTCGAGAACGTCACCGACGAGTTCGTCCGCGTCCGACTCGGAGACGAGGAGTAACGGAACCCTACGATATCGGCCAGCTGCGCTATTTTCTCGTGTCGTTCGGGCGAACCACGAAGTAGTCACTACCGGATGCGGTTATTTCGCGAAATCCGGTGGTGTGCGGGACCGGAACGCGGTGTGTAACGTGCAGGGGGTGTGGTTGGGCGGGCTGGGGAGTGTTGAGTGCGGGGGAGCGTCGAGGTGAGGGTCGGGTGTCGGGGAGTGGTGCGGGGTGCTGTGGCGGCGTGGTGAGGCGTGGAAGTGTGTGGGTGCGGGGGTGCCGTGTGGGTGGCGGCGGGGAGGGTGGAGGGCGG